>CBFGMV010000012.1:0-131463 GCA_965649915.1 uncultured Dyadobacter sp.
TCAGTTGGTCTTCGGTGGAGCAGATCGTATCGGTCGCACCTGCGTAGGCATGGCTGACGTACTTTTCGTGGACCATTTCGGATTTGATATAGTTAATGCACGTATACTTCACCGCTGTCACGAGGTAGGCTTCCAGGTTATCGGCACGCACCACCTGCCGGCGTTCCCACAGGCGCAGGAAAACATCCTGCACAATGCTCTCCACCACTTCGTGATCGCCCATTTTCCGCAGCGCCACGAGATACATCTTTTTCCAGTAACGCTGGTAGATCTCCCGGAAAGCAATTCCGTCATCGTCCCCAAGGGAGTCGACGAGATGTTGGTCCGAAACAGATCTGATGTTCATGAAAACTTTGCTCGCTAAGAATTGGGTTGGCTTTCGGATTAACTTAAAAATATGATTTTTCCGATATCGACCAGATCAGGGAATAACTGACCGGACTTAATTTGAAGCCATTTTTAATGGTGACCAATGCAATGCGCTAATTTTTTTACGCAGACGTTGCCGGGAACGTTGTCATTACGGGATTTTGCCAGAAAAAACATACATTTTCCCGGGAACAGCGCAATTTTTCCGCGACTGCCAGAAATTTCGATTTGAAATATTGCAAGAATAGTTTGTGTTAATCAGACGCATAAGCCTGTCTGGAACCTGGCACTTTTGACGCTATGAAGGGCGGGAGCGAATGGAAAAAAAGAAGGCTGGTAGTTCTGTAACAGGGAATTAAGGATCATCAGCGGGAACTCTTGCCGATCAGCGTCATGTTGCGCATCTGCAAATCGTTTGGTCCGGTAGGCATATTATTCAGGTTTATGAACCATCAGATCGTTGGCATTCCCCGTTTAAAAAGGGTCCTTTGGGCCGATACCTTTCTGGGAGGAGTAACCGGGATCGCAGGCCTCGCCGGGCACGCATTCTGGTCGGACTTTCTCGGGTTGCCGCAGAAGGTCCTGCTGGCTGTTTCGGTGATTACCTTCCTGTACGCGGTGCTGGCATTGGCGTTGGTGTTGCAAAATCCGGTGCGGATACGCCTGCTTCAGGGCCTGATCAGTGCAAACTGGGCCTGGGCCGGCGTCAGCATCTTGCTGATGGTGAGCTACTGGCAACCGGCTACGATATGGGGTGCAGTTTTCCTGGTCTTACAGGTTATCGTCGTGGCCGCGCTCGCCTGGCTGGAAGGATTACATATGATCAGAAAGGATACAGAGGGTTTGTAAAAGTGGAATATTAATAAATATTCGCTTATTTAGGCTATTCCTGATCTCAACCTGTTATGACAATTTCCAGAAGAAAGTTCATAGGTGCAACCTCGGCAGCCGTTGCCGGTGCCGGGCTGTCTCCGCTGGTATCCCCGGTAGCGAACGCTTTTTCGCATACCTCAACACCTGCCGACACGATCCGGGTTGCTGCGATCGGCATCAACAGCATGGGTTGGGGCGACCTGAATGCGATGCTTAAGAATCCGGGCGTCGAATGCGTCGCAGTATGCGATGCCGACCGAAATGTGCTCGATAAGCGGGCCGCCGAACTCGCCGAGCGAAACATCAGGGTGAAAACCTATGGCGACTATCGCAAGTTGCTGGAAAATAAGGATATAGATGCGGTGGTGATCGGGACACCCGACCATTGGCATTGCCTGATGATGGCCGAGGCATGCCAGGCCGGAAAGGACGTTTACGTGGAAAAGCCGATCGGTAACTCCATTGCCGAATGCCGCGCCATGGTCGCGGCCCAGGAGCGATACAAGCGCGTGGTGCAGGTCGGGCAATGGCAGCGAAGCCAGAAGCATTTCCGCGATGCGGTAGAATTCGTGCATTCCGGGAAACTGGGTAAGATCGGGCTCGTGAAGGTATGGGGTTATTTCAATTATGGCGAACCGATTTTGCAACTGCCCGACAGCGCCGCGCCATCAGGGGTGGACTACGCCATGTGGCTGGGTCCTGCGCCCAGGCGGCCTTTTAATAAAAATCGTTTCCATGGAAGTTTCCGGTGGTACTGGGACTATGCAGGAGGAATCGTGTCCGACTGGGGCGTACACCTGCTGGATTATGCGCTACTCGGAATGAAAGTCGCCGCAAACCCGAAGAGGGTGAGCGCGAGCGGCAGCATGGCCCGCAACCCGGGTGCGGAAGCGCCCGACACCCTTACCGCTCTCTTTGAATACGGAGATTTCAATATCCAATGGGAGCATGTGATCGGCTACGGGGCCGGCATTTACAACCGGGAGCACGGCATTGCATTTCTGGGTGAAAACGGCACGCTCATCCTCGACCGGAAAGGCTGGGAGGTTGTGCCTTTCGGACAAAAAATGGAGGCTGTGCCTTTTCAGAAATCCGCCGAAAACGGGCTGGACGCACATGCGCGGAACTTCGTAGAGGTGATCAGGTCGCGTAAAATGGAAGATCTGCACGCACCTATCCGCGCCGGGGCGGAGGTCGCTATCCTCTCCCAGATGGCAAATATCGCCTACCGCACAGGCAGTGATGTGCATTGGGATGCTGGGAAGGGCGAGTTTCAGGAGCCTGCCGCGAACCGTCTGATTTCCAAGTCGTATCAGAACGGCTACCGCCTGCCTGTTTAACCGTTCCAATGCGATCCGGAGCCTATTTTTCCGGTAAGGCCCGGCTGATCAGCCAGCCAAAAATGACGCAACCGAAAATACCGACGCCGGGATAGAGAAAGAAATGCACCCAGCCGTTGTCCTGCACGAAAAAGAGCAGGATCGCGCTGAGGAAAAACCCGATGAGTACGCCCTTGCTGTTGATCGAAGGAAAGAATATTCCGGCCACGAACATGCCTGCCAGGCATCCTCCGAAAATCCCGATCAGTTTCAGATATTGGTCCCAGATGCTGTTGTTTTCGATAAAGACGAGCCAGACGGCAATGCCTATTCCCGCTATACCCAATGCCAAAGTCGTGTAACGCGCGAAACGGAAACGTTCGCTGTCGCTTGACTTTGGCACAAAATGCTGGAAAAAGTCGGTGGTTACCACGGTAGCAATGGAGTTCATGGATGAGCTGATGGTGGACATCGTCGCCGCAAACAATCCGGCGATCACAAGCCCCCGCAGCCCGGCGGGAAGCTGGGTGGATATGAACCAGGGGAAAACATCGTCGGTGCGGGCCATGGGATTGAGCAATTGCGGTTGCTGTTTGAAATAAACCCACAATGCCGTTCCGACCAAAAAGAAGATCAGCGTGGCGGGGACCACCAGAAATGCATTGGTCCAGATCGAGCGACGGGCTTCTGCCTCGGTGGAAGTGGTCAGGTAACGCTGTACCACCACCTGGTCGGAAGTATAGGTGACGATCTGGGTCAGGAAGTTGCCAACCAGCACCACCCACAACACGGGCTCCGTGATGGCCCACCCGCTGTTGATCATATGAAACTTATCGGCCGCATTTGCCTGCGACACCAGCGAACCGAATCCACCCGATGCGTCGGCGATAAAAAAGAGGCTAAGAAATGCGCCGCCCAGCAGCACGCCCACCTGCATAACCTCCGTCCAGACCACCGCTTCGATGCCGCCCGAAATAGTGTAGGCGGTCGTAATGAGGCTCGTGAGCACAATGCAGACCATCAGGTTCATGCCTGTGACGGTGCTCAAAACCAATGCAGGCAGGTAAATGACGATGCCCAGCCGGCCTACCTGAAAAATCACAAAAGTGAGACTGCCGACGAGCTTCACCGTTTTGTTGAAACGGAATGCCAGGTATTCGTAAACGCTGGTAATATTAAGCTTCCGGAAATAGGGCAGGAAGAACCAGATCACGATCGGGGCCACCACCACGATCATCGCATTGGCAAAGATGTAAGTCCAGTCCGTCGCGTAGGTTTTGGCAGGGATGGCTATAAAAGTCAATGCGCTGAGCTTACTGCCAAAAATGCTGAGCCCGGCCGCCCACCAGGGGATATTCTGTCCGCCGAGAAAGAAGTCGTCGGTACTGGCGCTCATTTTCCGGGATACATAAATGCTGATCCCGAGCACGAGTACAAAATAAATCGCCACCACACCCCAGTCGATGCCGTTGAATGTTCCGGTACTGACGACCGGACTGCCCGCCGTCACGCGCGGCGTGCGGATGCCCGGCTGTATCTCACCGGAGGGAATGACAAGCTGCCCGTTCCAGGTTACCAATGGAGCGGTTACCGACGCCTTACCCTCCGAAAATACACCCATGGGCGTCCAGGTGTCGGTAATGCTGTGGTAAGCGAGGATCTCGTTCCGGAAGCCGGGATGTTTTTCTTTTAGTTCGGACACCCGCTTGGCAAGCGTGCCATCGTCCCCGCCGATCACGATCAAATGGGACTGTCCCGCCGCATAAGCAGGCGAAGGCGCGGCTACCACCGGATTGGGAAGATTCTTCACCCTTTTCCAGCTTCTTAAAGCCGGATTGTACGCCCAGCATTCTTTCAGGTAGGTTCTTTGGGGTGACCCGTCGGCTGGATTGCCATGCAATTCGACTCCGCTGCAAAGGAAAAAGCGGCTATCCTGTGCACCCGCGACGGCCAGCATTCTTCCCGCACCGGGAATGGGCGGCAGCGCTGTCCATTGTTTTTTGGTTAAATCAAATTCCCAGCATTGCCGCAGTGCATTGGTGTCGGACGGGGCTTGCGTACCGCCGGCGATATACACTTTGTCCCCGAGTAATGCACCGGATGCGTAGGCAAGCGGATGGGGAAGTGCGGGCAGCGGTACGGTTTCTACTTTACCGTCCCGCCATACGAGATAGAACGCCTCATTGTAATGCCTGCCACCATCTGCTCCTCCCAGACAAAAAACGCCGCCGGGCGTGGTCAGGGAAATGCCATAACCCATCTTCCGCGGCAGGCTGCCTGCCTTTTGCCAGGCTCCCGCCGGACTTTCCAGGATGTAAATGTCACTGTGCCAGGTCTTTGGCGCTGTGCCCCACGGCCCGGTATTACCGGGGAAATTGGCTCCTCCGCCCACGATGAGCGCGCCATTGCTCACCCCCGCATATGCTCCCGCGAAGCCGACGGGGTCGGGGAGTGGGGGCAGGTTTTTCCATTGGAACAGGGCAGGTGTCGATTGGCCGTGGACAGTCATCGTGTGGATCAGGAAAAGTAAAAGGAACAGGGAACGAATCATCAGCTAGTTTTTTGAAGGGACGGTGACGGCATCACCGGTGGACAAAAGCGTAAAAAAGCCGATTTCAGTCAGCTGCCGTTGGAGCGACCCGTACTGGTCGTCGGTGAGGGCGACCAGGGGAAGGCGGCACGGGCCCATATCGAAGCCGAGCATTTTCATCACCGCTTTCTGGGCAGGAATAGGAGGGAATTGTACTACTATCCGCACCATTTCGACGCAGAAAAGCATTTGCTTTCGCGCATGTTCGATCTCACCCGCCTCGAAATATTCGCGGACTTTCAGATAGAACGGTGCCGCGAAGTTGAATGTGCTGCCAATGGCGCCTTTGGCACCCATTGCCAATGCGGGCAGGTGGTTTTCGTCAAAGCCATACAGCACGTCGTAATGCCCCTCGCGGTAGTGGAGGCATGACTGGTATTCCCACAATGTGGCGGCGGTGTATTTGACGCCAGCAAAATTCGGGATCTGTTTTTCGGCAATGGCCATAAAGTCCAGCACGTCGACGGAAAACCCGGTCAGTGAAGGAATGTGATAGTAATAAAAAGGCAATTGGGGTGCTCCGGCAGCAATTTCGGTCATGCAGTCTGCCAGGTTTTTCACCGAATCAGGTTTGAAATAGAATGCGGCTACGGACGAAATGGCATCTGCCCCGATCTCCTGTGCGTGACGCGCCAGCTTACGTGCCTCCGCAATGCTGGCGTGCCCCACATGCACGATCATGCGCATGCGGCCCGCGCCCGCCCGCACCACGGTTTCGGAGACCTTCATGCGCTCTTCCAACGTCAGGTTGGGCCCTTCGCCATTGCTGCCGCAGATGAAAATACCGGTGATACCGCTGCTGATGAGGTGTTCGACCAGGCCGGGGAGCAGTTCATAATGGACCGATCCGTCGGCATGCAGAGGAGTGAAAAGCGCGGCGACAAGGCCGTCGGTGTGTTGAATCGTTGTCATTGTTTTTGGTATACTAAAAATTTAATTGCTGTTTTCAAAGAGCCACTGGGGCGGGATGGTTTGAAGGATAATCTGCTCATAGGCACTGGTTTTCCCCGCTTCATACAAGCATAGGATGTTGCCGTCGGGTAATGTGGCCAGGCTGGAATAGGCCGACGGGCCGGGGAAAATCGTCCGGATTACCGGCCAGGTTTTGCCGTTGTCGAAACTGGCGCGCAAGGTCAGGTTATGCCTTTTGGTAGTACTGGCCGGATTGAGAAAAAGCAGGGCGTTCCGGTTTCTTTTCCCTGCCCGGAGATCGTATCGCAGCAGGGATGCCTGGCAAACCGGTTCGGCCAGGTCGGGAACATCCTCCGGCGCCGACCAGCTGATCCCACCGTCGTAGCTCACCGATTGCGCCCGGCGACCGTGCCCGAAATAGGACCGCATGTTCATGAGCAGCGTGCCATTGCCGTCGGCGAGTTCCGCCACCTGGCATTCGTTCATCTTGGGTGTGATCGTGCCGCCGAGCTGCCAGGTTTTGCCATGATCGTCGCTGTAAATAGCATGCGAGCCGTATTCGAACGGGCCGTTGCGGACTTTGCCGTTCGGGTCGTCGTAGCTGAAATCGCAGGGGATCACCAATCGGCCCTTCCGGGGTCCGTGTTGGATCTGTATCCCCACGCCGGGGCCGGTCGCATACCAGCCCCATTCCGGTTTTTTGGTGGTTTGGGTAATGTCCACAGGTTTCGACCAGCTCACGCCATGATCGGCGCTGCGGGATAGCCATACCGTCCTGGTCGACTCGCTTTTCCGGGTCACAATATCTTTTTCGGGCACGTCGCCCCGGTTGTGGGTCAGCAGGAGCAGGATTTCTCCGGTTTGCTCGTCGAGTACCGGGCAGGGGTTCCCGCAGGTGTTGGTGCCGTCGTCCCACACCACGCTTTGCGCGCTCCATGTCTTGCCGTTGTCGGTGGAGCGTTTCATGAGCAGGTCTATGTCGCCGGCGTCACCGGCTCCATCCCTCCGGCCTTCACAGAATGCCAGCAGTGCTCCGTTTTTGGCGCGGATCAGCGACGGGATGCGGTAGCTTTTGTAGCCGTTTTCGCCCGCCGTAAACAGCGCCTGATGGGGTGGGAGATCCTGCGTAAAAGCATATTGGACATTGAAAAGAAGGGCCAGGCTCAGGAATGTTTTTTTAAGCATATCAAACTTTTTAGAATACATGAATGCAGGATCAGTAGCCCGCGGTCTGCACGAGTTTGTTGTTGTTGGCCAGCACGGTGGTGTTCAATGGCCAGAATAAGGGTGTTTTTTTGCCCGCCAGGTTCGGCACGACCTGGTATACGTCGATGGTGCCGCCTTTGTGGAACCGGACTAGGTCGTACCATCGCTTGTTCTCAAAATAGAGCTCCCGGCCGCGTTCGTCCAGGATTTCTGTTTCAATGGCTGCTTTGGTGTCCGCACCAGAGTACGGCGCATTGCCCGCCCGGACACGTACTTTGTCGAGGTAGCTCATCGCGTCTTTGGCTTTGTTCAAAGCTGCGAAGGCCTCCGCTTTCAGCAGATAAAGATCGGCCAGGCGGAATATGATGATCTCGTTGTCGGAAATGCGGTCGTCGGAGTAGCGGGTTCCGGGGTATTTGGTGATCCAGGCTATTTTCGGGCCGGTGCTTTGCCGTTCGGTGACCCAGGTGTAAGGAATGCGTTTGTCCGAGGGATTTTTGGCAAATAATGCCCTCGAAGGCTGGCTGATCTGGTAAGCGCCCTGGCCGGTGGCCGAGGTTTGGGTGTAAGGCAGGCTGTCGAGGTTCAATGCGCCCTGGACGATGGTCATGAACGGCAATGCATTGACGCCATAGTTGCCGCCTGTTTCATCCCGGCTGTAATAGGCCGACAGCACGATCTCCGGGTTGGTGGTTGCCCGCAAGCCGGTCACATTTTTGAAATCCGCATTGAGAGACACGCCGGAGGCCTCGACTTCCGAGATCGCTGCAACGGCGGCTTCGAAATCTTTGCTGCCTCCATTGAGCACTTTCGCGCTCCAAAGGCTGGATTCGGCTTTGAGCGCCTGGGTCGAGGCATAGGCAAAGCGGTATTTGCTCGGATAGTTGTTGGGAGAAAAATTGCTCATCGAGCGGTACAGCCCGATGGCCTGGTCGAGATCCGACTGGATCTGCTTCATCACATCTGTTGCCGGCGACCGTTCCAGCAGCGGTACATGCTCGTCGGTCACAGCCTGCAGCATGAGGGGCGCGTCACCGACAATGCGTGTCAGGTGGAAGTAGAAGTAGGCGCGAAGGCTGTAAGTTTCGGCCACAATCCGCTTTCGGGTGTCGGGAGTAGCTGCAAACGGGAATTCTTCGATCCTGGCAAGCAGCAGATTGCAGTGACCGATGGCTTTGTACCAGTCGTTGTAGTTGATCGCCCCGGAAGTGGGTGTGATGATCTGCGACCATGCCACGCCGAAACGGGAGTTGGAGCCGGCAATGAGCTCTTCGCCACGCTCGGTCCCGTAAGTCACATTGTTGGCAAAGGTTCGCATGTAGGTGTAGATGCCCGTCAGGTAAGGTTCGAAATCGCCTTCATTCTGAAAGTAAACGGCCTCCGTAATGCTCGATTGCGGTTTGACATCCAGCAGGCTGTCGCAGGCACAAAGCCCCGCACAGAGAAAAGCCGATAAAGTGAGGAATTTAATTCTGGTTTTCATAATGAGTTTCAAAGATTGATCATAAGCTCAAAGTCAAAAAGTTAAAAGTAAAAAGCTGTTGCTAAAAGCCTAAAGCTTAAAGCCTAGTGCTTAAAGCCGATAGCCGATCGCCGACAGCCCTCTCAAAATCTAAGTGTCGTTCCAACTGAAAACTGGCGAGGCCTGGGATAGCCTGCTGCGTCGAAGCCGGTGTAAGTTTCTGGGTTAATGCCCTTGTAACGCGTGACATAGCCGAGATTGTAGACACTTACAAATACATTCATTCCCGTAGATCCGATCTTTTTAAGCAGCGTCTTGGGCAGGTCGTATGCGAGCGATATTTCACGGAGCGCCAGGAAGTTGCCCTTCTCGATCATCACCGAGACGTCCGAGCCATAGCCATTGTTGTTACCCAATGTCGCTGAGCGCAGGTAATTGCGCTGTCCGAAATCGGCGTCAGCAAAGGAGAACCGTGCATACTTTTTGCCCGTATCCCCGGATTTTTGCCAGATATCCGGTCCCACAGCCTGAGAAGGGGCTCCTTCGTTGAATGCCCTGCCGGTACCCAGGGACCGGGCCAATGCACCGTCGCTGATCACGTGGCCCAATGCATAGTCCACTGCCACACGCAGCGAAAGCGATTTATAGGAAAATGTATTCTGCATGCCGCCGATCTTGTCGGGGTTGCGGTAGCCCATAAATACCTGATCTTTAGTGTCGATCACGCCGTCATTATTGATATCGTCGAAAATAAAGTCACCTGCATGCTTGCCTGTGGTAATGCCGGAAGGTGAAGCGAGGTTATCCTTTTTTGTGGCATTCCAGGTTTTGGCCTCCTCTTCGGTCGAAAATACCCCCAGCACTTTGTAGGCATAGAGCCCGAATGGCCGTTCGCCTTCCGCCAGGCCGCCCGCTTCGACATTCTTTCCAGCCGCCGGGTCGTAGACAAGGTCGCCGCCCTGGCGGTTTTTTGCCCGGCCGTTATCCGGCAGCTTTTTGATGATCGTGCGGTTGAGCGCAAAGGAGAAGTTGGAGCGCCAGGTGAATGCGCCCGCCTTGATGACCGTCGCGCCCAGTTCGATCTCGACGCCTTTGTTCTGTAACGTCCCGTTGTTGTAGGTAATGGAGGCAAAAGGTGCTTCGGAAGGTAATGGTTTGGATTCCAGCCTGTTTTTAGTGAGTTTATTATAAAAATCCACAGACATCGTAACCCTGTCGCCAAACAGCGCGGCGTCCAGCGCCAGGTCGGTGGTTTCGGTGAGCTCCCATTTCAGATTCGGATTGGAAAGGTTAGCCCGCAGAATGCCGGAACCCAATGCGTAGGTTTGCCCGGAGTAGCCCCCGTAAGTGTCGGTCAGGCTCAGGTCGCTGGAACCGGCCTGGCCCCAGCTACCCCGGAGTTTGAGCATGCTGACGGGTGTGAAGTTCCAGAATTTTTCGCGATGGATATTCCATCCGACCGACGCGGAAGGGAACAATGCATATTTGTTTTGAGGGGCAAAATTAGAGAAACCGTCGTAACGCAATGCGGCACTCACCAGGTACCTGCTGTCGTAGTCGTAGTTCAATTGCCCGAAATAGCTGGCCGAGCGGTTTTCGGAGAGTGTGGTGCGAAAATCCGTGACATTGGTATTTACTACCCCATTGATCACCGAAGTGGTGGGTTCGTTGATCGTATAAATGTAATCGTTCGTAGCCCGCTGCGATCCGATATTGACGATGCTGTTGGTGGATTTCGTGAAATTGAAACCTGCCAGGAACGTGAAACTGTGCAGTTCGTGGAGATTGAGATCATATTGCAGGATCTGGTCGATCATCAGCTGGCGGAAGTTATTTGTATCCTCGTTTTTCTGCCGCTGCGTCGCCGGCTGGATCTCCGATGCGGGCGTCGCTTTGCGCATGAGCATGTACCGGTAGTCCTGCATGAGGTAGGAGAATGCCGGTTTGTAACTCAGCCCTTTGGCAATCTGAAGATCACCGGCGACCCGTGAAATGATGCGCTCGGTAGCTGCTCTCACGTCATCGTATTTCAGGGTGTGGAAGCGGTTGCGGGTGGCGTAGTTCTCGCCCGGCGTGGGGTTACCGTCGTCCTTGTATATGCGGATGAGCGGGGTGAGGCGCGTGCCGCGGGTCAGCTCGTTCTGAAATGCTTCCACGTAATTGGGAAGTACATTCTGATAGTTCACCATGGCATCGATGCGGAGACGGTCGGAAGCTTTGAAACCGAAGTTTCCAAGTACATCGTACCGCTTGTACCGCGTACCGGCGAATGTACCGGCCTGGTTGGTGTAGCCCGCCGCGACATTGTAGCTGGCCCGCTCGCTGCCCCCGTCTATGGAGAGATTGTGGTTCTGCGTGACACCGGTGTTCCATAGCATGTCCTGGTAATGGTTGTCGGCAAACAGCAGGCGGGTGCCGGGATTGATGGGGTCGTCCATGGTCTGCCAGCCTTTGGCGATCAGGTTGTCGACATATCCCTGGCCTTCTACCGCCACGATGTTGTCGTATAATGCGGTGAGATTGATATTGTTGCCGTACTGGCCCGGTGCGGTGTAGATGCGGGTCCCGGCTGAAAATCCGCCGTTGTTGAGCAGATTGTTCTTATCGATCGGATCGAATGTGCCCTGTACAGTTTTCCGTGCAAGAGCAAGATAATCCCTGGCATTGAGGTACTTGTAATCGCGGGAGTTGGTTTCCCACGTCGTCCGGTGGTTCAGGGTAATGTTGGCTTTGGTATTGAACTTCCCGCCTTTGGTTTTGACGACGATCACGCCGTTGGCACCACGGGCCCCGTAAATGGCTGTTGCGGCAGCGTCTTTCATGACCTGGAACGACTCGATGTTGTCGGGATTAATGTCATTGAGCGATCTGAAAACCCCGTCCACGATCACCAGCGGGCCGGTGGATTCCGAACTGCCGACCGAATTGCCTCCGCTGTTGCCTAACCCTGTGCCATAAACGTTGAGCTTGGTTCCACCGCGTATTACAATGTTGGTTGCCCCCGCGCCGGGCTGACCGGAATTGACAGGGATCGAAACGCCGGCCATTTTGCCCTGCATGGCCTGTACGGGGTTGGGGTTCGAGGTGTTGCGCAGTTCCTCCGTGCCGAGTTTGGAAACCGCCGCCGTGGTTTTGACCTTCGATTGGCTGGTGTAACCAACGACCACTACTTCCGTAAGGGATTTTTCGCTTTCCGTCAATGCAACATCGATGGTAGTCCGGTTGTCGACAGGCATTTCGCGGGGATCGAATCCTACGTAGGAAAAGACCAGACGGGCGTTCACAGGTACATGGAGCGTGTAACGGCCATCGGTGCCGGTGGTGGTGCCGTTGGTACTCCCGCTGACGACAATGCTGACGCCGGGCAGCGCTTCACCTGTCCCTGCCGATGTGACGGTCCCGGAGATGGCAGACTGTGCGATGAGTCGCGCTACCGGAAGTAATGCAAATGATAAACCCAGCAGCAATGCCGTGTAAACCTTTTTCATAGTCATGAATTTTAAAGAGTCAGGAAGATGATATGTATATTAGTAGTTATGTACTACATAATAACAAATGTAAAGACTTTTGATATGAACATCCAAATATTAATTCAGAAAATAATACAAAATGACCCGGCGTATACCGGGTCGTGATTCGGGAATGCCGTTTTTATGCTCTGAGCCGATCGAAATGCGGCTTCAAATGCGCTTTCATGCCCCTCCGGAAATCTTCGGCATCGCCGGTTTTCAGGATTTCCACCAGATCCTTATGGGTTACTTTGCCGGTCTCCGCCTTGCCGTTGATCCTGATCTCGTAGTCGAGCACATATTCGAACACGGGTAACAGCATTTTATGAAAACGCATGTAGGTGTCGTTGCCGGTCATCTGATAGAGCTTGCCGTGAAAAGCGATCTCGTGCTCGACGTGGAAAGGCTTCTGTTGTTTATTGACTTCCTCTTCCACGATCTTCTCGAGTGCGAGAATGTCTTCCGGGGTTTTGCGCAGGTAAATGAAATCGGCCAGGCCCATTTCGAGCACCAGCCTGAGCTCAAAAATGTCCTGCAATGTATTTTTTCCCAGGATCAGCGGGTCGAGCACGCGTTCGAAAGAACCCAGGATATCGGGCTGGGCGAGTATCATACCGCGTTTTTTACGGGTATCGATCATACCCAGCATCCGCAGCCGGCTCAATGCTTCGCGTACGACGTTCCGGCTTACGCCCAGGGCGTCGGCAAGTTCCTGCTCTTTGGGCAATGCATCGCCGGGTACAAAGGACTTTCTTTTCAGATACTCGCGCAGCCTGGATTCGACCATATCGGCCATCGTCGCGTTTGCGAGCGGCTCGATGTCCTTTTTCAAATCATTCATAAAGTTTCGGACGCCTCGGCTGGCCGGGGGTGTTTTGGATGAGAATACAAAACTAATAATTCCTTTTGTACTACATATTATTTTGTATCAAATCTCGACGCGCTACTGCCCGTGCATCGAGCCTCTCACCAGGTCGCGGAATGCCAGATTAGCCTGAATGGTTTTTTCGAAGCCTGCCTGGGTGAAGATCAGTCCGTAGTAATTTTTTTCGCGGTTGATCCAGGCATGCACACCGGCGGCGCTCAGGCAAGCCACTTCCGTTGCCACATCGCCATTACGCTCGTAACGCCACAAGCCCAGGCCATAGG
This sequence comes from uncultured Dyadobacter sp., assembly GCA_965649915.1. Classification (GTDB taxonomy): domain Bacteria; phylum Bacteroidota; class Bacteroidia; order Cytophagales; family Spirosomataceae; genus Dyadobacter. Next base: position 13,390 of record CBFGMV010000012.1, read on the forward strand.
TGGGATCGACTTTGTTACTGTTGTCGGCCTCCATGATTTCGATCGACCTGGCTTCGAGTACTTTCACTCCATTGTAGGTGCCTTTGTTGTACAGCATCGACAGGAAGCGGAGGTATTCTTTCATGGAGCACACGATCCCGTAGCCGGTAGCGGGGTTCAATGGGTGCTCCGGACTGTAAACGACCTGTTCCATGCCGCATTTCGATCCGATGCGTTCCTGAAAAATCTCCGCCCAGGTTTTCTTTTCAACGACCTCCGCTATCCGGGAAGCGACTGCGTAGGCGCAGCTTCCGTAGGTGGCTTGCTTACCGGGCACAAAAAGGAGATTCGTGCGAAGCGCAATGGAGTCGACGGACTGCTGCAACGTCAGGTTGCTGCGGGTGTCGAATGGAGAATCGACCACGATGCCCGAGGTGTGTGACAGCAGCTGACGGATCGTAATGGTCTGTTTATCATTGCCAAACGAGGGGATGTACTGGCTGACACGGTCGTCGAGCTCGAATTTGCCGTCCTCCACCAGGCTCATGATGACCGCCGCGGTAAGTGCTTTCGAGGCCGACATGACCGGGAGCCGGGTGTCGGTGTTATAGGAGCCTTCCCGGTATGCGTAAACCGAGTCTTTACCGCCGACATACACCAGTAGGTTGTGGTCGTACTTTGCGGCATTGGACCTGAGAAAGTTGTCAAAGGGGCCTTTTAGGCGCGATCCGTCGGATGGGCCTGGTTGAGCGCCGCCCTTGCACGACATGAGTAATCCAAGGAAAGCGATAAGCAGGTTTTTCATACACTGGTGACGCGGGCCGGGTTTGCGAAGAGTCTCTTGCGGAGGTTCATAAACGGCAATTCTACGAATTTATACATTAAATGCGAGACCAAATATATCAAAAGATAGGTGCCTGTAAACACAAGTCCCTTGGAAACTGTCGCGGCCTCCGCGTTTTGCTCGTACCAGGCTACCACAAGATCCAGGATCAGCAGGTGCATGAGGTAGAAAGAATAGGATGTGAGGCTGATATGGGTCACCACATTGGCCACGAATCTGCCCGGGCGCGGGCAGGCTTCGGCAGCCGGGAGCATCAGCGCGAAGGAAATGCATAGCAGCGGAAGTAGGAAAACATCGGAAAGAATGTTGGTTTTCCCTCCCGCAGTGGTATGGGTGATGATCTGAAAACAAAGGGAGAGGCCTGCAATTCCGGCCAGCAGCATGCCCAGTCGTACTGATTTGGAAAACCGGTACTTTTCCATCAGGTATGCCACCAGGCAGCCGTAGGCAATGGCGTCAATACGGAAAGGGACCATTTTTCGCATCGAATCCCAGTCGCCGGTCGGGGAAATGAACGTTTTCCAGCTCGGGAAGACCAGCTCCCGGTCAACCAGCCAGCCGAAAACATTTTCATGGTAGGCCCAGTGGTAGAGGCTTTTGGAAAAGAAGCCGAAGACAATAAAGCACACTACGCCCGTGACGTAGGTACGGTACCGGTCGGTGAATCGCCCGGTAAGAGCGGCGATGGTGATCAGGCAAACCGGGAAGAGAAGGTAGAACCATTCTTCCACGGCCAGGCTCCACGAGTGTGAGAAAAAGCCGGGCATGGGGGTAATGATATTTTGCGCAAAAAACAGGTAGAAAAGCCTGTTGTGGGTTGCCGGGGATAACAGACAATAAGCGGCGAATGCAACCAGGTAAGCCGGGAGTGTCCGGAGCCACCGGTTGACCCAGAATACTTTCACGGACTGAAAGCTGATGGCAGGCTCGAAAAGGCTTCTCAGGATAATGCGACCGATCAGGAAACCACTGAGGACAAAGAATGCCTCTACCCCGAAACCCATCCATCCGAAATAGGGAAATGCAGGATTTAGCGGATTAAGTGGCATCGAGTGCGCCAGGAATACGAACAGGATAGAACAGGCGCGCATCACGTCGAGTCCAAAAATGCGCTTGTGAGCGTGTGAAGCCTCTTTTTGCGAAGAGACAGAGGTCTTAGTCATTCAATCGATTCGGCTGATGTGTCGGGATTCATTCCTGCAAAAGTAAATCGAAGTTATCTAAAAATAGTTACCCGTCGGTTAGATCAGGTAATCAAACGGTAGAAATCGGGAAGGAGAACCCGGGTGGAAGCGAGCGATAACCGCGCATTTCATTTGATTTTTAAAGTCATTTTTTACCGTTAAATAAATTGTAAAGTAGTAATAGTTCTATATAATCAGATGTAACCGTACATTAGGATTTCATATCGGTAAGCCCCGTTTCTTAAAGGTTAGTTCGGTCATTATTTTATTTTCAATGCATGGCAGCTGATTTTCAGCTCAGTTGGATGTGGCTGTTTTCTACGAAATTATTCGATATAAATTAAAATAAATACGATTATGGAAGTAGCCTGCAATCTGACCTGCGCAATTGGGTGGGCAGCGGAGCAGGTGTGAAGGACTGGAATCACCGGGTTCATCGGGCAGTACCACGACTTGTCCGGACTGGTCCCGCCGCATTTGAATATTAATACAATGTCCAAACCATAGATTGCCCGGGCCCGCCGGCCCGGGCGCTGTTTTTACCATAAACCAACCGCTTTTATGACAAAACAAACAGACCGTCATTTCGACGTGATCGTGATCGGAGGAGGGGCCATCGGGCTTTCTACGGCCTACCATCTGAGCAAGAGAAATGCCCGGACGCTGGTTCTCGAACAATTCAATTTCAAAAATCAGCTGGGTAGTTCGGCAGGCGTTTCCAGGCAATACCGGATCCCTTACCCGGAGGATTACATGGTGAAAATGGCGCTCGAAGCCCAGCCCTACTGGGACGAACTGCAAACGCTTACGCCCCGGAAGCTGCTCGACAAGGTGGGTACGCTCTGGTTTGGAGACCCGTCCGTGCATTCGACGGAAGGGAATATCGCCGAGGCGGAGCAGGCGCTGAAAGCGCTGCACGTCCCTTATACCAGTCTCAAAGCCTCGGAAATTGAAGAGCAATACCATTTTCGCGGTTTGCCCGACACCTATACAGGCCTTTTCCAGGCCGACGGGGCCAGCATCGATTTCAAGGCGACCATCGAGACTTTGTATGAAGCCTGCGAGCGGAGCCCGCATGTGACGTTAAAGGACCAGTCTCCGGTGACCGGCATCGTTCAGGACGGGAAGTTGTTTGAAGTGACCACGCCCGACGGGGTATTTGTGGGAGAGAAGCTGGTGATCATCCCCGGTCCGTATATCGACAATGTGATCAATTTCCTCGGTTTCACGATCGAGGCTACGTATTGGAACATGTCGTCGGCCTACTTCAAAAAGACGGATCCGTCGATCCAATATCCTACCTGGTTCGTGTTTCAGAACGCCATTGGTTCCAACGGGAACCAGTTTTACGGATTTCCGGGTGTCGTCTGGGATCATCCGGAGTACATCCGCGTAGCACCGGATTTCGTGATCAACCCGCTCGATGACCCCCGGGAGCGCACATTGACGCCCAACGCGCAGGAACTGGCCTATACTTCCGATTGGGTCCGCGACCATATGACCGGCCTCGATCCGACCCCTTACTTCACATCGACCTGCCTTATCGCCCTCAGCAAGATCGCGAACAAAGAGCTGCTCATCGATTTTGCACCTCCCTATGTGCCCAATCATCAGAATATTGTGGTATACGCAACCGGCTGGGCGGCCAAGTTTACGCCGTTCCTGGGAGAGATCATGTGCCAACTGGCGCTCGACGGGCATTCCAGATTCGACATCAGCCCATTCAAGCTCGGTTACAATTATTTCAAAGCACTTTAACCACCATCAACGATATGAACAAAAATACGCCACTTAACAGCGGGATGAACCCTGGTATGAAAATCGAAGTCGCTGTGATCGGTGCAGGGACCTCCGGCCTGTACAGCGCTTTCCGGCTGACAGACACCGGCAAGTACACCGCCGGACAAGTTCAGATCTTTGACATGAGCGACCGCCTGGGCGGCAGGCTGGAATCGGTGATCCTGCCCGGCATGAACTTCTGGGGAGAGCTGGGCGGCATGCGCTACCTCACTTCACAGGAAATTGTCACCACGCTCATCGAAGGCTACCCGCTGACCGAGAAAGACCCGGCCAAACGAAAGCTGGTCCTCAACGACCGGATGACCCCGGTACCTTTCCCGATGGGCAATCCCGCCGAACTCCTGTTTTACCTCCGGAAGCAGCATTTTAAACAGGACGCCTGGAATATTGCGCAGCGGTACGGCGAAAAGCTCGAAACAAGGTATTACCTGAATGACGACGACCTCGGTTTCAGTTCCGACCAGCTTTTCAACAAGATCATTTACGAGGTACTGATGGCCGATCCCTGGTTTGCCAAAAAATATGCGAAGAAAGTATCGAAAGGGCCATCGGAGTATGACTACGCTTTTATGCTGACGAGCCGCGACTGGGACGATATCAAACCGAAGCTGACCTACCATTTTAAAGGTTCGCCCTACGACGGCCGGAAAGTGAACGACCTCGGTTTCTGGAACCTGATCAAGGACCAGGTATCGGAAGAAGGTTATCAGTTTGTGGCCAATGCAGGTGGTTATTATTCCAACACGATCAACTGGAATGCGGCCGAGGCATTTCCCTATATGGTAGGGGATTTTTCGGCGGATGTCGTTTACAAAACGATCGAGGAAGGTTATGACAGCATCGCATATGCGCTGGCGAACCAGTACATGAGTAACGATGATGCGTGCATCTGGTCCGAAAACAAGTTGCTGAACTTCACAAAAGAGCATATCAACCAGAAAACGCACCGGTATGAGCTCAGTTTTCTGAACTTGAAAACCAACAGGCAATGGCAGGTTTATGCAAATTCGATCATCCTGGGGATGCCGCGCAAGTCGCTGGAATTGCTCGACCAGGACAATTTCTTTTTCAATGTCAATGAGAATACCACACTCGACCGGAATGTCCGCTCGGTGATCATGGAACCCGCATTCAAGATCCTGATGGGCTTCCGGCATCCCTGGTGGAAGCAGCTGGGCATCGATTCGGGGCACTCCATTACCGACCTGCCGATGCGGCAATGCTACTATTTCGGCACCGATCCCGAAACCGATAACTCGATGCTGCTCGGCAGTTACGGGGATATGGAAACCGAAACATTCTGGAAGGCACTGTCCGACGACAAGATTTTGTTCAAAGTAAGCGCGGCCGAATCCGCATCGCTCGCGGAACTGAAAGCACTGGAACGGGACCAGGCTACGGAGCTGATGGTGAAAGAGCTGATGTCGCAGCTCAGGGAAGTGCACGGCCGCATGGTCGAGATCCCCGAGCCGTATGTGACCTACTTCCGCGATTGGTCCGACGATCCTTTCGGCGCGGGTTACCATGCCTGGAAAGCGGGCGTTTCGGTGAAGGACGTCATGCCTTATATGCGGAAGCCCGATGCGAAGGAGAATATCCACGTCTGCGGCGAAGCCTATTCCGATCAGCAGGGCTGGGTAGAAGGCGCATTCTGTGAGGCTGAGAAAATGCTGGAAGAGCATTTCGGACTCAAACGGCCGGTCTGGATCAGTAAGGAATACTACATGGGCTGGTAGGAAGAGAAAAGCCCTTGAATTGATTACATTTAGGGTTTTATATCACCTATTCCCTACATGATCAAGGTTTTTTCACTACGTCAGCTCAGCTCGCTGGTTGCGGGCATCTGCTTATGTGTCCCGGCTGCCGCTCAAACCGGCCGGGGCGACCGCATCAGCGGTTCCAATTTTGAATCGCGAAGCCCGGTACTGGCTATGCATGGCATGGTGGCGACGAGCCATCCGCTGGCAACCCAGGCCGGGCTCGATATTTTGAAGAAAGGAGGCACTGCGGTGGACGCGGCGATTGCTGCCAATGCCGTGCTGGGTGCCGTCGAGCCTAACAATGGCGGCATAGGAGGCGACCTGTTCGCGATCGTATGGTCGGCCCGCGACCGGAAGCTGTACGGCCTGAATGCAAGCGGAAGGTCGCCCCAGGGGTTCAGCTACGAGAAAATGAAAGAGTTGACCAAGGGGAAACCGGGCGTGCCGCTGTACGGGCCGCTTTCGATATCGGTACCTGGTGCGGTGGACGGCTGGTTTGAGCTGCACAAACGCTTTGGAAAACTGAAAATGACGGATATCCTCGCCCCGGGCATCCGCTACGCGCGGGAAGGCGCACCCGTACCCGAGGTGATCGGCTATTCCTGGGATGTGGCTTTCAAACGGCTCAAAGTGCAACAGGACATCACCGAGTTCGGCAATTTCACTAAAACGTTTCTGATCAACGGGGCCGCACCTGCGCATGGAGCGGTTTTCAGCAATAAAGACCTGGCGGCTACCTACGAGCAGCTGGCGCGGGACGGGCGCGATGCATTCTATAAAGGGAGCATTGCCGACAGGATCGACGCTTATGCACGCAAAACGGGCATGTTCCTCCGTAAAGAAGACCTGGCTGCCCACCGGAGCATTTGGGTAGAGCCGGTGTCGGTCAACTATCGCGGGTACGATGTGTATGAGCTGCCGCCTAACGGCCAGGGTATCTCGGTGCTGCAAATGCTGAACCTGCTCAAACCCTATGACCTGAAAAAGCTCGGGCATAATAGTGCCGACTACCTGCATCTGCTGATCGAGGCGAAGAAGATCGCTTTCGAAGACCGCGCCCGCTATTATGCCGACCCCGATTTTTCCAAAATCCCATTGAAAACGCTGCTTTCGGATCACTACGCCGACGAGCGCCGGAAGCTGATGAATCCTGATCACGCAATAACCGGCCTGGACCCGGCGCAGTCGGTGCTGAAAGACGGCGACACGGTGTACCTCACCGTCGCCGATGAGGAAGGCAATATGGTATCGCTGATCCAGAGCAATATGCTGGAATTCGGCAGCGGCATGGTGCCCGAAGGGCTGGGTTTTGTTTTTCACAACCGCGGCAGCAGCTTTACCCTTATCCCCGGCCACGCCAACGTGTATGCACCCGGGAAGCGGCCGTTCAACACCATCATTCCGGGTTTTGTAATGAAAGACAAACAGCCCTTTCTGAGCTTCGGCGTGATGGGTGGTGCAATGCAGCCGCAGGGGCATGTCCAGATCCTGTGCAATATCATCGATTTCGGGATGAATGTGCAGGAGGCGGGGGATGCGGCCCGGTTCAGTCATTCAGGGAGCAGCGAACCTACCGGTACTATCATGACCGAAGGCGGTAATGTGGCGCTCGAAAGCGGGATCAGCCAACAAGCCAGGGAAGGCCTGGTGAAAAAAGGTCACCGGATGGCAGAAAGGGATTTTTTCGGAGGCTACCAGGCGATCCTTTTCGATCGCGCGCAGAAGGTTTATCACGGGGCTTCCGAAATGCGCAAGGACGGCCAGGCAGCAGGCTATTAATGTTTCAAGCTCGTTCGAGTCCAGCTTGTTTGACCGTTAAATAAGTAGAATAGTAGTAATAGTTTTAATTTAACTTCTCATTTTAAGTAGTAAAAATTTTACAATTGGCTACATGTGAGTTTTAATTAGTTCTATAAAAATTGCTGTTCACTTATTTCAAACCAACCGGATTCAACAAATGCATCAGAAAAAGCTTACCTCGGAGAACGTGAGTTTGCCCGGGAAACCAAACCTCCTTTTTATTATCACGGACCAGGACCGTGGGATCATGCACTTCCCACCGGGCTGGGAGGTACAGCACCTTACTGCCATGCAGCGTTTGCGGGGTAATGGGATGACCTTCACCAATGCCTTCTGCAGTACCTGCATGTGCTCGCCGAGTCGGGCGACATTGCTCACAGGCATGTACCCGGCCGAGCATAACGTGACGCTCACACTTACCCAGGACATGACCTACTCCGATGTGGAGCCAACCCTGCCTACCGATTTTCAGAACATGGGCCGGATGCTGGCAGCGGGCGGTTATGACGTGAACTACATCGGGAAATGGCATTTGTCGAAAGGGCCCGACGGCAGTTTCGAGAGCCTTACGCCGGAAGATCTGCAAGCCTATGGTTTCAACGGGTGGACGCCGCCGGATGCGGGGGAGGATACCGCACCCAGTCACTTTGGCGCCGGGCACGCCAACAACGACCTCAACTACATCAACGAAGCGCTCAATTTTCTTTACGATGTACAGCGCACCAGCAATGCACAACCTTTTGCATTATTCCTCTCGCTCGTGAACCCGCACGACGTGCTGGCATTCCCGGGCGACTGGCAGAACGACTTCGCACCGGAATTTCTCGTGGGGGACATCGGGCTTCCGGCTACGGTGGACGAGCAGTTGCACAAAACGCTGAAACCAACCGTGCAGCAAATGCTGGCACCGTATTTTGCCATTGGCCTGGGGCCGTTGAATACGGATGAATTGAAACTGCAATACATTAATTTTTACGGCAACCTGATCGCCCACATGGATACGCAGATCAACACCGTGCTGGATGTGCTGTACCAGGTATATGATACGGTTACAGGGCGTTCGCTGGCCGACAATACCATCGTGGTGCGCCTGGCCGACCATGGCGAAATGGGCCTTACGCATGGCGGGCTGCGGCAAAAGGCTTTCAATATGTACGAGGAAACGTTGAGTGTGCCACTGGTGATCTCGAACCCGATCCTGTTCCCGAATCCGGAAGTGAGCAGTCAGCTGTTTTCCCTCGTGGACATGATGCCGACGATCAATGGATTGCTGCGGTTAGGCAATCCGCTGGACTATACATTCCGCGGCAGCGACCTGTCGCCGGTGATCACGCACCCGCGGACAGCGCCCGAGATCCAGGACGCCATCCTGTTTACGTTTGATGACTTCCGTGCGGGCAATGGGAACAGTATCAATCCATTACCAGCCGCCAACCGCATTCGGGCGATCCGTGAGAAACGATGGAAATATGGCTACTATTTTTACATTGCCCCGCCCGAGCAGGATCCGCCCCAAAGCTATCCGAGGGAGTATGAAATGTATGACCTGGAAAATGACCGCATAGAGGTGGATAACCTCGCCAACCCGGCCAACGAGCGCTATAACGACCCGTTCATCGCGGCGGAGCGGGAACGCCTGCACAAAAAGCTGCTGCGGCTCGAAAAGGAGAAGCTAGGCAGCGTGATTACCGAGCGAAGTGAGGCGGTGTGAGTTTTAATGCATTGATAATGAATAATGTGATAGGGCGAATCGGGTGACCGGTCCGCCCTATACTTTTACAGGCCACGGATGCCGACATTAGAACAAGATTAGAAATTGCAGCATTTCGCCGTTTGCGGTGCGCGTCATGAACTCTTCACCTGGTTACTGAGTTGATTTTTTCAAGGATTTGCCAACCCGAAAAATCCGTCTTTTCAAACGGTTGGTTTTGTCCGGGACAATAGCCAAATATTCATCAACAATTGAAGAGGGCCGGTATGCCGGCTTTCTAAGACCCGATTTTATCAGATGATCAGATTTATCCTAGTAAGCACACTCCTCGTGTGCAGCAGCGTCGCGCACGCGCAGTACTCATCCGTGAGCTCTCACAACCAGAAAGGCAAAATTTTCATTTATTGGGGTTGGAACCGTGGGGCCTACACGCAATCCAACATTCATTTCAAAGGTCAGGAGTATGACTTTACATTAAAGAGCGTGGTGGCGAAAGACCGGCCCACCGGTTTTAGCGGGCGGTATTTTAATCCTACCAAAATGACGATCCCGCAGTACAATTTCCGGATCGGTTATTTCATCACGCCGGAATACAGTCTGTCCTTCGGTTTCGATCACATGAAATATGTGATGAAGCAGGACCAGACCGTTAATATTTCCGGCCACATTTCCGGTTCCGGTACCGAGTACGACCGGGCCTACCAGAACGAGCCGATCAAGCTCACCGGCGATTTCCTCAAATTCGAACACACCAACGGACTGAATTACCTGAATATCGAGCTACGGCGCATGCACAACCTGCTGGATGCGAAAAAGCTGCGGGTGAGGAACATCGACGTCAATATCTTCGAAGGCGCAGGCGTGGGCATTCTTTATCCCAAAACCGATGTGACCCTGCTGAATTTCGAGGAGAATGACCAGTGGCACGTGGCGGGCTATGGCATGAACCTCGTTGCCGGGCTGAATGTGACGTTTTTCAAACATTTCTTCATCCAGGCCGAAATGAAAGGCGGCTATATCAACATGCCGGATATCCTGACTACCAATTTCCCCCAGGACCGCGCGAGCCAGCATTTCTTCTTCGTGCAGGGAAATACCAACCTTGGTGTGATTTTCAAACTCTAGCCTGGGCAGCGCGACTGGCATATAGTTCGGGAGATCATTACATTTGCGGTCGGTCCATTCCCTGAACCCCTGCTTTTGAAATGAATAAACCACTTGTAAAACTGCTCCGGGCGATGCTGTGCCTGGTGCTATCCGTCTGGTACACAGCTGCTTTTTCCGCTGATCTCTACGTGTCCCGGGCCGGTAGCGACCGTAACCCCGGTACACGGGAAAAGCCACTGGCCACCGTTGATGCCGCACGAAACAAGGTGCGCGATATGCGGGGGCAGGTGACCGTGTATGTAAGGGGCGGCACCTACTACCTGAACAAACCGGTCGTTTTCGGGCCGGAGGATTCCCGGGCGAAGGGGCAGGAAGTGACCTATAAAGCCTATCCGGGCGAAAAGGTAACCGTTAGCGGCGCGGCGGTGATCCCGGTTAAATGGACTGGATATAAGGGTTCTATTAAAAAGGCTTCCATTGCCGGAAATGTAACGTTCGACCAGCTTTATATCGGTGGCCGCAAGCTGCATATGGCGCGGTACCCCAATTACGATTCGACCAGCAGCCATTTCGGCGGATATGCCGCGGATGTGCTCGCTCCGGCCAAAATCAAGTCCTGGAAACACCCGGAGGGCGCCTTCATCCACGCCATGCACAAGCACGAATGGGGCGATTACCATTACAGGATTACCGGCAAAGCCAACGATTCCACCCTTGTGTGGGATGGCGGTTACCAGAACAACCGCCAAATGGGCATGCACGACAAATACCGGTTTATCGAAAACTTGTTGGAGGAGCTGGACGCGCCCGGTGAATGGTATTACGATCCCCGCACGCACATGCTTTACGTGTACGCGCCGGAGGGATCGGAGGTCATAGCGCCGCAGATCAGGCATCTTTTCGAGTTTCGGGGTACAATGCAATCGCCCGTGCGGAATATCACGCTGGAAGGCTTCGAGCTTGCCCATACCTTGCGCACTTTCATGGAAACCAGGGAGCCATTGCTTCGCAGCGACTGGGCCATTTACCGGGGCGGGGCCGTGTTGCTGCGCGGTACTGAAAACTGCGCGGTGAAAAAGTGCCATTTCAATGCAGTGGGCGGCAATGGTGTCTTTTTCAGCAACTATAATCGTGGTGGCGAGGTATCGGGCTGCCATTTCGAAAACACCGGCGCCAGTGGTGTGTGCTTTGTGGGTGATCCGGCGGCAGTGCGGTCGCCGAGCTTTGAATACCACCAGTCGGTCGCGTACGATGCAATGGACAAAAAAGCCGGACCGAAAAGCGATAACTATCCGGCGCAATGCAGGGTGTACGACAATCTGATGGATGGGCTGGGCCGGGTGGAAAAACAGGTCGCCGGCGTGCAGATTTCGATGAGTATGGATATTACCGTGAGCCACAATACCATTTACAACATTCCCAGGGCCGGCATCAACGTCAGCGAAGGTACCTGGGGCGGGCACATCATCGAGTTCAACGACATTTTCAATACCGTCCTGGAAACCGGGGACCACGGCTCGTTCAATTCATGGGGGCGCGACCGGTTCTGGCACCCGGTACGTGAAAGGATGGACAGCCTTGCGGCAGCGCATCCCGAACTGATCCTGCTCGATGCCGGCAAAACGATCGTGATCCGCAACAATCGTTTCCGGTGCGACCATGGCTGGGACATTGACCTGGACGACGGCAGTTCCAACTACCACATTTATAACAACGTATGCCTGAATGGCGGTTTGAAGCTGCGGGAAGGTTTTCAGCGGGTGGTGGAGAACAATATCATGGTCAACAATTCCTTTCATCCGCATGTTTGGTTTGCCCGAAGCGGTGATGTATTCAGGAAAAATATCGTGACCAAGCCTTATGCGCCGATCCGTGTGACGGAGTGGGGTAAGGAGGTGGATTACAACCTCTTCCCCGACGAGGCGGCGCTCGGAAAGGCCCGCGAGAACGGCACCGACGCGCACAGCCTGGTCGGCGATCCGATGTTTGTGGACCCGGCGACGGGAAATTACCAGGTCAAACCGGGCAGTCCGGCTTTGAAAACCGGGTTTGTCAACTTCCCAATGGACCAGTTCGGCGTCGTTTCCCCGGTACTCAGAAGCATGGCAATGCGCGTGCCACTGCCAGTGATCGCCCAGGGTTCCGGCGCACTTGCATTAACGGAGGCAGCCTGGCTCGGCGGCAAGCTTCGTAACGTGAATGGTCTCGGCGACCGGTCCGTCTATGGCTTACCGGACGAAAAAGGGGTAATACTGGAAGCAGTGCCCGAAAACAGCATTCTGGCGCGGGCGGGATTGAAAAAGGGCGATGTGATCCGTCTGCTCAACCAGCGGGAGCTGGACAATGTAACCGAACTGATGAATGTCTTTCAGGAGGTCAACTGGATGGGGCAGGGTGAAGTGGAATTTTTCAGGAACCAGTCGCTGCAAAAGGTTATCGTTCCATTTAAATAAACTAGTCGTGGCCTGCAAGCCGGGATTGGAGGTGCATTGCCGCATCCCATACGGCATCCACGCAGGCGATGGGGTGCCATAATGCGGTGGGAATGGTGAGGTCGGCCCGTGCAGGCGGTTCGAACCCGGACCCAATGCCGGTGAAGTTGTCGATTTCGTGGTTGCGGGCTTTGCGGTAAAGGCCTTTCACGTCTCGCTCTTCGCACACGGCCACGGGGCATTCCAGGTATATTTCCAGATAACGGTCGCCCAGCATGTTGCGCACCATGTCGCGGTGGGCCTGCATGGGTGTGATGAAGGAGCAAATGACGACGATGTCCTTTTCCAGCAGCAGTTTGCAAAGTTCGGCCACGCGTCTCACGTTTTCGAGCCGGTCTTCCGCCGAAAAACCCAGATCGCGGTTCATGCCCGCGCGCACGACGTCGCCGTCCAGCGGCAGTGTAAGATAGCCGTCCGCTTCCAGCCTTTCGGAAAGCATTCCGGCGAGCGTACTTTTGCCCGCACCGGAATGTCCCAGCAGCCATATCACCATTCCTTTCTGACCGTCTTTTATTGGTAAAGGCATAAAAAGCTTCCGTTCAGCAATGATTCCTTATTGTACAAAAACGATATCGCATTGCCGGCCTCCCGGGCCATTGCTGTCAGCAGGTTGATGTCGATTTCCATAGATTTAATGCAGGGTAGCTGTTTTTTCAAAAGGCATTCTGCCTTTGATCGCTTGCAGAAGTTCTTCCTGCGGACGCCTTTTTTCGAGATCCTCGGGCCTTAGTTTGCTCCTGAATTCTTTTTTTAAGTCCTGATTGATCTGAGAAAATGCTGCGATTTCTTCGGTCGAAAAAGGCTCGCTGTTTTGTTCAAATACCAGTTCATAGTCCAGGCCGATGAGCGTATCTCCTGCAATGCGCTCGAAGATGCGAATGTCGGATTCGGACATTTCCGCCAGAAATTTGCGGTGATTATCCTTCAAAACGGGCTTCACCACGTTCTGCCACATCAGCCCCGAGCCGGCCGTTTCGCGGGATTCGGCGGACTGGTGATAGGCCAGGGCCGTGTCCGAATAGGCGGCACCGATGAATGCGCAGATCCGTTTCAGTTCGTTTTCAGGGTTTTGGAGTAAATCCTCATACCTTACCCGGATCACCCGGCCGGGGCCCAGTTCCTCAAACAATGCGATGGAAGCGTCCTGCTCTTTTTTCCATTGATGCGCCAGGTGGTAGCTGTGTTTTTCACCCACAATGGCTTTTTTGAAAGAAAGTGCGACGTCGCGCCCGTCGCGGAAGAGGTGAATGTAGCGGGGAGGCGTGCTGTATTTTTCCAGTTCAACGGCATAATGGATGTTGGCCATGCTCTTGCAGGTCCAGATATGCGCCCGATCGGCCTCGGCTTTCAGTTCGTACACCACCCGCGCGATCTCCGGCAGGGTCGGGGCTTCGCACCGGGCACGGATCGCTTCCCTGTCGAGGGTAAGGCCGGTCCAGGGAACCGGATTGGTTTCTACCAGCATGCACACGTCGTCGATCAGCTTTTCAAAGTTGGAACCGATAGCCAGGTTGCCGTACGCGGGCAGCAGCGGCATCAGCCTTTCGAGTATGTGCGGTGGGTGCGGTGCCGACACTTCCGGAAGCTGGTTGAGCATGAGCCGTAGCAGGTTGGAGCCGCTGCGCTGGGTGCCGATGATTTGAACAGGTGTGAATGTCATGGGTTAAAGAATAAGCAGTCCAAGAATGCCGGCCGCCGGTACCACCAGCGCCGGGTCGGTTTTGAAATACATCGTCGCACCAAGCGCCGTTGCGAATATGCCGATTGAAAAAAATGATAGGCCATTGCCCCACAAAATGGAGACGCTGGCCGAAACGATCATGCCGATAATGGCCGGCCTCAATGCCCGGAACACCGCCTTCACTAGGCCGGATCGGCTGATCCTGTCGAAGAAGCGGGCGCAGAGGACGGTGAGAATGGCCGTGGGTGCGAAAATCGCGATCGTCGCATTCAATGCGCCCCAGAAACCCGCCAGCTTGTAGCCGATAAAGGTCGCACTGATGAAAATAGGCCCCGGGGTGATCTGTCCCATCGCGATCGCGTCGGCAAATGCCTGGGCGGAAAGCCAGTGATGTCCGTCGACTACGACCTTTTGCATGGCTGGAATGATTACGTACCCTCCGCCAAACTGGGTCAGGCTCATGCCGGAGAATGTCAGCAGAATGGTCCGGTGCAGCTTGATGACCGCATTGTCTCCGGGCCAGACCAGCAGCGCGGCCAGGGGCAGCAGGATCAACAGCGCAACATAGGGGAACCTGAATGTCCCACACGCCGCAGGTTCTGGTACCGCATTCGTTGAAAGCGTTTTTTTGTAATAAACCAAATAACCAGCCATCCCGCTCGCGAGCAGGACCGCCAAAGTGGTGAGATAGGATCTGGAAACAAAAACGACTACCGCTGCGATGACTGCGATCAGCAATTGAGAGATATCCGTGATATTTTTTTGCCCCATCCCGATCGCCACGCTGAGGATGATGGCCGCCACCGCCGGCAGCATTCCGGCGAAAAAATGGCTCATCGCGGGCATGTCGCCATATTGGAAATAGATATGCGAAAGGATAAGCATTAATGCAAAAGAGGGCAGGAGCACCGCTACGACACTCGTGAGCGCCCCTTTCCAGCCACCCAGCTGATAGCCCACAAACGATACCACATTCACGGCCATCGGCCCCGGCAGTACCGAGGCGAGGGAAATGCCTTCGAGCACGGTCGCATTGTCCAGCTTCTGGTCTTTTTCAACTACCTTTTTCTGGATCATGGAAATCAGGACCATGAAACCGCCCCAGGAGGTGCTGCCGATTTTGAGGAAGGTAAGAAAAAGATAGACCGGGACAGATTGCATAGCGCGTCAGTTAACGAGATAAGGGGCCACCAGCTTTTGCGGCACGAACTCGGCACGGTAGGGCATGATCCTGCTTTTGAGTGCCCAGAGGAAACGACCGTCGAGGTTGGTGAGCACAATGCTGTTCGTCTTGGAACTGCAATGCAGCACCGCATCCCGCCCCACCAGGTAAGCGCTGCCCATGCGTGCGGTGTAAAATTCCGCAGGTAATGTAATATGGTGTTTCAATTCCGAGGTTTTATTCTTTTCATCGAGACCGAATGTGAGCGTGCGGGTGGTTTGCTTGCTGGTACCATTGTCAAACAGCATCAGATCGCCTTCCACATTGCGGTGGACGGCATGTCCCTGATCGAATATGCCGTCGGCTGGCATTTTGAAATCCCCGTTCCGGCCAAATTTCCAGATCACCTTCCCGGTTTTGGAGTCGATCTTCCAGATCTGGCCATTGTTGTAGAATGACATCAGGTAATTGCCGTCCCGGTCGAAACTGACGCTGTTGGCATGCATCCAGTCCTTTTTCTCTGCCAGGATTTTGGGGTCTTTCAATGGGTCGAGCGCATCGAAGACCGACCAGCCCCATACTTTTTTGCCCTTGTGGTCGAGCACCAGAATGCCGTCACTTTTCACGGTGTCCTGCTTGTTGCCGCCCACGGCGCTGAGGTCCATGATCCTGGTCTGTACATTCAGCGTCACGACCTGGTTTTTGTCGTTCAGGATGATCTCGTGGTGGATGGTCTCTTTAAAATCCGCCTCACCCTTTTTTAAATGGAGCAATGTGTCGCCGGTGAGCGATACTTCCAGAATCTCGTTCCCGTAGCTGGTCGGGTATTCGTCTGTCCCGAGAATGGACAGGATGGTTTTGTTGCGTGTGAAATGTGTGGTTTTAAACCCGGTCCCATTCACCTGGTGGTACCACCGGATGTCGCCCTTATGATCGAGCAGGAAGATAATGCCGGGCGTTTCGCGGCGGGAGAACAGTACGAAACCGTTTTTGAATGCACCGGGTATGACCGTGGAATCGGGTGCGATGGTCTGGAAAAAGTCCTGGATCCACATGGGGTAGCCCGAGGTCCGGAAATCATAGATTTTGCTGGTGGTTTCCTTGCCGCTGCCGGAGGATATGATATGGTAGAGGTATGCCGATTTCGGGCGGAGGTTGGTCAATACCAATGCGTGGTCGGTACCGACCGGCGTTGCCGGGGTGGAATACTTGTGCAGCGAATCGCCTTTCTGCCAGTATTCAATGCGGACCGCGCAGTCGCCCGTTGTTTTAACATCCATTCTCACTTTCAGCGTGTTCCTGCCGGGAGCGCTGAGGCTGATCGTTTCAATGCCCGTGCCATTACAGCCGAAAAGGACCAGGCCGGTTATCAGAATCGCAATGGAGAGGAGGAAGCGTTGCATAAGGCACTGACTGGTTGTTTTTGTAAATATAATTTAAAACCGGCGTGCGGTCCCGAAATGGCAGCAGGCAACGCACGGGAACGCGCATTGCCTGTCTGCATGATTGCCCGGCGGTTATCGGCCGGTATTCGAAAGGTTAGGATTAATGTCGACTTGTGCCTGCGGGTACGGGAAATATTTGTGCTTGCTGATATCGATTCGCGGGGTTTTGCCGATGGCGCTCAGGTAGGTGTTCACGACAGTCTGGTATTTGTCCATCCGCATCAGATCTTCGCGACGTTTGCATTCAAAGAAGAACTCCCAGCCGCGTTCTTCGAGGATCGCGTTACGCAGGGCATCTTTGGTGAATGTGCCCGCTGCGCCCAGCAAAGTGGCTTTGGAGCGCCCTTTCACCTGGTTGATCAGCTGGATACTCTCCGCATTCGGGCCGTTGAGCTCGTTCAATGCCTCCGCGCGGGACAGCAGGATATCGGCATAGCGGATGATCGGGAACACGTGGCCGTCGAGGTAGGTGGTGGAGCCCTTCGGATCGGCGTATTTCTTGCTCGCTACGTCCGGTAGGTAATAGTAGCCGGCGGGAGGGTTCACAGCCCCGGCTGGCGGCTGCACATAACGCAGGCCGTCGGTGCCGATGTAGTCGTAGAAGAACATTTCACGTCGCTCGTCATTTTTTGCAAAGGTATTCCAGAACCGCCAGGGAATTCCGAAATACTGCCAGCGATCGGTTACCTCGGTGTGGTTGATCGGGCCGAAGTGGTTCATCATTTCCGTCGCGTCGACCAGATTGTTGGACAATGCACTGAAAATGTTCTCGGAGCACCATTTGTTGCTTTCCGCAAAAAGGCCGGAATAGGACGGGTAAAGCTGGTATTGTTTCAGATCGCTGATCTGCTGGCTCACTTCCACCACTTTCTGCCAGTTCTTCTCACGCATGTAGAGCTTGCAAAGCAACGCCAGCGCAGAGCCTTTGGTGGCCCGGCCCACGTCGTTGGTTTTGTAGATCTTGCTGCTGGTGTAGTTGAGCGGCAGGTTTTGGGCAGCATATTCCAGATCGCTGATAATCTTCGCATTGATCTCCGCAACCTCAGTTACGGGCGTTTTGGCTTCGTAATCGGGGCTCTGGATGTTTTTGGCTACCGAATCCTCGGTCATCAGGGGCACTGCGCCGAATGCGTTGGTGAGGTCATAGTAGCCCAGTGAACGGAGGAATTTCAGTTCTCCCAGAAATTGCGTTTCCTCTTCGTCGGTCAATGCGCTGATCTTTGGAATATAATAAAGCGCATTGTTGACATCCGAAACCAGTTTGAACTGATGTTGCCACGCATAGGCAAGGTAGGTATTGGCCGGTCCCCAGTTGCAGTCGGACATCAGTCCCACGTCGCCGCCCGATTTGGCGTGGCCGGCGTCGGTGGTGAGGTCGGTGATCGTTACCTGGAAACCCGCGTAGTACATCCACGAATCGTTGCTTCCGCTGGGTTGTTTGAGCCTGGAATAGGCGGCATTTACGGCTGCGATGGCATCGTCCTTCGACTGGAATGCATTGGCGTCGGTCAGGATGCTGTAAACTTTCGGTTCGATCAGGCTTTCACAGGAAACCGTCATGAATAACACCACCAGTGACAGAATTGATATGTATTTCATTTTGATGCTGTTAGAAATTAATTTTTAAGCCAAGGGTATAGGAACGGTACGACGGGAATGCGGTATAGTCGAGACCCGACGCCAGGTTAATGCTGCTTGCGGAGGTGCCTGTGTTGGCCGCCTTGGTATTCACTTCGGGATCGGTACCGGTGTAGCCGGTGATCGTGAATAGGTTCTGAACGGTTCCGTAAAGTTTCACTCTCACCTTGCTGGCCTGTCCGAGTGGCAGGTCATAACCCAGTGTGATCATTTTGCAGCGCAGGTAGGAAGCATCTTCCACAAAACGGGAGTTGATATAGCCGCCATAGGAAGTGGTCGCGTAGCCATCCTGCGGAATGTCGGTGTTCTGGTTGGCAGTCGTCCAGCGGTTCAGGGCCGATGTGCCGAAACCCGATTCCAGGATCAGCGCATTGGCATTGTACAAGCTGTAATCCAATGCGCCCTGCATGAAAATATTCAGGTCGAAGTTCTTGTATCTGAACTCGTTGCCGATACCAAACGTGTAATGCGGATTGGCGTGGCCGAGGTAGGTGCGGTCATTCGCGTTGATCACATTATCGCCATTGACGTCCGCATATTTCGGACTTCCCGCAGGAGCGCCGGGCTGAGGCGCATAGGTTTCACCGGTTTTGATCACACCGTCATACACATAGCCGTAAAAGCTGCTGAGCTCGCGGCCCGGTTCCAGTTTGGTGAAATCCACCGCGCGCCCACCGTAAGGATTGGCGGTGGTGGTGATGATGTAGGGACGGCCGCCCAGGTCGAGGATCTTCTGTTTGTTGTAAGCGATGTTGAATGCCGTTTTCCAGCGGAAACTCCCTTTGCTGATATTCTGGGTATTGACAGACAGTTCGAGACCGTTGTTCTGGATGGCGCCTGCATTCACGATCTGGCTGCTGAAACCCTGCCAGTCGCCAATCGGGATGTTCATCAGGAGGTCATTGGTTTTCTTGCGATAGTAATCGAATGTGGCTGAAATGCGCCCGCCAAGGAAAGCCATGTCCACACCGATGTCAAGCTGCCCTGTGCTCTCCCATTTCAGGTCGGGGTTGGGCAAACGGGTCGCTGCCACGCCGCCATAAGAATTGTTGCCATCCAGGGTCAGGTTCACAGGCGAGAAGGTCGTCATGTAAGCGTAGTCCCCGATGCGGTCGTTACCGGTAACACCGTAGCTTGCACGTATTTTCAGGTCGGAGAACAGGTCGAGGCTTTTCACAAATTCCTCATCCCCGATGCGCCATGCCACCGATCCGGAGGGGAAGTAACCATAACGGTTATTTTCACCGAAACGGGAGGAACCATCGCGCCGGATCGTGAACGTTGCCAGGTATTTGTCCTTGAAACCATAGTTGATCCGTCCGTAAGCCGAGGCGATCTTGGTGTTCACCTTATTGCTGGTGGAGGTTACGCGTTCGGTTCCTGCACCCAGGTTATTATAAAGAAACACATCCGAGCTGAAATTCTGAACGGCTGAGTAATGCTCCTCGGTCTTGTCATCCTGCGTCGAAACCCCGGCTACCGCGTTCACGGAATGGTCGCCGAATGTTTTGATATAGGTAAAATAACCCTCCACGAGGTTTCGCGAAGCTGCATTGTCGTTCACGGTCGCGCGGCCCTTTACTTTTTCGCCGTCCACCAGGTCGCGGGGAAGGTAAGTTCCTTCTTTGAAACCGTTGTATTCCGTACCGGCATTCACCTTGAAGGTCAGCTCGTCGGTGATCATGTATTCGGCAAATGCATTGATATTGACCTTGTTGCCGAATTTGTCATTGGTAGGGGCGAGCAGCCATGCCAATGGGTTGTCGCGTCCCTGGAAGCGGGCAAACGAGCCGTTGGCATTGTAGGAAGGCACCGCGGGCGAAGCCGACAGGATGCCGTACATCACATTGGAGGGAACAATCGAACCGTCGTAGTTCTTAAACTTCGAGAAAGTATGCGCGCCGTACACATTGGCGCCCATTTTGAAGCGCTTACCAAATTGCTTGTCGGCATTCAGACGCACCGAATAGCGATCATAGTCGGTATTTTTCAATGCACCGTCCTGCGCGAAATAGTTGAGCGACAGCGCCACGCGGGTATCGTCGTTGCCACCGCTGGCGGTCACGCTGTAACTCTGCACGCTCGCATTGCGGGTAGCCAGTTTGAACCAGTCGTTATTGATACCGCTTGCCAGGTCGGCAGGTGTGTACAATGCGGGCAGGCCTTTTTCCGCGTTTTTGGCATTGGTGATCTGCATCGCCTGCAAACCGGTCATTTTTTCATAGCTGCTGCTCACCTTTTGCACGCCATAGTAGCTGTCGAAAACTACCTGTGCTTTCCCCGCTTTCCCTCTTTTGGTGGTGATGATCACAACCCCGTTGGCACCGCGCGCCCCGTAAATGGCCGTTGCCGACGCATCTTTCAGGATCTGGATGTCTTCGATATCGTTGGGGTTAATGTCCTTGCCGGTTTCGGAAGGGAAGCCGTCGACGACGTAAAGAGGTTCGTTGGTGGATGAAATGGAGTTACCGCCGCGGATACGCACCACGGTGGTACCGCCCGGTGCCGAGTTCGACTGGCTTACCTGTACACCTGCCGCACGGCCCTGGAACGCCTGCGCCACGTTGGAAGTGGCTCCGCCGAGGTTGAGGCTTTCACTGGCAATGGAGCTGACAGCTCCCGTCAGGTCCTTTTTCTTTTGCGTTCCGTAACCCACTACCACAAGCTGTTCGAGGGTTTTGGAATCTTCTTCGAGCGTCACGTTGAAGACCGTCTGGTTGCCGACCGTGATTTCAGCTGTTTTATAACCAATAAAAGACACCCGCAGCACGGACTGGCTGCCGGGTACCGCGAGTGAGAACTTGCCTTGCGCGTCGGTGATCACACCGGAGGTTGTGCCCGCCAGCGACACGTTGGCGCCGGGGATTTCGGCACCTTTGGCGTCGGTGACCCGGCCGGAAACGCGTAGCTCGCCGGTCTGCGCGAAGCTGCTTCCGAGTGCCAGGAGCGTGACGAGAATGAAACTCAGTAAAGACTTTAACTTCATAGGGAATTGGTGGTTTGGGGTTAACATACAATACTCTTCCGGACGGGAAAAGACGCCCGTTGGCAGCCCCCGTCAAATGCGCTCATTTTGAATAGAATATAGGTTGAAACAAATGTAAAAAACAAAATGTGTGCGTACACACTATAAAACTAAAATTCCTGCATTTTGCCAGTTTGGAAGAAAATTTTACTGGAAAATAAAATGGTGAAACGCTATTTTACTGATCAGGGCTTTTCCGAAATAATCAGTAGCCATCCGTGACCTTTGGTTACAGGAATCGCCTGTGAAGCGTCGAAAACGGCACCGGGCTGGAAGTTGGCCATCTCGGGTGCTACGATTTGCGCTTTCTGCGGATCGATGCCCAATTTTTTCCAGTCGATGCGGAGCCGGAAGCTTGTATCGCCTGCCGCCCAGCTCGCAATGGAGACCAGGGCGCGCTTGTTTTGCACATAACTGGTAGTCAGTACCTGTGGCTGATCCGTCGTTACCGGATTGTTCTCTGTCCAGTAACCGAGCATCCGGCTGCCCTGCATGTTGAATGCGTCCCACACTTTCCAGATGGCCCGGGCGTCGCTGCCTTCTTTCCAGGGCATGCGGTTGGTCATCCCGTAGATCAGTCCGCGCCACGGGTTGCCGCCGTTTTCCAGCATTTCGCCCATTAGCCCGAAAGGAATGCCGGACACCTCCGTCATGAAAAAGTCGGGGTTATTTTGTTCATAATCAAAGTATTCACCGAACCACAGACGGTTCAGGTAAGGAAAATGCTCCATGTACAGGTTGGCGCTGTTGTTGAAGCCGTCGTTCTTGTTGTACTGGTTGGCCGAATGCAGATCGATATATCCGGGGTGATTGTTTTGGGTCAAAACGCGTTTCACCCTTTTCATGGTCGTACGGTCGAAGGCTACGTCGTCCAGGTAAATGCCGTCGATACCCACTTTTTGCGTCAGCCAGTTCATGCCCTCCACATAGTAGTTATGCCAGCGGCTCATACCCGAGTTCACGACGGCGGCGTCCTTGATTTCGGGCACATACCAGGCGGCAATGTAGTCGTCGCCCAGGTGTTCCTGCAACCAGGCGTAGCCCAGTCCCTTACCGGGCGAGAAGATCTCATGGCCCAGGCTGCGCAGGGGAGCCATTTCGTAGGCGCTGTTGGAAAGTTCACGGACGGTGTTGTAGATTTTGACCTGCAAACCATTCCGGTGCGCCCGGTCGATATATTCCTTCATCGCCTGATGTTCGATGAAAGGGTAGTTGATGTAGGGATTAATGGGCGTCGCGTGGTGGATGTTCACGATCGTAGCGCCTTTTGAGCGGATCGAATCGGGGTCGTTGAAGCGATGGTAAAACCGGGTTTTCCATTGCGCATCGGTGTCCAGGGCATGGAATGGCGTGATGAGCAATGTAAAATTGTAATGCAGGCTTTCCCCTTTTTTCATCGTGCGGTCGCCGCTGTAATTTCTGACCAGGACCTGGCCGTCCTTTTCCGAAAGCCGGATACCGCCTTTATTGCCGTTGCCCCAGGAAGTGGGCAGGAGCAAGGGTTTTTGCAGGTAGAAATTGGTGTTCAGCGGGCGCACATAATGCTCGTCGCGCAGGGAAAAATTGAGTCCCGCATTCACATCGCCAATCCATGCACCGTCCTGGTTTTTGGTTGCCACTTCCCATTTCCAGTCATACGAGGAAGGCCTTTTGCCACCTTTCAGATTGAGCCCCATCATGTAGCGGGCCGCTCCCGGGCTCATGGGGATGTCCATATAGATGTCTTCCAGCGCAACATCGGACAGCGCGGTCATCTTCACATCATAGGCTACGAAACCATCAAATTCGATATGGCCGGTCACGTCCATACGCAGGTGCGCCGACGTGCTTGAAGCCGTCCACGCAATGGTGCCCGGCGCCTGTTCGGTATATTGAAGTCCTTTTGGGGTCCATTTTCCGGTAATTCCGCGTTTCGTTTTCACTCCGAACTGCACCGGTGACTGCAATATATTTTTCGGGCTCGCCGAAAGACCTGTCATTTCGGGTGTAAAGTAGGTTTCAATGCGTTCGGGGAGGCCGTTGCTACCGATCGTAAATTTCCGGCCCAGGAGCGAAATCGCATTGCCTTGCCGTTGCAGCGGGATGTAAGGACTGATCACATCGTTCTGCTGCGCCATTGTCGAATTGAGCCAGGCGAGCCTGGTCTGTTTCCAGGGGGTGCTGATGCCCTTGTCGGCAAGCGCAGGACCGGCGATCTGCAATGTGATATCCAATGCGGTTTCGGGCGCATTAGCGGCTGATATATAGACTTTTCCCTTGTATGTGCCCGCCGGCGTGCCTGCGGGAATGTCGGCCAGGCACCATAATGCGCCCACTTTGCCCTTGCCAATGGAAACCTGTTTCCGCAAAGGCCTGGCGTCCCAGCCGATACCGTCGGTATTGAGGCAGGAGAATGCTTTTGCAGGAATGGAAGACGGGCCGCTGCGCAGGTCCGAGACCCGGATGCGAACGTTATTTAGATCTAACGATGATGAGTATACGCCTACTTGAAATGTGAAGTTTTCGCCGGGACCGGCCTGGTCGCTGAATGCCTTGTTGGCTCCTTTGATGATCCAGCGCTGCGGCAGGTCATCGGTCATCCGGATCGGGTGCAGGCGGTCTTCTGCGAATACCAGGTATTTCCGTGTGGCATTCGCGGCGAGGAGCGTCTTCACTTCCGTCGCTTTGGCGATGACTTCCATGGGGTAGGAGCTGTTCATAGCATCGACGGCTTCGATATGGCGCACCTTCACCGTCGGCTCGTTCCCCTTCAATGCTCCAAGCCAGGCTGCGGAGGCGGTTTCCGTGCGTTTGAGGTAATGGGCAACAGGGTAGTTGGCGCGGCCGCTCACCTTAAATGGCAGGTAATAAATATAGTAGGTACCAGGTCCAGATACCGGTTCGAAACTGATTTCCCCGGATTCGCGGCTTACCGCTCCCGTTTTTACATTCAGTATCCGGTGACCGGTAGCACTGTCCACGACGATCACCTCGCTGTCGGTATGGTGGTCTCGCCGTCTCCAATCGATCACCGTTTTCACGGCGGCGACTTTTTGGCTCACATCGACCACCGCGCGGGAGTTACCGAGAGAGTCGGCATTCCAGGAATTACGGCCGGAAACATAAGGAAGTTCCTGTGCGGGGGCAAGGTGGAACGACAGCGTTGCGATCAGTAGAAAGGAGAGTGTCAGTTTCATTAAACGAAACTACCAAATAAAAGTGTGTGCGTACACACTTTTAATGAAATTTAATTTCGTTGATTTACTAAATGTCAATTATCGGTTACATAATGGCACTTCCGAGCTTTTCACAACGGTAATTACAACAGTTCATCCGCGGTCGTTTTGACATCTTCTTCCAGATAGTAGCGCAGGTTTTCGATCGTAATCACATCCAGTGGGAGAAATTTCAGCCTGGGTACTGTTTTCCGGAACACCAGGGCGTCGGCGAGCTGGCGGATGCCCAGGTATCCCTGCCGCTGCGGGTTCTGATTGATCAGGAATCCGATGCTGCCTTTTTCCAGGTAATGCAGGTTGGCAGGCACGAGGTCATACCCGATGATACGGATGTCGTCGCGTTGTGTCCTTTCGAGCTCGGCTGCCACGAGGTGGGCCTTGGAAGTGGTCACGAAAATATGCCGCAGATCGGTAATCGCGCCGATGGCATCATGAAGCTTCGCATTAAAGACTTCCTGATCGGAACTGTCCAGTTCGGTGGTGGTAATACGGAATGCCGGGCCATGCTGACTGAAATAGTCGCGCAGCCCTTCCTCTTTTTTAAGCAGGTGGGCTGCATTATCGATCTTCTCATCGATGTGGACGATCAGGATCGCACAGGGCTCCGACTGCCCGTAATGCATCAGCTTTCCCACCAGTTTGCCGCTCTGGTAGGAGTCCTGCCCGATATAGCTCAAAGGCCCGTGGTCCGAGAGCTCGGTGTTGAAAAGCACAAAAGGAATGGACGCTTCTTTCCACCGCGCAAAAAGCGGTAGCGTTTCGTGGTAAAAAATAGGGGAAAGAAAGATCCCGTCGGGGCGTGCGTCCGTCAGCGCTTCTGCTTTTGCGATGAAATCGCCGGCATCGTATGGATTGAAAATAAACTGCTGCACCGACACACCGAACTGCTTCAATTCGGCAGCGGCCTTTTCGATACCGGTCTTGGGCGCAAGCCAATACGAATCCACCTGGTGATCGGGGATGAGGGCTGCAAAGTTGTATTGCTTTTTGGACCCCAGTGCCCGGGCCATCAGGTTAGGCTCGTAGTTGCTTTCGTCGATGATCTTCTGAATGCGGATCCTTACTTTTTCGGCAACTCTTCCCCGGTTATGAATGACCCGGTCGACGGTTCCGGGAGAGACTTTGGCTTTGAGCGCGATATCTTTAATGCGTATTGTTTTGCGGTCCATGTTAAGGGTTGTGCTGTCAATATTTGTTCAAAAGTAGATTAATGGTCTCTCATACTGAAAGAAAATCCGGTATGGCAGCGTTACCGGCATTGCCCGTCCGGCGAGCGAGGCCGTCCGGGCTACGGCAGTGCCCCTGCATCGGCGGACGGCCCCGGTTTCTTCCCTTTTTTAAATTATATTTGAAGTTCCGCTTCTGCTGAAAGCGGTTGGAAATGAATGCTCCCTTCCGGATAAATATGAAAAAAAATGTTGACACGCGGCGGATGTACGGCGGAGTTTCAGGGACGTCGCTGATTTGCCTTTTCATGTTGTGTTGTGCATTCGGGACGGGATTGGCCGCTGATAATGCCATGGGGCGTGTATTGAGGTACTCGATCCGCGAGGGGTTATCGTTCGGCGTTGTCAACAGTATTGTTCAGGACAAGGACGGCCTCATGTGGTTCGCTACCGGTGACGGCGTCAGCCGGTTCGACGGTACTGCGTTTAAAAACTTCAGATACGACTACACCGATCCACGCAGTTTGCCGGGTAATTATGTCAAATCCATTATCCGCGATAAAAACGGCACCATCTGGGTGTCCTCGCGCGAAGGGATCGCTGAGTTCGTCCCCGCGGAGCAGAAGTTTAACCGCTACAAGCCCTACCACCAGAAAAGCGGTGCAGGCAATGACGTCAGCGACATCAGTCAGGGAAGTGGCGATCATCTTTGGCTGGCACTCAACGGTTCCGGCTTCGCTTCGTTCAATACCGCGACGCGCCAGTTTGCCTTTTACAACCAGCAGTCGCTCCCGGGCCTGTTCACCAACTCCGTCCTGAGCGTTTTCGAGGATTCCCAGGGCCTGCTCTGGCTCGGCTCGCGCGACAGCGGGATCGAAGTTTGGAAAAGAGGAGAAAAAGGCCGGATGACCCGGGTCCCGCTTGATTTGAGGAATGTCCCTTCTGCGCGCATCAATGCGATCTACGAGGACCATCTGCGCAATGTATGGATCGCATCTTCCAGAGGACTGATCCTTTTCAAACGCGACGAATCGCGGTTCTACGATTTGCATATCAATACCTTTCACAACAGCAACATTTACCTTTCGCTGCTGGAAGATCATCAGCAGCACCTGCTCGTAGGGGTGCAGGACGGGGGCCTTTACCGGCTCGATTTGGCACAGGTTGCCGCCCGTCCGCCCGCCAAACTGGTGTTTGAACAGGTGCGGGATAAGGACAATAAAGGTATTACGCAGCGGTCCGTGCAATCGCTTTTTATCGATAAGGACCGGAATGTCTGGTTGGGGACCTACGGGGAAGGCGCCTATCTGATCAGCAGTATACCGGAGAAATTCCGGAAGTTTGAGCAAAAAATCGTCGATTCCCGAGCCGAAAGCTATCTGCGGTATTACGGGATGTGCGCGGACCGCGACGGAAATCTGTGGCTGGGGACCGACGGCGACGGTATCTACAAAACGTCCCGCACAGGAGAGGTCATCCGCCATTACGCACCATCGGCAATGCCGGGCGGGCTACCCGACGGGGCCGTCATAGCCGCCCACCGCGACCGAGACGGCCAGCTGTGGTTCGGTACTTATTCCAAAGGGCTTTTCCGTTACGATCCCGCCACGGACCGTTTTGTCAAGTATAGTCACGATCCGTCGGACCCTTCTTCACTGGGCAGGAATGACGTGCGGGCCATTTACCAGGACCGCCGGAAGAATCTGTGGGTGGGGACCAATGGCGGAGGCCTTAGCTTGCTGGATCCTAAAACAGGAAAGTTCAGGAACTTCATCCCATCCAACAGCTCGATCGATGCCAACGATGTCCGGGCCATCACTGAAGACCGCTATGGCAACCTGTGGATCGGGACTTATGGTGGAGGGCTTAATTATTTGAATACGAAGACCATGCAGTTCGTTTCCTGGTTCAATGAGGCTGGAAAGGAACCGTATTTGTCCAACCGCATCATTTTTTCCCTGTACATGGACGGTCGGGACAGGCTGTGGATCGGGTCCGAGGGGAATGGGCTGCTGCTGTACGACACGCGCGGCAAAAAGGTGAGTTACTTCAATGAAAAGAGAGGCCTGGCCAGCAATGTGATCAATGCGATCCAGCCGGAAAGTACAGATAAGGTGTGGGTGAGTACCAATAAGGGACTGTCCCGGATCGACGCGGCGGCAGGCTCCATTGAAAATTTTGATACCAGTCATGGTTTGCAGGGCGGGCAGTTCAACCCCGGTTCGGCGCTTTACGATCCCGGGGAGGGATTTCTGTGTTTCGGCGGCACCGAGGGCTGGAATCTGTTCTATCCCAGGCAGGTACAGGCCTCGCGTTACAAGCCGAGGGTAATGATCAGCGGACTGCGTGTTTTTGGGGAGAAAAAAAGAGGCGACAAGGAACCCAACGAAGCCTATTCGCTCTATGATTACCTCCGGAATGCGGAAAGATTTGTGTTGCAACCGGATCAGCCCATTTTTTCAATCGACTACACGGCGCTCAATTACGCCTATCCCGAGCTCACGCGCTACGCGTACATGCTCGAAGGCCTCGATAAGGAATGGAACTACGTCCAGAACGAACGTTCCGCCACCTATCGCTACCTGCCCTCCGGCAATTATACGTTTAAAGTGAAGGTCGCAAATCAGGACGGGATATGGTTTGAGGACCATGCTTCGCTCGCGATCGGCGTATTGCCGCCCTGGTACCGCACCTGGTGGGCTTATCTGCTTTACGTGCTGACGGTCGGGCTGATACTTTATTACTATCAGCAATACAAGCTCGGGCAGGAGAAGATGAAGTATGAGGTGCAGCTGGCACATCTGGAAACGCGGCAGGAAAAGGAGATCAATGAGAAAAAACTCTCGTTTTTTACCCATGTATCCCACGAGTTCCGGACTCCCCTGACGCTGATCATCAATCCGATACGTGAAATGATGCAGGAGAGCGCGGAAGCGCCCGACCGTCCGCCCGCCGCCGGAGCGACGGCGAGTATGCATATTATTTACCGGAATGCGAAAAGGCTGCTCAGTCTGGTGGACCAACTGCTGCTGTTCCGGAAGGCCGATCAACAGACCGACCGGCTCAAACCGGCCGTTCACAACCTGCCACAGCTCGTTACGGAGGTGTACCAATGCTTTTTGCACCAGGCGGAACAGAAGCATATCCGTTACGAACTGACCTCTCCCGATCCCGGCCTGGAAGTGGTGTGCGACTGGGAAAAGATCGAAATCGCAATTTTCAACCTCATTTCCAATGCATTGAAGTTTACCCCTGAACACGGAACCGTCTCCGTGGAAATACGCGACCGGGACGATCAGGTAGAGATCGTCGTGAGCGATACCGGGCCGGGAATCCCGGCGGATGCGGGGGAGGGGATTTTCAAGGTGTTCCATCAGTATGCCGACCGGCGTTTTGCTGCCAAGGGCGGCTTTGGCATTGGCCTTTATCTCGCAAAAACCTTTGTCGAAAACCATTTTGGTCAATTACGGTATGAATCTGAGCTCGACCGGGGGACTACTTTCTATGTGCGGCTGCCGAAAAGCCATCCCGAACTGATCCCGAACGGCCGGAGCGGGGAGGCGCGTGACTCGGTGCTGCTCGAAGAACTGTCGGATGGCGCGATGCCGGCCACGGCACCCGTTCTGGCCGACTGGCAGGCGGAACTACTCGATATGAAAGAGCCCGCCGCAGAAAGTCACACCATGCTCGTGGTGGACGACGACGCGGAGATCCGGGGCTATCTGGGGACTATTTTTTCAGGAAAATACAAAATGTTCGAAGCCGCCAGCGGGGAGGAAGGCCTTGAACTCGTGCGGAAACACCTGCCTGATATCGTCGTCAGCGATGTCATGATGGGAGGGACCTCCGGCATTGAATTATGCAGCCAGATGAAATTGGACATGGCTCTGAGCCACATTCCGGTGATCCTGCTCACGGCAAGCACTTCTCAGGACGTACGGCTCAAAGGGATCGAGGGCGGAGCGGACGATTATATCAGCAAGCCTTTCGACAAGGACCTGCTCGTGGCCCGGGTAGCCTCGATCCTCCGCAACCGGAATGATCTGCAACGGTATTTTTACAACGAGATCACCCTGCAGACCAGCGACTTCAAGATTTCGGCCGAGTACAAGGAGTTCCTGAATGAATGTATCCGCATTGTAGAAAACCATCTCACCGACGAGGCATTCAATATCAAAATGCTGGCTTCGGAGATCGGGATGAGTCATTCCACGCTCTACAACCGGATCAAGTCCATTTCAGGGCAGTCGACCGCCAGCTTTATCCGTTTTATCCGGCTGCGCAAGGCGGCTCAGCTGCTCATCACGACCGACATTACCATCAGCGAAACTGCCTTTCGTGTCGGGATCAACGACATCCGCTATTTCCGCGAACACTTCCAGAAATTGTTCGGGATGAAGCCTTCCGATTATGTGAAGAAATTCAGAAAGCCCTTCCACGAGCGCATTACGATCGACAAGGACATTTTCAGGAAGAAATCGGCCCGCTGACCTCATTAATTGGAGTTTCCACAGTTATTAATGCCTGATTCTAATAAAATCAGGCATTTTTTGTGGATTCACCCCCCTTTTAATGCGAAAATGTCCCCCATAGTCAGGTTGAAATAGTACTACTTTTGATTGATCAATTTATAAAAAGCGGCGAGCGGCACCCCGTCCTATGACTATTTCAAGATTCGAGGCTGTCGTGATCAGTTCCCCTGCCCGCTGCTGATATGAACTGATCCGGCAACCAATTATCCCAACTTTACTGCTTGTATGAAAAGAACTTTTTACAAAGGCCCGGTAGGCTGTCGGCTATCCGGTGAGACCGTCAGACCCGTTTTCCAGGTGGCTTTACAGGCCGCTTGCTGGTCGCTGATGCTCGTGCTGTCATCCTTAGGCGCGATGGCACAAAATGCGTTTTCGGTGAAAGGCACGGTCACTTCCGAAAACGGGGAAGGACTGCCGGGCGCCAGCGTGATCCTGAAAGGGACTTCGACCGGTACCACCACCGACGTGGACGGCAAGTATACGCTGAATGTCCCTGACGGCAACGGTACGCTGGTGTATACCTATATCGGCTACCTCAATCAGGAGATCGCGATCGGCAACCGTTCGCAGCTGGATGTGAAGCTGGCCCCGAACGACAAAACACTGGAAGAGATCGTCGTGGTGGGTTACGGCACCCAGAAGAAGGCGACACTGACCGGGTCGGTTTCGGAGGTAAAGGGCGCCGACATCGTCAAGAGCCCGCAGCCTAACCTTTCCAACTCGCTCGCAGGCCGTTTCTCAGGTTTTGTGGCCAATAACCGGGGCGGCGAGCCAGGTTATGACGGATCGACGTACACGATACGCGGCTTCGCCTCGACCGGCAATAGCGACGTGCTCATCGTGGTGGACGGGATTCCCGGCCAGGTCGGCGGGCTCGAACGCCTCGACCCGAACGATATCGAAAGCATATCCATCCTGAAAGACGCTTCGGCGGCGGTGTACGGAAGCCGTGCGGCCAACGGGGTGATCCTGGTAACGACCAAACGGGGTACGACCGGCAAGCCTGTGATCTCTTACAGCTTCAACCAGGGTTTCTCGTCGCCCACCCGCCTACCCAAACTCGCGGACGCGGCTACCTATGCGACGATCGCGAATGAGATCGACTATTACAACAACCCGACCGGCGGCATGAACCAGACCTACTCGGCGGATGAGATCGAGAAGTTCCGCAATGGCTCAGATCCGCTTAATTATCCCAACACGAACTGGCAGAAAGAAACGCTCAAAAACTTTGCATTGCAAAACCAGCATAACCTGGGCATCAACGGTGGTACCGACAATGTGAAATATTACGTGTCTCTGGGGACTATTTACCAGGATGGTTTGTATAAAAACGGCGCTACCAAATACAAACAGTATAATTTCCGGTCCAATATCGATGCCAATGTAACGAAGGACTTTAAGGTTAGCCTCGGCCTTTCGGGACGTCAGGAGAACCGCAACTTCCCGGTTTCCTCGGCAGAAAACACTTTCCGTTCCATTTACCGGGCATACCCGACCGTCAATGCACGCTTTCCGAACGGTTACTATTCGACCGGCGTTGAAAACAGCAACCCGGCAGTGCTGGGTACTGATATGGGCGGGACCAACAGCAATCCGACTTCTATTTTCAACGGTATCCTGCGGGCGAGTTATGAGCTGCCTTTCGTGGATGGCCTGTCTGTGGATGGTTTCTATTCCGTGGATAAATCGTTCAACTTTACGAAGACGTTCAGCATCCCGTACACGCTTTACAACTACAATAAGGCGACCGGCGCTTATTCCAGTGTGGTGACCGGCGGATCGGCGGGTGCAGCCTCGCTCTCCCAGTCACAGGTGAACCTGACGAACCTTACCCAGAACATCCGGTTGAACTACCTCAAAACAATCGGAAAGCACAATATCAATGCATTTGTCGCCTATGAGCAGAACAAACGCAACGAGATGACTTTCGGGGCATCGCGGATCAACTTCCCGACGGCATCCACGCCCGAACTCTCCCAGGGCGGCGCGGCGGCAACCGATAAAAACAACTCGGGTAAAAGCTACAACTTCACGCGCAAGAGCTACATTGGCCGTTTGGCATACAATTTCAATGAAAAATACCTTGCGGAGGTACAGGCACGTGTGGATGGCTCGTCTATTTTCCCGAGCGGCAAACAATACGGGTTTTTCCCCTCGGTGTCGGCAGGTTACCGTATTTCGGAGGAGGACTGGTTCAAAAACAGCGTCCGCTTTATCGACGACCTGAAATTCCGGGCTTCCTATGGTACGCTGGGTAACGATAATGTAGGACAGTTCCAGTTTTACAACAACTACTCGTTCGTGAACCAGTACGTGCTGGGTTCCGGTGTGATATCTCCGGGGATCGACCTTACCAAGCTTGCCAACCCGAACATCACCTGGGAAACATCGAAAAAGCTGGATATCGGTCTGAATGCGGTATTCCTGAAAAACTTCAATGTGGAAGTGATCTATTTCAATCAGAAAAGATCGGATATCCTCGCAGCGAGAGGAGCCTCGGTGCCCAACACGTCGGGTATCGTAAACCCTTACAAAACGAACGACAATACGCCCCTCGTGCCCGACGAAAACCTCGGAAAAGTGAACAACAGCGGGTTTGAAGCTACATTGGGCTACAACCACAACGGCAAGTTCCGCTACAACATTTCGGGAAATGTGACCTACGCCAAAAGCAAGATCATTTTCATCGACGAGGCACCCGGCGCGCTGGATTACCAGCGTCAGACAGGCGGACCTTTGTACACTTACCTGACCTATAATACCCTCGGTATTTTCCGTACGCAGGCGGATCTGGATAAATTCCCGCATGTACAAGGCGCACGGACAGGTGACCTGATCCTGGAAGACTACAACGGGGACGGCAAGATCACTGCCGACGACCAGGTGCGTAGCAAGTACGGTAATGTGCCCTTGCTGACCTACGGTTTGGTGCTGAATGCGGGTTACAGTGCGTTCGACATCTCTATGGTGTTTGCGGGACAGGGCATGGTGAGCCAGTATGTGCTGCCGGAATCGGGGCAGGTAGGTAACTTTTACAGCAGCTGGGCCGACAACCGGTGGAGCCCGTCCAATCCCGACGGCAGCTATCCGCGGGTCGATACACGTGCTTCCTCGTCGATCAACGGTGGCCTGTATATGAACAACTTCTGGCTCAACAATGCATCCTTCGTCCGTCTGAAGAACGTGGAGCTGGGTTATACCCTGCCTAAGGAGGCGCTTTCGAAGATCAGGATCTCATCGCTGCGGGTTTATGCCAGCGCCTTCAACCTGTTCACCATCACCGGCGTGAAAGATTACGATCCCGAAGGAAACAACGGCAGCGGCCAGTTCTACCCGCAGCAGCGCATTCTGAACCTGGGCCTCAACATTAAATTCTAATGCAAATCATGATTGACATGAAAAGAATAAAGCGTTTTACATTACCATCCCTGGCTGCGGCAATGCTCGTGACCGTGTTTGCCTGCCAGCAGGATTTTCTGGACATCGTTCCGACCGACCGCGTTTCGGACGCCTCCATTCTGTCCGACTCCGTGCTCTTTGAAGCATACGTCACCAACCGCTACATGGGCACCAGGCTGACCGAAAAGGAAGCGGAAGGCACATTGCCCGGCTTCGGACGCGGTTTCGAGTACGCACTGTGGTCGTCGGTAACCGATGAGTCCATTTACAATAACGACGACAACACCTGGCTCATCCAGCGCGGGCAGATCGCTCCGGAAAACACCGGGATCGCGGGAACCTTCTGGGGACGCAGCTACCGCAGTATCCGGGAGATCAACTATGCCCTGGCCAACATCGACAAGGTGCCGATGAGCGCCGGAAAAAGGAGCCGTTTGAAAGGAGAATTGCAGTTTATCCGCGCATTCCGCTACCATGACCTGATCCGCAACTACGGGAAGGTAGTGTTGCTGGGTGACAAGGTATATGAAGTGAGCGACGACCTCACCGGCCCCGAATTGTTTGCAAGATCGGATATCAAAGCGGGTATCGATTACGCAGTGGCACAGCTTGACGAAGCTGCCGCATTGCTGCCAGCCTCTAACGACAATGCGGCCTGGAAGCTGGGCCGGGCGACCAAAGGAGCCGCGCTGGCGCTGAAATCCAGACTGCTGCTTTACGGCGCCAGCCCATTGTACAACGCGGCTACCTGGCAGCAGGCGGCGGCCGCAGCCAAAGCGGTGATGGATTTGAACAAATACAGCCTGTACACCGGTGGTTATGCCAACCTATTCATCACGCCAGACCATTCCGAGATCATTTTTGGAAGACTGTACGCTGTCGGCGCGCGCCACGTTTGTCTCGAAATATCCAATGGCCCGAACAGTTACAATGCCTGGGGCGGTAATGTGCCGGTTCAGAACCTGGTGGACGATTACGAAATGATGGACGGAACGAAAATTACCGATGCCAACACCAGCTATAATCCAAAAGAGCCCTACAAAAACCGCGATCCCCGTTTCTACGCGACGATCCTCTACAATGGGGCATCGTACCGGTCGAGCACGATCGAGACTTTCACCCCGGGCGGCAAGGACAGCAAGGACGGTCCGTCGAATTGGAATACTTCGAAAACAGGCTATTACCTGAGGAAATTCATGAACGATAACCTGCCGATCGACAATCCGTGGGACGTGGCCGGTACGCAAACGTGGATTTACTTCCGTTACGCGGAGATCCTGCTGAACTATGCCGAAGCGCAGAACGAAGCTTCGGGCCCGGATGCGACCGTCTATGCGGCGGTGAACGCCATCCGCCAGCGCACAGGGGTAGCGATGCCCGCATTGCCCGCCGGCCTCACACAAGCGCAGATGCGCGAACGTATCCGTAACGAACGCCGCATCGAGCTGGCGTTCGAGGAACACCGTTTCTATGATGTGCGCCGCTGGAAAATCGCGAAAACGACCGAAAATGTACCGGCTTACGGTATCGAGATCGGTAAAAGCGGTTCCGCGTTTACCTACACCAGAAAGGAGGCTCTCACAGGCCGCACCTTTGCGGATAAGCAATACTGGCTGCCGATCCCGCGGGCGGAGATCCAGGCGTCTAACAACCAGCTCGAACAGAACCCGGGCTATTAATCCAAACCTACGCTCCCGGCGCACCATCGCCGGGAGTTATTTTTTTATATCCAATCCCTGACTTCTGATTCATGGAATTTTTTCAAAAACCATTTCCGGGGATACTTTCCCTGGGACTGCTGCTGCATGGCATCATGAGCTGCCACGGCGCAGAACCCGCCGGACAGTCGGTGGGCCCGGCCGACGCCGTCACGATCACAGTCGATCCCTCGAAAACCTACCAGACCATCCGGCATTTCGGAGGGTCGGACGCCTGGGCGTGCCAGTTTGTGGGGAATTGGCCGGCCGCGAAGAAAAGTGCCATTGCTGATCTGCTGTTCAGCCGCGACACGCTGGCCGACGGGCGAGCGAAAGGCATCGGACTGTCGCTCTGGCGGTTCAATGCGGGCGGGGGCACCGCCGAGCAGGGCGATGCCAGCGGAATCCGCGACGAATGGCGGCGCGCGGAGTCGTTTTTTGCGAACGATGGCGGCTACGACTGGAACAAGCAAGCTGGTCAGCTGTGGTTTCTCAATGCGGCAAAAGATCGGGGTGTGACTGAATTTTTGCTGTTTCCCAATACGCCGCCGGTGCAGTTTACAGCGAATGGAAAAGGCTTCGCGACCAATGCGCAGCCGAATCTCGTGTCGGCGCAGATCGGAAAATTCACTGATTACCTGGCGGATGTCATCGAAGGCGTGCGGAAGAAAACCGGCATTACCTTTCAATATGTAAGCCCCGTGAACGAGCCGCAATGGGACTGGAGTGACGGAGGGCAGGAGGGGACCCCGTTTTTCAACAACCAGGTCGCAGCCATCACCCGCTCGCTCAGTGCTTCGCTTTTGAAAAAGAACCTTCCTACAAAGATCAACATTGCGGAGGCCGGCCAGATCGAATATCTGTATTCCGAACATAACCGCCCGGGAAGAAGCAGCCAGATCAACGGGTTCTTTGATAAAAACGGCGCCGATTATGTGGGTAACCTTGCCAATGTGCTGCCGGCGATCTCGGGACACAGCTATTTCACCACTTCTCCCTACAAGGACGCCGTGCAGAAACGGAAACAACTGGCAGCGGGCCTGGCCACGGTGCCGGGGCTCGAATACTGGATGTCGGAGTACTGCATTCTCGGCGATAACGACGGTGAAATCAAAGGCGAGGGCCGTGATCTGGGGATTAATTCGGGCCTTTACATTGCCAAAGTGATCCATAGCGACCTGGTGCATGCCAATGCATCGGCCTGGCATTGGTGGATATCGGTTTCGCCCTACGACTACAAGGATGGGCTGGTGTACATTGATAAAAACAAAACGGACGGCAATTTCCAGTCTTCGAAAATGCTGTGGGCGATGGGCAATTTCAGCCGTTTCGTGCGCCCGGGTGCGGTGCGCGTGGACGCAGCGAGCAGTCTTGGTACCGACGACCTGCTGGTTTCGTCCTACCGGAACACCGGCAACGAACTCGTCACGGTAATCGTAAATAACGGCAATGACGCGCACGATATCGATCTGTCGCTTCAATCCGGTAAGGCGCTCACCGTAAGCGGGGTGTATGAAACCTCGGCGGAACGTGACCTGGCGCCTGTGCGCGTATTGGGTGCGCACGGCCGCATTCCTGTGAAGGGGCGGAGTGTTGTGACAATCGTGAGCCGATTGTAAACGCCCGAAGTGGTGGCGAAGAAGCCTTGTCGTGTTATATTGAGGAAAAATAACCGGCAGGGCTTTTTTGCACCACAAACCCATGGATACCAGCTTGCTGTTCGAAAGCATCGGACGTCATATTCAGCTCGATGAATGGGAAACAGAACTAACCCGTTCGCTTTTCAAAGTCAGGCATTTGAAAAAGAAGGACTTCCTGCTACGGCCGGGGGAAGTGTGCCGGACTGAAAACTTCATCCTCAAAGGCTGTGTGAAGGAATACTCGCTTCATCCCAACGGATCCGAGCACATCCTGATGTTCGGAGTCGAAGGGTGGTGGACGGGGAATCTGCTCAGTTTCCTTACCGGCCAGGAAAGTCATTACTACATCGAAGCCCTGGAAGATACCACACTGGTGCAGATCCAGAAACCGGATCTGGATATATTGTATGAGCGCGTGCCCAAATTCGAACGGTTTTTCAGGCTCATTTTGCAGAATGCATTCATTGCCCATCTTGAACGCATTGAGCAGAACCTCTCCATGAGCGCCGAGGAACGCTATCTGGCCTTTAACCGTAAATATCCTGCCTTTGAAAAACGCATTCCGCTCAAACAGGTAGCGGCTTACCTGGGGATCACGCCGGTGTTCCTGAGCATGCTCCGGAGTAAAATGCGGAAAAGCTGATTTCTTCAACTAGTTGAATTTTTTCGCCTGCCGTATCCCGGTCATTTGCAACGCAATTTCAATACAGTAAAAGCAAATGAAAAACAGGATTTTTAGTACCAATCATGCTTGGATGGGCGTCGTTACCAGGCTTACAGTAGCGTTCGCCATTAAGAAGGGATTTTTTACCCAAATCCTCCCATTACCGTCGATCCGCCGCCCAATAACCCGGGTATGTTTTGCCGCATTGGCGGGCGCGTTACTGACATTACCGGCGCCGGTCTGCGTCGGGCAGGGCCATGCGGAAGCGCGCAACAAAAGAATTGTGGAAACCTATTTCAACGAGGTTTGGAACAAGGGCAGCGTGGATGCGCTCGATACGCTGCTGGCCCGGGACTACATCAACCACACCCCTTCCACACCCGATCCGCCCCGCGGCCCTGCCGGGTTGAAACCGATCGTGCAGGCTTTACGCACGGGTTTTCCGGACCTGCATTACCAGCTCATGGACCTGGTCGTGACCCGCGACCGGGTAGTGGCCAGGGTCATTGTGACCGGCACGCATACCGGCACGCTGTTTGGGATACCTCCCACGGGCAGGCGTGTGCGTGTGAACCAGATCAATATCGAGCAGATTGAAAACGGGAAGATAGCCGAGCACTGGCGGGTTACCGACGAACTGACGATGATGAAACAGCTCGGGGTCGTTCATTAGCCGGGAAAAAGGCGAAAGGATCCGGCCGGCAGTAATGCGGGCCGGATCCTTTTTTGCTATCTGACCTGGATCATGACCTTCTCCCTTTCGAGGAGCGTGAGTTTGATGTTGTACTCCATGAAGTCCTGATCCTTGCCGTAGATGATGCGCAGACGGTCGGGCTGGTGGCCGAGCTCGGAGATCCAGCGGGCCTGCAAATGGCCGAAGGCGTTCTTGCTGTTGATCAGCAACTCGGAAAGCTTTTCCTTAGCGCCGAGGTATGCACTGAAATCGTCGAGCGTTTCGGGATCTTTGGCATTGGGATTGGTGGTCAGGTCCATCACCAGCGTCGCTTTCCAGGGCGAGCTCTGCCTGATGGCCAGGTAAAGTCTTTTGAAATGTAATTTTGTGAGGGTTTTTTGTGGAAAGATTTTAGCATGTCCAAGAGGGTTTTTACCTAAAATCGGTATGGTTTTCAGCGGATCCATTTGATTAAAACAGGTTATCTGAGGGGTGCAAATAACCTTTTCCGTTCCGTTAGCTGTTTGCCAGATCATTCAATTTTCTTGACACTTTGTTCATTTCTGCCAAAAAGACCCTTCCAGGCGAGCAGACGCGGTACTTGGCAGACCTGTACAAAACCCACCGGTAGTTGTATTTTATCAGTAAATTTGAAGTCCGAAGTAAACCCTTTTGCGGGATAACCCGCCCTGTTCAGAACGTTCCCGGCTATGAGAAGGAAATGTTTGTATATAATCCGGACCAATCTTTTGTTCCGCTGCCTGTTGTTGCTGGCCACCGGCAGTGTTTCAGCGCAGCCATTTCCATTTAAATTCAACTACCTGACAGTCGACGACGGTTTGTCGCACACCGACGCCAACGATGTGGTCCAGGATGCGAAGGGCTATATCTGGGTTGCTACCAACTTTGGGCTCGACCGGTACGACGGCTATACCGTCCGGAAGTTCTACAACAGCAACGTTCCGCTTCACAATGCATTCAAGAACCGCGTGATCCGACTCTGTCCCGACGGTGACGGCAGGATCTGGCTCAGCACCGAGGACGGCCTTCAGTTGTTTGATCCCCAAACCGAGCGCTATACCGATCTCAGTGTAGCGGATACCGGGGAAAGTCCGGTGTTGTGGAAAATGGTCCGGGCGGAGGCTGATCTGCTTTATGGTTATGCCAATGATAAAGTGCGGCTATTTCGGGTTAAAGGCCGCTTTTTGACTGAAATAGCCTGGACCCCGCCGCCCGGCCTGCGCTTCTTCGATATCCAGCCCGATCAACACGGTGTAATGCACTTCGCAACCAGTAACGGCCTCTGGAAGCTCGACACGCAGCGCAGGTTCATACGAGTACCCGTCGCGGGCCTACCCGAAGGTGCATTGCAACGGGTGTTTTTTGACAAGCAAAATAACCTGCTGGTCGCCACCGACCGGGAGCTGTTCCGGGCTGATCATGCAGCAACCTGGCGTGTAACCAGGCGCTTTACGTGTGCCGAATGCAGAAAGATCGAAGACATCACCGTCAGCAGCGGCGCCGACTATTGGCTGAATACCGGCTCTGCATTGATCCGCCTGAACCGCGACCTTGCTTTTGTACAGCGGATCGATCACCAAAGCTCGCGCAGCAGTCTCAATACCAGCGTCGTGAGCCGCATTTACATCGACCGGTCCGACTGCCTCTGGGCAGGTACTTCGGGCGGCGGCATTAATTATTGCGACCTGAACCAAAAGCTGTTTTACACCATGCGGAACGAACCAGGCAATCCGGCTTCCCTTACCGGCAGCAACGTACGGTCGGTGCTCGAAGATGGAAATGACCTCTGGATCGGTACCAATGCCAACGGGTTGAACCATTATGACCTGCGGTCCGGGACTTACCGGTCTTACACGACCCGCACTGCCGCAAGTCTCCAAAGTGACGTCGTCATGGCGCTGGCATTGGATAATGACCGGCAATTGTGGATCGGAACTGCTTCGGGTATCGAGATCTTGTCTCCCGACCGGAAAACCCTGCTTAGACCGCCGGGTTCGGAGCACTTCCCGACCTACTCGGTTGGGACGCTGGTGAAGGATTACTATGGCAATATCTGGTTTGGCAACCTGGAAACTTTCGGGGTCATCTGGAAAGACGCGATGGGGCGGTATCAGGTGCGGGAGTATCCCGAGGGGCATTTCATCTTCGCGGAGCCAGGCGAGCCGGAGCTGCTGGTAGCAAGCCGGCATGGTCTGAAGCGTATCGCCGTGGATGCGCAGGGCCTCATCCGTAAAACGACACGGTACAGGGCCTCCTCAGCACCCAATGCATTGAGCTCGGACTATACTTCCGCTATCGCGAAACAGAACGACAGTACATACTGGGTCGGGACGATCGGCGGTGCATTAAACCGCATTACGTTTCACCGAAAGAATCATACGCATACGATCCGGCAGTTCGGGGAAAAAGAGGGCGTATTCAATGATGTCGAGACCATTGAACTGGACCGGGCGGGTAAAGTCTGGCTGGGTGGGAACGGATTGCTGTGCCTCGACCCTGTGACCGGCAGAATAACCCGGTACGACAAGCACGATGGCTTGCAAGGTAATAGTTTCAAGATCCGGGTGTCGTTCAAAGGCGCAGGAGGCAGGTTGTATTTCGGGGGGATCAACGGACTCAATCATTTTTATCCCGAACAAATCCGTTCCAACACGATCGCGGCCCGCCCCGGACTGACCGACATCCTGATCAATAACCGCCGGCCTGCTTACGGGCGCGGGGAGGCAAGCATTGCGCACGCGCCGGGATATGGCAGCCCATTGCAGCTCAACCACCTGCAAAACAATTTTGTGATCAGCTTTTCCGCCATGCATTTCGCAAATCCGACCAAATGCCGGTATCGCTATAAGCTCACCGGCTTCGACGAGGAATGGAAGTACACCGACGGCAACAATCCGACCGCCGCATACAGCAACCTCGATTACGGCGACTACCGGTTTGTGGTGGAGGCGACCAACAGCGACGGGATCTGGGGAAGGGAAGCGGCTCAGACGGACATTGTCATCACGCCGCCCTGGTGGAACTCGCTACTGGCCCGGGGGATCTATTTGTTGTTGTTTGTATCCGCGCTCGCCGGTATTTATATTTATCAGGCGCGGTGGTTCCGGTTGAAAAGGGAGATCGATGTACGGGCTGTGGCGGAGCAGAAACGGGAAGAAATGCACCGGCAGCGGGAGGAGCTTTACCAGCAGCAGCTCATGTTTTTTACCAATGTCTCCCACGAATTCCGGACGCCGCTGTCATTGATACTCGGCCCGCTGGAAAATCTGATCAGCCACAACAGCAATCCGGTGCTCGATCATTCGTATCAGCTCATGCTTCGCAATGCCAGGCGGCTGATCAACCTGATCAGCGAGCTCATGAACTTTAAAAAGGTGTCCGACAGCCTGATCCGCTTGCAGGTGCAGCCATTGGTGATCAGCCGGTTTTGCGAAGATTTGGCGACGGAATTTCAAAGCGTAGCCCAGAGCAAGCACATTACACTGACGGTGACAGATCATACCCAAACCGATGCCCGCTGGCCGCTGACAGGCCTGTTCGATACCCAGATACTTGAAAAGATCCTGCTCAACCTGCTCGATAATTCCTTTAAATACACGCAGGATGGCGGCGAGATCACCCTGGAAGTATTTACGGATATGGGGCAGTTCAAACCCTCATTTGAAACGGGTTTCAGGCTGCTGAACGAAACGCATCGCGCGCACCGCTACCTGTATTTCCGCGTTGCCGACACGGGTATCGGCATTTCCGGGGATACCATTACCCGGATTTTCGACCGCTACTATCGTATCAGCCGCGACCACCTGGGTTCGGGCGTCGGGTTGGCGCTCGTCAAAAGCCTCACCCGATTGCATAAGGGCGACATTTACGTGTACAGTGAGCATTATAAAGGTACCGAGATCATCATCGGGATCCCGTTGGGCGAGGAGAACTGGGCGGAAAGCGAACGTGCGCCGTCGCGGCAGGAGCCAGGGGTCCGTCTGGAAGCGACCGACCATTCGATCCTGATCCCGCTCACCGATCCCGCGACCGGCATCCAGGAGACGACACCGGCCACCCGCAAGCGCATCCTGCTCGTGGAGGACAATGAAGAGCTGCGCGCGTTTTTAAGACAGACTTTTGACAAGCAATACCTGATCTACGAGGCGGCCAATGGCGAAACCGCACTCGAAATCGCGGCCGAAAAAACGCCTGACCTGATTATCAGCGACGTGATGATGCCGGGAATGAGCGGTATAGCGCTTTGCAGGCAGATCAAGGAGCAATTTGAAACCAGTCACATCCCGTTTGTCATTCTGTCTGCGAAGGATGCACTGGCGAGCAAGATCGAGGGAATGGAGTCGGGGGCCGATTTCTATTTCGCAAAGCCGCTGAGCATTGATCTGCTTCTGCTGACGGTGCACAACATTTTCGAGCAGAGCGAAAAACTGCGCCAGCGGTTCACCCAAAACTACCTGTCGGAAGCTACTGAACTGGTGCATTCCGGAAAGGATAAGGAATTTTTTCAGGCCCTGCTGGAATTGATTGAAAGCAATATGGAAGACCCGGAGCTGGACGTCGATTTCCTGTGCAAACACCTGTACACCAGCCGGACGAAGTTGTATCAAAAGATCAAAAGCATTACCGGGCAGTCGGTCGCAGATTTTATCCGGACAATCCGGCTGAAAAAAGCGATACAGATCATGACCCACGAGGACATCCCGCTCAACAAAGTCGTGGACCGTGTCGGGTTGCAGAGCAGTTCGAATTTTTCGCGGGTCTTCAAAAAGGAATATGGCAAATCGCCCTTACAGTTTATGCAAGCCCTGAAAAGAAATCAGCCGTGAACCGGTAGGTAAGTCGGGAAACTTTGACCGGCATGCAATGCTTTTATGATCGAAATTTGCCGAAACAGGGGGATATTGTTGTAGAAATGGCGCAATTTGCGGTGAATGATTGTGTTAGAATGATATGCCGCAAAGCCGAATTTTAATCCTGGTACTTACATTGCTGGTCATAGCGGCCATGCGGCTCAGTTTTGTGGAAACCTTCGCCGTCCGCCTGCCTTACTGGGACCAGTGGGATGCGGAGGGTGACTACCTGCTAAGGCCGTGGATCGAAGGGCGTCTGCATCTCCATGATCTCTGGCAGCCGCACAACGAGCACCGCATTTTCCCCACGCGGCTGTTGTCGCTGCTGATTTTCAGTTGCACGGGTAGCTGGGACAATCTCATCGAGGCGCGGGTGAATATCCTGGTGGCGACCTGCATACCGCTCATTATCCTGCTTTTTTTAATGCGTCAAAAGGCGCTG
Organism: uncultured Dyadobacter sp.; assembly: GCA_965649915.1. GTDB lineage: Bacteria > Bacteroidota > Bacteroidia > Cytophagales > Spirosomataceae > Dyadobacter. The sequence continues at coordinate 57,320 of CBFGMV010000012.1, forward strand.
CACGGCCCTCGATGGCTGGTCCTCATCGTGATCATCGCTCAGTTTTCACTTCCATTTGCATTCGAAAACCTGCTGGTAGGATTTCAGAGCCAGTTCTATTTCCTGATTATTTTCACACTTTTTGCCATCATACTGGCCGCCCGTTATCCCGACAGCCTCCTGGCGATGACCGGCGTACTTGTGCTGTCATGGCTGAGTGTGCTTACGATGGCTTCGGGCATCCTTACACCCCTCGCGACGGCGGGTGTGTATGCCTTGCAGGGTTTTCAAAAGCGAGAGGTCAATGCGAAATACGTGGGTCTGCTGGTTGCGCTCCTGGCGCTTTCGGCGGCCGGATATGCCATGATGCCACAGATCGAAGCCAACCAGATTTACCGCTCCCGCACCGTTTCAGAGCTTTTCAGAGCGTTGCGGTACATCCTTGCCTGGCCTGTTTCAAACACCTGGCCCGCTGCGATCATTTTGTGGCTACCGGCACTGGGCACAGTACCGTGGCTTCTGCGTAACCGGACGTTATCCCGCGCAGACCTCGTCATGGCCGGGTGCGTGATATGGTCGCTGGCGCAGGCATTCGCGATCGCCTATGGGCGCGGGCAGTCGATGGGGAGCGTGTCTTCGCGTTACACCGAGCTATTCACTCCCGGCCTGATCGGCAATGCATGGTTCGCAGCGCGTTTTATTGAGCTTACGATGAGGCAGCGCAGATACGTCAGCTGGCTGGGATTCGTTTTTTTTGTCGTATTTATTACCGGACATTACACACGTCGGGAGGCCGATATGCAAAATGTTTATGAGGCGCACAGCCTCTCGCTGAAACAGGTTTCTAATGTCCGCAGGTACCTGGAAACCAACGATCCGTCTGCACTTGCTAAGCCACAGTTTGAAATACCCTATCCCGATTCGGTCCGCTTACGGAGCCTGCTCGACAATCCGACGCTGAGGCGTATACTACCTGCCGCCATTCGCTGATATTTGCCGGTAAATAACTGATAATCACTAAATATATCCAGTTTTTCGCCTTTGGATAATCAAAATTGCTAAACCAGGCAAAAAGGAATAGCATTGCGGCCATATTCCGGACCATGGTCCTGGCAATCATTAATAAAGCCAGCGACCATTTGTTGCGGAACAGGTGTTCACAAAACAAAAGCGATGAAAATCAGCACACTTTTTACATTGGTTTGGCTCGGCGTTGCTATGCAATGCTTTGGCCAGGAAAAGCTCTGGACCGCGACTGACAAACAGGCTACCATCGAGCAGTTGATCCGCACACGGGATGCGGTAGTGAAGGAAACAGAAAACCTCACGCCCGAACAATGGGCATTTCGAGAGTCGCCCGACCGCTGGTCCATCGCGGAAGTGGTGGAGCACCTGGCGCTCTGGGAGATTGTCTGGTTCAGAGAGCTTAGCATCGGGACAAGGAACAAACCGCAGCCGGAGCTGATCAAAACCACGCGGCCAGACAGTTATTATCAGGAATTCATCATGGAGCCGAACCCTCACAAAGCCGCGGAAATAGCGAAGCCAACCGGGTTTATCAAAGGAAAGGACAACCTGACCTTCTTCCTGCGCGGCCGGGAGCAAAGCCTCTCGTTTGTGCGCACCAGCGAAGCCGACATGCGGGCCATCTTCGAACTAACCGGCACCCCCGACCCGCGCAACATGCACCAGGTACTCATCTACCAATGGGGCCACACAGACCGCCATTTGCGACAAATCCTAAAAGTAAAAAGCCATCCGTCGTATCCGAAATAACAGCGGCGTAGCGGGCGTACATACCTTTGACTAAGAGCCTGGTCGCTGTCTGAGACTGACGCCAACCGATATTGACTCGCGGTCAGAAGCATAATAAATCCCGTTGTTCTCGTCAGTAGAGCAACGGGATTTTCTATTTGTAAAGCTTAATTCCGGGCTCGATAGCGGCCACCAGTAGTCAGTAAGGCATTCTGAGTAGGAGCGTCCGGAGGTACCCGGCCTTTCAACTACTCGTTTGCTTTCCGAAATGTTTGCTTTTCTGTTTTAAAAGGTCCCCAGCCTGTCCAGAGCTCATCCACAATGAGCTTGTGCCCGTCAAATGCCTTGATCGTGTAGAACCAGATAAGTGGAGCTCTGGTTGGCTTTCCAGAAGAAGGCCTTTTCTCCTTGGCCATAAAGGATTTGGAATCGGTCCAGTAAAGCAGGAAGGTGTCGGGATACATACATGCGGATTCATTTCGCCAAACTAACTCTTTGCCTGTGAATTCAAAACCTGCGCATTCAGCGCCGTCAAGGATGAAGATTCCTTTGAGTTGCCTTGCGTAATCGTGCATTGATTTCCGGGCATTTGTTTGAGCAATGGAAAAATGTGCATTAAACGCCAGCAAGGTAGCGATTAATAGCCGGGCAAAGGGAGGCGTTTTCATCTGAAACGAGTGGGGCATGGGTGTGTGGTATTGATTTAAACGGCTTATGAAAGGAAATCGTGCAGGGATCGTATTCTCTTTCTGTACATGCGTGCTACCGCCACAGACCGCTTTGTTCCTAAAATAAAATTGTTTAATTATATAAAAAGGCGTAGGATTGCAGTCCCGATTGACCTGACGTACCTCTCCTGAATGCAATCTCATCCCGAAACCAATGCTGATGACGCCGACTTGTGGAAGTCGTTTCGCGCCGGGGATGACGAAGCTTTTGGGAAGATAGCCAGGCACTACTACAAAAGCCTTTTCAGCTACGGATCGAAGTTTTCGCGCGATCGCGAGTTTGTGAAAGACTGCATCCAGGACCTTTTTATGGAGCTTTGGGCCAAGCGTGAGACGATCGGCGATACGGCATTCGTTAAATTCTACCTCCTCAAATCGCTCCGGCGGAAGATCTACCGGGAAAGCCAGCGCCAGCAGTGGATCAATGAAGGCGAAGAACTCGATTTTTCCGCCGAAGCCAGCAGCGACGCTTCGATCGAAGAACATATCATTGAGATAGAAACCAATGAGGCCATGCTGCAAAGCCTCAACCAGCAGATCAACCTGCTCACCCGTCGCCAGCAGGAGATCATCTACCTCCGTTTCTTCGAAAGTATGGATAATGAGGCGATTGCGCAGGTAATGGGGATCTCGCGGCCAGCCGTTGCAAATCTCCTTTACAGAACTATCCAGGAGTTAAAAGACAGATTGTAGGTCATTGCCAGCGATCAGGTATGGTGTTCATGATCATTGGGGAAATCAGGAAGGTTCATCTTTGCCATTTTACATAATGGCCGCAGAGCGGCCCACTGTTTATAGCACAGATTTATGCACCCCATTCGCCGGCAGGCAGCCAGTGTAAAATCACGAAGATTCACTTTTGCCTTTTCACATAATGGCCGCAGAGCGGCCCCCTGTTTATAGCACAAAGTCGGATATATGAATTCCCTGGCTCCATAGGAGCCTCCTGCTAGCAATGAGGATGCTCCTACGGAGCAGCGATATGATGTTCCGCACTGATTTTCCATAAACAGGATGCCCCTCCGGGGCAAAATTAATTTGGTGGCGGCTGTTGCTAGAAACAGGATGCTCCTACGGAGCAGCGATCGGATGTTCCGTACTGATTTTCTAGAAACAGGATGCTCCTACGAAGCGGCGATCGGATGTTCCGTACTGATTTTCTATAAACAGGATGCTCCTACGGGGCAAAACACACGGGGCGGGGGCAATTGCTATAAACAGGCCGCGCCTTCGTAGCCAACTGCCTGTGAGGCGGTCGTGAGGCCAACCTACGCGCTTTTTTGGTATTCCGCTCCATTCTTCCATTGCCTCCATCGTCCTTTCCTCCCTCCACCCATTCCTCCTATTTTAAAAATTTTTGAAATTTTTTGATTATTCCAATGCACTCCCTGCCTATGTATAGTTAGAAAACAATTATAACATGGATCAGTACCAAGAATACAGCCTGGAAGATTTTGTCCTCGACGCCCGTTTTCAGGGCTGGGTGCGACATCAGGGAGCTCAGGAAACAGTGTTCTGGCAAAAATATCTGGACGAAAACCCGGGGCAGTCGGAGGATATCGGTCAGGCCCGGAAGCTGCTCCAAAGCGTATACCGCCATTACCGTGCGGATATCGACGAGGCGGAGATTGATCTGGAAATACAGGGACTGCTGGAACGCGTAAGGTCTGAAAAGAGACATTTTGTTGATCTCGCCAGCGGGACAGGGCGCGTCAGGGAGCTGGCATGGGTTGCGGAAGAGGATGCAGACGGGGAGCCAGGACGTGTGGTGCCATTTGCGAGACCCTGGTATTCGGGTATCTGGATGAAAATAGCGGCTTGTGCAGTGCTGGCGATTGGTTTAGGCTGGATTGGCTGGCAGTACTATTGCTTCAATTGCGGTTATAATGGACTGGTTTCGGGCAAGGAGCTGGTCGAACGCGTCAATACTTCCGGGAAACAGCAGGTTATCAAACTGACGGACGGTACGCAGGTGGTGCTTTATCCCCAATCCCGGTTGAGTTTCGCTGAAACATTTCCGACGGATCAGCGTACGGTATATCTGTCGGGCGATGCCTATTTTCAGGTGGCCAAGGATCCCAAGAGGCCGTTTTTGGTGCATACGACGGATCTGGTGACCAAAGTGCTGGGCACGAGTTTCTTTGTGCGGGCCCGGGATGCTTCCGACAAAACACTGGTAGAAGTGAGGGAAGGAAAGGTTTCGGTTTTTAAGCAAAAGGAATTTGCGGCCCGCAAGGGTACCCAGACTAAAACACCTAATGGCATGGTGCTCACGCCCAATCAGAAGCTGATTTTTGAGCATGGAAGCAGCGAAATGCGCAGGACATTGAGCGATAACCCGGAAATCGTTCCGTCCGACCATCCGAAGACATTTGAATTCGTAAATACACCGGCTTCCGCCGTGCTCTCCGACATCGAAGAGGCTTACCAGATCGACATCATTTTCGACCGTGATGTCATGAAGGGCTGCCCGGTGACAGCGTCACTCGCGGGACAGACGATGTTCAATAAGCTGGGCATTCTCTGTGAGGTGATCGAAGCGCGCTACGAGGTGCTCGACGGCAAGATCGTCATTTATAGTAAAGGCTGTAAAAGCTAGGAAACCCCGATTTATCCACCCAAACCCAATGCCGATGCGTATATAGAAGGAAGTGACCACAAAAAAAGAGTCGGACAATGCTACCAACATATCCGACCCTCATGAATCCCCATATTTGTTTTCGACCGCAAATACTATCCGTCCAAAGAAGGATAACGGGGATTGTTTTACCAAAATCTTACCTCAATAAAACAGTCAAATGTATGAAAGAAGCTTTTAAGTTTCAATTTATTTTAAGTGTCATGCGGATATCGCTGTGCCAGTTTTTACTTGTCGGTTTGTGGGCGCTGGGCACTGCCAGGGCGACGGACGGCCATGCGCAGGCGCTTTTGTCCAAAAAAGTAACCGTAGATATTCAGGAACAGGAAATTGAAAACGTGCTGGGATACCTCGAAAAGCAGGTGAACGGTAAGTTTGTATACAGCGCTAAAATGATCGGCAGCGAGCGCAAAGTGAGTGTCAGGGCGAGCCAGAAGCCATTGTACAAGGTTCTGGATGAAACCCTGAAACCGCTGGGGCTGCATTACCGGGTGACGGACAACCTGATCGTTATCAGCCGGTCGGATCAATCGCCGGGGGCACCGGCGACGGGCATCCGCAGCCGCGCGGCAGGTTACAAGGTTTCGGGGAAGATCACCGACGTGTCGGGGGAAACGCTCAGCGGGGTAACCGTCATCCTGAGCTACAACAATCTCGGCGCGGTGACGGACATTAACGGCGCTTACAGCTTTGCCGATGTCCCGGATGGCATTTATACACTGAGCCTCACCAGCATTGGATTTACAGCCGTAAAGAAGGAAATCCAGGTAGCCGGCCAGGATGTGCAGCTGAACATCGAAATGAAAGACGACATTCTGCAATTGCAGGAGATCGTCGTGACCGGCGGTAATCCCAAGAAAAAGATTGAAAGCAGCGTGGCTATCACGACTATCAATAATAAAGACATTCAAACCCGCGCACCATTGAACAGCACCGACCTCCTGAAAGCGATCCCGGGCCTTACCGTCGAAAGTACAGGTGGCGATGGACCAGGTAACGTGTGGGTGCGCGGCTTTCCACAGCAGGGCGGCTATATCTTTCTGGGGATCATGGAAGATGGTCTTCCGGTATTGCCCACCGGCTTTAACTCTTCTCCTTCGGTAGATCAGTATTATAAAACGGACTTGACGATCAAGAATATAGAGGCAGTGCGGGGCGGGAATGCATCGATTGTCATGGCCAATACGCCCGGGGCGGTGATCAACAACCTGAGCTACACCGGTGCCGAGAAGACATATGGTAAATTCAAAGCCACCACCGGCCTTTCACAGGGGTTGTACCGCCTCGACGGCAATGTGGGAGGGAAAGTGAGCGATCAGATCCGGTACAATATCGGCGGCTTCTTCCGCACCGACAAGGGCATTGTGCCTCCGGGCTATACAGCCAATCAGGGTGGTCAGCTGAAAGGGAATATGACTTTCAATTTCAAAAATCAGAAGGGCTTCGTGCGTGTGTACGGAAAGTATCTCAATGACAAGGTGCAATGGATGCTCACGAGTTTTTACCCCTATGACGGAACGGGCAAGCCGACGAAAACCGACAATTTTGACATGGTAACCCAGTCGTTGGCGACGGTCGATACCCGGTTCAGTTATACGGACGCCGGTGGGGTGACCAGAAACTATAATTTTGCGGACGGCATTCACACGAAACAGGGTTCCGGCGGTTTTCAGTTCAATTACCTGCTCGACAACGGCTGGGAAGTGAACAACAATTTCCGCTACCAGCACACCAACCGCAGCGTGACCGCGGGTATTCCGGCCAGCATTACAACCTATAACGGATCGACACCTTATTATTACCTGGATGGCAGCGACGCCGGTTTGAAAGCGGGGGACAGGATTGTGAATGTGACCGGCATCGCCCAGCAGGGTAAGGACGTACAGATCGTAGACTACCTTGACTTCAAAAAGACGTTCAATCAGCATAATGCAGGGTTTGGCGTTGGTATCCACCAGTACAACCGCAACGACAGCCCGAACTATAACTTCGCCTACCAGCAGGAGTTTAAAGAAAACCCCAAAAGGCTCCTTACGTCGCCCAATGCCGCGAAAATCACTGCTACCAATCTCGGGACGGTGGTCGGCGATACGCGGACGCTATCGGCCTACGCATCGGACGAGATTACTTTGAACCCCAAATGGCGCCTCGACCTCGGTGCACGGCTCGATAACCAGAACGTGTCAGGTCAGCGTCCGTTTTATGCATTCAAAGCTGATGGTACACCCGACTACACCAAGGGAGCGGGGCTGACGATCGCAGGCCACACCGATTACTCCGAAACCATTACCAACTGGGCGGCGACGGCCGGTTTGAATTTTAAGGTCAACAACGAAGCGGCCTTGTTTGCACGCGCTACACGTGCCTACAATGCGCCCACGATCGCGGATTACAATGCCACCGCGTACGATCCTGCGAAGATCCGGAAACGGCCTGTGTACCTGGGTGAGGTGGGGGTGAAGTATGCCAAAAACGATTTCTCACTGTTTGCCTCCGCCAGCTATTCGGCGATCAAGAATGTGTCGCTTTCCATTACCGTGCCTACCATTTCGTCGGGTAATCAGGTACTGGTGGCCTTCGGGTCGACGCGCACTTATAGCGCCGAGTTCGAGGCGTCGTACAAGCTCACCAAGTCGATTGGACTTCGCTGGACCGGCACCTTGCAGGATTCGAAATACACCGATTATACGGCCAATACCAATACCAACTCGGCGATCGTGGCGATCCTGGGCGATACCACTTATAGTTTTACGGGAAAGAGGACCGAGCGTGTGCCGGTTTTCAATACCGAGCTGTCGGCGACTTACGATTACAAGAAATTCAACCTGTACCTGGCCGGGAACTACATCGGAGCACGTTTTACAGCGCCGAGCGACAGCTACAAACTACCCGCATACGTGTTGATGAAAGGTGGTGCGGGTTACAATTTTACCAAAGCGATCAATGCCCGCTTCTGGGTGGATAACCTGCTGAATGCAAGAGTGCTGACAGAAGGGGATGTCCGCGGCGACCAGTTCAGGAACTTCGCTGCCGTCGAAAAGGGAACAATGATGCCGGGGCGCACGATACTCCCGAGGAGTTTCTGGCTTTCGCTGTCTTACGAGTTTTAACACTGATGGATGAAAAGGAGGGTGGGGGCTCCGGCCCCTGCTTTCCGACTTTTAGCGCGTATTCAATGAATGTAATATAAATGGTTCACTTTGATATACATATCTATGCTCAAACCTTTCCCGATTCCGCGCAAAAGCCTCGTCTCTTCGGTCCGCTGGTCTGCTAAACTGATCACCGTCGCCGCCCTGGCTGCATTTACGATGCAGGACACCGTCACCAAACCCGACGAAAGCCGTTTCACACCGGTTGTCCTTGCCGACAACCTGGACGAACCGATGGCGTTCGAAGTGCTGCCCGACGGCTCCTCTTACATCATCGAGCGCAAGGGTGCTTTGAAAAAATATAACCCCTCGAGCAAAACGACGGAGCTGATCACCACCATCCCCGTCAACACCAAGTACGTGAGCAAGGAAGGCGTGTCCCGTGAGGCGGAGGAAGGTTTAATGGGCATTACCCTCGATCCGAATTTTGCCAAAAACCACTGGATATACCTCTACTATGCCCACCCGACAGAGAAAAAGCACATTCTCGCCCGCTGGGATATGGTGAATGACCAGCTCGTGGAAAGCTCCAAAAAGGTGGTGCTCGAAGTGACCACGCAGCGGGAAGTTTGCTGCCATACCGGCGGCGGAATGACCTGGGACCCAAAAGGTAACCTCCTGCTGACAGTCGGTAACAATACCGGTAACGACAAAGCCGCACAAACCGACGAGCGTCCGGGCCGCGAAAGCTGGGACGACCAGGGCCATGCCGGTAATACCAATGATTTGAGGGGTAAAATCCTCCGCATTCACCCCGAAGCGGACGGTACGTACACCATTCCGGAAGGTAATTTGTATCCCAAGGGCACTGCCAAAACCCGCCCGGAAATCTATTCGATGGGGCACCGCAACCCGTGGCGCATTTCGGTAGATAGCAAAACGGGCTATATCTACTGGGGTGAAGTAGGGCCGGATGCCAACGAGGACTCGGAAATCGGGCCGAGAGGTTATGACGAGCTGAACCAGGCGCGCAAGCCGGGCAACTTCGGCTGGCCGTGGTTTGTGGGCAACGATCAGGCCTTTCCGGTTTTTGATTATGGCAATAACAAACCCGGCGAGAAGAAAGATCCGAAAAACCTGGTCAACACTTCACCCAACAACACGGGGTTGAAAGAGCTGTTCCCGACCGCGCCGAGCTTCATTTACTATCCTTATGGTGTTTCCGAAAAATTTCCTCAGGTAGGATCGGGATCACGCAGCGCAACCGGCGGCCCCATTTACCACCGTACCGATTTCAAGGCACCGAAACGTCCGTGGCCCGCTTACTATGAAAACAAATGGATTGCCGCCGACTTCTCACGCGGATGGATCATGGCCATTGCGATGAATGCACAAGGCGATTACGAGTCGATGGAGCGCGTGTTGCCGAGCTATCACCCCGTGCAGCCGATCGATATCAAATTCGGGCCGGATGGCGATTTGTATATCCTCGAATATGGCAGTAACTGGTTCCGCAAAAGCGACAACTCTCGGTTGGTTCGGATTGAATACAATGGCGGTAACCGGAAACCGGTAGTAGCTGTCGCTGCGGAGAAAAAAGGCGGAACAGTGCCATTTGAGACGGTTTTATCTTCCAAAGGCACAAAGGACTTTGATAATGATGCATTGAAATACAGCTGGAAAGTGACCAGCCCGGGCGTTGCGCCCAAGGTTTTTAGTACTGAAAACCCAACGGTAAAATTCGATAAAGCCGGCGTTTACACGGCTACGCTGACCGTCACCGACGCCAAAGGTGCAAGCAACAGCCAATCCGTGCGCATTATCGCCGGGAACGAGCCGCCGAAAGTGGCGATCAAACTCGACGGTAACAGCACCTTTTTCTTCCCTAAAAAGCCGATCGGTTACGCGGTGGGCATTACGGATAAAGAAGACGGTAGCACGGCCGATGGCAAAATCAAGGCTAATCAGGTGGCTGTGAGCATTGATTATACCGCCGAAGGTTTCGATTATGCGGAGGTAGCGCAGAGTCAGCGCAGCGTGGACGCGACCACGCAATTTGCAGTAGCCCAGACATTAATGGGTAAAAGTGATTGCAAAGTATGCCATCAGCCGAACACCAAGTCGGTAGGGCCTTCATTTGCCGATGTTTCAAATAAATACAAAGCTGACCCGGGCGCACTGGACAAGCTGGTGAAGAAAGTGCGCGAAGGAGGATCGGGCGTTTGGGGCGAAGTGGCCATGGCTGCCCACCCGGCATTGCCCGTGGCTGATGTGGAAGTAATCGTGAAGTACATCCTAAACAGCACTGAAAAGACGCTTTCGACACTGCCTTTGGAAGGGAAATACACCCCGCAAATTCCGAAAACGGATAATGGCAAGGGTTCGGTGATCATCCGTGCGGCCTACACCGACAGACCGGTAGGAGCCGGCAAGGCGGTTCCCGCCCAAACGGCCGAAGAGATGATCGTGCTTCGCAGCCCGGAGCTCAATGCGGCAGAAGCGCCCATTACCAAGGGTGTCGAGACGAAAGCGTTGGGCGTGGCCGGGCAGGGATTTGCCGTGGTCGCATTTGAAAACAGCTACATCGCATTCCCGGCCATCGACCTCACCGGCATCGATACCCTCGAACTGAATGCAGCCGCCCAGCAACGCGAGGGCAGCGTGGGTGGCACGATCGAAATCCGGTTGGGTTCGCCTGCGGGCACATTGCTTGGACAGCAGAAGCTTTCGGTGGCAAAGCCTGTGGATATGACCAAAATGATGGCTGAATTGGAGAATGGCGCTAAAAAGGAAGGCGGCGCAAATGCGGGTTCAGGTGCAGCATCAGGCAGCTCAACGCCCGCCGCCCCTGCGAAAGCCCCGGCTCCCGCCCCGCGTACCCGCTTCTCCCAGCCGCCCGTTCGCATTGGCATTCAACCGACTACCGGAAAGCAGGACATTTATTTAGTTTTCAGGAATGCAGACGCGAAGCCAATCGAGCCGCTGATGTCGTTCTCGAAGATCAAGTTTAAAAACAAACCTTAATTCATTGAAATAATGAGCATTAACATAAACAGAAGAGATTTCCTGACCCGTGCCGGAGCGCTTGCCGCAGGTTCGCTAATGCTGCCTTCTTTGGCGGAAGCCGCGCGCCAGGCAGGTATTACCCTTGCCGCCAGGCCTGCCGGGATCCAGCTTTTTACAGTGTTCGAAAAAATGAACACCGATCCGAAAGGCACTCTGGAACAGATCGCGAAGATCGGGTACAAGGAAATAGAGTCGGCATTCAGCACCAGGGGCAAGTACTATGGTTATGAGCCAAAAGAGTTCAAATCGCTCGTGGAAGGCCTGGGTATGACCTGGCGAGCGCACCATGCGCTGGGCGCTCCGTTCAAGATGCCGCCCGGGCGCAAAATGCCGGTAGGTTCCGACGGTAAGCCCATTACCATCCCGCCGATGATGAACCTGCGCGACAACTACCAGCAACTGGTCGACGATGCGGCTTCCGCGGGACTGAGCTACCTCGTATGTGCGAGTACGCCTGTGAGCACGACGGATGAGATTAAAAGTTCTATTGAAGTTTTTCAGAAAACAGGTGAAGCCGCTAAAAAGGCTGGGATAAGTTTTGCCTACCACAACCACGCCACCGAATTCGATCCCGTGGACGGCGGCAAAACACCTTATGAACTGGTTTTGTCCCAAACGGATAAGGACCTCGTGAAAATGGAGCTGGACCTGGCCTGGGCAACCAAGGCGAAGAAAGACCCGGTTGCATTGTTCAGGGAGCATCCGGGCCGTTTCCCGCTATGGCATGTGAAGGACATTAAAAGTGATCTTTCTACCATCACGGCGGTTGGAACCGGCGTGGTGGAGTTCAAGCGGATTTTTGAGGCCGCCGAAATCGCCGGTTTGAAATATTTCTTCGTGGAATACGACCTGGCCCCCAGCATTGAAACGGTGGAAACTTGTTACAAAAACCTGCAAAAAATACTGGCCTGACACCTTACAGGCCGTTGTGAAGGTGTGCGCCTATACACCACATCCCCCGGTCAGCGGCTCTTTGTCGCGAGCCGGGGGGTATTTTGTGGTACAATGCGGGTTTTATTTCCATGTATGTCAAAAAAGCGGATCTCCTGCACACTGGCGCCTGCTTCCACCGCTTGTTCCTGCTGCGAAAGGTAACCTGCCCCGAAGTAAAATTCCTTTTTAGTCACCTTCCCGTTTTTGGAAACGATCTCGGCCCTGGTTTCGCCGGCACGGGCGCGGATCACGCGTACTTCCGGTGCTTCGGTGAGTGAAAGCAGCCGGAGACTGTCCGCGTTGGCAGGGGCGATGATGACCGCCCGACCGTCCCGGTTATACAGAGCCCCAAGGCCGCGCGTCGCGCCGGAAAGGAAAAGACCGCTCTTACTGGCCGGCAATGCATTGAAGTTCAGTTTGCCGTCGCCTTTCAGCAGCAGCCCCAGCGATGCGTCCATGGAACCGAATACCACTTCGTTTGAAAGTGAATTGCCGGTGAGGAGAATGTCGCTGTTCCCGTCCCCGTCCGCGTCGGTCACGAGAATGCCATACACGCAGGAAAACTGGGCTTCGACGGGCAGGGCTTTCACTGCAAATTGTCCGTTGCCTTTGTTTTCCAGGATACAGCTCCGGAACGTCTCGGTCGTGAAATGTCGGGCATTGGAAATGAGCCCGCTTTCGAAAACATCGCCTAGCCGGGCGCGGCTGTACGGTTCGTAGGTATTGAAACGCTTTTTCAGAATGGGCATGGAGCGAAAGAGGTCGTCGCGGTAAGCCATGGGGAACGCCTTTTGATCACCCGATTGATCCAGCACATACTGGGTCGTAAGGGGTTTTTGCTTTCCATTGCCTGCAAAATCACCGTGGTATAGTTCCAATGGCTTGTCTCTCAATGGTCGGTAATCGACATTGTCACCCATGTTGCCGAGGATATAGTCAACGTCTCCGTCGTGATCGAGGTCTGCCGGGTAAATGCTGCTCCACCAGCCATTCATGTTGCTGATGCCGGCTGCGTTGGTTACGTTGACGAGTTTTCCTTTTTTATTCCGGAAAAAAAGTGGCGACATCCATTCCCCGACGACAATAAGATCGATCCAGCCATCACTGTCGAAATCGGACCAAACGGCGGCGTTGATCATACCGGGGGATACCAGTTCCGGTGCCAGTCCGGCGGTTACGTCTTTGAAATTCCCACCATCGTTTCGCAGCAGGTAGCTCCGCGGCGCGGCCGGATAATTGCCCGGTACAACGGCCCCCGCCCGGAAAAGGTCCAGGTCGCCATCCCGGTCAAAGTCGGCCGCGACCACACCGCTGCCGCTGGAAGTCGTTACGGGCAACGCATTCATTTGCCGGGTGAAGTTACCTTTTCCATCGTTGGTGTAGAGCCTGTCGGCATAGCCGGAAAGGTCGCTTTTGAAATCGCTGCCCCCGCTGACTACATACAGGTCCTGGTCGCCGTCGGCGTCGGTATCCAGAAACAGTGCACCGGTGTCCTCGAACTTTGCATCCGAGGTATTGATCGCCCCGGGCAGGAATGTGCCCTTGTCCGTTTGGGTAAATAGCATTCCCGGAATGCCCGCCGCGCCACCGAGGAAAAAGTCGGCGCCGTTGCGGCTGTCGGCATCGCCAATGGCAATGCCCGGCCCTTTTCTGGAATACATGGAAAGCAGTAGCGGCTCGTCGATGAAGTCGTTGAAATCGTTTTCGGTATGCCGCCAGTGGATGTCATAAGCCTCATTAACCTGCGTGAACAGAGGTGCCGAAGCCTGCGGGGCCATCTCCGTTGCTGTCGCACGGGTGTATTCCAGGGTGAGGCGTTGATTGGTTTTAACAGATTTCAACACCTGGGACTTCCCGTCCGGCCACACGACTTTTAACGAATCGATCACATCGCTTTCACCCAGTCCGATGTGCAGCGGCCCGTTCATGCTCGACAAGTAGCCTTTGACCGGCGAAAAATAGCTGTACACCTGCTGTTTTCCGAAGTAGGCCGTCACCGCCGTACCTACTCCCGCCGGATTTTTTTCACTTCCCTTAAAAGTGCATTGGAGGTAATGCGTCGGGCGCTCCGCTGCATGGGAAGTGTTTTCAAAAACAAATGCATTTTCATTGATATTGTTGACCACCAGATCCAGATCGCCGTCATTGTCCAGATCCGCATAAGCCGCAGCATTGGAATAGGAATCATATTCCAGGCCCCAGGATTTGGTGGCATTCCCGAAAGCCAGGTTGCCTTCATTGTGATACATGTAGTTGGATAGTTTCACACCTTTCAGCTTACCAAGCAGGTCTTTCGTCCGGTCGGCGCGAACGGCGTCGGTCCCGAACATATTGGCGTCGGTATTGTAGGCCAGGAAATCGAGATCGGTGATGTTTTTGGCAAAACCATTGGTAATGTAAGCGTCCCGGAGGCCGTCGTTGTCGTAGTCGGCGAGGAGTACGCCCCAGCTCCAGTCGGTGGCGTGCATGCCTGTGAGCTGGGCGATGTCGGAAAAGAATGTGGTGCCGTTCGCATTGGTGCCCTGGTTCAGTTGCAGGGTGTTACGCATGAATTCGTCCACATAACCCGCGCGCTGGCGCATGAAATGCTTTTCGTAGTCGGCTTTCGCGATCATGGTTTTGCGGCGCTCGTTGGTTTCAGGCAGCATATCCATCACCATAATGTCGGGGCGGGCGTCGTTGTTAATATCTTCAATGTCCACACCCATGCCGTTGTAGGTCTGATGCGGCATGCTTTCGCGGGCGGCTTCGCGGAAAGTCTTGTTTTGCCCGTTAATGAGCAGCTGGTCATTGGGCATAAAGTCGTTCGCCGCGTAGATGTCGGGCCATCCGTCTCCATTCAGGTCACCCACGGCGACTCCGAGGCCGTAGCCTTCCTGCACGATGCCCGCACGCATGGACACGTCGCGGTAGTGCGGGTGCCCCAGTGTGTCGCCGGTATTTTCGTACAGTTTATCGGCTGTCCGGCCGCGGGTAATGGGGTAGGAGGCCGGCTGGATGAATGTTTTCTCGACATTATCGACGTCGTTGGTGAGCAGGTACATGTCCAGATCGCCGTCGCGGTCGTAGTCCAGGAAGGCCGATTGTACGCAATAGGAGCTGTCGTTGAGCCCGTACCCAGCAGCTTCTTCCCGGAATGAGAGGTCTTTTTGATTGATAAAGAGTAGATTGTGGTGCCTGGCGCCAAGTCCTGGCCCGGCTACGTTCAGGTAGATGTCCGTATAGCCGTCGTGGTTAATGTCCACAACAGATACACCCATGATCCAGTCCTTGGTCGCTACGCCCGCCTTTTCGGTAATGTCCTCAAACTCCATATTACCCTTATTGAGATAGAGTTTGGAGGAAACCATATTTCCGGTAAAAAACACATCGTGCAAGCCGTCATTGTTGAAATCGGCAATCCCCACACCACCGCCATTGTAACAGTAGTAGTAGCTGAGGATATTCACCGAGTCGCTTTCGGTAATGGTATTGTTGAAGAGAATGCCTGTGCGATTGGAAGGGAGCTTTTGGAATAACGAGGGCTGTCCCCGGTCGCACGAGGAGAGCGACGACCATAGCAACAATGCGGCAGGGATGAAGAGGAGACGGATTTTTTGCATTGATTCTTTCGGTGCGCTGCACCTATTTATATTTGAATTTCCCTGATTCTACAAGTCTTATGGTGCTCTGCACCTACTTTGCCGAGGTGCAGAGCACCACAAGACTTGTAGAAAATGATGACCAGATCATCGCAAGGTGCAGCGCACCGAAACATTTGCAGATCGGTCAATATCCTTCGTTTTGTTTCAATTTCGGGTTTGCGCCGATGTCGTTGATAGGGATCGGCAGGTATTCGTGCTTGCCTTTGACAAACACCGCCCCGCTGTTGGAGCGGTATTCCGGGTGTGCCTTGAAATGCTCTGCCATATTGCCCCAGCGCAGGAGGTCGAAGACGCGGTCGCCTTCGAGGGATAGTTCCAGCACCCGCTCGTCATGCACGGCGTCGCGGAAAGCGGTCTGGCTCAGGCCTGTGGGAATGTCGGGCATGCCGGCACGCGCCCGCACACGGTTGATTGCTGCGTAGGCGGCGGCATCGGGGCCCGATGCTTCGTTGATCGCTTCCGCGTACATCAGCAGCACATCGGCCAGGCGGATCATCCGGCGGTTATTGTTGGGATACCCCCATGAACCGGGTACACTGGCACTCTCCCGGTCGAAATTCAGGTATTTGCGCACCCAGAAATTGTTGAGGTTGGCACCCGTCATGACTTTGGAAAAATCATCCTTGTAAACCTTAGCACCCGGATAGTTCCAGATGATCGTGGCATAGGCACGGGGATCGATCTTGCCGTCTTTGGTTTTTTGCTTCATAAACAGGTCATACACCCATTTATTGACAGAAACACTGCCCTGGCTGGTGTAGCCCGCGGGTGCTACATCCGACTCCCAGCCCTGGCCGCGCAGTGGGTTCGCCGTCCCGCTGGTGCCCCAGTTGCCGTTCGGGGTACTCTGGTATTGTAGTTCCCATACCGACTCCGTGTTGTTGTTGCCCGAAGCCATGAAGTTGTCCTGGTAGTTGGTGACGAGGCTGTAAAGATTAGGTTTGTCGACAATCTTTTTGAACTCCGCCGCCGCCCCGGTCCAGTCTTTGTTGAAAAGCAATGCCTTGCCGAGCAATGCGGTAGCAGCTCCCCAGGTAGCCCGTCCGATGTCCTTCGGATCGACGGTTTCGGGCAATGCAGCCTGTGCGGTCTTCGCATCATTGACGATCGACGCCCATACATCAGCCTGCGGTGCCTGGTCTATGAACAGGTCGTCGAGTGTTTCAATGGGTTTAGTGATCAAGGGGATATGTCCCCACATATTAAGCAGATAGAAATGAGCTAATGCACGCAGGAACGACGCTTCGCCGAGGATCTGCTTTTTGCGGGCTTCGTCCATGCTGATGTCGGGCACATAGAAAAGTACCGCATTGGCCCTGGCTACGATGGCGTTCAGCTCGGTCCAGCCTTCATTCACGCGTCCGTCGCTGCTGACGGTCGAAAATGTGCCGGGATCGTTTACTGCCGGGAACGGGAACGGGTTCACGTCGTCGCCACGGTGGATCGTGAGCAATGCGCCCAGCATCCGGCCCCAGCCCTGGATGGTCGTGAGGGGGCCGTAGCACGCTACCAGGCCCTTTTCGGCATCATCGGCCGTTTTCCAGAAGCTCTGTACGCTCAGGTTGTTAGGATTGGTAAGGTCGAGGTCCTTCTTGTTGCAATTGACCATCACCAGCACCAGGATCATAAACAGGGAGGCCGGGTTGAATGCCCTGGCCCATTTCGTGTTTTGGAATATCGGTTTCATAGTGAGTATTTTAGAAAGTTAGATCCACACCAACACTGACCAGTTTGGCATTGGGATAAGCCTGAATATCGACGCCGTTGCTGAAAAGCCCGCTCTGGTAAGCCGTGCTGCTGTTCCGCCCGATCTCCGGATCGTAGCCGTTGTACTTCGTGAAAGTCAGGATGTTCTGTGCGCTGATGTAGAAGCGGGCGGCGCTGATCTTGGCGGTATTAAGAATCGACTGTGGCAGCGAGTAGCCAATCGTGATGTTTTTGAGGCGCAGGTAAGAACCGTCTTCGACGTAGAACGATGACGACCGTTTGTTGTTGGCCGGGTCGGTCTGCGTTACGCGTGGAATGTCGGTGTTCGTGTTCTGCGGCGTCCAGGCGCGGAGCACGTCGGGAAACTTGTTGCTGCCATAATCCAGGATATGCTGGAACCGCTTCGCATTCCAGATCTTGTTGCCGCTCACGCCCTGGAAGAACAGGCTGACGTCGAAGCTTTTCCAGGAACCGTTCCCTGAAACGCCGTAGTTGAATTTCGGGAACGGACTGCCGAGCCATCCCTGTGTTTTGCTGAATTTGAAATCGCCTGCCCGCGCCTCAGGACGGCCGTCGTCGATCGCTTCCTGGGTGCTTTGATAAATACCCAGCACCTGATATCCCCAGAAACTGCCCACAGGCTGGCCCACATCCGTGCGTGTGGCCGTGAGGGATTGCTGAGTGAAACCGCCGCCTGTAATGGGTGTCACTCCGTCGCCCAGGCTTACGACCCGGTTACGGATACTGGTAAATGAGCCCGTGAGGCTGTATTTGAACCCGTCTTTGGAGCTTGCAGCCCGGTTGTAGGTTACAGCTATTTCAAACCCCCTGTTGTTGATCGTCGCGGCATTCTTGGTTAGGGTGCTGCCTGCACCGCCATAGATCGGGATCGGGATGTTGGCGAGGATATCGAAGGATTTTTTATTGAAATAATCCGCCGTGATATTGATCGCATTGTTCAGAAGGCTTACATCGGCACCGAAATCGGTCGTTTTGGTAGACTCCCATTTGATATCCGGATTAGAGAAGTTGGTCAGACCGATCCCGGGCTGCACTCCTCCCGCGAAATAATAGTCGGTATTTACGTTCAGTACGGAGGAGGTCAGGTAGTTCGAGATATTCTGTGAACCGAGCGTTCCGTAGCTTCCGCGGAGTTTCACATCGCTCACCACGGCTCCTTTCGGGAAAAACGCTTCTTCGCTCACCCGCCAGCCCAGGGAGAAGGAAGGGAATGTGGCAAATGTATTTTTAGGATACAAAAATTTGGAAGAGCCGTCCCGACGGATCGTCGCGCTCAGCAGGTATTTCGATTTGTAATTGTAGTTCAGCCTGCCCAGGACCGATTGCAATGCAAATTCCTGCAAGTCGCCCGTCGTATTCACATTCCGGTTCAATGCGGCATTGACCACGCTCAGGCCGTCGGAAGGGAAGTCGGTCGCACCTGCACCGAGGCTCCGGGCGGTACCGGTTTGGGATGTGTAACCGGCCAGCAGCTCGAAGTGATGGTCGCCGAATGACTTGTTGTAGGTCAAAGTATGCTCGATGAGCGTCGTCAGGCTGCGGGTGATGTTCTCGCTGAGGTCGGCCGCGTCGTTGAATGCTTCAATGGACCCGCTGAAAAAGAAGGCCGGTGTGAAGGAATAGGAGTGGTTGACACCATAATCAAGTCCTACATTCAGTTTGTATTTCAAACCTTTCAGTATCTCATATTCCAATCCGATGTTGCCCAGGACCTGATCGTTGGTCAGCTGGTTGTCGTTCAGTTTGGCGGCGCCGTACCAGTTTACTACCCGCGACACTCCCGCAAATGCAGGTTCCAGACCGCCGAATCCACCTTTTTTGCTGGCATCATACACCGGCATTGTCGGCAGCTCGCCGGTTTCCCTGCCGAAATAGGTATTCGGATTATTCACGCTCCGGGAGGCGGAAAGGGATTCGGTGAACTTGAATCTGCCCTTCGTAAAAGTCGAGTTCGCCCGCAGGTTATAGCGTTTGAAACGGGAGTCCACCACAATACCTTTTTGGTCGAAATACTGTCCTGAAATAAAGAATTTCGCATTCTTGCCGCCGCCGGAAAGACTCAGGTTATAGTCGGTAAGCGGTGCCGAACCGATGGAAAGGTCCTGCCAGTCGGTGTTAATGGCCGGGTTGAACTGGGCGTCGTTGCCCGGTGCGCGGGGTAACCCGTCGTTGTCGTGCGCGAGGTTATTCCAGTCGGCATATTGCCTTGCGTCCAGAAATTTCAGCCTTTTCGTCGGGGTTTGAATTCCTGCTTTCACATTGAGGCTGATCTTGATGTCGCCCGAAGTTCCGGATTTGGTCGTGATCAGCACCACGCCATTGGCTGCCCGGCTTCCGTAAATCGCCGCTGCCGATGCGTCTTTCAATACTTCGATGGATTCGATGTCGTTCGGGTTTACAAAGCCCATGGAGTTGGTGATCATCCCATCGACGACATACAGCGGCTGGTCGTTCCCGAAGGTACCCGTGCCGCGGATTACGACGGCAGGCGCTTGTCCAGGCGCGCTGCCGCCATTCTGTACCACCACGCCCGCCATCCGGCCCTGCAAAAGACTGGACGCGTCGCCTGCGCTGACCGCCTTCAGTTCACTGCCCTTCACACTGCCGACGGCCCCCGTAATGTCCGCTTTTTTCTGACTTCCGTAGCCCACTACCACGATCTCGTTCAGCGACTTATCTTCCACGGCCAGTTCCACACTGATCTCGGAACGCCCGCCAATGGATTCTTCGCGCGTCTGGTACCCCACAAAGCTGAAAACGAGCACCGAGTCCTGTGGCTGAACGTCGATCGTGAACTCGCCTTTTTCGTTGGTGACCGTACCGCGCTGGGTACCTTTGATCACAATGCTCACGCCCGGCAGCACGCCGCCATCGCGCTCTCTGACCTGCCCGCGTACGTCACGGGCAGCTTCCGCCCTGGACAAGCCGCCGAGCGCCGCGACCAGGGTCAGGAAAAAAGTAAAAAGGTTTCTCATAGGTTTGGGAAATAGTCTCAAATGATTTATGTGTATTTTCATAATTTTTAATTGATTTATTCAATTCAAAAAAATAGACGTGAAAATTCCACCCGCCATCCGTCGAGGATGGACCTTGTTGTTGTCCCATACCGGGCGCGTAGCCCGCCGGTTCGTTTAATTTATGGGTTGAAAAGCTGTTTGTGTATCATCATAGGCATTGGAACGAGGTTTAGATTTAGTATGGCTGGCCCTGAGTTATCCACTTCGAAGAAACCTGCAGGGTGAGCCTCATGAGGAGTTGATTCACCATCGTATTTTAATGTAATGCAATGCGCCTGGCCGTTATTTCGCGGGCGGGAACAACTGAAACTCGTTTACGCCGAAGTATCCATGATAGTCCTGGATCGCCAGTCTGAATTTCTGGGCTTTCACAGGCTCGACCGTTTTGTCCCAATCTCCCATCTGCGTGCCCTGGGTAAGCGGGACCCATTGCGTGCCCTTCTGGTAAAGCACTTCGAATTTTTTGATCTCCGACTGCCCGTATTTCGATTCGCCTAGTTTCACACGTCCCACCAGTTGCGGCTGGCCGAGATCCACTTCCAGCCATCCCGACGGTTCATACAAAGCCATAATTTCCGGCGACTGGTAATGCAGGTTTTTACCATAAAACTTGGAGAAATCGACGTCTTTCCGACGGCCTATCTTCCAGGCGGTTTTGGGATTGTCGTCAAATGCAGCTGCCGGGTCGTGGTAAAATTGTCCGACGGAGCTCGACGCGGCAGACTTTTGCGCATAAGCGATCGAGCCACTGGTGGGGAAGGGGATCACAGGAGCCAGGGCGGAGGCGTTCCTGTCCAGCGTCAGGACGGCGATGGTAGCAATGGAGTCTATCTTTGCTGTTGGGTAACTGAGGTTTACCGCCTTGCCCGACTGTTTGAACGGGATAGTTGTCCCGTCCAGCAATGTAGCTTTGGTGACTTTCGCGGGGATGGGCGGCAATGCGAGTTCGGTTTTACCGGCGTTCAGCAGATGCACGTATACCTTGTCGCCTTTGAAAGAGCTCACATAGTCTGCGGCCGGTGTGTAGACCCCGCCTTTGGTATTGTAAATAGCTTCCTGGTTTTTGGTGATCCAGCTGCCCATCTCGCGTGCCCTGGCCGCGAAATCCGCGGGGAATACCCCGGTACTGTCGGGGCCGATGTTGAAGAGCAGGTTTCCGTTTCCGCCCACGCACCGCAGCAGGGTATGCACCGATTCTTTCAGGCTGCGCGGGTGGTCGCCGAAACGCCATGCCCATTGATGGCCCATGTTGGTACAGGTTTCCCACGGCACTTTGCCGTAGCCCGCTACAAAGCCTTCGGGTGTGGCATAATCCGCATATTGACCGATGTAGGCATGCGACTCGTCCGGTGTGAACGGTTCGAGGCGGTTATTGATGATGATAGCGGGTTGCAGTTTCCTGGCCAGGTCATAAACCTTTTTGGGCTCCGCCGGTGTGGGCCAGCCTTCGTAGTCTATCCACAGCAGGCTGATTTTGCCATAGTTGCTCAGCAGTTCGCGCACCTGTTCGAGTACGCGGTCGGCGAAAATGCCGTTGGTTTCGGGGTTACGGCAATCGGGATCTTTCCAGTCGGCGACGGAAAAATACCAGCCGATGGGCATCCCGGCTTCATGCGCGGCCTGGGCCAGCTCTTTGCACACATCCCGGCCAAATGGCGTGTGCATGATGTTGTAATCGTTGGTTTTAGTGTCAAAAAGCGAGAAACCGTCGTGGTGTTTCGCCGTGAGGACCATGTATTTCATGCCCGATGCCTTCGCGAGCGCTACCCATTCCTTTGCATTGAAACGGGTGGGGTTGAAGTGGCGGTACAGCGAGTCGTATTTCGCTTTGCCATATCCTTCCCGCGACCAGCTGATTTCCTTCCCAATGCGGGAAACTGGTCCCCAGTGAATAAAAAGACCCATTTTGGAGTCTTGCCACCATTTGAGACGCTGCGCCTTGGGCATTTCGTTTTGTGAAATGCCGGGTAGCCCGGTGCTGAGCAGCAACAATGCCAGTACTATTTTCTTCATAGGTTATTAATTTTCAGATCAATGCTTTCTTTTATGCCCGTCACCTCCACGGGAGCCTGTATGTGTCCTGCCCGCGCATAATACACGAGGTAGATATAGCACAGCACCGGCACGATAAATGCCTGTTTGATCCCGAACGCATCGGACAGCAGCCCCATTACCGGCGGGATTACAGCTCCGCCCACAATGCTCATGATGATCAGTGAGGAGCCTGTTTTGGTATAAATTCCTAAATTTCTGATACTGAGCGTAAAAAGGATCGGGTACATCACTGATGTAAATAATCCGACGAGCGATAGTGCGTACACCGATACATAGCCGGTGCTGGTCATGGAAATGCCCACGAGTATCAGTGCCGCCGCCGAACAGAACGCCAGCATTCCCGACGGGTTCACACTCCGCAGCCAATAGGCCCCGGCCAGGCGCCCCGCGAGTACCAGTGCCATGTACAAGGTGATGAACAACGCCGCGCTCTGCTCGGTCAGTCCCGGTATTCCCGATGATTTGGTATACCGAATGAGGAAGCTTACAATGCCGACTTCGGCACCCAGATAGCAGAACACCCCCAACGCTCCGAGTACGGTATGGCGGAATCTCAGCACGTCCCGGATGCTGCCGGAATGGCCCTCTTCGCCTGCTATCCTGGGTAAGCGAACCAGGTATAGTAAAAGCCCGATCACGACAAACAATGCGCCAAGGCTCAGATAAGGCGTTTTAACCAGTTGTGCTTCTGCATTCAGATAGTCTGCCAGTTGAGCAGGACTGAGTTGCGCCACTTCTGCCGGGGATGTTTCCTTTGCGTGCAGCAGAAAGCGGCTGCCGATAAAAGGCCCGAGGGTGGCACCTACGGAACCGACGGCCGAAGCGAGGCTGAGCCGGCTGGAAGCGCGATCGGGGTCACCCAGGACCGAAATGTAGGGCGTCGCGGTGACTTCCAGGAATGTAAAGCCTGCCGCCATGATGAACAAGGCCGTCAGAAACAGCGGGTAATAACGGGTGTCGGCTGCGGGGAAAAAGAGAAATGCACCCGCCGCAGCGGTGAACAGCCCGGTGACCATGCCGGCTTTGTAGCCATACCTGCCGATAAACTGCCCCACAGGCAATGCCAGCAGGAAGTACCCGCCGAAGAAGGCCGATTGCACGAGCGACGACTGGAAGTCCGTTAGCTGGCATGCCCTTTTCAAATGCGGGATGAGCACGTCGTTGATGTTCCGGCTGAGGTTCCAGATCAGCATCAGGCTCATGACCACCAGCAGTGGCACCACTACACTTTTGCTGTTTTTCATTCTATATGGGCATGAAGTAAAAAAACAGGTTTCATCGTCGCCCAATGGTCTTCCGGGCCTGCCTCGGGGAGCTTTTGCTGGAAGCTGTCCATCCAGGCCGCCCATTCGCCCTGGCGGGGCATGGCCGCCATTTTTCCGAATGCGTTTTTCAGGTCGGTACTGTCATCGTGGTCGACGATCATAAACAGGTGTGCGCCAATGCGGTAGATCTGCATATCGGTAATGCCGGCGTCGCGAATGCCTGCCGGGATCTCCGGCCAGATGTTGCCGGGCTGATGATGGTGTTCGTACGACGCGATCAGATCGGCGTTGTCGATCAGGTCCAGGGCCATGCAGATTCTTTTCGTTGCCATTGTTTTATCTTTTATAACCCAGTTCGGCGCCGCCGCTGACGGGCATGATACATCCCGTGACAAACCTTGCCGCATCCGAAACGAGGAACACGGCGACGTCGGCGATCACGTCACCCTCAGGACAGTAACCCAGCGGGTGGATTTGATCCAGGTAGTTTTCGATTGCGTGGGTGTCAGGTTGTTCTCCTGCCCATTTGCGCAGCATGGGCGTCCATACACCGGCGGGGCATACCGCATTCACCCGGATCCCGAAGGGCGCATAGTCCAGTGCCATGGCCTTTGTGAGTGCGCTCATTCCTCCTTTGGTGGCAACGTAGGCTGCATGATTCGCCTGCCCGATTTCGCCTACCATACTGCTCGTGTTGAGGATGCAGCCACGGGTCGCTTTCAGGTGTTCCAGTCCGTAACGGGTGGTGAGGTACACGCTTTTCAGGTTGATGGCGAACAGGTCGTCCCATTCCTCCTCCGACGTCTGGTCGAGCGGCTTGGACGGACTGGCGATACCTGCATTGTTATGGACCACGTGCAGGGTTGCCGAAGGTTTTTACGGTTTTTTCAATCGCATTCCGGACATCATCCCTTGTCCTGACATTCCCTTCACAGCCTAGCAGAAATTCGGCGCTGTAATCGCTGGTGAGTGCGGCTAATGCGTCTGCATCGGCGTCCAGAACGCTCACACGGGCGCCTGCCCGCAGGTATGCAAGGGTGCATTCCCGCCCGATCCCCGACGCGCCTCCCGTTATCAATATTGTTTTGCTGGTCAATGCGTTCATAGTTTCTGTCTGTTTTGGACCGCCTCAATCTTTCAGGTCGCTGCTGCTGCCGGGCACCTGGGGTACCTGGTAAAAGCCGCCTGTGATCTCCGCGGGATGCACAAAATACGGCTGCAAATGCGGAATATGTTCCAAAAACAGATGTTCATGTCCCATGCCAATGTGGTTGAACAGTACCAGATGCTGGTGTATCTGGCCCATATCGCCCACGTGAGGGACTACCGGTACGCCCATCTGGCGCGCCAACAGGCTGATCGTCAGGAATTCGGACACGCCGCCGACGCGTACCGCATCGACCTGGCAGAAATCCATGGCACCCGCCTGCAAAAAGTTTTTGAAAATCACTTTGTTGGGAATATGCTCGCCGGTAGCCACCTTAAACGGTGCGATGGCCCGCGCAATGGCCTGGTGGCCCGTTACATCGTCCGGGTGCGTGGGTTCCTCGATCCAGAACGGATTGATATCGCCGAGTTTTTTACAAATGTCCAATGCCTGCGGCAGGTTCCATTTCTGGTTGGCATCGACCATGATCGTAGCTTCTGGCCCAGCGGTGCCGCGGATCAGCCGGGCGCGGCGCAGGTCACGTTCGGGGTCATCGGAGCCTACTTTCAATTTCAATGCATTGAACCCTCCGGCCATCGCTTTGTGCGTATTTTCAACGATCGTCTGATCCGAAAAGTTGAACCAGCCTACCGAGGTGTCATAGCCTTTGTATCCGGTGTCGAGCACCGTCCGGCGCTGCGACCGGGTGGAATACTGGGCGGCAAGTAATGCGATGGCCTGGTCACGGGTAAGGACTTCTTCGAGATAGCTGAGGTCGAGGGTATTCACGAGCTGTTCCGGCGTGAGGTCGAGCAGCAGCTGCCAGAGCGGAACTCCTCGCGTCTTGGCCCAGAGGTCGTAGCAAGCATTCACGACGGCGGCCAATGCAAGATGGATCACGCCCTTGTGCGGTCCGAGCCATCGGAGGGAAGGGGCATCGGCCATGCTGCGGTATACATTTCCGAAGCCGGCCATCAGTTCTTCGATCTCCCTGCCTTTCAACGAGGCGGCTATGTATTCGATGGCCTTGCAAACGAGGTCGTTACCGGCTCCCAGCGTGAATGCAAGACCCACGCCGGTGATGGCTGAGTCGGTGCGAAGACAGCATACGGCGTAGGCATATTGAGGTGTGGTGTGTGTAGCATCCGACCCGACCCCGTCATGGAGGTCGAATCGTTTATCTTTTATTTCGATTGCGGTAATGTGCATTGTTTCAGAGTAATGTCAATATGATACCATTAAAGGTTGTGTCGCGCTGGCCAGGCTTATGCATGTAACCTTTTATTTTTATTGGTTAATAAATGTCTTTTTATCAGTGTTTTATTCCTTTTCTGTGTAGGAAAAGGTTTAAAGCATTTGGAATTCATCTTTTGAAGTGATTGGTTTGTTGAAGAATATGTACAAATTTATGGGTGATAAGTCCTGTAAATTGATGGCGGATTGATCATTTGCAGTACTATGTTTGCGTAATTCTCCAAACTTTGAAAGCATGAAAGCCACGTATACCCTTTTGCCGGAATTTGCGCCTTCGCGAAAGCCTTTTGTGGTTAAAAAGATCGTCAGATCGTATTTCTCGACAGATTTTCACTTCCACAAGGAGTGCCAGCTCGTGTATGTGCTCTCGGGTTCCGGAACCCGTATAATCGGCCATTCGATCGAACGGTTTGAAGAAGGGGATCTCACCTTTGTGGGGCCTAATGTACCGCACGTTTGGTACAGTGAATCCAAACCCAACGAACCGGCATCCGAAGCCATTTCATTGGCGCTGTATATCAATCCGGAGACCATTTGTGAGCATCTGAATGCGCTGACCGACACGATGGAGCTGCGGCAGTTTTTCAGGGAATCGGAACGGGGCATACGGATCTGCGGTCAGAAAAAAGCCCTGATCACGGATTTGCTGAAACAAATGCTGGCTCAGAATAACCGTCAGGTTGGCCTGCTGGCTTCTTTCCTGCAGATCATTGACCAGCTGCTGGATCCGGAGGAGCTCGTGTGGCTGAATGTACCCGACCTGATCTCAACTTATTCGACGCAAACGTCGGGCCGGGTGCCGAAATTGATGCATTACATTCAGCAGAATTTCAAAGAGGATATCACCCTGCAGCAGGCAGCCTCGGTCGCCGGTTTGCAGATCCATTCTTTCTGCCGGTTTTTCAAAACACTCACCAACCGTACTTTTTCGGATTTTCTGAACGAGGTTCGGATCGGTTTTGCCTGCAAGCTGCTGCAACAGTCCGACCTGCCGGTGACGCAGATTGCCCTGGAAAGCGGTTATACCAATATCTCCTATTTCAACCGCTGTTTCAAAAAAATCAATAAAATATCCCCGAAAGAATACCGGAACCAAAGCGCCGCAAAAAACTAAGCTACCCGCCGGTGTGACGGATAGCTATACACGTTAAGTAAAGCAATTTTGGTTTACATGCGCAGGTTCATATCGATCACGCTCAGTTCCGTAATGGACGGCAGGCCGGTTGCCTTCGTGACCCGGAGACGCAGCTTCGAAGTACGGTAACTGGCCGGAAACCGGATCACCTTGCAGTCGCCCATGGGTTCGCGATCCATGAAAATGGTCTGCCAGCGCCCTTCCAGCATGATATCGATGCTATACTCCCGGATGCGCGGCACCCGTATCTGTGAAAAGTGGTCGGGTAGTTCCTTCACATCCTGGTGCTCGAAAATGGATACTTTGTTGAAAGGCTCCTGCGGGTCCAATGCAATTTCCAGCGTCGCCAGCGTATCCGACGCACTCCACCGGCTTTCAAAACTGCCATCGTTGGCCGCCGCTGCCGGGAAAGTCTTGCCTTTTTCGCTCAGAACGCTGGTGGCCGTCGCCGGCCGGGAAAGGGAAATGAACCTGCCGTTTTTAGGCAATGGCTTTTTTAAGTCAAGTCCGAGCCGTTTGCCCAGGCTGATCGCCGTTACGGCCTCATATTCACGGATGCGCCCGGTTTGGTCGGGTGGGACGTTCATGACGAGGCAATTATCATTGTAGGTGCACCAGTAGAACAATTCTTCGAGCTCATCCAGCTCTCGCGTCGGTAGTTGCGCCGATTTCTGGAACCAGTTCCAGTTGCGGCTGATGCAGATGGTGTGTTCAAACGGGAGGTAGTAGGACTTGCCATCGTGCAGGTATTGCTTCTTATCGGACCGGGAAATGAGGCGCGGGTCCCAAAGACGGAAATCCGAGGGGAAATACTGGAAATAGTATCGATTGTCAACCGTCATGTCGGCCGGGATCGTGTAGTTTCGTTTGCCTTCCTCGTTCACAATGGTGTGGTTGACGCTGACGGCACACAGCGGACTGTATTTTTTGACGAGCTGATAGATCTGGTCAATGCCCCATTCGTCGGGCTTTTTGTCCCAGCCGCCATCGAGCCACAGTTCGCAGATCGGGCCGTAATTGGTAAAAAGCTCAGTGAGCTGTTTGAGCATATAATCGACATACACCTGCGGATTTTTATCCTTGTAGGAAGGTTCATGCCGGTCCCAGAGCGAATAATACACGGCAAACTGCATCCCGTATTTCTTACAGGCGTCCGACACGGCCTTTACCACATCGGTTTTAATGGGGGAGCCGGCCACGTCATAGTCGGTGTATTTACTGTCCCAAAGGCAAAAACCCTCATGGTGCTTGGTTGTGAGGAGCACATACCGGAACCCGGCGTCCCTGGCGACCCGCACCCATTGATCGGGGTCGAGGGCGGTAGGATTGTACCGTTCGAGGGGTAGGGTGCCGTCGGACCATTCCGTGTCCGCAAACGTGTTGATCCCGAAGTGGATGAACATACCATAACCTCTTTTGATCATCGCGGCCTGCGCGGGGCTGGGTTTGGTCGCGGGCAGTTGCAGCTGGGCAACGGCAGTTTGCAATGTCAGCAGCAGCAGCAGCAGCGCGGCGGTTAGTGTTTGCAGTTTCATGTGAATGCGGGTTCAGGAATAATCTCCGTTGCAAAAGAAGTGCGTTCGGACTTGCCAATTGCCCACCTCGTTAACCAGTTTCAGCACTATATTGGCAAAAAAAGAAGCGTGGGGCGGAACGGGCCGCCTCACGCTTCTGATGATCTGAAACCGGAAGGATCAGAGTGCGGAGCTTACCAGGCTCACAATGCTGCCCAATTGCTTGGATGACGCCGCCGCCGCAAGTTTGGCTGCGGGGCCTTTCTTATCCAGCCCGGAAACGGTCTTGGTCGCTTCGCCCAGTAACCCGCCCAGCTGCGATTGTTTGTCCGAACCCAGGATGGACGAACCGGCTTTGATGAGTCCGAGGCTGCTGGTGAGGCCGGCAGCATTGCCCAGTAACCCGGAATCGCCTTTGCCGAGTAATCCGCTGATGCGGTTGGCGCCGATCAGCATTTTAACGGCGTTAACGACCTTGCTCAGCGCGCCTCCGGAGAGCTTACCGGAGGAGGCCAGGGGGATCAGCGCTTTCAGGTCACCCGCCTTGCCGAGTAATTTGTCTTTCAGGCTCCCGTCGGAGCTTTTTGCTTCATTTTCCAATGCCGAAACACCGTCTGTGAGCGCGTCGGCGGTACCCGATTTGTCCCCTTTTTGGGATAATGACATGGCTTTGTCGAGCAGGCTTTCAACGGAAAGGCTCTGTGCAGTAGTGCGGTAGGATGTGAGGGCCAGCACAACGATGGTTGTGAGCGCGTAAAGGAAACGTTTCATAGTTTATTCCAAATAGTGGTTAATAGCGGCAAATTAGGTAAAAAAGGAATGCTATCGAAAAATGGAGACCAGCGGTTGCAAATAGCGTAAAAACCCTCTAAAAGAATTCCTCCCGTTGCCTTACATTTCAGCACGCATACAACTCACGTTCCACCTGCGCTCCAACTACCAATGCCCTATCAACCTGACCCCCCTGCCACGCGACGCCTCAGGATACTGACGTTCGATCCCAGCCTGGCGTCCGTGCTGGAAACGTCGCACATCAATCAGATTACCCTTTCGATACCCTGGGAAAAGGATCTGCTTCCGGGGCCGATAGGTGAGTACATCGAAGTAGTCGACTATGATCCGGCCAGCGGGACGGGTTACGGGCCGGTGAACCTGAACGATCCCAACCTGCTGGCGCAAGACGGGTTGCTGCCTTCCGAATCCAACCCGCAGTTCCATCAGCAAATGGTGTATGCCGTCGCGATGACCACGATCCGCCATTTCGAAAGGGCACTGGGGCGGGTTGCATTCTGGGGTGACCGGCAAGTTTTCAAAGCGGGCGAATACACCGAGCAGTTCGTGCGCCGCCTGCGTATATACCCGCACGCCCTGCGCGACCGCAACGCCTATTATAGTCCGGCGAAGAAAGCGATCCTTTTCGGCTATTTTCCGGCCACAGTCCGCGATCGTCATACCATGCCCGGCACGCTGGTATTCACCTGCCTTTCCCATGATATTATTGCACATGAGGTCACGCATGCGCTGCTCGATGGCGTGCACCCGCGGTTCAACGAGCCCAGTAACCCGGATGTGCACGCCTTCCACGAGGCCTTTGCGGACATTGTCGCGTTGTTTCAGCATTTTTCCTATCCCGTGGTACTGGAAAGTCAGATCAGTAAGACACGGGGTAACCTGCAATCCGAGAACCTGCTGAGCCAGCTGGCGCAGCAATTCGGAAAGGCGACGGGCAGGGGCGCTGCTTTGCGCGACGCGCTGGGTAAGGTCAATGAGGCCGGCAAATGGGAACCGCGCCAGCCCGACCCGCTGATCCTGCAAAAAACCATGAGCCCGCACGAACGCGGGAGCATTCTGGTGGCGGCGGTTTTTCGGGCTTTTCTGCTGATTTACCGTTCCCGGACCGCCGACCTGTTCCGCATCGCCACCGGTGGGTCGGGTACATTGCCGGAAGGGGAGATTCATCCCGATCTCACCCGCAGGCTTGCGCGTGAGGCAGCCACCTGTGCCGACCGGGTGTTACAGATGTGCATACGCGCGATCGACTACTGCCCACCGGTAGACATTACGTTCGGGGATTTTCTCCGGGCCGTCATTACCGCCGACCTGGATTATATGCCGGATGAGGAAGGCAGTTTCCGGATCGTGTTCATCGAGAGCTTCCGCGAATGGGGGATCTATCCACGGGGCGTAACGAACCTCGGTATTGAAACCCTGGCATGGCCGGCCGGCGATCTGCTGATGGAAAATCTGGCAGCTGCACGAGGTGGGTTCGCTCCGGGAAGTGTGGATATGAAAAATGATACAAGCAAGCGAAAAGAGCATATTAAAGCCTTCTTCAAAAACGAAGGTGTAATAGACTGGAACCTGGAAAGCGACCGGTTTGAAGTCTGGAAACGACTGGAACCGTTGAAGGCTAGATGGTGGATATGGCTGGAACAGGGCGATACCTACAAGAACGATTACGCTACCCTGTTTGGCCTGGTGCTCGATGGCGTTAAAGCACCGTCGACCGTTTACCGGGATAAATCCGGCAATCCAACCGTCGAGGTCCACGCCGTCCGGCCGATTATCCGGCGTGCCAACCGCGGCAGCATTCATACTGCCTATATCATCGAGATCACACAACGCCGCCGGGGGTATTTTAGCCAGGACGAACAGCAGCGGAAAGACAAATTAACGTGGGATAAGCTTGCCCGCGAAAGTGGAGATTTTACTTTCCGTTCGGGATGTACGATCCTGATCGATCCGGCCACGCAGGAAGTGCTACGGGTCATACGGACCGCGGGCGACATCGCCAGCAATACCGAACTCGAACGCGTCCGCAGGTTCAAGACCGGCGAGACGACCGTCAATGGCAACGCATTCGACAGCGGTTTGCCGCTGAGCAGGCGCCTGGGTATCGACTCACTTTTAAATGAACCATTTGCATTACTTCATTCCGATCCATTATGAGCGACCTTCTGATACCGCCACCGGATGGCGTTACGGTGCGTATGTACCGGCAGGGCCATGGCGACTGTTTCCTGCTGGCGTTCCCAACCGATGTGCCGGATAAGCCACGTTATGTCCTGATCGACTGCGGACTGAAACCGGGCTCACAGGACTTCATCCACCCGGCTACCAGCGGGGCAGGTTTCCGGGAGGGGCCCAAAATCAATGATATTGTGCAGCATATCGGTAAATCCACTGGCAACCACCTTCATCTGATGGTGGTAACGCACGAGCATCAGGACCATGTCAATGGCATTTGGAAAAAAAACAAGCCTTACTTCAAGGACATCCGCATCGATAAGGCGTGGTTCGCATGGACGGAAGATCCGGACGATAAACTGGCTAACACGCTTCGTGAGCGCCATAAGGACCAGCTGCTCGGGCTCGTGCAGGCACGAAACCAGATGGTCGGACTGGCTGTCGACGACAGATCCCGGCGGGTGCTCAGCAGGGTCGACCGGTTGCTTGAACTGGAAACCGGGAGTGAACACGGGTCGGCTGCTCCGATCGCATTTGCATTGGCCGACATTAACAAATCGGTCAATAAACAAGGCCTTAGGCTGATTAAGCAGAAAGCTGCCGCAAATGACGGGGTCGAATACCTGAGGCCGGGCGATGAGAGGGAAATTGCATCCGGCGGAGCCAGGGTTTATGTTTTAGGGCCCCCGAGGAACGAGGATCTGCTTACCGACGAGGACCCAAAAGGCAATGAGGCGTTCCCCGACGATGAATCGCCTGCACACGGCTTTTCCATGCTGGCGGCCGCCAGCGTTAGTCCCGATAAACGAACTTCGCCCTTCGATGAACGTTTCCATTTGTCGTTCAAGGACATCGATCCGGATGCCTTTGTCACGACCCATTACGGGCATAGCCCCATCGACGAGCTCAAAGACAAGACCGAGGTGGCGGCGAATGCACCCTGGCGGCGGATCGACAATGAGTGGCTTTGCTCAGCCGAAAGCCTGGCTTTGCAGCTGAACACCGGCATTAACAACACCAGTCTGGTGCTGGCCTTCGAGCTGCCTGTTTCGAAGAAAACGCTTCTTTTTGCCGGCGACGCACAACGGGGGAACTGGATTTCCTGGCCCGAAAATTCCTGGGGCGTCGGCGACGCCAAAGTGACGGTCCGGGAGCTGCTGGGCCGGACGGTACTTTACAAAGTCGCGCACCATTGCAGCCATAATGCAACCCTGGCTGGCCTTCCCGGCGACGAGCACCCCAATTTGTCCTGGATGGGTACGGGTAAATATGCGTCGGAGTTTACGGCCATGATCACTGCCGTCAACAAATGGGCACTTACCAAAAATAATCCGCCCTGGCGGCACCCGCTGCCTTCGATCCGGAAAGCGCTGGACGACAAAACGAGCGGCAGGGTTTTTCAGACCGACCAGGCGTCTTTTGTAAAGAAACCGGGCCTGCCTCTGCAGACCTGGAAAGAGTTCCTCGCCCGCACGACGGTAGACGAGCTCTATTTCGATTACATCATCAAGGATACCGCATTGTAACCCTTTAACCTAACCACAAATCCTCCTGAACTTATGGCTGAGACCGGCGAAGCGACTTTCGAACGTATTGCATTGACAATTTCCGGCGGCGGATTTCGCGCTGCCGCTTACGGGTTGGGGACGCTCAACCTGCTGCATTTACTGGGTGTCCTGGAAAACGTGCACATGCTTTCCACCATCTCAGGCGGCACGATCACCGGTGCATTCTATGCCGCCAGACGAAAACAAGGCCAGTCGATGGACGTCATTTACGACGATTTCTACAAAATACTGGGTCGGGACGAAATTCTGGAACGGTCTGCTGCGAACTGGGGCGAAGCGGCGGACACGCCTGGTGCCAACTATAAGCTGATCCGCGCGTTCGCAGATACTTACCATCAACAGTTATACGGAAGGGACCTCTTCAACCTTTTCTGGAAGCCGGATGTGCCCGACGCGCCCTTCCATTTGCAGTCGGTGATTTTCAGTGCGACGGAACTGAATACCGGTACCGCATTCCGGTTCCAGTATGCCAGCCATCTTCCCGACCAGGTGAATGAGAACGGCCGGTTTTTTGACAGCTACTACATAGGCAACGGCAATGTGACGATCCCGCGCGATCGTGCACGCCAGATCCGGCTGGCGGATATCGTCGCATCGTCGTCCTGCTTTCCGGTCGGTTTTGAACCGCTCGTTCTGCCCGACGATTTTTTTCCAAAGGACGATCCGGCCCTCATCTTTAAAAATTCCAACGGCACCATCGTGCCCATCGAGCGGCTGGGCCTGATCGATGGCGGTGTGTATGATAACCAGGGCATAGAGGCGATCGTGACCGCTAACAATCGCAATGCAGCTTATCTAAAGGGTATTGGCAACGCAGTTCACGATCCTTCGCTCGACCCGTCGACGTTGCTGATGATCGCCGACGTTGCCAGTGCGCAAACGGAGATCTATACCCCACCGGGAGCAGGCCCGGCAGCGGGCAGGGGAAAGCCCATCGGGCGTATCGGCAGCACCATCGGCCTGATTTCCATAGCCTGCCTGGTGGTCGCTGTGATCCTCGCGTTCGTACAGCTGGGTGCGAGGAGCGGGGGGAATTTCTTCTTCGGCCTGCTCGCCGGCGTTGCGCTGACGGTTTCCGCGCTGCTTTTCGGCTTGCGGAAAGTGTGGGACAGCGTAACGGAGCGTATCGAAGATTTTGAACCCCGCATTTACAGCCTGGGGATGCCCGTTTTTCTCAAATTTACATTCCCGCAATGGGGTTACCTGTTAAAGGTAAGAATCATGACCGCTGTGAAGCTGTTGCTGTCCGTGTTTTTACGCCGCGTGCGGTCGCTCAACTACGGATTGGTGTTTGATGATGACAACTTCCGGCCCAAAGCTGTGATTACCGGCATTCTGAGCGGGATACTCCGCAATGCGGACCGACGGGCGGAGCGCAATTCGCTGCTCGCCCAAAGCAAGGTGTTTATTCCGGTTATCCAAACGGCCAGTGAAATGGGCACGACTTTATGGTGGCTCAAAGATCGTTTCCGAATGGGCCCCATCGTCGCCAGTGCCGAAATCACATTGACCTACCGCATTCTTGTATACTTTGAAAACAATACAAAGGACGAGGCAGGAGCACGGTCGCCCAAGGATCAGCAGGTGCTGGAAAGGGCACGGCTGATCTGGCAGGCCTTCCTGCTGTCACAGGACGCAACCCGCCCGGATACTTACTTCCCGGGCTTCAAGCTCCATCCATCCATGGCGGCTGCGATCGCCTCGCCACGCACGACTCCCCCCGAGAAGCTGATCTCCCTCGCGAGGGTTCAGGAAGCGAAGGAGTAAGCTGTTGCCGGATAATAAGTAAGGTTTCAGGAGGGGTGGTTATTGGGTATATTGAATTAATAATCAATTTAATATACTCAATATTCATCTAGCTACGCATCCTATGAAAACGTCACACTACTGTTCCGGATTTAGCCTGTTTGTTTTTTTACTCTTCACAATGGTTTTGTCGTGCACCGATCACGAGGTGCCGGGTAACCTGCCCCAATCCGAATGTACGGCCGTTGACGGTTCGCCCCGGCTTTATCCCTGTGAATTCGTGATCGAGAGCATTACGTTCCTGGCCAAGGACGGATCCGACCTGGGCGCGGTAACGGGCTCAATGCAAAACGTTACGTTATCGCGGTTCCAGGCGAAGCTGAATACTAATGCGGGAAGCGTCGCGGGCACCAGCGGCGCGGCGACTTTCGACCTGCGGATGCGGATCAAGCGAGTGGCTAATCCTTCTTTTCCGGTTGCGACGGGATACCTGCTCGGCTATACGCACAACAGCGCCGGAAAGATGATCCTCCATACGCCCGCCGTCGCCGGCGACACCTATGGCGAACGGACCAAGATCGGTTCCCCGCTGACACTCGATATGGCGATCGGGGAGAGCCGGGAGGTGACTTTCGAGAAAATTTTCCGTTATGACCTGAACGATACGGGCCCCGGTGGAGTCAAGCCATTCGCTGTTTTTACAGCCACTTCTTTTTTCCTGGATAATGACGTCACCACGCTCCAGTTCAATCGCACGGTGCCTCCCTATTTTTATGTCGGAAGTGTTGTAGAAGCATTTTACGAAAAGCTCAGCGTCAGGATTTCGGATTAATGCGTTCAGCTTTTCACCAGCCGCCAGTCCTTCGGAGACGTCCCGAAACGGGTTTTGAAAACAGTTGAAAAATAGCTCTGTGATGTGAACCCGGTCTGATCGGCAATTTCAGCGACGCTCAGGTCGGGGTTACGGAGCAATGTGCATGCTTTTTCCAACCGCAGATTCAGGATAAGATCATTGGTACCGCCGCCCAGCAATGCCTTCGTTTTGCGGAATAGTTGTACGCGCGAAAGCCCGAGTTCCTTGCCCAGCGATTCGACGGTAAGGGCAGGGTCGTCGAGGCGTGATACAATAAGGGCACGGAGGTCGTTGAGGAATTTCCTGTCCAGCTTCGAAAGCCCGGTTTCCGTGTCGGCGATACCCTGGCCTATTTGTGCGCTTCTGAGGAGCAGCCGGTTAGCAAGCAGGCTGCGGATACTTTCAAGCAAAAAAGCCGGGCTGAATGGTTTGGTCAGATACATATCTGCCCTGGCCTGCATTCCTTCCAGCTGCTGTTCCGGGCTGTTTTTCGCGGTAAGCAGGATCACCGGGATATGAGAGGTACGCATATCGGATTTCAATGTGCCGGTGATCTGCAGACCATCCATGCCCGGGAGCATAACGTCGCACAAGACCAGGTCGGGCACAATGTCGAGGCATTGATCAAGGCCTGATTTGCCGTTCCTGGCCGTGATGACCTGGTATTCAGCATGCAAAAGCCCTTCGATAAACGTCAGCAGGTCTTCATTATCTTCCACCACCACGATGCTGGGCAGATCCGCGTGGTGGGCGGTGACGGGAGGGCTTAGCTGTTCGGGATCTGTCGTGAGCCAGGTTATCGACTTGCTGACGATGTCCATGGCTGGATCCATGATGTCTTCCGGCTGAAAATGTCCCTTGCCGAGCGGTAATGTCACCGTGAATGTCGCCCCTTCGCCTTTTTTGCCG
Source organism: uncultured Dyadobacter sp. (assembly GCA_965649915.1). GTDB lineage: Bacteria > Bacteroidota > Bacteroidia > Cytophagales > Spirosomataceae > Dyadobacter. The sequence goes on from CBFGMV010000012.1 coordinate 94,313, forward strand.
TCGGCGGTAATGGTGCCCTGGTGCAGTTCTACAAACTCCCGTGAAAGCGGCAGCCCGAGGCCGGTGCCTTTGATCGAATTTTTACCCTGATAAAACATTTCAAACGCCCCGGAGATATCCGTTTCGGTGAGTCCCGACCCATTGTCCTCCACCCTGATCACCACGTTGTGGCCGGCCTGGGAGATATGGATGTAGATGTGGCCCCAGTCCGGGGTGAATTTAAATGCGTTCGACAGCAGGTTGAACAGCACTTTGTCCATCATATCGGTATCAAACCAGACACGCAATTCGGGGAGCGCGGTGGTAAGGCGAAAGTCGATCCTGCGTTTTTTCGCGATATGGTCAAACGGCAGCATCAGCTCGCGGATGAACGCGATCATATCATTTTCAGAAACCTGCAACCGGATTTTGCCGCTTTCAATTTTACGGAAATCCATAAGCTGGCTGACCAGCCACAGTAGCCGTTGGGCATTGCGCTGCACCAGCGAAAGATTCTTTTTTACCGCCTGGTTTTCATTTTTTTGTCTTAAAAGTTCTTCAACCGGCCCGAGAATGAGGGTAAGCGGCGTCCGGAATTCGTGGGAAATATTGGTGAAAAACCGGAATTTGGATTCGGTGGCTTCCTGCGCTTTTTCAGCTATATCCTGTATCCGGTTGCGCTGGACGAGGATCTCGCTGTTTTTGGAATTGAGCTCCCGGTTGATCTTCTTGTTTTCGATCAGCGAATACAATGCGACGGAGCCGAGGATAATGGAAACGATGAACAGGCCTGTCATCACATAGAGCAGGCCGCGCTGGGTCTGGTAAATTTCCAGCTGCTCGTCGATGCGGGCCTGCTGGCGTTCGATGTCGTTCTGCTGGGAAATCATCTTGTCGGTCTGCATCTTGATCATCCTGACATTAGATGAATCGATAATGGCCGTTTGCAGCAGATTTTCCTTCTGATAGGGGTGTTTTTCGAGGATGTTCATCGCGACCCGCGCGGCTTCCTCCCCACCGGTCGGGTAAAGTGCCGTCGCGGTAATGTGCCCGTCGTACACCATTTGAATGTCCCCGAACTGTCCCGGCAGCCCGTCCACGCCGATCACCCGGATTTTGCGTTCCGGGAAAATCTCGTTACAAACTTCGCGGGCACCCATGGCCATTACCTCGTTCTGGGCGAAGATGAGGTCGAGGTCGGGGAAACTGGAAAGCACCTTGCGCAATTCTTTTTTGGCGATATCCTTTTCCCACTGACCATTCAATGTCGCCACGCGCTGGATACCCGGCCGGGTCGAGAGCGCATCGACGAGGCCACGGTGGCGGTCGGAGGCAGGCGAGGAGCGGGGCAGGCCTGTGATCTCGATCATCTTGCCCTTACCGCCCAGCAGGTTGGTGGCATATTCGCCCACCGTTTTGCCCACCTGATAATTATCCCCGCCCACATAAGCCGTGTAGTAGGGCGAGGAAGTACGCCTGTCGACGACTACGACCGGAATGCCTTTTTTAAATGCCTTTTCGATCACGGGCGTGAGCGGGTCCGACTCATTGGGCGAAACGATCAGGAGCTGTATGCCGCTTTGGAGCAATTCTTCGATCTGCTTCACCTGCACGACGCTATTGGCATGTGCATCTCTGAAAATCAGCTTCGTATTGTTGTGAAACGCCAGTTCACGCTGCATGCCGTCGAGCATGGCCCGCCGCCATTCGTCATCGCCGGTACATTGGGAGAAACCGATCACATAGTCGTCCTGCCGTTTTTCGGCACAGCCTCCAAACAACACCAGCAACAGGAAAGCGATCAGTGCGACTCTCATTAGAATAATTTGTAATTCAAATATAATACAAAATAGAGCTGCCGTAGCGGTGGCCACGGCAGCTCTCATACCACCTGTGCGGCTACTCGATCGACGGTTTCAATGCATTATACTGCAAATCCTCCACCAGAATGCCCTTGGCCGACTTGATGCTCAGCCCGGAAAGCGGCGTATCGGCAAAGAAAACGTCTGTCATGACGGTCAATCCGCCATCAGCAAAAAGCTCCACGGATGCCGCGTCGGCAATGAGCGTCAATGCGATCTTGCTGTCTTTGGACAACCTGGGGGCCACATGCTTCTTCCCGAAACCCGCTTCGAAATCGATCTTGCCCGATTTGGTACGGTCAATGTAATATTGGTTGCTGGCTTTGTCGAAACCGATCAGCAGCTCGTTACCCTCTTTGTTGGACAATACCAATTCGAAATCGCTCACTGTTGCGGTTTTGAGATCGAGCCGGAAGAGGCCGGAAGCATTGCCGCCTTTGGGGGCGAGGTCTACCGGTGCTTTGACGGTCAGGTTCTTTTTGGTATAACCTTCCGCTTTAATGCCGTCGAGCTCCCTGGCGGGCACCGAGGTCAGGTATAGCTCCTTCCCGACGGCTTTCAGGCCCAGTTCGCGGGAAATGGTGTTGGCGCTGCGCCAGGGGTCGGTGGGTACCTGGTTGGCATATTGCCAGTTGCTCATCCAGCCCATCAGCAGACTTCGGTTACCAGTGTTAGAGAATGTAACGGCGGCATAGTTGTCGGCACCCCAGTCTAGCCATTTGGTTTCTTTGGAATAAGCATTGAATGTCTTGCCATCGAAATCGCCAAGGAAATACTGTCCTGCCGAGCCCTTGTTGGGGCCCCCGGGGTTGATATTGACGATCAGGACCCACACCTGCTTGCCCTCGTGCGTGAGCGGGAGCAGGTCCGGGCACTCCCACACGCCCCCGTGCTCGCCCGCATCCGCGCCAAACTCGCTTTCCTTCGACCAGCTTTTAAGATCGGGGGAGGAGTAGAAAGTAATGCGGTCTTTGGTGGCAAGCGTCATAATCCACTTTTTCTGCGGTTCATACCACCGGACTTTCGGATCGCGGAAATCGGTGATACCGGGATTAGGTAGCACGGGGTTACCGCTGTACTTAGTCCAGGTTACACCCTCGTCGAGGCTGTATGCGAGGCTCTGGTACTCGTGCTTGCCGGTTTTCTGTTTTTCCAAAACAGGGTTATGGTGCGTGAAAATGGCTACCAACGGCGCTTTTCCGTCTTTTCCGAAGCCGGAGGTGTTATTCACATCGACCACCGCGCTCCCCGAGAAAATGTAGCCGAGGCTATCCGGATAGAGTGCAATCGGCTGTTCTTTCCAATGCACCATGTCCTTGCTCGTGGCGTGCCCCCAATGCATCGGGCCCCATATTTTCGCCCCGGGATAGTATTGGTAAAACAAATGGTAGGTGCCATTATAGAACACCATCCCGTTCGGGTCGTTCATCCAATGCGCTTTCGGCGAAAAATGGAATTGCGGACGGTACTTTTCAGGGGTTTCCTGAGCTTGCGCGAATGATGCGCAAAGGAGCGCTGCGAGTATGCTGAGTTTTTTCATTTGTTGTTTTATTTGATAGTGATAGATTGTCAGTCTGAGCGGAGTCGAAGACAGGCAGTATGGCGACATTGCACATGCCCTTCGACTCCGCTCAGGGTGACAATCAGGTGTTTTGGTGACTTCTCATAGCCTATCAATACCCCGGATTCTGCACGTAAAGCCCTTTCGTAAAGCTGATCTCCCGCTGCGGAATGGGCAGGTACTCGTCTCTTCCCGCAGTGAATTTAGCAGTTGCCAGGAAGGGCCTTCTTACTTTTTCCTTTTCAAGATACGCATTCAAAGTCTGCTCAGCGATACCCCAGCGCACAAGGTCGAAAAAACGAGGGCTTTCCGTCGCGAATTCGAGCCTTCTTTCCCAGCGTAATGCCTTTCTCGCATAATCCTGCGTCCAGCCGGAAGCCGAGTATTCTTTGACATTGTATTTCGAAGGCAATGTGCCATCCGTTTTTTTCAACCGGCCGGTACTTCCGGCGGCCCGTTTGCGGATCTGGTTAATGAGCGGCAATGCGAGCGTGTGCTGCCCAAGTTCAATGTAAGCCTCCGCCTGCATGAGCAGTACATCGTCATAGCGGATGACGTCGATGTTCTTGGAACTTCCGATAAACGGCCCTTCCTTATGATACGAAGCGCTGGTCGCCAGTTGCTGCTCCTTCATGGTGTGGAAAAAGCCGTACACACCCGGATCGCGCACCCAGCTGTTGCTGAATGGTTTGGTCGCGTCGTATTTGTAGGGATGGCCGTCAATGCCGATGGTATGATCTACACGCGGGTCGACGGTTTCGGTGGTGAAATCCACGTTTTTGTCATTGAATGTCTCGAAAAGTGGTAGTCCGTTCGCATCGGTGCGGTAGGCGTTGGCGAGGTTCTGGCTGGGCTGGTGGAAGCCGCAGCAGCCGTATTGCGGTGCGCCGTGCGGGTAATTGAGGCCCGTCACGTAGCTCAGGCGGCCCACCGCAGTACCGTCGTTGATCGAGTATTGGATCGCGAAGATAGATTCGGGGCCGTTCTCGGTTTCGGCGATGAAGTTCTCTGCGAAATCGGGTTGGAGGCTGTACTGGCCGGAGGCGATCACCTGCTGGGTGAGCGTTACCACTTCCTGTAAACGGTTTTTGTTAATCGCCGTTACCTTATGGTTCGCATCCTGCTCGTACGCCTGAAAAAGCCGCAATTTGGCCAGGTAAGCTGCCGCGGAAATCTTGCTCGCCCGACCGATCTGCGCCTGCTTCTGCGGCAGGTTATCGACGGCAAACTGAAAATCTTCCCCGATTTTATTCCAAAGTTCATCGTTGTTGTAACGCACGTTCGACTCTTTCAGAATGTCGTCGCTCGATAGTTTTTCATCGATATAAGGCACATTTTTGAACAGCATTTTGAGCATAAAATGGGAGTGGCCGCGCAGGAAACGCATTTCGGCAATGCGGGTACTGCGAAGTGGAAACTCCGCTTCGGTCAATGTATTGAGGCTGGTAAGTGCCGCGTTCGCGCGGGAAATGGCTTTGTAAAAGTTTTCCCAGGTGTAAGGGTGCATCAGGCCGAGATCAGGACGAGTGAGGTTGTAATGCTCGTAAAAATCCACTTCCGCCACGTCGGAAACGCCGCCGCCGCCCTTGTAGGCGTCATCCGAGCGCACGCTGCCATATACCCACATGCTCGTCATGGGGCCTATCATCTCGTCGTTGCCGATGCCGGCATAGGCGGCCGTCACGAGCGATTCCGCCGCCGAGGCCGATTTGATGTTTTCCGACGATAGCAGTCCCTGCGGCTGGTAGTCGAGGAAATCGTTACAGGAAGTGGTGATCAGCAACGTGCCGCTGGCGATCAGACCGAATATGTATTTGCTTTTCATAACAATGCGATTTCAGGATTAGAAAGAAATGTTCAAACCAAATGTGAATGTGCGGGGGATCGGTATGGCGTTAATGTCCGTCCGCTCCGGATCGGGGCCGCTGAATTGCTTCGATTTGATCAGGAACAGGTTTTCGGCCATCAGGTACATCCGCACACGTTGCAGTTTGATCTTTTGCGTGAGCTCCGAATTCAAAGCATAGCCGATCTGGATGTTGCGCAGTTTGAAATAGGAAGTATTCACATTGAAATAATCCGAAGAGCGCGTCTCGTTGTTGGCGTCGGAAAGTGACAATGCGGGGATTTTGGAACCGGTATTCGTCGGCGACCATGCGTCGAACACGCCGGGACCTACGTTCTCACGACCACGGATGAAGTTGTTATAAAAAGTGTAAGTATCGAAGCCCTTCCTGCCCGCAATGCCCGAGCCGAAGACCGAGAAGTCGAACGACTTGTAGAATGCCTCCACTTTCAAATTGTACTCGAATGCGGGCAATGTGGTACCGAAAAACACGCGGTCGAGGTCGTCGATGCGGTTATCGCCGTTGGTATCTACGTAGCGGATGCGGCCCGGGCCTGCGCCCACTTGTGCGGGAGCGGCGTCTACTTCGGCCTGGTTCTGGAAGAGGCCATTGGTTTTATACCCAAACAAATCGAACTGCGAATGGCCGAGGATCGTCTGGATCGCATTACCCGGGTAAGCGGCGCGTACTTCTTCGGGCAGCTCGGTGATCTTGTCGCGGAAGCGGCTCACGCCTGCCATCACATTGTAGGTGAAATCGCCTTTCGGACGTGCATAATACCCGGCCGAAAGCTCGAAACCCCGGTTGGATTTCGCCGCGCCATTCAATACGCGGAGCTGTCCTTCGCCCACGGCGGAGGCCACAGGCGGAGTAATGAGAATGTCGCTGGTTTTGCGGGAGAAATAATCGAAAGATCCCTGGATCATCCCGTCGAAAAGCCCGAAATCGAGCCCGAAGTTGGCTTCATCGGTCGTTTCCCATTTCAAATTAGGGTTAGCGCCCTGGATCGAAACAAAGCCGGAAGGCAAATTGCCTGTGTTGGCGCCGTTGAGGTCATAGGCGGTACCAATATTGTAGAACTGGTCAAAAAAGCTGTTATGGCCGTTTGGAAACTGCGATTGCCGCGCGCCGTAACGCGTATCGTACAATCCAAAGCGGGCGAGGTCACCGATCTCCTGGTTACCAACCCTGCCGACCCCGGCCCGCAGTTTCAGATTGCTTATTTTGGTTACCCCTTTGAAAAACTGCTCCTTATCGATGCGCCAGCCGACAGACGCCGCCGGGAAGATACCGTACGCATTCGCAGAACCGAAGCGCGACGAGCCGTCGCGACGAATGGTGATTGCGGCCAGGTAGCGGTCCGAGAAGCCATAGTCGATGCGGGCAAATTGGGAAAGCAGCCTGCTGCCCGAGCCGGAGCCGGTCACGTTGGTGTTGCCAGTACCTGCATTCAGTACAAAATACTCCTTGGTTTGCACGGCAAAGCCTTCTTTTCGTGCTATTTCAAAATCGGAGTCGTTTTTAATCGCTTCGATACCCGCGAGGAACTTGAAATGGTTGTTGCCGAGGTCGAGATTATAGCGGGCCGTGTTGGACCAGGTAATGCTCAGGTAGCGGTTCTGGTCGATCGTCAGGCTGTTGTTGGCGCGGCCGAAAGAGCCTTCTTCAAAGGATTGTTCGATGTTTTTGAAACGGAAAGCCGCATTATCCGCGCCGAGGCTGGTTTTGAGGTAGAAGTTTTTGAATGGGTTAATTTCCACAAACACATTACCGAACAGCGTGAGCCGGTGCGCATTGTCCCATTTGTTGATTTCTTGCATGTGGAGCGGGTTGTTGCGGTCGGAGTAACCCGAGCCAATGGCACCTCCCCAGGAGCCGTCTTTGGCATACACCGGGATGGTAGGCGCGAGGGTAACGGCAAGGCCGGGCGTTCCCGCACCACCGATGTCCGTCGAAGCGAGGGTTTCGTTCGAGGAAGCGAGCTGCATATTCGCCCCGATTTTCAGTTTGCCGTCGAATGCGCTGGTAAGGCCGTTGATGCGCCCGCTGATCTTGTCGTAATCGGTGTAGCGGAGCATGCCGGTATTTTTGTAATAACCCAAATTGATTTGCAATGAAGAAGTACCATTGCCGCCCGAGATCGTGAGCTCGTTGTTGGTTACAATGCCGCTTTTGTACATTACTTTCTGCCAATCGGTATCGCCGGCAGGCATGTTGGCATTGCCGCCCACGAGTGGCTGTACTTTTACACCATTTAATATGGGATTGGTGAAATCCTTGTTCCAGTCGAACTGGTACAAAGCGCCGTAACCGTCTTCGGGATTGACCTTATCATTCACCGAAGCCTGCCACAATGCCCGTCCGCGATCGACGGCATTCAGCATTTTGTACCGCGCATACTTTTCCGATTGGGTCGAAATGCTGGTATTGAAGTCGATATTGATCTTTCCGTTGGTATTCGCGCCGTTTTTGGTGGTAATGATAATCACCCCGTTGGAAGCCCTCGAACCGTAAATAGACGACGCCGAGGCATCTTTCAGTACCTGTATCGACTCGATGGAATTCGGGTTCAACCCCTGGAACACCTCCGGGCGCTTCGTAGGCACGCCGTCGATGATGTAGAGCGGGTCGGTATTGCCGAGGGTGTTGGCACCGCGGATCAGGATGCGGGAGTTGGTACCGTTCGGCGAGCCGGTTTTTTCAATATATAAACCCGGCACCCGTCCCTGCAAGGCCTGCATGGGGTTACCGGAGCTGATGTTTTTCAAAGGGGCCATGTCTACCACGGCAATGGCGCCGGTGAGGTCTTCTTTTTTGGAAGAAGTATAACCCACCACTACCACTTCGTTGAGGCTTTTCTGATCGTAATCGAGGGTAACATTAATGTTGGTCTGGTTGCCCACGACCACTTCTTTCGTTTGCATGCCAATGTAGGAGAATACCAATGTGGCATTTGCAGCAGGCGATACCGTGTAAGCTCCCGAAACGTCGGTAACGGCACCATTTGAAGTCCCTTTTTCGAGGACATTCACACCGGGAAGCGGCTCACCGTCGGTACTTTTGACGACGCCCTTGATCTGTGCCCTGTTTTGCGCGTAGGCCGGCAGTTGCACTACGCAGGCGACCGCGAGAGCCACCAGCAGTAAAATTTTTCTCATCATGTTTTCGATTAAAAAGGGTGAAATGGAAATCAGTGGATTATCGGTTGCAGCCGCTGTGCGTGAATAAACTCCTGAATGTCGGTTTCGCCGAATGCTGGCAATGCACCTGCTTTTCCCGCGACGAATGCACCGGCGGCGCAGGCAAATTCCAGGGAGTCGGACAATGAATACCCGGCGGCGGTTTGGTACAGGAATGCGCCGAGGAATGCGTCGCCGCTGCCGATGGTATCGGCCACTTCCACGGTAAATCCGGCGTGCTGACTGAAGTCGCCGCCGCTGGTGAGCACCATCGCGCCGTCGGCCCCGCAGGTAAGCACGAGCATATCCAGTTTGAAACGATCAATGAGGTATGTCATGGCGTGCTTTTCGCTTTCAAAAGTGGTAAGCCAGCCGGTTACTTCGCGGATTTCATGCTCGTTCATTTTGACAATGCTCGCGAAACCGAGGAGATCGAGTACCTGCTCGCGGGTGTAATGCGGCGGGCGCAGGTTCACGTCGAACACGGGTATGCATGGGTGAGGCGTACGGGCACCGGGCTCGCCTGCATGCCCGGTGCCCGTACGCGCAAGATAGCGGAGGAGCGTGTCGCGCGAGGTGCGGTCGCGGGCGGCAAGGGTGCCGTACACGAAGAAATCGCTGTCGCTCACTTGCCGGGCGGCGGCCTCGTCGAACTGAATGTAATCCCAGGCCACGGGGTGCAGGATTTTGTAGGTAACCTCGTGGCTGTCCGACACGTTGGCTTTGGCAATGCCGGTCAAATGCGTTTCGCCGGTTTGCACCCATTGCGTATTGAGCCCGTGCTGTACGATGAATGCGAGCAGCTCGTCGCCCAGTTCGTCGTGGCCGACGCGGCTGATGAAGGCAACGTCCATGCCGTAGCGCTGCAAATGTGCGGCGACGTTCATGGTAGCACCGCCAGCCAGGCGGGCGTCGGGCAGCACGTCCCAGAGCACTTCTCCAAAAACAGTCAGTTTCGGTGTCATATATAATCGGTTAAAGTGGAGATTTTAGTGGAGGACCAGTGTTTTTTCGATCTGTTCGAGGGAAGTGCCTTTTGTTTCGGGCATCATCTTCCATACAAAAAGCAGTTGGAGCACCATCATGCCGCAGAAGATCATGAATGTGTTGCCGCCACCCAGGGTTTCGGCGATGTACGGGAAAGTGAATGCGATCACCGCGGCCAGCAGCCAGTGCATAAAGCTGCCCATCGACTGCCCTGCGGCACGTACCTGGTTAGGGAAAATTTCAGAGATAAATACCCATATCACCGCGCCCTGCGATAATGCGAAGAAAGCAATGTAAATAAACAGGTACACCGGTACCGCATAACCGCCCAGGTTGCCGCTGTAAAATGCCTGGGCTACGAGGCCCAGCGTGGCGATCAGCCCGAACGAGCCTATGAACATCAGCGTGCGGCGGCCAAAACGGTCGATCAGGTTGATGGCGATGAACGTGAAGCAAAAATTCACCAAACCCACACCGGCAGATGAAAGCAGCGCAGAACTTTTGCCCAGGCCAGCCATTTCAAAAATGCGAGGTGCGTAGTAAATGATCGCATTAATGCCCGAAACCTGGTTGAAGAAGGCAAAAAGCAACGCCAGTGCCAGGGGAAGTTTGTATTGGGATGAAAAAATAGAAATGCTGTTTCCGCTTTGGGTGCCTGCATTGGCCGAGTTTTGAATGTCGGCAACGATGCCGCTCACATCCATACCGCCGTTGGCGACGGACAATATCTGCCGCGCTTCTTCTACCCGGCCGCGCTTTACGATGAGCCAGCGGGGGCTTTCGGGTACAAAAAGGATTGCTACGAGGAAAATGAGCGAAGGAAATGCCTGCACGCCCAGCATCCAGCGCCAGTCGTTGTCGCCCATGCCTACGAGCAGGAAGTTGGACAGGTAAGCGATGAGAATGCCCAGCACCACATTGAACTGAAACATGGCCACGAGCCGGCCGCGCGAATTGGCAGGAGATATTTCGGAAATATATAATGGAGCGGTAACCGACGAAATACCGACGCCGATGCCGCCGAGGAAACGGAAGATGAGAAAGGAAATCCAGTCGGAGGCGAGCGCCGAGCCGATCGATGACAGCAGGTAAAGGACAGCAATGGCGAAGAGCGTGTACTTGCGCCCGTAACGCTCGGAGGGGATGGCACCTGTGAGCGACCCGAGGACGGTGCCGATCAATGCGATGGAAACTGTGAACCCGTGCTGCACCGTAGTGAGGCCCCACAATTGCTGGATCGATTTCTCCGCGCCCGAAATGACCGCCGTATCAAAACCGAATAAAAAACCGCCCAGCGCCACTGTGAATGCCCAGAAGATTACCTTTTTGCTTGTCATGATTGTTGAATTAATTTCTGACGAAGCTACCGGCTCTCCGGGCAATCTGTTTTCAAATCCGTACCAAATGTTTTTAAATTTTACATTAGCCGGAGTCAAGCATAAATGCCTGACTTGTAGGTGTTTGTATTGAGATAAAAAAGCACCATTTTCAAATTTGCTGCAAATTTTTCAGGAAATGTTTCATGGTTCCTCAGTCGCACAAAACCGGAAGGCCCGGATCGGCGGCGAATGGTAGCAGCTGGCTGATCTGTGAATAAGCAACCCGGTTCACCGACAAGTCCAGGGACGGCAATGCGTCGAACTTAATCCATGCTACGCCGGAAGTTTCGTTGGTTTGGTCAAGCATCTCGCCACCCGTGACGCGGCATAGGATGAAGAATTTATAGACGTACCAGAGCTCCTCGGGGTGGTCGTGTTTGCGTTTATCAAAAACAGCGAGTAAACGCACGGCTTCCGCGTGCAGGCCGGTTTCCTCGAAGGTTTCTTTTACAGCCACTTCAAAGGGCGTGTAGCCTACATCCGCCCAGCCGCCGGGCAATGTCCAGCGGTCGTGGTCAATTTTTTCCTGCACCATCAGGATTTCGTCGGTACCCCGGAAAATCACAGCGCGGATATCGACTTTTGGTGTCACATAACCTATTTCGTGAGGCAAAAGGTTGATAATCTGCTCGATGGGTGCATTGCTGATATCAGCGAGCAGGTCCAGGCTGATTTGCCGGATCTCCTCGTAACGCTCGCGGTCGTATTCGCCGGGCTGAAAAGCGAGGCCGGTTTGGGAAAGGGCGAGAATGCGTTTGATAGCGGCTAGCCAGGGGTTTGGGGACATTGTGATTTTTCAGTTTAAGGCTTAGACGCCGGCTTTCGGGATAAAACATCAATATTTTAATACCCTGAAACTACTCGCTCGTTTATCGGCTCCGATTTTAAGAATGTAATTACCTGCCGGCAGCAACCGGATATCGATTGTACCGCTTTCCCCATGGATCGTTTTTTTCAATATTAATATTCCAGCTGTGTTAAACACTTCGACCGATTTCTCACGCCCGTCGGTATTGCTGATCGTGATGGCGTCGCTCGCAGGGTTCGGGAACACAGTAACGGCCACCGGGGCGTTTTCAACTGCCGAAATGACCTCGATCCGCACCGTCGATGGCGACTGGATGGTGCCGTCGCCGCACACGTTGCTGACGCGCTCCAAGATATACTCGTCGCCCGCATTAGCGCCTTCGAGCGTGATCGTGTCCTGCGGCAGTGCGCCCGACAAATATTCGCGTTTTCCGCCTTTCGCATAAATATAATTCCAGGGTCCGTCGCCACCAAGCAGTACAACCACTCTTGGTGCGGTACCGTCTTGGTAATGAACAATATCCGTGTTGAACTTCGCCGTAGCACGGAAACGGATGCCTAGTGGGTCTGGCGAATACCCGCTCGCAGCGCCTGGGTCCGATGCGATAACTCGGATACGCCGATCATTGCTCCTGGCGAGGTCGGTTGGTAGAAAGGCTGTGATGGGAGAGCGCGTCCCTGTGCCGATGTTCGTAAAGGTGGTGCCAGCCGGATCGGAAATCTGAACGGTAAATCTGTTCTGCGCTGAAAAAGTCCCGGTTGTCGTAAAATTGACCCGTATCGAATCGCCTACGCAGCCTGTCAGAAAATAGGGCTGATTGTTGACACCCGTGACATTTACCGTTCTGTCGGCTGGTGCATTCACGGTCACTGTGGCCTGGCCCGAAGCTTTGCCGTTACCACAGGCATTGCTAACGGATACGATTGAATAAGTGGTGGTTTGTTTGGGCGACACTTTCACCAGATTCTCTTTCGAACTACTATAGAACTGGCCGGAGCTTCCGTCGGAGAGCTGGTATTTGACCCACTGCTGGTCGGCAAAGGCGGCTGTGCAACTGAGATTGACCGTACTTCCCGCATTGATCGTCGTGCTTCCGGACAAGACCACTTCCGGAACATCCTTTAACAGAATGTCGGATTCGGCGACCAAACCATATTTGGGCGCCGTTACCTGAAATTTATGCCAACCTCCCTTAACGGCTGGAAGCATCGGAATTTGTATAGTACCCGAAGCGGTTCTGGTGGAATCGAGAATATAGCGAACGCCCGTTTCCCGGTTTTGGAGTTCAAAATAAATGTAAGTGTCTGTAAGGTCGGCTTCTCCTTTCAACGCGTACTGAACAGGCATCGTCGGCCCTTTGCAGAAGCTGCCTCCTACAACGCTGCCTGTGAGTTGGGGCGGTACCAGTACGCGCACCGAATTGGAAACCTTGCCGTCACCGCAGCCGTTACTAAGTGATTTGATCGTGTAATCGGTGTTCCGGGTCGGATAATAGGTAGGGGCAAGCTCTGGATAATCATACTCGGTGTAATCGAGACCGTCTGCAATCACGCGCACAGGTGTGGAGCCTTTAATGAAGATACGTAGGTCGAGCCGTTCGCCCGCTGTGACCGTTATGGGTTGATTTTCCGGGTAACCTGGCGCCGTAATGATTGCGCTGGGAGGGGATTTTACTTTGAAAGCACGCCCCAGCGAATAGGCACCGTCGCTTGATGCGACCCTGATGAAGTAATCGCCTGCCGTTACAGTATCGGGGATCGCGGCAACGATACCATTGGAAGCGGTCCGCGAGGGAAGACTCAGCACGCTGTATTTGCCGAAAATGTCCCCTTTTAGCAGCTGTACTTCGAATGTGGCATTGGTACGCGCGCTTTCGGTTACCAGGAACGGCACGTAGAAATCGCTGCCCGTGCACACATAAGGCCTGTCGTATGAAACTGGATAGTCGATGCGGTAGGGCATAATGTGAACGTTTTGAGAAACATTCACCGGCTTCGTGCCGCATACCGAAGTGATCGACTTAATGGTATAAACATTGTCGCCCACCTTTGGAGAAATGTAAACGTCATAATAGAAAGCACGTTCCGGGAATATAACGGTCGAGTCTTTCTTCCCATCCGAAATCACAAGTGATTGCAACGATTGGTCATTCACCTCGACTATGCCCCTTACCGGGCGCGCCAGGGTGATCAGCGGCTCGGTGTCAATCTGCCCGGGGAAGCGGAGCTTCACTTCGTTGATAGGGTAAGCGAGGTCCAGCACAAAAACACGGCTATGAACCACCGGGCTGGTAGATGAAACACGGAGCGTGATTTCTTCTTCCGGGCTACGCAAGGAAAGACCGGGGATCACAAACCGCAATTTCCCGTTGGATGGTGCCGCCGACAGGGTTTTAAAATCGCAGCAACCGTACACCGAACCTTCTACTAAGAATGCATTGGAAGCGTCGAAGTTCCCACCGGAGCGGATGTCGAGTTCGAGCGTATCCGTCGCGCAATGGTAGGGCTTTTTCACATTGACGGAAATATAAGGCGTTGCAGGTGACTCGTTGGCTACATTCAGCCGGACTTTCGTCGGCGAAGGGTTCATGAAGCAGGCGTTACTAATCGATTTGATACCGTAATCTCCCGTTTTGGGGACAAAAAGCGTGGTATACCCGGTAGTGACGTAAAGATAATGCTGCACGCTTCCATCGGTCGATTCAATCGAATACGGAGGTCCACCCAGTATGGAGAACCGAACGGTAGGATTAGCGGGTGTAGGAAAAGAAGTGGTTTCCGTCGACGTCCAAGAAACATCCGGTTTTGTTTGAATAGTGACCGAAGTGACAGGAATGGATGTCAATGCGGGTACATTGCAACGCATCTGAAACGAAAACGCATCGCCGCGATAGCTATTTCCCAGGTTAAATGTGGGTATTTTAAATGCCAATTCGTCGCCTGTTCTTTGCACGGTCACCACGGTCTCTTTCTTCGATGGGTCGGTAAAGAGTACGGTAAAAACCGCATTTTCAGGCACGGCAACATTCGAAGTATATTTCAGGCGTACCGTTTCTCCTTCGCAGTAAATGTCGGGCGACCTCATTCCACTCAGGACTAACCCATCTTTCACCGTCACACGGGCGGCTTTCTGGTTTTGCATTGGATGCACGCCGCAACCCGATTCGACCGAAACAGCCGTATAGTCGGTCGTTTTGGAGGGCATTCTCTCAATCGTTGAACTGATCGAATCGTCGAACACCGTTGTTTCGTAGATCTGGGAGCCGTCATTGAGTGTAATGCTAGCCGGAAAGGGACCGGTATAAGTGTATTTGATGAAAACTGATTTCCCCGGTTCAATGGTCGTTGGATTGAGGACTGTCAGCTTGACCTGCGGTTTAGGCGTTATGGCAAACACCACGCTGCCGGGAGAGCCGACATTGAACGGATTTTCGGTGACCACTTTGGCTGTAAAAAACGTGCGTCTGCTTACTTTGAAATCGTCCGGAATGCGGGCAGTGAGCTGGTTATTTTCAATAGTGGCTGGGAGGTCGTAATACCGGGCGCCGGGGATAACCTGGCCCTCGGTGCCGGATTCGGTGATCCGGATCTTGTAACGCATCGTCGCGGGCAGCACACCGCCATCGAATGAGGCATTCACCTTAATATCGGTACCGGGGCAAGTGTATATCGGCCCTATGAATGTCGTTCTCAATGCATGCGTGTTTATCCCGATGCTTACCTTGCCATCTGTCGCCATAGGGCCGCACCCGTTTTTAGCGGAGTTAATCGTCAGGACTTCCGGCGTTGCGGGCAAGAGAATGGGGGTCAAATCCAGGACGGGATGAGAAAGTTCGGTGGAGGACGAATACATTTGCCCGTTACTCAATATAATTTCGCAATAGGAGTTGCTGCGACCCAGAAGACGGATCGGGAGGTTGTCGTAGCGGTTTACCGTGTCTTCTCCCATGGCGGTGAGCGTCACATTGCCTTTGTCGAGGAGCCGTGTGCTGCTGTTCCATTGCGAGGTCACCACCGGGGATGTCGATACGATCCGCAGTTTCGCGGCGGTGGGCTTCTCAATGGCTGTGCCCGGAACGGTGAACCTGAGCTTGCCGTCCTGGAAAACCGCCGGTAGGGTTACGGCAACATTGTTCTCGCCGGGTTGTATCTCGACCTTAAAGGCATTGTTTGCATTAAATTGCCCGGTAATGTTGACGGGTAAGTCGTAGACGGCATTCAGGCAAATAGTCGGAAACACTTCCGTGATTTCAATTTGCTGGGCGTAAGAAACAGAATGGAAAATAATGAAGAGGAGGCAGGCGTAGAATCTATTCATACAAGTGAGTCAGAGGCCGATTTTGTTAAGTAACCGGTGAATATCTGAAACATTTGGCTGAAATCAATCCTGCCTGCCCCCGTTATGGAACGTTGAGTATAAGCGTTTGTAAAAACTAGTGTATCACTGAGAGTTTTAGATTCTGGCTGCTGCCGTCGGTCATCTGTATCTCGATGGCGTAAATGCCGGAAGGTAGCTTGCCGATTTCCATGCTTCCCTGATGCAATGCGGGACGCAAGAGCAGCTTCCCGCTCGTGTCGAGCAGCCTTATGGCGTCGATGTTTTTAGGTTTTACCCCTTTCAAATTTACCTTCGACACCCCCACCGCCGGGTTAGGATAAACCGCCACCTTTTCCGCATCGAATTCCAGTGCTGCGATGCGCGAATAGGCGAACGAGCCGTCCATACCGCCCGCGGCGCGATCAATCATTTTGAGTCGGTACATGTTGCTTCCGGCTAGCGGAAGGGCGTCAGTATAGGAATAGTCGGTATGGGTAGTCTCGCCGCCTTTCGCCGCTACCTGGCCCAGGTAATGCCAGTTTTTGCCGTCGCCGCTGCGCTCGATTTCGAATGTACTGGCGTTGATTTCCGAGCTGGTCTGCCATTGCAGATCGGCTTGATGCTCGCGTTTTTTGGCCTTAAAAGACACGAGCGTAACGGGCAATGCGGCCTCGGATTGGCCTGAAATAAAGAACCCGCTGAATCCACTTACCTGGAACGAAACGAGGTACATCGTGTGGTCTTCGCTTTCGGTGACCGTGACGTCCGTGATCAGCTGCGTTGGTCCTGAGTAAGTACCGGGAAAGCCGTACGGACTGGTTCCGTGGTATTGTACCACTTTCAGATTCGCGGGGAGTGTGGCGTTGTTGGCGTTCCCGTAGGCCTGGTTGTAGGCTTCAAAATCTGTTTTGGCAAAGAATAAAGTCACTTTCGCAGGGCCGTCGGTTCCGGAAGGAGTGATGTCATAATGTCTTTTTACAAAAACCTTCTGCCCTTCGGAAACGGTATTGCCTGGCGCCAGGAAGGCTTTGATCGTTACATTGCCCAGCGATCCCGGCGTGCCGGTCGGTTCGATGAGGCCGAATGTCTTGCAATCGCTGGTAATTGCGGTCGCGCCTGCATATACGGGCAGGGTCGCCTGGTCGCCGCTCGCGGGTAATGTGCCCGGGGCGGGTAGCGCCTGCAATTCGTAGGCACCCATGTCGGTCTGGGTATTGTAGATACGTGCATTGTTAACGAGGTCGGTTGCGCTGGAGGGGATTTCGGGCAATGCTTCGTTGGTACCGCGGTTGACAGCCGGGGAGCATGGGAGCAGCGTCCAGTCTTCTGCCCCGGCGAACTGTGGGTTGGTGGTGCCGGCCAGGTTATGATCGGTCTCGCTGGCGGCGATTCCCTCCACAATGCTGTATGCAACGGAGATAGTACTTTCCCGGCTGCCGATTCCACTGCCATTACCATAGATAATGCTGTTGCGAACGATTACAGGGCCTTCGAACCCAGTGATCACGCCGCCTGAGCCCTGCTGGTTACCTGCGATGGTGCAGTTGACGAGTATGATACTGCCATCGTTTTCGATAGCTCCGCCGTCGTTGCTTGCCGAATTTCCGGCGATGAGGCAGTTGATGAATAGGGTATTGCATGATATCTTGTTCGTAACCGCGCCGCCGTCACCGAACATGGCTGAATTACCCCTGAATATGGTATTAATAAACTGCGGCGAAGCACCACCTTCATTGTACACTGCCCCGCCGGAATTCGCATAGTTGCCAAGAAAAGCGCAGTTGGCGATGGTAGGTGACGAGCCCGCATTACGCATTGCCCCGCCATTGCTGCCGAAAACGCCCGTAACCGTAAAACCGTCGAAAACATCATCGCGGGTCAAATCATTGCCAGTGTTATTGATGGCCGGGCCGATGTTGGAGGTAATGACACTCGACGTGGCCGCGTCGCCGTGCGCGATCGGCATGGGCCGCTGGTCGAGGGCGGTTTCCGTGCCGACGAAGCTGCCGTAGATTTTTACGCCATGGACGAATGCGAGCTGGATCGTCCCAATCGCATATTCGCCGCGTGCAACCCAAACCTGGTCGCCATCGGAAGCAACTGTGAGGGCATCGCGCAAGCCGGCGAATGCATTGGCCCAGCTATCGCCGGAAGGGTCAGGAATGGAACTCGTTGCATTTACATACCAGATCGACGCAGGTGTCACTTCATAAGGCCCGAGATCGATGGCCTGGCTGGTAACCCGCCGGTTATCATCGAGCCCAATGGGGGTGTCTTCCGCATTTTTGGGGAATACCGAAAGGTCGGTCGCCGGGTTACCTGCATTGGTCACCGGGCTGCCTTTGCGCTGCATGAAATTGTTTTGTGAAGGGTCGCTGAACTGCGGATCGGTATCGAGAATGTTGGTTCCGCCTGCGAAGCCGCCCTGAATGAGCGAATAGGATACCACAGGCGTTCCTCCTCCGCTGATGCTGCTGGTACCGCCGGGTGAAGCGGGGTCGGTGTTGTTCCAGATAATGCTGTTTTCGATAACGGGCGACGAGCCGCTGACGGCGTACAATGCAGCCCCGTTGTCTGCCGAGCCGCCGCCGCCGACTTCATTGGCCGAAAATGTGCAGTTGCGGATGGTAGGGGAGGAATTGTCGATGAAAATCGCGCCGCCCCTGCCGCCAGACGAACCTTTCGCCGAATTGACCGAAAAAAGGCATTGCAGGATCAGAGGGTTTGAATTGAGCAGGTAAATCGCGCCGCCTTTGCCTTCGGTTGCAGAGGGGTCGGTGGCATTCCCGGTAAACACGCAGTTGACAATCACCAGCGACGAATTGGTTGCATGCAATGCGCCCCCGCGCCGCTCATTGCCGACTGAGAAGCCCGTGCCGGCGGTAATAGTGAACCCGTCGAGGCGTGTGGTGGCGCCGGCACCCGAGGTGGCAATGACGGTGCCGCCCTGTCCGGCGAGTACTGTCTGAGCGGTGAGCAACCGATCGCGTAAATCACTTTCATATCCCTCGAAACCGCCGTAATAAGCCACACCGTCGGTTAATGAAAAGGGCGTGTTGGTGGCTTCGGTCTGATACTCGCCGCTTACCACCCACACCTGCTTGATGGCCGCGTTCAATGCTGCTCCACGGGTGGCGTGGTACATGCGTTTGAGCGGCTGGTCCCAGCTGCTGCCGTCGCCAGGCGAGGCGGTGCCGCCGTCGACATACAGAATGCCATTGGCGTCGGGCTGCGCTTCGGCGGCGGCGTCGTAGCCGCTTACCGTTCCATTAAGGACGAAATTGTCGATCCCCGAATAGTTTTGATTGGGCGTACTACTGTTCGTCACCGCGATGCGAATTACCATCCGGTTCCGGAGCTTGGAAACCGTTTTGGTACGGGTAACGCCGGCCATATCGAGGCTCGACGAAAATGAGCTTCCGTAATTCACCCCATCGACCTGGATCTGAAAGGTCGCATTGTCGGAAGAGAACTTGTTGAATGTAATGCTGGTCAGCTCTACCTGGAAACCCTCCTTAATGTTCACCGTAAGCACATAAACGTGGTTGTGCGCTGAGAGCGCCATACAGTTGTTGCCGGCGTAGCCGTACGCATACGGTGTGTCGCCGATCCCCGTCCATGCGCTCGTCAGGTTCGAATTGATGGAAGTAGGGGTGTTGAAATTGCTGTTCGGAAACGTGTTGTTGTAGATCACCGCCGAATGGGCGGCCATCGCAATCAGCAGTGCGCAAAACAGTGTGAACAGGGGTCGTAGTAGTTGTGTATTCATAGTGCAGTCCGGAATGATGAGTGATCATTTTTAGGGCTGCAATATGGGCTTGCTGATTGCCGGGGGATTGTCAAATTTTATTCAGAAACTGTTCATTTTTCGTCATACGAGCCTGTTTTATCGTAAATTAGCCCAAAGCACCGCCTTTTGAAGAAATTCTACATGCACCGTTCCGTTATCGTCTTTTTGCTGTATTGGCTGGCGGCCGTCTCGTATTTGCCGGTCGTAGTTCGGGCGCAGTCGCCCGGCTTTCCGGTTCCCGAGGTTATCACAGCAAAACAAGGGCTTCCGCAAGGCTTTGTGCCGGGCATTGTGCAGGACAGCCGCGGGTTTATCTGGCTTGCCACGCGCGACGGCCTGGCCCGGTTCGACGGCCGTAGTTTCAGGGTATTCCAACCGTCGGGCACGCAGGAGGTATCGCTCTCGTCATTGGGCCTGGAAAATGTGCAGAGTACTGCCGACGGGAAAATCTGGATCACCACCGACCAGGGGCAGATTGATCTTTTCGATCCGCTGCGGGAGACATTCGTTAATTTTTCGCGCCAGGCATTTTATCAGAAACAATTCGGGAAACGCTTCCTCAGAGACATGTACGCCGACCGCCAGCAGCGCCTCTGGCTGATGTCGGATGGCGGCGGACTGGATTACATTCATTTAAATAGCCAAAAAATACGCAGCTATCACTCCAAAAATGGGGACACCAGCGGCATTGCACAGGCACACGTGCGGTTTGTGCGGGAGGACAAGGTCGGCAATATCTGGGCTGTTACGAACCATGGCCTTTTTGTACAAAAACGTGACTCGGATAGTTTTGTAAAATACCACTCGACCGCGTTAACAGGTCCCATCGCTGAGAAACTGAATGCATTGCAAGAGCTGCCTGACGGCCGCCTGCTCCTGCTTTATGACGTCGGAATGATGCTGCTCGACCCTGCCACGGGCCTGGGCCGGATGCGCGCGCTTGTTTTGGATACCCAGGGACAATACAGACATCCGATCGTGACCGATAGCAAGGGTAATGTCTATTTTTTCCGGATGAACCGACTTTATCGATTGGGTAAGGACGATGAAATCGCCGAATTTCCTGTCCAGGGCGATGTACATGAGTTTAAAAGCCTTTACGTGGACCGTTCCGACGTGCTATGGGCGGGTACCAATGGGCAGGGGATAAGAAAATACAATCTCAGGGCAAGCTATTTTAGCACAAAACCCTATTCCTCCGATTTCATTTCGGACCTCCTTCGCGATTTCCTGAAAGTGCCCCAGGGCGAAATGGCTAAGCTTCCTGCCGGACTTTTTTCCTACAATTTCCGCTATGCATTAAACAGTCCGCAAAAAATGTGGTTCAGTGCCGGACGGACACCGCTTTACGAGCTGGATCTCGGCACGCGGACGATCAAAAGCATTCCGTTTCCGGTGGAGATCAAGGATATCAGGCGATCGGAATTGGCGATTAGCCTGGCGAGCGATCCGGATGGTCGTATGTGGGCAATACACGACAGTCTTTTGTTTTCCTATCGAAATGGCACCTGGACGCGCTTACCGTATGCGATCCGACCGCGCCAGGCTGACCGAAGCCCGTCCGACATTGGAGTTGAATCGGGGATAATCCAGATCGTGGCCGACGGGAAATATCTCTGGGTCGCGACGACGGTGCGGGGACTGTACCGGTTGGATAAGGCTTCGGGCGCGATTACCCGCTACGGACAGGGCGCCGCATCCCTCAGTACCGATAATTTGTACTGCCTCTTTGCTGATCCGCTCGACGAGAACTTGCTTTGGATAGGCACATTCGGCGGCGGCCTTTGCCGTTTCGACAAACGCACGGGGCATTGCGAGCGACTTTCGAAACAAAACGGCCTGCCCAACAACGTGGTATACGCCGCCATCCCCGACCGCCAGGGCAATGTATGGGTGGCCACCAACCAGGGGTTATGCCAGGTGAACCGGAAGACCCTGCATGTGCGCACTTATACACGCGAAGATGGGCTGATGGCCGACGAGTTCAACCGCTTCCATGCGCTGGCGCTGCCCGACGGCCGCATTTTCCTGGGCGGCATGGAGGGAATTACGGCATTTGATTCGAAGCAACCGAACGAAGATCGCTACCAGCCGCCGGTACATATTACCGGCATTTCCATTAACAACACACCGCTGGTGCCGGCGGGTGAGCAGCCAGTCACGGCGATGCAGCACCTCGATCTGACCTATTGGCAGAATTTTCTCATGATAGAATTCGCTGCAATGCAATACAATCGGAGCGACAAGATCCGCTACCGCTACCTGCTGGAAGGTGTGGACAAGCAATGGATCGAAACAGAAACTCCCGTCACCAAGTATACCGACCTCAGGCCGGGCCATTACGTGCTCCGGCTGAATGCGTCCAATACCCTGGGCATCTGGAGTCCCGCAATCCGGGTGCTAAATATCCGGATCAGTCCGCCCTGGTGGCAAACCTGGTGGGCTTATGCCGTTTATTTTCTGGTGTTTCTGGGAGTGGTTTACGGTTTATTGCGGGTTTATGTAAACCGTGTCAGGATGCAGCAATCCATTATTTTCAAACAAAAGGAGGTGGATCTGAAAGCCCGGGAAGCAGCGCAGTTGCGGGAACTGGACGAAATGAAGACCCGTTTTTTTTCCAACATTACCCATGAATTCAGAACGCCGCTGACGTTGATTCTGGGGCCTGCCGGGCAAATGCTGGAAGAACCCCGGCAGGAAAAGGACAACAAGCGCCTTTCGTTGATGGAACGGAATGCGCGGCAGCTGTTGCGGCTCATTAACCAATTGCTCGATCTGTCCAAACTTGAAGCCGGTACTACGAAGATTGATGCCGCCTGGGGTGATTTGGTCGATTTTACGGAATCGCTCACGGACACATTCCAGCTGGCGGCGGAGGATAAGAATGTGACGTTGGAGTTCGGCAACCGCCTCGGCAACCGGTATTACTGGTTTGATCATGAAAAACTGGAACGGATTCTCACCAACCTGCTTTCCAATGCCGTGAAGTTTGCGAATGAAGGCGGTCGGATAGGTGTCACATTAAGCGCACCCGACGCGGAAGCTGTCGGAATCACCGTCGGGAATACCGGTGCCGGCATTCCCGATGCACAGCTGAACCGGGTTTTCGACCGGTTTTATCAGGCCGACGGTCAACCCGGCTACCGCGAAGGTACCGGCATCGGGCTGGCGATTGTAAAGGAGCTGGTAGACTTGCAGGGCGGAAGTGTTTCTGTCAAAAGCAGTACGGACGGTTTCGACACCGTTTTTACATTGACGATGCCTTACCGCCGGGACGAGTCGCGGCATTTGTCGGAGGGCGTAATTTCAAAGGTCAATGAACATGGTGCCGCTGATCATGAAGCGCATTCGGCCAAAATCCTGCTCGTGGAAGATAATGCGGGCCTGGCGGAGTTCGTGTCCGACAGTCTGGCCGAAAGCTACCGGTTCTACCACGCGCCCAATGGTGAGGAGGGACTCGCGATGGCGGCCGAAATCATGCCCGACCTCATCATCAGCGACGTGATGATGCCGGTCATGGATGGTTATGATTTTTGTAAACACATTAAGTCCAATCTCGAAACGAGTCACATTCCCGTGGTGCTGCTGACTGCCAAATCGGCCCTGGAAAGCAGGGTGGAGGGGCTGGAACTCGGTGCGGACGATTACATTACCAAGCCGTTCCACCTGCCAGAGCTGCGCCTGCGCATACGTAACCTGCTCGACAGGCAGGCCCGCCTGTACGAGCGCCTGCACGCCGGGTTCGCGACGGCGGCTGCACTTCCGGCAGACCAGGAAGCGATCACCGACCCGTTTTTGGATAAACTACATCATATCCTCGATACCCGCCTCGACGATCCGGATTTTGGGGTGACCGAGCTGATCCGGGAGATCGGGATGAGCAACAGCAGCCTGAACCGGAAGCTTAAAACGCTGACAGACCTTTCGGCGGTGGAGCTGATACGCAACTACCGTTTGAAAAAAGCGGCTGCATTGCTTTCCGAGGGTATTTCCGTGTCGGAAGCGGCCTACGCGGTAGGATTTGACAACCTTTCCTACTTCGCCAAATGCTTCCGCGATCTGTACAATATGACGCCCCGCGAATTTGCCGCGAACGGCATTCTCTAAGTTGTCAGGCTGCAATAACGAACCCCTTCCGGAAGGCAGTGGGGCTGGTGCCGTGGTGCTTGCGGAACTGGCGGCTGAGGTGGCTTTCGTCGGTGTAACCCAATTCGGCAGCTATTTCGCTGATTGTGAGGTTGCTTTGGGTGAGCCGCTGTGCTACGAGTTTAACGCGCGACGCTGCGATGTAACCTTGCAGGCTTTCTCCCGTGTATTTGCGGAAATATTCGCCCACATAATTAGGTGACAGGCTGAACTGCCGGGCCAGGTAATCGACGCGCAGCTTTTCGGGGTCGGCGATATGCCGTTGGATATGCAGCAGCACCTGGTTGATCATGGCCTCTTTTGTGCCCGGGCTGTCGGCTGCACGGCCGTCGTGTACGTTGCGTGTGATCACATTGAGGATCAGCGTGACCAGATGCCGGAGATTTTCTTCGTGGCCTGCCTGCCGCTGCTCGTACTCGCCGACCAGGTGCGAGATCAGCGAGGCGATCATCCGGCAATCGCCTTCGTTGCGGATCAGGAGCTGCTCGAAGCGGTTGTGGTGTGCAAAAATCGTTTCCAGTTGTTTCAGCCACGCAGTTACCCGCTCTTTGTCCTGCTCGGTTTTGTATTCGGATAAAAACACCTCCGAGAACCGGATGGAGCAGAACCGGGTGGGTGTCTCTACATCGAAGCCGCGGCAATCGAGCGGTGTAAACAGGAAGATGCTGCCCGGGCGGTACGGAAACCGGTTCCGGTTCGTCTCCCGCGTGCCGGTACCGTCCATGATCCGGACGATCTCGAAGAAATGGTAGATCAATGGCCGCTCGTTCCAGCAGTCCATGTCGGCCATGTAAATTTCAAAGGGCTGATGCAGTGTCTTTTGTTTCATAACCTGTAAAAATACCGAAAAAACCACGCAATGTCACTGTTCGCCCGTTTGGGACGCAGGTAGTTTTGTATTAAAAAAAGTAATGACGAATACGGACAAAAAAATATTGACACCACTTGTAACGGACTCGCTCGAATTGCGAAACCGCGTCGTAATGGCACCTATGAACCGTCGTAGGGCATTCGCTGGCATTCCGTCCGACTCCGCGGCGGCGTATTTCGGGCAGCGGGCAGGGGCTGGGCTCATCATCACAGACAACACCGCCGTGGCGCCGAACGGCATCGGTTATCTGGGTACCCCCGGAATTTACAACCAGGACCAGATCGACGGATGGAAACGCGTGACCCATGAAGTGCACGCACGGGGCGGACGGATTTTCATGCAGCTTGTGCATGCGGGCCGCATCGGGCATTACCTGAATAATGAAGGGCAGATGCCGCTGATAGCGCCGTCGGTCGTTACTGCGGCAGGGTTGATGCGCACGCGGGGGGAAATCCATTTGCCGATCAGCGAGCCGGTGGAAGCAACCGCCGCAGATGTGCGCAGGCTTATCGATGAGCATATTCAGGGAGCGGTTAATGCCATGGAGGCCGGTTTCGATGGGGTAGAAATCCATGGCGCACACGGATTTTTGCCTGAACAGTTCCTGCATCCGCACACCAACCGCCGCACGGACGCATATGGCGGGAGCATTTTTGCCCGCAGTCGTTTCCTGCTTGAAATTGTGGAGGGTACCGTGGCGGCGATCGGGAAGGAGCGCACGGGCGTACGCCTTTCGCCATTTGTGAAGCTCAACGACCTGCCCGAATATGCCGAGGAGGCCGAAACGCATCGCTACATGGTGGATGCCTTGCAGGAAATGGGTGTTGTGTACATTCATTTGTCCGATCAGGGGCCTGTGGGGCATGGCAAAATTCCGGAAGCATTCATCCGTGACCTGCGAAGGCGCTATCACGGGCTGGTCGTACTTGCGGGAGGTTATACCGCCGAAACAGCCGAAGCGGCATTGCAAGCCGGCCTGGCGGACCTCATCGCTTTCGGTAAACCCTATATCGCCAATCCCGACCTGACGGAGCGATTTAGACACAATATTCCATTGACTGCCGGCGATCCCGACACCTACTATCAGGGTGGAGACGGGGGTTACACCGACTATCCTTTTGCCGGTGTGCCCAATGGTGGCACATTTGGCGCAAATGCCACCACAATCTGTCATTAACTCCCATCCCATTTGACGGGGAATCATGATAGGTTTGTGTAAAAAATGATTGGGAAAATTTTATGCGTATAAAGGATTTTCATCAAACGCTTGATGTCTGGATCAAAGGGCTTGAACCGTACGATTTTGTAGAACTTACAGCACAACCGGCTCCCCGCAGCTGGTCCCTCGGGCAGGTGTACATGCACATCCTGGACGAGACTGATTTTTATTTTAACCAGATCAAAATCTGTCTTGCTTCCAATGACCATGCGATGGAAGAATCGACGTCGGAGGCGAAGCAGATGTTCCGTAACAATGCCTTTCCCGATCTGCTGATCGTCGGTCCGCCATCCAATGCGCTGGTCCGCCAGCCGCAAAGCAAGCAGTTGCTGGCGGACCGCCTGGCCCGTCTCAAAAGCCGCATTGACGAAACGGACAAACTGATCACGGGCAGCCTCCTGCACGGTAAAGCCTTGCACCCCGGGCTGCGTTACCTGAATGCGGCGGAATGGTTTCAGTTCGCAGAAATGCATTGCCGGCACCATTTGCGGCAGAAGGCTAGGATCGAAGCGTTTCTGGAACGTACATTTGGCAGGTAACAACTGAAAACCTCCGATATGAAAACACTGAAACTGCTCGCATTGTGCTGTATCCTCGCATTGGAATCGGCGCTCGGTCAGGTGCGGCCGGATCCCGCCTTGTTGGGAGGGAATGTGAAAGCCGGCCATTTTGCGCCGGTTCGTGGTATCAGGCTCTACTATGAGACGTATGGGACAGGGGAGCCGGTACTTTTTATTCATGGCAATGGCGGTTCCATGCGCGACTTTCGCCTTCAGCTCATCGCATTCTCCAAATCGCACCGGGTGATCCTGGTCGACAGCCGGGCGCAGGGCAAGTCTGCGGACGCAGGCGATTCGCTGTCGTACGAAATGATGGCCGATGACATGGATGCATTGCTCGGCCACCTGCATATCGATTCCTGCCATGTGGTCGGTTGGAGCGACGGGGGGATCAATGCCATTCTGTTGGCCCTGCGTCATCCGAAAAGGGTACGGAAGCTGGCTGCAACCGGTACCAACCTGTGGCCGGATTCCACCGCGCTTGATCCGTGGATGTACCGCACGATCATCGATTGGGATCATGAACTGGCGAAGAATACTGCCAAACGGAACGAGAAAAAGCTCGTCCATCTCATGGCCGTCCAGCCCAACATCACCCTCCGGCAACTGCGCGATGTGCATTGCCCGTCGCTGATCATCGGCGGCGACAACGACGTGATCCTGCCCGAGCACACGATGCAGATAGCCCGCGCTATTCCGCGGTCTTACCTGTGGATTTTGCCCAATTCGGGGCATTCGACGCTGGTTCATTACAGCATGGAGTTCAACAGGGTTGTGATGGATTTTTTCAAAAAGCCATACAGGCCGATCCGCGACGCTGCCAAACTGGAATAGCGGGGTTTACATTTATTTATATACCTGAGATGGTGTAGGTAATGGTCGTCGTGTACGTCTTGACCGGCAACGTGACGGACAATCCTTCGATCTTGTACTGGATCGGGATGTTGTCGCGATTGCCGCCGAGGTTCAATGCGCCGGAGAAGAATTGCTGGGGCGAGGAGGTCAGCTGCATATAAGTGGTGCCCCCGCTCAGAATGGCCAGCCCGGTGCCGTTTCCGGTGCGTTGCACGGATAGTTTCAGCGAAGAATCCCAATTGGAGGTGCTCATATGCGCGCTTACCGTCCATATGAGCAGCGAGGTGACCCGGATCAGGGTCTGTGATGCACTGCTGGTTTCAATATGTTCATAGTTTTTGCCGGCCTTGGTAATGGTAGACGATAATGTCGGTATCGACCACACGTTCGTGCCATTGATCACCGTAACGCTCTGGGCAGAAGCGCCGGTAACGAACAGGCAGGTAATATAGAACAGAACAATTTTTTTCATCAGTTATCGACCATGGTGTAGCGTACCGTCACATTGGAAGTACCGCTTCTGATATTGGCGTAATCCTGTATTTCCAGGGAGTAAGTGAGTTTGAAACCGCTGGAACCGTACGTGATGCCGGTGAATGCGCCGCGGATGTTGTCAATAAAGCTGACCGGCGTATTGGTCAGATAAGTGTTGGCTGTGATGTAACTGTTGCCGGCCGTAAATCCCTGACCGCTGCCAACATACGGTGAGATGTCCAGCCGGAGCCGGATGCCCGCCGGGAGGGTGCCGATGACGTCTCCCCGGATGCTTCTGGAAGCGCCGGACGTTACGGCAGAAGTGAATATCAGCCAGTTGGCATTGTTTGAAGTGCCGGTGCCGATCGTGGTGCCGGCCTCGGAGGCGGCGGTCATCTGCAAGGTTACGCTGGTGGATCCCGTGGGCAGAATGTCTACGAGCGCTACCGACGGCAGCGTCAGGCTTACGTCCACGGTGGGGCCGGATTGCGCGCTGGAACGCAAACCAAGCAAAAGACATCCTATGAACAGCGCATATCTCATTTTTTTATAGATACTTCAAAACTCCTTTCGGAAAAATGGATTCTTCTCTCATTCGGCCTGATCCTGAACACCAGATCGATCGTCTTATCGGCTTCCAGTGTCAATGGACGAACGCCGTCTTCGATCACAAAACGGTCCTGGCCGCCGGGAATAAAAACGGATAGTTCCCAGTTTCCGGGCCGGATTTCTTTGAATGAAAACATGCCCTTTTCGTTCAATTCGGTCAGATAGCTGCCCGTTTCGCCCGTGAGCTTCGCAAGCACGACGGGCTTTCCGGCCAGCGCCGAAGCAACGCCGTTCTGACTGGCTTTTACGAACTCGATTTGACCGGTGACACCGCCCGTACGGGTGAGCGGGATCTCGATGACCTGGATACTATCAGCACGTATATCCACAAGCATTGGCATTCTGACTACCGGTACGACCCCTTCGCTGCCTGTTTCATTCTGGGTAATGCTCAGGTAGTAGCGGTCGGGCGCTACGCCCTCGAAAGAGAACCTGCCGGTGCTGTCCGTCATGAATTTGTGGCTTCCCAACTGTATGAGATTGCCCTGCTTGGCGTAGCCGAGGCCGGTGAGTTTGCCTTTGAGGCTGCCGATATTTCTTTTTCTTGCCAAAGGAATATTCAGTCGCAATGCATAGCTGGCGTTGAAAAACAGCGTGTTCTGATCTCTGTTACTCATGTTCGGAATGTAGGAGCGACCGCCGGAGAGTGAGAAAACATGCCTTTTCAGGTCCAGGAGGACCGATACATCCAGGAAACTGCGGCGCACGAACAACTCGTCCGGCGCGTAATTGTTGCGATAGAGGAAGCTGGCGTACAGATACTTTTTAATGCTGACCCGCGCATTACCACCATAAAAGAACAGGTTTTCGGTCACATCGGCTGCCGAGAATTTGCTGGTATGCTGGTGTTCAAGATAACCGCCTACCCATATCCAGGGAAAAAGCCGGACAGCCGGTTGGGCGAGGTTTGAAAATGATTGCCTTTTACCATTGTTGTCGGCCGCCAGATGGTTCCGGGAGTGACCGTACCGGCCCTGGTAAAACAATGAGAATTTTTCAGAGTTATGATGATAGGCGAGATTTCCGAAATCTTCCGAATAGTCGAATTCCGCAGGCTCCTGCCGGTCTTTTCTTTCAGCGGTGGAATAGAACACAAAAAACCGGTTGCGTTTGTCTGCCTGGTAGGATAGGAACGTCGTATAGCTCCTGTCTTTGGGCGAAACACTGTACAGGTTGGCGTCAAGACTTGGGTTCACGTCCGAAAAGTTGGTACTGATACCGAGCGTCAGCCTTTTGGTGATGTTGACACCCAGGTTATTGTTGAGCAGACGGCTGTTGTTGTAGTAGCCATAGAAATGTTTGCCTGTATAGATGAGGTTGCTCGTCAGGCTGATCCATTTTTTTGACACCCGCAATCGTACAAATGCGCCGTAATCAGTTTTGTGATCGGCCAGGCCGGTTGCCAGTTCTGCTTCCAGATGCCATTCACGGGTACGGATATTGCCCCCGAGGCCGGCGAGATGCGACCAGAACCGGCGGTTATGAAAAACCACGTTTTTGGAAACATAATGCATTCCCAGCTGCGAAGACTCATTGATATTGAAAATAAATTTCCCGCCAAATGATTCTTTCTGGCCCGGAAAGAACCTTGCCTTTTGGTAAGCGGCAGTATAAGCCACCCTGCCGAACTGCTGCTCCACACGCACCCCCCGTCCAAAACGCCCGAATTCCATGAGGTTGTTGAGCTGCAAAACATAATCACCCACTGAAACGGAGAACCGTTTCCCGTAGGTGTAACCCAGGGAATACTGGTCGTAAGTCCCTGCTGCGGGGAATGTAAACTGGTTGGGTCCCCGGATCGTGAAATCGAGGTAATGCTGATCTTTCTGATCCAGAAAGCCCCTTCCCGTGGCGTTGTACTGATAAGCGGCAACCTGCCGCCCGCCATACCGGTACATCATATAACCGCCGCCGATATCCACCGGAAAACGGAAATGGCGGTCTATTTTCCGGATCCTGGACGAGAACACGGGAATACTTGCCGTAGCATAAACCGCTTGTTCCTGGCCCTGCATGAACAGCGAGAGATTGGACGAAGCCTGCCATGCATTGTGATCGGTAAGCGGAATGATCTGTGAAACGACTACGTTCGTCGTCGCGCCGGGTTCCAGCGTCAGGCTATCCGTGCCGGTATTGATTGTGCCGTGATCGGTCTTCAACGCAAAATGTTCGGAATGGTTACCCGAATTCCGGATCAGGTAGGTCAGCCGGAGCGTATCTCCTTCCCTGGTGAATTCGGGCTGGGCAACCACCAGCACTTCTATCTTCCGGATCGGTTGTACACTTACCAGCGCCTGGGCCGACACCTGTTTGCCCTCGTAGGTGATCTGAAAAGTGACCTGGTAATTGCCGGAAGCACATACCGCCGGGGTGCCGACAACAAAAAAATAGCGAAGGTGCTGCTGGCCTGCTGCGCGTTCGGGACGCCGCCGGGAAAGCAGCCGCCATTTTTCGGGCAGCAGTACCGAATCCCGAATTGAATCCGGGAGGGGAGAACCGGTTACATCAAAAAACAGCGTGGTATGCCCGCCGGGAAGAACCGCGCCCGGGGCATTCGCCAAGCGTACCGCCACCTCCGACTGACCTAATCCGGCCAGCGGGATCATCCAAAGCAATATGACAAGAAGACGGGCCAATAGTGGAGGGAGGTTATTCTACCTGTAAAGAGATGTTCGAACCGAACAGGTCTTTCTGAGTGTCAGCAACAATGACGCAGTCGTATTTGCCTTTCGGTAAATCGGTAACCGGGATTTCGAAGGTGCTGCAATAGCCCGGGTAGAGCATCCGGGTATTGGGCGCCGTCGTTTTTAATTTGTTACCGTTGCTGTCGTATATTTCGAGGATCACATTCGCGCGTGAGCCATAGGAGCTGTTGTTCTTCAAAACGACTTTGAGTATCGATTGCCCGGATGACACCTTTTCAAAGGATACCTTTTCGTACGACAGCTGGGGGCCTTCCACAGCGCCTACATCGACGATGACCTGTACCGCGTACCGCACTTTGGAACTGACCTGAATGCCACTCCGGACTTCTTCCCGGATCGGATCCGCCACTTCCACCATCACCACTTCCCAGTAGGTGCCCGGAGGTCGCGACCCGTCGAGCTCAATCGTGTACCTGACGTCGTACTCTTCGTTGGTCGCGATCAACCGCTCGTCGATGCTGGTTTTCAGAGAGGTGCCGAGCGAACGGCTATGGCTGCCCGCCTCGGGGTAAATGGCGGACTGTTCGCAGGATGAAATGAGGTCCTGACGGTATACCAATATACGGGACTCTTTGTTGCCCTCGTTTTTGACCCTGATAGCCCCCTGAACCTTTGTTTCGGCCGTAGGAATACTATGGGTATGTGTCAATCCGTTCAAGACCACTACCGATGCGCGGAGGTAACCCGGCAAGAGCAGGATCAGGCTGAGTAAGACGATCCGATTCATGGTGATGTCGTTGTCGGAGGTAACCTGCCGGAGCGAATATCCGGCAGGGCCTTCGTGTACCTGATTTTGTATTGTCTCTGAGCAGTAGGCTGTTAATTGTCGGCCAGCGTGTACGTGACGGTCACGGGCGTGATGCCCGATCGCAGGTCCGCATACTTCGTGTCATCGGCAATGAACGT
Organism: uncultured Dyadobacter sp.; assembly: GCA_965649915.1. Classification (GTDB taxonomy): domain Bacteria; phylum Bacteroidota; class Bacteroidia; order Cytophagales; family Spirosomataceae; genus Dyadobacter. Next base: position 126,367 of record CBFGMV010000012.1, read on the forward strand.
GTAAGTGAGCTGGTGGCCGTTGTTTGGTCCGGAAGCCGTGTAAGCGCTGCCGATGTTGGAAATCAGCACCTGGTCGTCCGTCGAGAGATTAAAACCGGCTGTGGGCGTGCCTTTTGTTCCCGCTCCTGTCGTTGCAGCGGCTGCGACGAGGTGGATATCGAGGCCATCAATCACTGCGCTGGCTTTCACGTTCACCTTTTTGGTGGTATTTGCAGTCTGGATCGACGTGTAATTAAGCCAAAGGGAAGTGTTTGCGGTTGGTGCGACGATCTTGTTACCGGCCTCGTCGTTGGCCGGCTTGGTAAATTCGGCCGCAAAGTTTTTCGAAACCGGTGCTTCGAGGTCAAGAAGCGCTACGACCGGGATGGTCACGGTAATCGTATGATTGTCTGTTTGGGTATCCTGCTGCGCGTAGGCGGAGAAGCAGGCGCCGGATAAGGTCATGACAATCAGGGAAGAAACGAGAGTAGATCTTTTTTTCATACAATTGAACAATTAGTGATAGAGATAAAGAGGGGTTCTGGTATGCTTGCAAATGTAGAATTATTTTTACTTCTCGCAAGGAAAACGGCGTTTATTTTGTCGTCAATTGATTGTAACTGAGTGGTTTCATTTAGATGTGCCCAAAATCGGCAAAATGGACGATTAAGCATGTATTTGCCGGGTGACGCCGATTTGTCGGCATTGCATTTTGACAGCTACTTTCGGTGACGTATTATTACATTAAAAAACCATTGAGATGAAAATTACCTACTACGGCCATTCCTGTTTTTCCGTTTTTGCGGGGGGCAAGAGCATTCTTTTTGATCCTTTTATTTCAGGGAATGAGCTTGCCAAAAGCATTGATCCGGACGGGATCAGGGTCGACTATATCTTTGTATCGCATGGCCATCCCGACCATGCGCACGATGTGGTGAAGATTGCAAACCATAACGACGCCATGGTGGTCGGAAGTTGGGAGCTGTACACGCATTTCGGTGCGCAAGGTGTGAAAAACGTGCATCCGCTCAACCCGGGCGGACAATGGGCCTTCGATTTCGGATCGGTAAAAGGAACCGGCGCAGTCCATTCCAGCAGTTTTCAGGATGGAAGCTATGCAGGTGTGGCAGAAGGTTTTGTATTCAAAACAGCGGAAGGAAACTTCTATTATAGCGGTGACACCGCATTAACCCTCGATATGACGCTCATCCCGAGATGGGCGAAGCTGGATTTCGCCGCGCTGCCGATCGGCGACGTGCTCACCATGGGCATTGCGGATGCGATCGAAGCGGCAAAAATGGTGGGTGTCACGCGGGTGCTGGGTGTACATTACGACACTTTCGGTTTTATCAGGATAGATAAGGCCGCTGCGATCGAGGAGTTCGGAAAGGCGGGCATTACGCTTTATCTGCCTGAAATAGGAGAGAGCATCGATATCTAAACGATCCGACGGGCGGAGCTGCATTCCGCCCGTTTAGCTTAGCGCGCTGCCCGTTTCCCGAAGCCATTGGGAAACAGGATGGCGAGCAGCACGGCTATCAGCAGAAAGTTGAATTCCACGCCATTGCGGCCGCCGCCTACCAGATACCAGCCTTCCGGGCCATGTACCATCACAATCCCGGCCACCAGGACGATGATCGTGATCACGCACGCCCATTTCACATATTTCCCTGTCGCCAGGCATACCACCGCCGCGACATGCGATAGTTTGATCGCCCAGGCAAGCGGTACACCGAAAGGCGCAAACCCCTTTTGATTCAGATAAAAATTACCAAAATCGTTGACACCATTGTCAAACATGCCCGGAATGCTGTGCATAAGCAGGATAACGATGACCGCCAGCCGAAGGAGAAATGTGTTGTCAGATGGAACCATGGCGAAGTTGACCGAGCGCGTTAATTTTAATTCTGTTTTAATTTGACAGGCTTTCCCGCTTTCTATATTTAGGCTACAATAACCCGGTACATCTGTGCGATGTTATTGCTATTGAGTTATGTAGTTCAAAATCCATTGTTCATGGTTATGTTCAATGGATTTTTATTATATAATCACCGGTTTTCAAGCCATGCGAGGAAGTGGCTCACTTTTTCCTTCCCGATCAGCAATTTTTCAGGTGTTGGGATGGTGAGCTTGATAAAAAGCTTCCGCGAGAAGTAATGCTCCACTTCTTTAATTGCTTCGAAATTAACCAGATACTGTCTGTTTAGTCTGTAAAACTGTGACCCGGGTACAATGGCCTGCACTTCTTCCAGCGGCTGCGAAATACTGTATTCCTGCTGATCGAATGTCCGGATACTGGTGATTTCATTGTGAATATAAAAAAAAGCAATGCTGTCGGTTTTGACGGTTACATATTTGTTTTGCCTGAAAACCAGAAAGCTCTTTTTCCCTTCGGGTTCCCCCAGTCTCCGCAGCAGCGTTTCCAATTCCGGCGCCAGCTGTTTTTCATTTGAAAAGTAAGATTTCAGCTGGTCGAGCTTGGCTAATGCAGCCTCGATATGCTCTTTTTTGAAGGGTTTGAGCAGGTAGTCGATGCCGTTGGTTTTGAATGCCTCGATGGCGTAATGGTCGTAGGCCGTACAGAAAATGACGGGCGGAACTACTTTTACCGACTCGAAGATCTGGAAACACAGCCCGTCGGAGAGCTGGATGTCCATAAATATGAGGTCGGGCTGAGGTTGCCCGCCAAGGTAAGAAACGGCTTTTTCTACGCTTTGTATCGTCGCCACGATCTCCGCTCCGGGCCGCAGGGTGGTGATGATCTGCGCCAGCGAACGGGCCGTTTTGATTTCGTCTTCAATGATTACGATTTTCATGGATCAGTGGAAGTTTTACCTTGAATGACTCCTGGTCTGTTTCGATCTCTATTTTTTGTTCGAGCAGGTGGAAATACCGCCTGTTGATGTTATCGAGCCCCATTTCGGTGGAATGCTCGGGATTCTTTTTCAGCTGCAACGGGTTCTCGACGATCAGCTGGCCGGCCTCGGTATATACCTGGATGTGAAGTGGGTAATCCAGGGAAACAATGTTGTGCTTGATACAGTTTTCGACCAGGAGCTGCAATGTAAACGGCGGTACCCAGGTTCGGTCCAGGCCTTCTCCGATCCGGTATTCGAGCTCGATGCCTTCTTCGAACCGCGCTTTGAGCAAGTACATATAGGCGTCCAGGATCTCTATTTCCTCCGACAGCATGATCAGGTCGAGTTTTCTGTTTTCTAATGTAAACCGGTAAAAATCAGAAAGTTTCAGGATGAAGTCGACGCTGTTTTTGTCTTCCAGTTCGACCATCGATTTCAACGTGCTCAGGCTATTGAACAGGAAATGCGGGTTAACCTGCTGTTTCAACAGTTCATATTGTGCACCCAGGTTATCCGCCTTGGTCCGTTCGAGTTCCAGTACCACCTGCTGATTGCGGTGGGTTTGGTATAATAAATGCAGCAGCATGTAAAAGATCAGGGTGATCATAATGCCCCTTACTTCGAACATCAGCATCACCGGCCCGAAATCCAGCGTCGGGACGACCAGCTTTTGTGCGCTGACCATCAGGAACATCAGCACCACCCCGATGGCCAGGCTCCGGAACAGGAGCGGGTACGAGAAGCCGGCCGGCGCGTTGTCCTTTGAAAATTTAGGCAGCGAATAAATATTGAAATACCAGACAAACAATGTGAACGACGAGGTGATCAATGCGCTCGTAAGGGCCTCAAAACCATTGAAATGCTTTTCGGCGATCTTTGGAACGGTCGTCAATACGCCCAATGCTATCGAGCTCAGCCAGATGATCACCGCGGAAACCCTGAATGTTTTTGTTACCATGATTCTTCCTGACCTTGTTTTAGGGAAATACGGATGCTCGCTGGGCAAAGATAAAACTTATCCTTTCCGCACGATCTGTCTTGCTGTTTTCGACGGTTTTTCCGTCCTGTCGCTGAACCGCATGCGTCACCTGGGTGCGTTCGCTCCCTGCGGAGGTTACCTGCACGGTTTCAATGGATTGCAGGGGTCCATTGATATTTCCGCCAAACCAGAGCGGATTACCCTTTAATCCCCAGGTCACGAGCTTGAACACTTCACCCGGCATGTGCTCCGCCTCTGGCTTCCCGGCGTGCACCACGGCTTCGTCGTTGCCATAAAGCAGCGATATCGTGCTGGTGCGTTCATTGTAAAAGGAGGTGATCACATGCAGGCCCTGTTCGTCGAAGATGGTTTCCGGTGCGGGTGTAAGCCGCCGTGATTCGGTGCAGCTGAGGAGTCCCCCGGCAATAATGATCAGTGAAAGAATGGTGTTTTTCATGGGTTTGGATGCTTAGCTGTTTTGTTTGAATTCCGGGCGGGTGGCGGCGACTATCGCGCCGGTCTGCGTGTTTTGCAGGAATGTGATCACGTCCCATTCCTGTACATTGAATGCGGCTGGCAGTGTAACCGTAACCGCGCCGCTGGCTGCGGCGGGATAGGCCCGGATCTGCCGGACGATCTGCACGTGCGGCAACATGCGGCCTGCATTCTCGCCGCGTTTCACGGTCGTATGTGCTACTTTTTGTACCAATGCGACCTGCACAACGGTCTGACTATCCGCATTGGCCGTCTGGTAAGTCAGTTTCACTTTCCCCGAACCGATCAATGCTTCCGCATGAAGCCTCGCCGGAGCAGCAGCCCGGAGCTCGACGGACAATGCCCGTTTCAAGGTCTCTTCCTGCGACCCAATCAGTTCGTGTTTGCCATTAATGACCACTTGCGGCGTGTAAACCGTTTCGAGATTCAGCCAGTTGGCATACTGGTACTGGCGTTTGGTAAATTCGCGCTCGCTGAACACATCCCGCCAACCCTGGTGGTTCCAGTAATCGACGTGGAAGGCCAGGATGTACACAGGCTTCCCCGCATTTTCTTCCTGAATTTTGGCCAGAAGCTTATCGGCAGGCGGACAGCTCGAACAGCCCTCCGAAGTAAAGAGCTCTACCACGGCAAAGCCTTTGTCAGCACCGGACCCGGTGTCGCCGGGGCCCGTTGTTTTTATTTGAAATGCCATAGCTGAAACAGTGAAGCAAATGGTGAAAAGAAGCGAGGTGATGATGTTTGTTTTCATGAGTTCAAGAGTTAATGAGTGAATGAGTGAATGAG
>CBFGMV010000013.1:0-129340 GCA_965649915.1 uncultured Dyadobacter sp.
TTCTATCATTCAGTCATTCTAAATTCACTCATTCTCTCACTTACTCAATCACTAAATCACTCATTCACTCATTCACTCCCCGTTCCACGACAGTTCATTCATACAACGCCTCCATACGCCTCCTAAAATCCTCCGGCGCGTAGCCGGTTTGTTTGCCGAAGAAGCGGGTGAAGTATGCGGGTTCTGAGAAGCCGAGCTCGTAGCTGATTTCTTTGATGGGCTTACCGACGTAGCCGATTTCACGTTTGGCTTCCAGTACAAGGCGGTCGTTGATCATCTGGCTGATGGTTTTGCCAAAAGATTCCCGCGTGAGCTCATTGAGGCGCTTGGCACTCAGAGAGAGTTCATTGGCATAAAAATCCGCCCTGCGCTGCCTGCGATAGTTCGTTTCGATGGATTCGATCAGCATCTGCATGCGCGGGTCGCGAGGTGATACATTGCCAGCTTCCTTTTGTAGTTCGATACAATGCAGGAACCAGCTTCGCAGATAGGATTCGAGGATGGCAGGCCGCTGCGCTTCGGTATACTCGATCCGGATAAGCTCCATGAGCGTATTCAGGATGGCAATGCGGCAATCTGGGATTGTGACCGAAAAACTGGTGGAGTATTGGAAAAGCTTAAAGATGTCATTGCCGATGAGTCGCTCAAAAAAATCTTTTGAAAGGGCCATCAAAAACCCGCATTTATCACGCTGGTCCATGCTGTGCACCTGGTCGGGCAGCAGCAGGAACACCTGGTTGCCCGTGATCGGGTATTTATTGAAATCGATATAATGCGATTGCCTGGGTTTGACCTGGGTAAACCACAACACCTCATAAAAATCGTGGCGATGAACACCGTTAAAAAAATGTTCATCGCCATTTTCGATCGTAGCCATCGCGAAAAAGGCATCCCCCATGTCGTGCAGGGGAAAATCTTTCGCCCGCATTTCAAGCTGTTGTTCCTGTTTTGATCTGGTACTTTTATAATCCATAGCTCTTCCCCATTCCCGGCGCATTCACTCCGCCTCTATTATCGACAATCCCCGGACCGCTATTGTTCCGTAACCGGTGCTTTTTTAGCCGCCGATGGTTGAAACCTCGGTCTGGAAGCTGCCGCGACCGGTGTCGTTTTAGCAACCGATTTCCTGCCGTTTCCTTTCTGTCCTTTCTTTTTACCAAATTCTTTACGTCCCCACCAGACCAGAAAGCCCGTCACTGGCAGACTCGCGCCGATCAGGCTGGCCAGGAACGCGAGCACCTTCCCCGGAAAGCCCAGGATACTGCCCACGTGGATATCGTAATTCATCTTCCTGAGCTTCGTACCGAACCCGGCCTGATCGAATCGCTCGCCATAGACTTTGCCGCGGGGCAGTTCTTTCAGCGTATGCTGGTCGAATGTGTAGCCGATATTGTTGTAAAACTGCCCGCTATTCGGGTAAACCGTCACAAAAATGGGTGAAGACGCTTTCCTGCTGTCCGGAAAGGAGTAATAGAATCCCTGCGACTTCGGGTGCCGGGTAATCACCTTGTTCCAGGCTTTGTCGATCGCCTGCTCCGGCGAGAAGAACTTACCCGCCATCAGCGAATCCGAACCCATCTCCCGTTCGCGGCCGGGGAGCGAGTCACCACCGGACGTTACCCAATAGAGCCCTTCGCTATACCATTTGATGCCGTACACCATGCCGGTGAGGGCGATGGCGAGCAGGAAAAGGAGTGAGTAAAAACCAAGCACATTGTGAAGGTCCAGGTTGACCCGCTTGAAAGAGCCATTCCATTTGATCTTGAAGCTTTTGTCGACGGTGCTTTTACTCCATTTCTTGGGATACCACCAAACCAGCCCGGTAATGAGCAGCACCACAAATACAAGCGTACCGTAGTTCACGACGGGCCGGCCGATTTCAAATGGCATCCACAGGAACCTGTGCCCGTTGAGTACCCATCGGAAAAAGTCGGTTTCGCCTTTCTTGTGGATCTTTTTGCCAACCACATCACCCGTGTAGGGATTTACTTTGATGGTCGCGCTTGGTCCGCGGCGCTCCCCGAGCCCCAGGTATATCGCTCTGCCCTGCTGGTAGGTCGCGTAGGAAACCTTCATCCCGGGATACTTGGCTTTCGCGATCTGCATCAGCTGCGAAGGCATGATCACCGGCTTGTTCTGACGCGCGATGCGCGTTTCGGGTTCGAGCATCGCTGTGATCTCCTCGTTGAAAACCCAGACGCAGCCCGTAATGCAAACAACGAAAACGATAATCCCCGAAATTAGGCCCAGCCAGAGGTGCAGCCAGTTGTTTATTTTTCTAAAAGTTGACATAGGACGCTGTTTCAACACAAATCCCCGCTCAGCCCGTTGAAGAGGTTGGCGGGGTTTGTAGTACTTCTAAACCCAAACTATTTGACCTTCACAATGGCGGTGATTGCTCCGCCTTCGACTTTCAGGCCCTGCTTGGCAACCGCGGTGGCAATGTCCACCGTGTAAACCCAGCTTCCTGCATCGGTGTTCACACCCACGAAAACGCTCTTTTTGTCGTCGCTGATCGTGTTGTTGTTATAAGAAGCGGACGAAGAGGCAATGACGTCCGGAACTCCTGTCACCCATTTAAATGTCTGATTGTAAGCATCGGCGATCGCCAGTTTCTTGGCGCCCGTTGCCGTATTGACGGTTCCAAACATGTAGAGGAGGAATTTACCACCGCCCAGATACGTCTGGTTGGCAATTTTATAACCGCCCGATTTTTCCTGCACATTGAAGAAATAGCTCTGATCAAACTCCGTCGTTCCTTTTTTGATACGAACGAATGCGGAAGGTTTGGTGGTCGTTGCAACGCCGCTGTTCGTAGCCGATGCGGGTGAGAAAGCATATACATCCCCGTTTTCATCCACCGACAAGCCGTTGTTGAAATAGGCTCCGATGAAGCTGGTACGGTTGTCTTTGATCACTTTGTCGAGCGTCATACCTGGGTAAGAGAACACGGCGATCCAGCTGCTGTCGGGATAGGCCGTTCCGAACACGTCCGGCGCGGCGCCTTTGATGCTCATGTAGGGGGCAAAAACCTTGTCGCCTACCTGCGTTGCCCACGTAAAGTGCGCTCGCTCGCCATTGCCTGCAAGTTTAACAATGTTAACCTGACCTTCCGATACGATTTTGGACTGGTCGGCATTGATGCGGAACCACGATGCGCTCTCGTTACCGCTTCTGGGCACCTTAATGGTCAGGATATCGTCGCCGGCAGGTGCAAAAACCTGTACCGTTTCGCTTTGGAAATCGGAAGTCTTGACCAATCCGCCTTTCTCATCCAATGCGTAAGTAGTCACCGCACCCGGGTTTCCCTGGCCGTACAATAGGCTGAAAAACTTGCCTTTATGCGTCAGGTAATAACGGTACGAGCCATCCTGCTCTATCCCCTGACCTACGGTGCTGATCGTTCCCTGGCTAAGATCGCTCGTCGTGAGCAGATAATCGGCCACCCCTTGCGAGCCTACCGGCGCCGATGCAACTACATAGCGGGCCTGCGTGCCGGTCCCCGGTTCAGGTTCGGGCGTTCCTTTATCGTCGTCGCTGCACGCGCCCAGGGCCAAGCCCATTCCCGCTACAAAAAACCATTTCAAATATGACTTTTTCATTTTCTGATTTTGATTGGATTATTGGATTGATAAGAATTATTTACTGATGAAATAGCGTAATTTGACATAAAAACCCCTGCTTGGCTTTTGCAGGCTGAAATTGTCGTAGAGCTTCGAGTCGAGCAGGTTTTTGCACTCCAGGGAGATGTTGTATTTCCCGTCGGCCATTGCGTACACCACATTCACATCGTGGCTCAGCTGTTGCGGAATGTCGAGCTTGTCGCTGCCCAGGCTCGGCCAGTAGAGATAATAGGCGTGCACATACAGCAGATTGTAACCGAATGTGAGGGTGTTGCCCTTCCTGCCCATATCTTTGAGAAACACCGCGGCATCGGCATTACCGAACATGAACGGCATGTTGGGAATGCGGTCGCGGTAGAGCGGACTTTCGGTCGTGTAGCCGTCCTCAAACCGCGTGTTGTTGCGCAGGTCCTGGTAGGTCAGGTTCACTCCGGCGGTGAGCAACTGCCGGAAAGAATAACGTACCTCCCCATCCACACCGAAGTTGGTCACGTCGGCCAGGTTATCCATCACCTGTTTGGTCTGATTTGCATTTAACTTAGGGCGGATAAAACCCTGCGCGTCGCGGTACAGTACATTGGCATCGACACTGAACCGGTGAACACGGTTGATATTCCCCTGGTAGCTGAAACCAAGATTGTAGTTATTGCTCGTTTCCGGATCCAGGTTGATGTTACCTTCCAGGTTCAGCAGATCACCAAAGAGCTCGTCGGTTTCAGGCAAGCGATAACTTTTTTCAAATGAACCCTTTAACTGAAAATTCTTAAACAGAAAGTAGGTGGAAGCGATACCGTAACCCAGCTTTTTAAAACTGTTTTTCTGCACTAAAAACGCTTCATCGCCCCAGTTGCCGCTTGGGTTGTAGGACACGGAATATTTGTTTCGCTGGGAGAAATGCTTGATAAAAACAGAAGTATTCCATCGCTCGCTGTAATCGAATTTGTAGCCTAACCCTAATACATTTTTTGTATTAATCCGCGGCTGTTCGTATCGTGCAGCATCCGGGAACAGCTCATCCTCTCCCTTCCGGTTGAAGGTGTTGTACACATTGTTGATGGTCACCGAATGCCGGGGGTCGATCTGGTAGGTGACATTGGCCGTGGCGAGGCCATTGTTGTTCCGGAATTTGTACAGCGACCGTTCGCGTTCACTTCCCTTGCCTTCGTACTGTTTGAACTGCTGGAACCAGTTGTAACGGCGGTACACCGTATCCACATTCTGCTCCTGGCCCAGGTTGTAGTTGGCAGAGATATTGACATTCAATCCTTTAATAAACAGATCCTTTTTCTGGTATTTCAAGCTCGGCATCACGATGTTGCCTTTGCGGTGCCATTGCCCGAAAACGCTCACCATCCGCGCACCGGTCTGGATTTCGGCTTTATTCCTGCCCAGGGTAATGCCTAACAGCAGGCGGTCGGCGAACTTTTTACCAACCACACCCACATTGGCGATCACTGTTTCATTGTGATAGGTATCGTGGAAGCGCCTGAGCCGCTGGTTCCGGAAGTACTCGCCGGTATTGACGTCTGCCACATCGACATTGATCCAGTAATTGTTGTCCGAATAGTTCTGAAAAGCATTCAGCTGGGCCGTGAAACCGGATTTACCGGTAAAACCGGCATTGATCGCCGTGCGGTGCGTGTTGAAAGAGCCATAGGAATAGGAAGCATCGAGGTAGCTGTTCTGCCGGGTATTGGTCACAATGTTGACCGCCCCGCCCAAAGCGTCGGACCCGAGCCATATCGGCACCACGCCCTTGTATACCTCGACGCGCTCGGCCAGGTTGATCGGGATGTTATTCAGCTGGAACGATGAACCGAAATTGTCCATCGGAACGCCATCCAGGAAGAATTTAACCTGACGGCCCGTAAAGCCGTTGAGCGAGAAATTCATGTTCGATCCCACTCCGCCACTCTCCCGTACACGCACCCCTGACACCCGGTCGAGGGCGTGAGAAAGGTCCAGCGTTGAGTTTTGCAGCTTTTTGGCATCAATGGCCGTAACATTATAAGCCTGCCGGTTGATCTCCTTTGTCTCCGTGCGGCCGATGACCGACACCGATTCAAGTTCGCGGGTTTCGGATGTCAGCCGGAAATTGAACCTGGGATGCTCCCCTGCTTTCAGGCTGATTTGCCGGGACTGCGTTTCGTAGCCCATAAAGGAAACCAACAGCTGGTACGAACCCGGGTGCAGGTGTTCGAGGGTGTATTTTCCGTCGGGGCTGGTGAATGTGCCGTGCGAAGTGCCTTTCAGGCTCACCGACGCGCCGGGAAGTGTTTCCCCATCCTCCGTCCTGACTTGCCCGGATAAGGTGACATCCGCCTGCTGGGCAAAGGCAACGAATGACAAGGCACAAAGAAGCCCTGTATGCAGAATTTTACTAATTTGCATTGCTTTAAATGTTTCAGCGTTTACAAGTAATGCGCCCTGGCGCAGCCAGCCGGGTGGGTTCCAGCCATCCGGCTTTTTACTTAGATTCTATTGTCGAAGGGATGTGGGAGAATGTCAGATCATATTTCGTTTTTTGAGGGTTTGTATAAACTGGTAGTAGCCCAAGTCCCCGGCAAACCGAACTGGATTTTTTTTACAACTTCTTGGGCTATTCTTATCAGTAAATAGACTTATTCTAAATAGCGGCACAAAAGTAGGTCCTCCGCCACAGTTCCGCTTATACAATTTGCCGGTTTAGCTGGACAATCTGCACATCTGCATCTAATCTACCGGCTCCACGGGCGCGGACGTTCATTTGGAGCAAGTTATGGTCAAAATAATGTATTAGTTTGTCAATTTTTAGTAATGGTTACAACCTTTACTGTTGCTTCTGCATCCACATCCGGAAGCCCGGTGTTCTCGCCGTCTTCCCGCAACGTCCTCTTCATCACAAAATATTAGGAAAAAATTAGAATATGCCAACAGCCTCGTTTTGCATTTTTCATTGGTCTGCCTCGCTATATCTTTGGACCAAAACCCACTCTCTAACAAACAACATTAAATGAAACGACTCTCCGGTTTCCTCTCACGTGAGCGGGTGATCCTGGGCGTGTACCTGTTGCTCAGCATCGTCATCGGTGTTCAGCATTACGCGGGAGGCCCCCTCAAATACAACAACTTCCAGATTTTCCGGGCTGCGCTCTGGCATCTCATCGGGCACAAGAACCTGCACCTGGGCTATCCCGACGAGTATTTTGACCTTTTTTTATACAATCCTTCATTCTGCGTCTTTTTCGCGCCGTTTTCGCTGTTGCCTGCGCCGGTGAGCATTGTACTCTGGCTGATCTGCTGCTCGGCGGCGTTGTTTTACGCGATCCGCAGCCTGCCGATCACTTACGCGCAAAAGGTTTTTTTCTGGTGGTACATATTGTTTGAGCTCGTGACGTCGCTGCATGGCCAGCAAACCAATCCGCTGATCGCCGCGCTCGGACTGTTTACATTCACTTTTCTGGAAAAAGACAAACCGAAATGGGCCGCATTGTTCCCTTTGCTGGCATTCTGTATCAAGGGCTACGGACTGATCTACGCCGGAATGTTTCTTTTTTACCCGGGCAAAGGCCGTTATATGGCGTACTCCGTGCTTTGGGGTGTGGTCCTTGCCCTGCTCCCGCTGCCATTGACGGGCCCGGACTATTTTATACAGATCTACAAGGATTGGCTCGCCATTCTTGTGGAAGACCATCAGGTGAATTATGGCTTTTCGATCATGGGGCTCGTCAAGATCTGGTTCCCGGCCTTCTCACCGGATGACGTGACGAACGTGCAGCTGGCAGGGGTCGCATTGTTCGGTATAACCTGGCTGCTGGCCTTTTTCCGGAATCAATACCAGACGCTGGAACAACGCTTGTTGCTACTGGCGTATGCATCGCTGTGGGTGATCGTTTTCAACCACGCCGCCGAATCGCCTACCTATGTGATTGCCATTCCGGGCGTGGCGCTCTTCCATATCGTGAACCGGCAGCGGATGGCCCCCTGGTCGACGGTCTTGATCGTGGTCGTGTTTGTGTTCTGCATTCTCGCCCCTACCGACATTTATCCGCCCCGTTTGCGACGTAGTTTCTTTGAGCCTTATCTCATTAAAGTGATCCCGTGCGTGCTCGTGTGGGTAGTTCTTCAAGTGCAATTATTACTTCATCAACCTCATGAAAACCAATGAATTGCCGGGAATCAGCATCGTGCTTCCCTGCTACAATCCCGCGCCCGGGTGGTGCGAGACGCTGGTCGCGTGCATCCACGAGCTCAACGAAAAACTGCCCGCAACCACCATCGAGTACATAATCTCCAATGATGGCTCAACCCGCCTCGACCGTACCGAACTGGCCAGCCTCGATCAAATACCTCATGTGGTGTTCCTGGACAATCCCGTCAATGAAGGCAAAGGATCGGCGATCCGGAAGGGTACAGTCCGCGCCGGCGGTGACATTATCATCTACACCGACATCGATTTCCCGTTCGGTACCCAACCCGTGGTTGAAATGGTGGAGATATTTCATCGGAATCCCGAATGCTGGTTTGTTTACGGCAACCGCAGCGGCGAATATTTTAAAAAATTACCTTTAAAAAGAAGGCTTTTTTCCAAAGGGCTGCAATGGATGAACAGGCTGTTGCTGAACCGCCACATTACCGACACCCAGGCGGGGATCAAAGGCATGCGACGAGAAATCCTGCCCGAAATCCAGGGAACCAAAACCAATACATTTGTTTTTGAAGTAGAACTGATCCGCAAGCTGATCAGGAAGGGCATCGGCATTGAAAAAGTGGAGGTCTGTCCCAAATCGACCATAGTCTTCACAGATTTCAGCATGAAGGTGCTTTTCAGAGAAGCAGTCAACTTTGCACGGATCACAATCATGAGCGGACTATGGAGCGATCTTTCGTGATGCTGACATTCGATCTGGAAGAATTCGACATTCCGGAAGAGTATGGGCAAAAGGTATCGGACCACGATCAAATGCAGGTGACCCTTGCAGGCATGGAACGTGTGATAGCCGTTCTGGAAAAACACCAGGTTCGGGCGACTTTTTTTACAACCGGTCACTTCGCGCGCAAAAACCCGGAACTGATCCGCCATCTGGCTCAAAAACATGAGATTGCCTCCCACGCGCTCTACCATTCACCCGGCCACGAGTTCCGGATCGCCGATATTCCGGAATCCAAAAAGATCCTAGAGGAAGTGAGCGGTCAAACCATCACCGGCTTCCGGATGCCGCGTTTGCAATCATTTGACGTCCAGGCATTACGCCAATGGGGGTTCCTCTACGACTCGTCCATTAACCCGACCTGGCTGCCGGGCCGGTACAATCTGCTCGGCAGGAATCCGCTTCCTGGCATCGAAGAAGGGCTGATCGAGCTTCCATGCTCCACCACACCCTACGTCCGTTTTCCGTTATTCTGGCTGTCGTTCAAAAACCTGCCCGCAGCATTGTACAATGCATTATGCCGGTTCACATTGAGAAAGCGTAAAAACCTGATGCTGTATTTTCACCCATGGGAGTTCGCGGACATTGGCGCGTACAAATTACCCGGATTTGTCAAAAATCCCGACGGCGCCAGGCTGGCGACCAAACTGGACAGGCTTATTCAAAGTCTCGCCAAGCAAAATGCGGTATTTGTAACGTCCAAAGCATTTTGCGAGCGATTCACATCCGAAAAGGCCGTTGATTGAGCGGGGCAATCAATGGGTTCCAATAAACCTCTTGCTACAAACAGGTGGCTCCGAAGGAGCCGTGACGTTATTTTTTAACCACGTGCTATAAACAGGAGGCTCCGCCGGAGCCGTGACGTTACTTATTCAGTCACATTTACAAATGGACGCTCCACCAATGCTCTCCAACACGAATCGCAACTAATAGCCGCAGAGCGGCTCCCTGTTTATAGAAAAAACGCGACTACATAGATACGACCGACTCCGGAGGTGCCTCCTCATTTGTTCGGAGGCTCCTCCGGAGCCGGAAACATCGTTCATCAACCATATGGCTATAAACAGGATGCTCCTCCGGAGCACTATTCGCACTGGTCCGGCAAGCAGCGGCCGCAGAGCGGCATCCTGTTTATAGAAAAACGTTATTGGCCACATTCGGCTCCGAAGGAGCCTCCTGACAAACCGGATGCTTTTTGCTTCTGACTATTCCCTAAACAATCTCCAAATGAAAACCGGTTACAGCCCGTGTTTCGCTGAGCATCTTCGGGGCCTGGTTACTGCCGGCTATAACGCCGTCCCTTCCCCTGATCTCTATCTCCACGTTTTTATAATCGGCGTCGAGCAGACTCTTCGTCAGATCACCCTCCGGATGCGGAAGCTGGAAGAATGCTTTTACTTCCAGGTGCGTCTGGCAGTTGGCGCAATACTGAACATTCCACCGGCTCAAAACCGCCTCGGTACCCAGGTGGAGGCGTTCGCCCTTATAGGTCAGGAATGCGGAAACCATAAACGATCCGCGGATCGGTGCCCGGTTGATGCGGCTGACCTTGATCGTGCGGGCGGGAATGGCGGGCGTTACCGCCAATGCATTAACCTTCGCATGGCTGTCGAGCGAGCCGGCACCGTAGGTAAAACCCAGTTGCGTTTCGATGTTGATACAGTCCAGCGAAGTAAAGGTGCGCTCCGCCCCGTCTTCCGATTTTTTAAACGGTGCCAACGGGCTTTCCAGCGATAGCCAGGAGTTTGGAGCCATTCCCGGCGTCGGCCCCTGGCTATCGACCGTGTTGGTTCCGGGATATTCCGGTATGATTTCCAGATGGTCGGTAAAACCATGTTTCTTCTGCCAAAGCCAGAAAACGCGGTCTACGTTGCAGTGGTGGAAATAGAAGATCGGGTCCAGGCCGGCGGTATCATTTTCACCCATATCGCCATTGGCCCCGTCGATCGGTGAACGGTCGTAGCCCGGGACATCGCAACCGCCCACAGCCAGGTGGATGCTGTTGTGTGGCGATTCCAGCGGGACCACAAGCTTGTAGGGATCGCCTGCGATCGGCTGTCCGGTATTCGGGTCGATCGTCTGGCGGTCGGAGTTCCATTGCCCTGCCGAAGTGGTGTTAGAAAAAACCGTGTAATTGGGCGCTTCCAGGCAATCCTTGAATTTTTTGGCGACATTCGTCGGGATCACTTTACCATCGACCGTGATATGCGAACCAAGCCAGTTTTTGACGTTGCCGTTCAGGATACCCACGTTGGTGGCATAATCCGGGAACTGTGCATTATGCGCTTTGGTGTTCGCAATGTCCTGAGCCGTCCCTACCAGACCCGACAATGGATAGCGGACCGTTTCATAACCTAATGGTTTGGAATAATTGGGATTATCGCCGTTGATCGAATCCGTAATGTTTTTTGGAAAAACAAACGAACGCAGCGGGTTGGGGATCGTCTGACCATCCAGGTCGAAGTTTTCCACGGTCAGCGACCAGGGTATTCCATTATTGATCGACTCGTCGCTGGTTTCGTCCCAGAAAGGCAGCATTACCTCCTCACATCCCGCGATGCTCTGTAATGCCTCTTCCAGTTTAACCAGGTACACGCGGTGCCAGGTCGGAAACAGAACGTTGCCATGGTTGCAATAACCGCCCCAGTAGGCACTGCTTCCCCAGCCGGCACCGCGAAAAGGCTCACCATGGAAACCGCCCAGTTTAAAAAACGACTTCTCATCATCCGGTGGAAGCGCTTTGATACCCTTCCAGGCACGCATAAGATCTTCCAGCGGCTTTTTATTTCCATTTGCATATTCATTTTCCAATTCGACAAGCGAGCGTCTTACACGAAGATTAGGTTGGTTTGACATTTTTTTGTTGAGATTTGATTTATACTTTAATTAAACGGATCTGAAAAAAGCTATTCAATAATGAACCTGAAATAATGCAGGCTATTCCGGCAACCAGCATCCATTCCTGCAATGGAAAATAGGAACGGCCTGTCATAATCAACAATGAACCCAGCAAACTCAATACAAAAGGAACGTAGCCATGCTGAGCCGTCTTTTTCCATAACATCATCAGATGAAATGCAAGCAAAACCATCAAAACCGGCAACAGCCAACCCATATAAGGTAGCTTTGCAAGCCCGACACTTCCGAACATACTCATGTAAACCGCCCAGCAAAACGGGCATTTCGGAAAGAATGCAATCAGGACGCTCATTAAAATCGATGGTACCGCTTTGGCAGTAGTGGTCACCTTTCCGGCAGAAGATGATACGTGTTGTTCCTGCACTGCACTCCCGCAGTTACAGGACGATGTTCCTGCTGTCCCCTCCATCTGGAAAGAGATCGGAATCAGGAAACGGGTGGTTGCAGCACGGCATAAAAAGAGCAGACCACGCCGGCGGGACTTGTCCCCCCCTGCCCGTCGGGGTGGGGAATGGCGCGCGTCACACTGCCTGTCAGCGCAGGTACCTGCTTGATACCGTTAGGGATATACGGCACGAGATAGCACAGGTAATCATAGATCCAGAGCGATCCGCTGACGATTCCGGAACCCTGAAACCAGAGTGTAGCCGGGCTTCCAGCCTGGACGGAACCTTTCAATTCCAGCTCCCAGCCGGTGTCATAGATTTTTCCGGTCAACCGGCCGTCCGGTGTTGTTTCGATCAGGAGATTTCCCCTTCCGAATTCGAGTGCATTGAAATCAACCGAGAGATCGGGATTGTTGAGCAGGCTCCGGTAAGTCCAGAGACCTGAGGCGAGACTGCCATTGGCGTTGAGCATCTTCAATACAGGATTAGCGTTTATATTAATTGTTACTATTTATTTATCCGGATCATGATAAATAAAATCGCAGGTCCGCATATTTTCAATGACATTACCATTGAAGCAATCCGGGCTTTGCTTTAATTAAACCTTTAACCGTGTATTAGTATGTTCAAGGAGGGGTATAAATGAACAGATTCATATGTAACTGAAATCCATTTCATTTTCGCTAAAAGTAACGAATCATTTTACCAATTAAATTCCCGTTTAATAATTGCCTACATAACTATTAATGATCGATATTATTAATGTCATAATAATTAGTTACTAAAACTTTGATCACAATTATCCTGAACCAAAGCCATTTACAGCACGATTGCGCTGCTGCCATTCCGGTTTTGAATTCATTTTTTCATCTGGACTATCCACTTTATTAATGAATGGCCTATCTATGGTATACTTCCCACAACTATATTTGACCCGCATCACTTAAACCGGACCTGCCATGAGATTTTCAATGCTTGCTTTGCTGTGCTTCTCCGCATCCGCTGCTTTTGCGCAGCACAATCACACTCCTTCCAAACCCGCTGTTTCAAAAGAGCCATTGTCGTTCGAAACAGTCCGTAATGAATGGCTCACCGATCCGGACCTGAAAGGATACAAGCTCGAATCTTCCGTGCTCACCATCGCTCCCGGCGCGCAGGATACGGTAAGCCACCGGCATGATTGCGACCTGTTCGGTTATGTGCTTGAAGGTGAGGTGCAAATAGGCTTGGATCACAAGGCTCCGGAGCTCTTCAAAACCGGACAGATGTTTTTTGAGAAAAGGAACATCATCCATTCCCTTGCAGCCAACAACCTGAAAGACAAACCTTCCCGGGTGCTGCTGCTGTTCCTGATCAAAGACGGAAGGAGCGGCTATACGCCAGAATACCCGGAGAAAACACCTAAAAAATAGCATTCACCATCCTAAACCATTCCACACCGGCCCGCGAACCGGGCAGTGCGGATTATCCAGCCCGCATGTTTCCCTCTGCCAGAAAACTCCATCGGATCAGCGGTATCCTGATTGCCGTATTCCTGCTTTTGCATCTGACCAACCACCTCTTCGCACTCGGAGGGCCCGCAATGCATATCACGGTAATGAAATATGCCAGATTGGTATACCGCTTTCCGCCCGTGGAAGCGCTGCTGCTTGCCAGCGTCGCATTTCAGATCGCGAGCGGATTGCGACTTGTTGCCGGGAAAGGCTTCCGGAATCAGCCGTTGTACATCAGGGCGCAGACTTGGAGCGGCATCTACCTCGCGTTGTTTCTGATCAATCATGTGGCTGCCGTGATGATGGCACGCTATAACTGGCACGTCGAAACCGACTTCTACTTCGCATCGGGTGTCGCGGTCCATTACCCCGAAAAGCTATTCTTTATACCCTATTACACCTTGTCGGTGCTGTGCGTCTTCCTGCACCTGGCCTGCGCGCATTATGCGCGTCGCAAGGAACTCTCGCAAATTTCGGGTAGCGGCTCGGTGCCGATACGGTTTCAAAGAGAGGCCGTTCTGATATTCGGGACGGGGATCATCGTCACTTTCCTGATACTGGGCTCCATCACCGGCCTGTTCTACCCGCTGTAACCAGGCAGGTCACAAGGTTCGCCCCTCTTTGGCATACTCCTTCCGGATTTCCTGCACCAGCAAAGCTTTGTTCAATGGTTGCCCGGAAGACAATGCCTGGATCCCTGCCAGCTGCACTACGTTCAGAATGGAAGCACCTGTGAGTTCAAAGTTGGCGGCCAGTTCTTCGGCCGACAGGTCCGCAGCCAGCCCGATCGTGGATGGTAATGTCTGCCGCCAGAGCAAAGTACGTTCGTGTGCCGTCGGCATTACAAAATTGACCATGGCCTGGAAGCGCCGGGTAAATGCGACATCCATATTGTTTCGAAAATTCGAAGCCAGGATCACAAGCCCGGGATAGTCTTCGATACGCTGCAGCAGGTAGGATACCTCTTGGTTGGCATAGCGGTCGTGAGAGCTGGCTACCGCTGTGCGCTTACCGAATAACGCGTCCGCTTCATCAAAAAACAAGATCCATTGCTTGTTAGCGGCTGTTTCAAAGAGGGTCTGAAGGTTTTTTTCCGTTTCGCCGATGTATTTGGAAACCACCTGCGACAGGTCGATCCGGTACACATCCAGATCCAGGCGTTTCCCCAGCAGTGTTGCCGCCAACGTCTTGCCGGTACCCGGCGGGCCGTAAAACAGGGCTCGGTAGCCAGGTTTCAGGCGGGCATTCAGTGCCGGGTCTTCCATTAGTTTTGCATTGTATTTCAACCAATTGTAAATCTGCTCCAATTCCCCGCGCAATGGGTCCGATAGCACCAGCTCCGGCCACTCCATGGCCGTCGAGATCAGCTGGGCCGGAAATCCGGGGCCAAACCTGGGCTTCCACTTCTGCCCGGTGGTAAAAAGTTCGATGTAGTCGCGGGAAATAATCAGCCTGCCGCTCGTCTCGGGTTCGCCCGCGGGCGGTTCCTCCATCACCAGCACCTGTTCTTTGAAAAGCACATTCTCTGCGTTCAGGATGTGCCGCCGTACCGCCATCCGCGCAGGCAAGTCAGGCCCGGCAAGCATAAACAGCACCGTATCGCCCGTTGGCAGCATGCCGCGGTAGGCTTCTCCCCTGCTCCCGCCGAACTCCGGAAACTCGCTGTCTTTGGGCACGAACTGCCGGATGATGGAATCGTAAAAGTTGGGATGCAGGTGCGGTGCCAGCGCGATCATAAGCGTGAGGTACTCCTCCACCGACAATTCCCAGTCGCTGAGTTTACCAAACAGCGCAGAGTTATCATCATAAAGCTGCATATCACCCATTTTGAAGGCTCCTTTGCCAAAATGCTCCCGCAGCCTGCCTTCCAGCACCTGCCTCACCTGCGCAAGACCGAGGGTAAGATTAGATTGGGCCCTGCCGGTGTCCGCCAATGTCATGCCCGGCTGGTCTTCGGGCGCCGGTGCGAGGGCCGGAGGTGCGGCCGGTTCCGTTTCTTCGTCTTTCATACCAAGCCAGTTTCGGAGGTTGTTCAATGCGGAAGCCATTTTTTTCTATTTTAATACAATAAAAAACCACTGCGCGTACCGATCAGCAGGAAACCGCTTCTCGGAAATGCTTCCATGCAGGCGATGGCGTAGTTACCGACGTCTTTCGGCGTATGCGACGCTTCCGCGAGCCGCGCGGCCGTGCGGTACACGAGCTTGCTGCCCGCGAGCTCGCCCGCCACAAAGCACCGGTCCTTTTCGGCCCAACCCAGTTTGGAAAAGTAATCGGGCAACTTCACCGCCTTTGTCGTTTCGCCCGCCGCGGGACGCCATTGGTGCAGGTAGCATGCCGGCTCGGTATCTTCCAGCACCGCGAATGAACCATCCGGCCCCGGCACGAGCTCCGTAAACCGCCCGTCGTGTGCTGCATGGAGAACCGGCTCGGCTACGTACCGGGCTCCCGCTTTTTGCCATCGCATCAGCTGGTTTCCGGCAGTGCTCAGGATCGATTCTCCGTCCGTTTCGAACCGCACGGCCGTTCTGCCGCTGTCGTCGTACACGCCGGGGTCCAATGCCTGACTTTTCCAGTTCCTGGTATCAATGAGCGTCAGAATGGGTTCGTACTGGCCCAGGCATATATGCTTACCGTCGGGCGACCAGGCGACGGTGACAAATCCCGGCGCCTTCGTGGCAATCGTTTTAACGGGTCGGCCCGATACATCCGTTATGATCACTTTCCCCCCGCGCAAGCCCACGCAAACGCGGTTACTATCGGGCGAAAAGGCCAGGCATTCTGCGGTTTCGGGTGTTGGAAAAGTATGTGCAATTTCCATTGTGTCCGCCGCCAGCAAAGCCACTCCCGCACTACCCGCAGTTGCAATCAACTTCCCGTCGGGCGAGCATGCAACAGCCCTGATCATCCCATCTTCAATGCGCTTTGCCTCCATGTCGATTTCTATTTTTGTGTCCACCTGCCGCCCGGCGATTCAGGACGCAGGCGATACCCCTTGATGATAAACCACTTATCTCTCAATTCTTTCAAACTATCCACCTTGTGGTCTTTTCCTTCCTTGTATTCCACCTTGTACCGCATCAGCCATTGGTCTCTGAATGGCGTCCGGTTCACATAGCTATTCAGCGGCCAGAAGTTTTCGTACACATCGTCCCCCCCGAAACCAAGGTCTTTCACGTGGTCGACGTCCTCGTTTTTCCATGGATAACTCAGATTTTCCAATGCCAGCCTGTATGTCTTGGTCATCGCAGTGTCGCGGCCGCTGGTTGTGCCCCGTTGAAGGACAGTGGCGTTCTGTTTGGAATTCACGCCGCCCGCAGCCTTGGTAATGTATTTTTCACTCACCCCGACCTGTATTTTTTCCCCTTTATAATCGATTTTTGTAAGATTCCGCATGCTGTACATCTTGCCGGCCAGCTTAATACTCCGCGGATAGTCACTGATGTTCTTGTACCAGTAGATCGGGATCGGATCGGATTGCGAACCGGTGTGGAGCTCGTTAAGGTCAGGAAAAACGTGGTTTTCGATATTACGGGCGAGGTAATTGGAGAAACTGAAACCTTTACCCGTAAAAATCCGGATGGGTTCCAGTTTCTCGATCAGGTATTTGGCCCCATCCTTGTATTCTTTCAGCTTGGCATCGGTGTATTTGGTCTTGAAACCCAATGTATTCTTCCCCGCAACGAAGGTGTTTTTGACCAGCTTCTCCCAAAGGCCGGCATTGAGGCTGATCCGGTCCAGGATCAGACTACGGACTTTCACTTTTCCCATCGACTGGCTGGCCATCGTCGTGGATTTCGGAAAATCAATGTCCAGGACAATACCCGTCTGAATCGCAATGGCCTCTTCCAGACCGGCTTTCACCCGCACCATGTTTACTTCCCATTCTTCTTTGGAAGGATTGCTCTTGTCGGGTTTCTTCCTGACTTTGCTGCGCCGTACAATGTCCAGAAAAAGCTTCTGATAGGATGCCCAGTCCTTGCCCTGCAGGAGACTTTTGATCTCATCCGACCCGTCCTTCATGGCCGGTGTAAATTCCAATGTCCCGAATTTACCTTTGAGCTCGGTATTGAGATGTTCGGCAAATGCCGTTTCCTGCTGGCTGAGCCTCGCTCCGAGCGACGCCACGAACACGTTCGGCTTCACTACGTCGGTTATTTTGCCATCGGTCAGTTTGGGGTAATCGCCTCCCGATAGCGATTTAAAAAACTTAAACATCACCACATCACTGATCTTGGGCTGGTAACCTTGCAGCGACGTTTTCTGAAGTGACGGTACGGCCCCGCCCTCTTTTCCGGCCCTGGCGAACATTTCCGCCTCCCGTTCGCTCTGCGGCTCGGACCGGATACCCCCTTCCGCCTTGCCGCTGACCGGAAAGTCGTTGTGCTGCGCCGATGCGGGGCGTGCGCCGGTTTGCTGGATCACATGCGCCAGTTCGTGGTAGAAAATGCTCTGTCCGGGCTCCCGGTCGATATGCAGGTTGGATTTCAGGTATACGTGGCTTCCCGAGGTAAGCGCCTCCGCCCCGATCGATTCCATCTCTTCGTCCATACCCGTGTTCGCGTGAATGCGGACGTGCGAGAAATCCTGCCCGAAACGCATGGTCAGATCTGTTTCCGCTGCTTTATCGATCCGTGTCCCATGTGACGCCCTGATCATCGGATACGATTCGCCGGTCTGTTCCCGGTTGGGCTCCTGTCGGGAAAGATAGGGTTGCATATCGGGCAGGTCATCTTCCTCCGATTCGTCCGGCGGGTCTACCCTGGTAATGGCCGGCCCCTTCAGACCGTCGATCTTCACACCTTCCAGACCTGGCACTTCTTTCAATATCCCCATGGCAGTGGTCGCAAATTCATTGCCCGCGGTCTGCACTGCCGGTTGGATCTCCTTGTCGATGATGTCGTTGAGGATATTGTTGGGATCCACGAACGTTCCTTTCAGCTGGTCTCCCACATACCCGGTGATTTTGGCATATATTCCCAGCTGTTCCAGCACTTCCCGCACTCCCTTGACGATAATCTTCTTCGGACCACGTGCTATTTTCTTCAACACCAGGGTGATCACCACGTCGACGAGGCCATCCAGCGGAATGAGGTTATGCGGTACTTCCAACGTTTGTAAATGGCCGACCATCTGGCTGGCCTGGGCGCCGAAGTCAGTGACACTCCCGGCTTCCGGCTTATCTTCTCCGCCCAGCATATCGGCTGTCAATTTCACTTTCGCCCTGATAATGTCGAGGTATTGACCGATCATGCTTATCAGCATATGCAGGGTTGGGTGTTTCAGTACAAAAAGCCTCAGGCGTTTCAGCAGGAAGTCGAAAGAAGTTTTAAGGCGCTGAAACCCATTATAGATGTACTTTCCAATTTTTTTCAGCCTTTTGACGAACTTCCGCAGCTTACCCTCCTTGTGGCCGCTGCTGAAAGCGGCTGGTGGAGCGGCCTCCGTACTGAGCGGCGGAAGGGTACCCTGGTCATGAAGTAACAAATCCCACAGCTTATCCGCTTCAAACATGCCCGAAACCTTATCATAACCGCTTCTCAGCATTTTGACGCCATCGCCCCCGAGCAGCTTTTTGATATCGTCGAATTCTCCGCTGGCCAGGAATTGCAGCACCCCAACCACCAATTCCCCGGCCATAACGGCCTGTCCGGCCCCGGGTATGAGGTACACCACCACCATCATCCATTCGGCTCCGGTTTCCAGGATCTCGCCCAGTTCGCGGAGGTTTTCCATGTTGTTATGGATCGCGATGATGTTCTGGATAAAATGGATATTTTTATCGTCATTGTCCTTCACTACCACGCGCTCGACATTCGCCGACCGGTCCACGACCAGGTACACAAACAGTTCCTCCCCTTTCCGTTCCCGCCATGGCACAGGCGTTTCCTGCGCACCGTTTTTGCGGATGAATGTACTCGGGTTAATGTCTTTGACCATTCCCTGCTCCCAGGCGATCATCCCCGGATCGAGCTCCGAAGCCGGACTGAACCAGAAACTCCTGGATACCTTCTCGATTCGGTACATTTTGCCCTCATAAGGAATGCTAAGTTTCGTCGTAAATGGCCGGCGGCTGCGGGTATGACGCAGGGTCTGGTCTTCTACGCTCGCTTCCATCCATTCATTACTGTACACGGCCCGGAGGCGCGGCACCAGCCGGATTTGTAACTCGCGAAGCGCCGCCACACGGGCGGGGTGCCAGCTCGACGGATAATCGAGCATCAGTTCGTCGCGCTGCAGCCGCACCTTATCCTCGATGGATACGGCACCGGCTACATGGGGCAACAGCCGCCTGATCACATCAATGCGGTCGGTATCCCGGGACAAAATCCCCAAGGCGACCGACTGGTTCAGGAGCACTTTATGGATATCGGGGGCCAGTTCCAGTGTGATACAGGCCATTTGCAGCTGCACGTCCTCCTCGGGCGCCTGAATGGCCAGCATTGTCATTTCCCTGATCGCTTTCAGCGGGTTCGACCAGGTATCGATACTGTCTTCAAAGCCCCTCCACAAATCCCTGATCAGACTCTCCACCACCACACGGCGGTGATGGGAAAATGCCACCCTGCGAAGCCTTCTGACCCGCGTTTCCGGCTCGGTTTCCAGCTTCTTTTGCGCTTTGGTAAGGTCCTGCGGCTTTTTATCTTCGCGGGCTTTCTTCAAAAAAGCAGCCAGCTTACCGATGTACTCGAGGGGTGTGTTCGGCGGCGGCACCAGGCCTGGCAGCACTTGCTCCATGCGGCTTGTAAACGCTCCCGGATTGGGGAATATCCAGATCACCACGCCGCCGGCCGCGAGATGTTCGTTCACATCGGGCGATATCAGTGTAATATGGTCGGGTCCTAACCCTTTGAAATGATCCGCCTTGGACTTCTGAATGCGTTGATCATTGTTGATCAGCTCGTTGAACTCCGCGGCATCCTTCGCGATTACCGAAAACCGGATACCTTTAAGCACGAACCGGATCGGAACGAGTGACTGCTGGAAGTTATTCAGTATCTGCTCATTCAGTAATTTCTTCTCCTGTTCCAGGATCGGCTTGTAAGCGCCCAGGTCGGCCTTGTGATCGGTGACGCCGCCCTGCTCCTGAAGCAGGCGCGTGAGAATGGCTTCCTCCTCGTTAAGCAGCACCGATTTGTAATAATAATGCATCAGCACGGCCAGGTCCTGCGAGCCGTCGACTTTGGTGGTTTCCTTTACAAACTGAGCAATCATCTGGGCAGCGCTGGATTCCTCACGCGTCCATTGCAACGGCTCGTCATAGCTGAGAAATGACCGGGCTTGTTTGGCCCCGAAAACAATCTTCTCTTTTGGGAAAAGCACCTCGACACCCAACTGGCGAATGGTTTCAAGGCCCGTCAGATCACCGATCTGCCAGAGGTTGTTGCCGATCCTGATCCTTTCCTTAACCTGCTGGTTGGTCAATTTGGACTGGTCGGAGGCCATGCTTTCGATCAGGATCTGGCGGGTTGAGACCCATAGACTAAGAAAAATACCGTACAGGTCCATCAGACCGGCCTTATCTCCTTTCTCCCTGCTCTTTTGCCGGAAGTCGATGCTGATCTCGTTGATCAGGCCAAATAGTTTGCCCGAAGCGGTCTTTCTAAGCCGGGCATATGTTTTCGCATCCGGCAGATCGCCTTTGCTGCTGAGCTGCAATGCGGCCAGCATAATCGCATGCAATGGCTTTTCATACCTGCTGAATACTGCTTTATGCGTTCGGAATTGGTCCTGATATAAATTAAAATAGATCTTGTCGCTAAAAATGAGACTGTACTCATGGCTGACACCCTTCCAGTACGCAGATGCCTTTTTCATCACGGCTGTCAACCGGGGCAACATGGCACGGAAAAGGTGATCAGCCTCGGGAGATAGTTGCTCGGCCGACCATTTCAAAAGGATCGATTTCTTTTGATCGTCGGCGAATGCTTCGGCAATGTTTTCCTTGGACGATGTGATCTTACTGAATTGTGTCAACAGCCCCTTTCTCGCCTGGTCGAGTTCTCGAAATGCCGTCAGCGCGATCAGCAGCCGCTCATTCTCCTTCAAGACAGCCGGCTTATTAGCGTCCTCGACTGTCTTTTTGTATACTTTATCAAAATCCTTTTCCGCATATAAAGTCTGGACCTGTATCAGCGGACCGTAAATGTAGAGATCAAAAGTCCCCAGCCAGCTATCCAGAAACTTCCGGATGCCGGGATAGCTGTCGGTCAGCCATGAGAGGCCGTCTTTCAGATTTTGTTCGTAGAAATCAAGGTCATAAAAGGCCGTTTTTCCCGGGTTATGCTTCTTTTCAACCGCCAGGGTCGCTGCTTCAGTGTAGCGACCGGATACTTTGAGCACATCGGTCACCAAATCCAGCTCCTCCGGCGACTTGACATCCTTGGCAATAGCCAGCAATGCCGTAATGAATGCCTGCTTCTCGTCGTCGGTCGTTCCCTTATTCATTTTAGCGATCCCCGCAGCCAGCTTTTTCACTTCCGCCTTGTCCGGATACGCGTCGATATGCGCTTCGAGGATCGTATCGATCGTGCCCACACCCTTTACAACCTTGTCGTCACGCAGTTTTTCGACCACGCTCGCTGGCCTTGTCTGAACATGCTTCCCGATGAGCCTTTGCTGGCTCACATGCACCAGTTCATGCGCCAACAGCCATTTTCCGGCCACGGTGTCGGGCTGGTACTCGCCGTCGCCGAAAACAATGTGGTTACCCAGGGTATAGGCCCTCGCGTGAATAGCCGATGCTGCTTCGGCCGACGTCGGATCGTTGTGGATCACCACGTCTGCGAAGTCATCCGACAGCCGGTTCTCCATCCAATGTCTCAAAGCCGGGGCTAGTGGCTTTCCCGGTCGGTCGGCGATCTCCATGACCAATTGCGGGACTTGTTCCCCAAAGCTCTCCTGCCCGTCGTTGGCCCCCGCCCTTTCCTTTTCGCATTCGGCACAGATCGTCCCGCCATTTTCATCATGCAGCTGTTTCCCGCACACGGCGCATTTGGGTTGCACAACCCGCGCCGGAGCAGTCCGAAACGAATGCCCTTGCCGCACGGTCTGGCCTCGCATCACGCGATCGGCAAGCGCATCTGCCTCCTGCTCATAACGGTTATCCGGCCCATTGACGACCGGGCCGGATTGAAAAAATGGCCTGGCGGCCTTCAAAGCCGCCTTCGCGTGTTCATGTTTTCCGTTTTTAGGGGCAAATTGCTGCATAAAAGTATCATCAGAATAGCGTGAGCATCCCTTTTTTCACTTGCTGACCGGTGTAAGAAACCTTGTGCTTTTCCCGCCCCTGGTCGTCCAGGAGCGCGAGCGTGCCACCGGTGTTTCTCAGCACGATATCATCGCTTTCCAGCCGGATCACCATTACACCTCCGGCAGGTATGTTGCCCGCCAGGGACTGCATTCCGGCCGACTGGTTCACCAGACGCCACCCGGCAACAGAAATATCCTGCGCTCCCATGTTTTTCAGGGTCACCTCCTCTTTATCGTCATCGATGCCATTCGGGTTGATCAATGCGGACTGAATCCGCACCGACAAGGTCCCGACAATGGAGCCGATCGCTCTCTGTACCGCTTTGAACGCATCGACTTTCCCGAATCCGAACCAGGGACTCCAGGTACCGTCAGCACTGCCGGTGTTGGTAAATGCTCCATTGCTGAAAGGGGCCACCGGTGAGATATCCCAGCTGGTATTCACATCGAAACTGGCAGGCGGTGTTTTGGCATAGTCACTGAAATTAAGGTCTTTGGAGGCGGTTTGTTTCAAAATGGAGATCACCTCTGCGGCAGTAAGGTTCGGGTTGGCGGAAATGACGAGACCTGCGATGCCTGCCGTCAGCGGTGTGGCGCTGGATGTGCCGCCGAAGTCCATCGTCAGGAAAGGATTTTCGCCGTCCGCGGTAACAATACCTTTCCCGCGCACCTGCATCCGGAAATATGCATGGCTGTTGCTGCTGGGAGCACATAAGGCAATGCCGGTCCCGTAGTTGGAATAATGGCTTCGCTGGGCATTACCGGCCAGAGCTGCGATGTACATCACCCCGGGAAGCGATGCCAGGTTGTGTTCGAATAGCCGGCTCGTATCCACCCCAACCCACCGCCAGGCATTGGCAATAAAGGCCCAGCCATCGTTAAAGGGCACATCATCGTTGCCTGAATGCACCACCGGACAGTTCTCGTTGCCCGCTGCCCACAGGAATACAATGCCTTTCCCCCGGCGTCCGCCCGTTTTGGAAAGCTCGTCGATGAAGTTGACCACCTGTATGGCATGGTTGGACTCCGGCGACATTCCCCAGGAATTTGAAAACACATCCACTTTATCTTTGACATAATTCAATGCCGAAAAAAGCTTGCTGTCGCTGATAAACAGGGAGGGCCCGTCGGACTCCCACTTAATGGGCAGCAACTTGCAGCCCGGTGCCGCCCCGACGGTGAGAACACCGTCGCATTCACCGCCGATGACACCCGCACAAGAGGTACCATGATTGGCCCCTGTGACATGCATCAGCGCAGGGTTCGCGTCGGCGTCGATTTGCTTGACCAACCTGTTTCCCTGGAAATATCCCCAGCCTGCAAACTTGCCCGGCGAGTCAAAATCCGGGTGATCGAGCTTACAGCCATCATCCGACAACCCGATCACCACCTCCGGACGGCCATAGCTGTCGAGCAATTGCCAGGCTTCCTCGCAACGCGCAGAACTCCGCGGGTCGAAGTCGGGGCCCGTGGCGGTGTGGGTGTGCAGGTGCCATTGCTGGATGTAGTTGGGGTCCAGCGGCAGCGTAATGGCAAACTTGCGCATTTTCATGTTCAGGTCATGCTCGGCAAATGCAATATCCGGCTCGTCCTCCGTAAGCGCCACCACCAGTTTCACGGGGTTGATGCCAGTATCGTTGGTGAGTTGGAACAAAAACTCGGTATCGCTGTACCGGGCCAGTTGCCGGAGCGCATAGCGGTTCACAAAGGTATCCAGTGCCGCATCGGAAGGGGACGCCCGGAACGTAACCAGAATACGGTCGGTGATATCGAAGGACTGGTCTGTCTGGGTTTGATAGTAGGCGTGATGCGTGGGCGCTACGGCACGGCTTTCGGTCATGGCTCTTTCGAGCTCCGCCGCCGGCACGTTCATGCGGGTACTGGCTGGCGATACGCGCTCGGTAGCGACCGCGGCTGTGCCGGGGAGCCCGCCCACGAGGGGCGTTCTCACGACAAATTCGTCGCTCTTTTTATACAAATCGACCTTCTTGCCATTCCGGTAAGTATAGGTAGCGGGATTGTTGTTGTCTGGCATGGTTTCATAATTTTTGGGAGTGGAAGCATAATTGTTGTATCAGGTTTTCCGGAATTTCATCCGGGCTATGAAATCCGGATCGAGGCGGATGGTGCGGTCGCCCGTACCGTATTCAAAGAGCTGGATTACCTCCGCTTTCCCGAGCAGTTCTTCGTAGGCTTTGGGAAGTCCGGTCTGGCTTTGTATCGCTTGCAGGGTATCGGGTGCCTCCCAAATGAGCCTGGCCAGATCGGGGTATTGCTGTTTCAATATCATCCAGAGTACCAGCTGCTCTTCGGCAATGCGCTGGTTATAAAGGATCGACATCGCCTTCGCGGTGCTGATATCGTTCAAAAGTCGTTTCATGGCCCTGGGA
The DNA here is from genome assembly GCA_965649915.1 of uncultured Dyadobacter sp. Lineage (GTDB taxonomy): Bacteria > Bacteroidota > Bacteroidia > Cytophagales > Spirosomataceae > Dyadobacter. Next base: position 24,974 of record CBFGMV010000013.1, read on the forward strand.
TTGGGCTCGATTAGGCCGAGAAAGCCTTGCAGCTTGTGTTCCAGCAGTCTTTCCTCTTCCTGCACGGAAAGTGATTCCACCACTTTTTCCCTGGCAAACTGTCGTGCGGCAGGGTTATCGGTTTCATCTACCACCGTGAGCTTGTCCTGTAAGCTGCCGGATGTACGGATTTTCTGTTCGATATGCTGCTGTTCCTCCTGCGTGTCAGGCCTGCCGATATTCAGCAATGAATCCCAGTACACTTTCTTTTGCACCGCCGAAATCTCCGGCAGCTCTACAATCCATTGGAATATTTTATCCAGGAACACCAGGCCAAACGGCTTGGCCGGCTTCATGATCGCCGGTGCGAAAAGGCTGTATTGGCTTTCATACATGGTGCTCAGCCATTTACGATCGGCCGCGATCACGTACACCACAGGCGCATTCTTGTAAATGGTCTGCAAGCCTTCCAGGAGTTTGACCCCATACTCTTTATTGCACCGGTCGAGGTCGTCGATGAAAATTGCGACCGGATAGCCGATCTCGGTGATCAGTTTGTTGAAATGTCGGGTAAGCCGGTTCATAGGGTCCGAGCTGTTTTCATCCACAAAAGCCTGCGCCGCCCGAGCCGACCCGGACAAGAGCATCGAACCGATCGTCTTGGCAATGGAACCGATAAAGAGTAGAAAAGTGAGGGTTTGCACCAGCGGCAACTCTTTCAGTGTTTTTTCAGAGGTGACGCCGAAGTAGCGGGCATACAGAAAAATAAAGAATGCGACCACGGATAATTGCAGGTTCCGGCCGCCGGGATTGAGCCGCCACAGCCGCTCGGTAAGGCCTACGCCGAGCCAGCGGCGGAAGTCGCGCTTCCACAATGCACGCATGGCCTGCCGGTGCAATGCTTTCAGCAGGAACCACCAGGGCGGGTCGAGCCGCTGGTTTTCCCAGGCGTTGAAATTGACCACAATCCACTCACCCTGTGAAGGTTGGTCCGATTTGATCCGGGGATTCGCCGGGGCGTTCGTTTCCAGCGCATCCTGCAAAAAGCCAAGCAATGTAGATTTGCCGGATCCCCAGGCACCATCGATGTGCATGAAAAAAGCCTGGCCATTGGCGACATCCTGATTGTAAATAAACCGCAGCCGCTTGGCAAGATAATGGGCCAATGACTTCCGCGAAAGTGCGTCCTGTCGCGTCGGAGCATCACTCAGGTTGCGGGTATTGATCAGTGAATCGGGATCGATCCAGGCCGGGGGTTCCGCGGGCGCATCGAGAAGCTGGCGGCGTTTGTGTCCTTCGTCGGTCAACAACTCCTGGAAGTCCGTTCTTTTCAGGGTGATCAGTTCCGTTTCAAGGCGCGAGACCAGTTTGCGGGCCTGTTCGCCCCATTCCGGATCAACGTTCATTCCGGGGTATTCCGAAAGCAATGCGGCGATCAGGAACATGCGGCCGTTGATATCCGGGAACCGTCTCGGGGCTCGGGTAATGGCATGCACCTTCCCGACCCATTCGGCGCCGGTATATTCGTTCATGGAACCTGCACGGGCGCGTAAAGTCAGGATAAGCGTTTCAAAAGGATCGTCGTCCGGATTGTTCAGCCGGCCGTACTCGGGATGCAGCTCACGCAGTATTTCCATCAGACTGAGCAGATTGCCGCCGTCGGGATGATCGTCTATCGTGTTTAACATGGTATTCACCGCTTGTGAAAAGAGCGGGTCTTTCCACCGTGGACCGGCGTTGGATTTGGTCTGAACAGCCATCATAGTTTGTCGTTTAGGTTACCATTCCACCAGCAGCATTGTTTCCATCCAGGGCAGCCGGATCACCGAAATCCCCCAGGGCAATCGTTCCAGGAGCACATCCTGACTTTTCTTCTCTACCCGAAGCCGCCAGCCGGTGCCCTCCTCGTCGGCGCTCAGCTTCCCCTCCCGATGAATAAAAAGCTCACGCAGGCCATCGGGCGTCGTCGATTTCAATACTTTCCATTGCTCAATAACCGCTTCCATCATTTGTACCGACAGCGCGATGGCTTCCTTCGGTAGCGGAAACTCCATATCGATCACCGTTTCGGGCGATACGCCGCACAGGATCTTGGCCAGTACCCAGTTGTATTCCCGGTCTTTCTCGGTACCTGAACAAATATGCCCGATCAGCCGCACGGCCAGGCTCAGTGCCCTTTCATTTTTCCATTGGTCATTTTCCACCCATTCCAACGCCCTGAAAAGCTGCGGGAAGAATGGAGCAAGCACTACAATGCCGGCATTCCGGACATAAAAAAGGGTTTGATGGTCCTGCGAAGTGGATTCATCTCCGCCCTCGCGGTGTCTGCGCTCCGTTACCGGTGCCTCGATGAGGTGTTTCAAAGTGTTGTTCAAAACCTCCTGGTCCGCAAATACATCTCGTAACCGGTGTGTCACGAGATAGGTCCAAACAAGGCTTTCTAGCTTTTGCAGCGTTATTCCATTTGCCTGAGATATTTCATGATTGATCTCAAAAAACCTCCTGATGTATTCAAGAGGGACTTCGATATCCTGCCGACCGAGCAACTGGATCAGTAAAATTCTTCTTATAATATCCTCACCCACAAACTGTTGCAGACGTATGATCATTTGCGGCTTTCCGGGCAGCTCATCGAGCAACATGGATTGAAATACCGGATCCGGAATCATGGCGAGATTTTCGAGGAACAGCTGCACGCGGGGCGCATCCGCGTAACCCGTACCTGCGGGCAAATATCCGCGCGCAAGAAAAAACAATGCGACCCGACGCCAATGTGCCTCGGCTGTGACGGGTGTCTGTTCTCCCAACGCCCGCGTTACTTCGTTGATCAGCTGCTCAAAAAGTTCAGCCAGGAAATGCTCCCGGTCAATGGCCCTGATCTCCATTTCAATTTTCGGCAAATGTAAAACCACACCTTCCGGCACCAGCTCGTCGAGCCGGTCGGACAACCGCTGCCAGAATGCCTCCGATCGGCACCATCGGCCCAAGTCGTCCTGGATAGCGGGAACAGACGACCTGTCCGACACAACCGCCTCGATACGAAGATGTTGGATCACATGCATGGCGACTTATCTCCGGGATAAATAGGGAATCGTAAAATCTGCAACAATGGTTTTGGCAGCGACCTCCGGTACCGTGTCTTTTTTACATTCACTGAGCTCGATCTGCTCGTCGGCATCCGCATACACGAGCACGAGCGCCTGCCCTTGCGCTAACCCGCCCACGTGCTCCATTCCCTGTCCGGGCGGACGGGCCGCACTGGCTGGCTTTTTATTGACATAATCCTTAACCTCCGCCGTCGATATCGCGATCACCCCTAACACGATATGATCGCGTTGCGTCGTGGCGACAATATCGCTCACGGTAACAGTGGTGTCAAACAGCTTTCCGACATGCCCCTCGACTCTCAGGAACGGGTATTCCCGCAGATGGAATGCCAAAGGATACAAAGAGTCGGTATGGTACCGGCCTGCACCCTGCGACACATACGAATCGCTGGTTTTGAATGCATTATAGGACCGCAGATGACGCGTTTGCTTCATCTGGGTGACGCGGTAGTTCCAGTACAGGTGCAGCGAAAACGGACTGTCGGCATCCAGCGGATAGTAGTAAGGTATCGCCTGCCGGCCCAATTCCGAATCCGGCGTCTGCCCTGGTGTGAACTTAATGGGCAGATCCGCGAAATTGACCGTACCGGGCGCTTCACCCGGCTGATCGACAGTATTTGTTGTTTCCAGGTAATTGGTGGAGTCTTCAAATTCCTGAGCGGGGACCAGGTATCGCTCACGGCGGAGCACGAGCTCATCGAGCCGCAGGAAAGGCAGATCGAAAGTCCAGATCATCATCATCAGCCGCCAATGCAGGAAACGGATCTCATTCCAGCGTTCCGCATTCCCCCCGTCGATGAGCGGCGGTTGAAAGTAATCGCGGAACGGAAGGGGCGTGTAGCTGCTTTGCGCACCCAGCACCGGCCCCAGCCTGAGCAATGTAAACCGATCTGTTTTAATCTCTTCCCCATCACAATGACAGGCCCCGGTGAACGCCGACAAATGCACCCGCAGCTCGTCATAAGCCTTGACCAGGTCGGTCAGCCAGTCGTAAAAGTATTGGATATAGTACAAATGCTCACCCTCTTCCAGGAACACCTGCCATTTACGGACCAGGATCTTGCGGTATTTACCCCAGTATCCGGCCCCCTTGTGAGTAAGGCTTGCACCGTACAGGGTGTGGAGCTTTTCCAATGCGTTGCAGAACTCCGGCACCAGGTCGTCGAGAATGGCTTTGTATTCATAAAAGATATCGGCGAACTTATTGACTTTCAAAAACGGGTTCTGAAAATTGGCTGGCCCGAATGGCTGTCCGTTGCTGATCGTTGCCAGTTTTTTGTATCCAAACCGGGGAATCACCACTTCGCTGAGCTGCAAATAGGGCCGCAGTACCGCATCAATCACCTGGGGTGGGTAATGCACCGCCTCTTTCGGCTTTCTGAATATTCCCTGCGCCTGATCTACGGCTTCCTCCCTCGCAAGTTGTTCTACCTGTTTCCGCAGCTTTTCATCCCTTTTCAATAGTTCCGATGGACTCACAAGCACAAAATAACGCTCCGAACCCGGTTCCGGCGCGAGGACGACCAATATCTTGTCGTTCAGCAGGTCGTGCGTGGGCAGGTCTTCCGGGCTTTGCGGTTTGAGCGGGTCCATGGTTTTAATGTCGAACCGGCCGGCGTCGCATAGTTCGAGAACGGGCCGGTTTATACGTCCGCCGGAATCCGGCAGATGCGGAAAGTATTCGAGCACGGCCTTCGAGGGCTGTTTGAGATAGTACCTGAACCGGTGCGCATGCAGCTCCATGAGCCTGCCATCCGGTGCAATGGCGGTACCGGCCCCCACGATCACATCGCAGTTCTCCCCTACCTGCGCCGTCAGCCCGCACACGATACCATGACCGTGAATGCATACATTGACCTTTTCCGATGGTTGCGTTTGCATGGCTCGATGGTTAATATTGGTTCAAAAGATCAATGAGGTCATTGCTGGCTTTTCGCAGATCGAAGGGGTCTGAGACCTCCCTGGTTTTCTCGACAAGCCATTGGTAATAAATGCTTTCGAAATCCAGCATCTGTTTACGATCCAGTGGCACAAACCGGGGCAGAATGTGAGCGGGCAGTTCGGCCCTGACGATCTGCCGGAAGCGGTGGTAGCGCGTTTCCTCATTGAAGCGGTCGCCCCAGGCAGGGACGGTGATCGTACAGCGGAATGAATAACCATCTGCCGCCAATGGCATGGGGCCGTTGACATCCGGTTTCAGGAGGTGGTAAAATTCGTCTTCCGGTCTCAGCAGCAAATGCTCGACCACATGAAAACTATCATTCTGACGCTCCCTGTTTACGAGTTTAAGGATCTCCGCGAGCCGCTTCCTGGCATCTTCATTGGAACGGAACGGTTCGGAAATCAGACGCGCATTGTCCATATCCCGGTCGCTTCCGGCGTCACTGTCCCAAAAACCGACAAACCAAAGTCCCCTGTCATTGTCAAAAATGTCGTACAGTTCGGCATAGGCAGATATGTTCAGGAACGCATTGCCGGCCTTTTGCGCGGCGGACGCCTGGCTGTAACTAGCCTTACTGAACAGCAGGCCTCCCCCGCCATCCTCCGGCCTGACGCTAAACCGGTAGCGCCTCGTTTTTTCAAACATTTCACTCCTCACCTCCACGGTAAACTGCGGAGAACCCGAAATGGTCCGTCTCGACCAGTCGGCCACGCCCAGCTGGGCCATGACGCGCCGTTTGAAGCCTTCCACATTGACGGAATCCCAGAAATGCCGGTTGTCTTCCAGCACTTCTGCGCGGTAATCGAATGCGCAACCGCGCCTGCCGCCAAGCAGGGCCAGGTTTTGAAGCAAACGTTGCTTGTCTTCCAGCCAGTCGCCGGCTTCGCTGCTATCGTCGGTGTCATCATCAATGGGCCGTTCGATCCGGAACAGTTCCAGCACATAGTCGTTGAACTGCTCTCCGAAGCGGGCCAGCAGGTGATCAATTATCCGGTTTTTGCGCATCGACTGTGTGATTCCGCCGCCTTCTGTCAATGCTTTCAGCGCACGCATATAGCCGTTATCGGTATCGCCTTTGAATGCGTCCCAGTTCTCTCCCGGGTCGAGCGCCTGAAACAGGGCTTGCACATTGGGCACGTCATAAAGCGGCTGATAGCATGCCGGTTGCGACAGATCTCCATCGAGGGCCAGCAGCTCCCGGACCTGGTTCAATTGTTGGAGATAATTGGCTAAAATCTGGTCAAAAAACATTAGGTAGCCTTTCAGCTGCTTCGCCTGGGCCTGGCGCCGGGGTGTTTCCGAACGTGAAATACCCTCCCTTCCCACATGATAAGTCCTCGGGAATTCCTCCTGGATGCTGGTATATTCGGCCAGGTCGTCGCGAAGCGTACCCGCGGGCACGGGGAGATCGAGGCGACCGGTATGATCAATTTTTGCATATTGCCCGCGCAGGCGTAGCAACCGGTCGAAAACCTCGTATTTCATTGAATCGGTCAGTACTACCGGGTTTCCGTTTTTTGTAAAATGAAATTCGGAGCAACTGTTTTCGGTACCGGTCAGGAAATCCAGTTCCAATGCAGGCTGACATTCGCAATCGAACGACAGGCACCATTCACTTTCCACTGTCGCGGGATTTTCATCATCGGCAGGGCATTTACGAACTTTCAATTCTCCAACCTTCACGACATTGTGAACCCGGGCGATCTCTCTGAAAAGGTCCGACCGGTACACCGTCCGTCGCCAGGATGCCACTTCCAGTTCGGCATCGTCGATGAATCCATGCGTTAGCAATGGTCCCTGAAACACCGGGTGCGACTCGTAACGCTTGCCGACATTCCTAAACAGCAGGGACTCATAATCCGAAACTGCTTCCGCTCCGATGGATTCAACCAGCGCCTGCTCCCATTGCTTTTTACCCGTGCTGGTTTTTCCGATCAATGGCTCCAATGCGAGCACCAGTTCGTCGGGCATTCCGGCTTCACTTAAACTGATCAGGTCATCGGTGCTGAATGTGAACTGCGCATGGCGGTCCATCATTTCTTGCAAACTATACATTTGCACGGCGGGGGAAAGGAAAGTCTCGATGGCAAACAGTATTTCCGCAAAAACCCCGGTCACCTCCGCATCGGTTGCGATATCAATCTTCGTCTGTACGCCGATCGCTACGTTTTCTACGATCCGTATTTTGCCAAAATCTTCACAAAATGCACGATTGGCATGCAGGCGCTGCCAGGCTTCCTTCCGTATCCTGTCCTGATCGGCCTCCCGGTCCTCGTCCAGTTGCAAAAAGATCCTGTAAATGCCCCTGGGATTGAAAACAGGGTACTTGATATCCGCAGCGCCGGCGGGTGCCGTGACCAGCCGGTGTTTGAGCAGCACCGAGGTTGCGAACGTAGCCATTGCCTCGTCGATCCAATCAGGATGCAGCAGTATCTGGGCATAGGCATTGTCTATGGCGGTTTTGTCCCCATTGGCACTGAATGCATCCAACGCTTTTCTAAGCTGCCCCAGCCCCGCCAGCAAGCCGAATGCTTCCTGCTGCTCATCGGGGTCTTCCGCATTCATCCGCGCCAATACATCCGAACGAACCTCCCCGAAGCGGGTAGCTACCAAAAAGAGGATCAGCGACTTACTGTACAAACTAGTCGAATCGGGTAATTTACCCGTCGCGGTTTCAATGCAGCATCCCGCATAGAATTTATCGGCCAGCGCATGGATCTCTTCGTGTTTTGCCTTGGCCTTTACCGCCAGTTCGATGGCATTCCAAAGGTTTTTGGCGTCCGCCGACCAGCCTATCTCGATCGTGGCAGGGGCCGCGTCGGTAAAGTTCCGCAGGTACTCCGAAAATCCGGGCTCAGCGACCAGGTCGACCGGCGCCGCATTGTTGAGATCGTATTGAAAAACAGGTGTTTTGGCCTTATCCGCTTCCAGCCAGGCATTTTTCACGCCGTCGATGTCGATCAGCAGCTTCCGGAAGTCATGCGCGGTGACGGGCGCATTCGGCAGTATTTCGGCTGCGGTAAAAAACGGTTTGCGCGAAATGTCCGCCGGTGCAAACAGATCGGTAGCAGGCAGCTGCGAACGATATCCCAGGTCGGTGAGTGCATAACAAAGCACTTCCAGGATCGTCACGCCCGGGTCATGGCTGTTGAAGTCGGTCCAGATCGAGGAGCCGAGCCGTTCGAGGTGCCGCAGGCCTTCGCGCCGCAACAGACCGTAGTCCATCACGGGCGGGTAGCTGAGTTTGGGGGGAATGGTCAGAGAATTAGCCATGTCTTTGGTTCATTGTTAATTGCAGCCTGCGCAACAGGCATCATCCTCCACAACCTGAATGTCATGGTCTGTCACATTGGGATTGTCTTCGTTGAGCACATCCAGGTAGGTCGTCAGCACGGAACGGGACGTAAAGGGCTCGATGGTGCCGGTTTCTTCGAAATCAATGGTGGCTTCCGCCAGCTCAGAGATAGTCCGGCCGGGAAAATGCTTGAATTTTAGATCCATGATCACATCTACGTAGTCCAGATTTTCCAGGAAACGCAGCAGCTCCATGGCCTCGATCCTGGCGCCGAATGTGATAGGCCGCTCCAAATCAGTAGCCCACGGTGCCAGAAACGATTTGAGGTCTTCATTGAGCTGCTTTTTATACCAGGCAATATCTCGCCCTGCCCTGAACCGTACACAGACACGCAGCCTGACCGGCTCGAAGATCGCATTGCGTACCAGTAAAGTCCCGTGGCCATCGCAACCGCATCCATCGCCGCAGCAACAAGCCACGCCTCCGCCCTGCCCGCTCACGAAAAATGAATTATGGCGGTTGAGATACTGCTCGAAGGATTCGAGGTCGCCGGCATTGAATGTCGGGTAATAGATCCGGTCGCCCGTCATGTTGCCCGGGTACGGGATCACACCCACGGTCACGTATCCCGGCCTGCGAATGTCCGTGTCGCGCGTGTGCGGAAGGCATTTGGCCAGGGCAATTTTCGGAAACTGTTCCAGCGCGATCCGCTCGTAGTCCCATACCGTTACAGCCCGTTGCCTGTGCCGCAGCCGCTCATGGATACGCCGGTAATAGCCCTGCGCATCCCCTGATTCGGCATACCGGCCACCAAACGATGCCTGGGGCTGCCGGACCGCAGATATCACCGGATCCTGGAACCGCAGCTGGGTGATGGATTCTTCCGGCAAGCCTTTTTCGAGATGAATCAGGTCGTTACCGGACTCGTTCACGAACACCGCCGTCGCCGCCTGCACATCAATATCACGCAGCATCGGCAGGGCATCCACAAAAATGTTCCGGGCGGGATCTTCCGCAGCCGAGGCCATGAGCCAGTACAGGTCTTTCCGGCCATCGCGGCCAAGGGCCAGGGTGTTGCCGTTGTTGATATCGGAAGGAACCTGAATGCGGGTGATACCGGTCTGGCGGAGACCGAGCGTTTCGTCGGTGAGTATAAAAGTGGCGGGAATGCGTACCCATTCGTTGGACCGCAAATACGACCACACGATCTCGTCCGGTGCAATATGGTCGGGATTACCCGTTCCTTCAGTGCATTGAAAAAGCATGGATACGGTTTGTCCGGGCAACAGGTTTTCAAAACCGAGCCGCAGATTTCCGTCTGTGTCTGTCCGCTGAGCAGCCGAACCTCCGGCACCGCCCCGGCGCGTATCGATGGTGATCAGCGGGTCGGGCTCGGGCATCGGATGGCCTGGCAGAAACGCATTGTCCCTCACAGCCGCATAGCCTCCGAAAAAGTCCTGGTGGTACAAGCCCGATTTTCTTCCGCCACCTGGCTTCAGTTCGACGCCGGCGGAGGTATAGGACAATGTAATATGTTCGCCCGGGAGCTTGTAGATGGTGATCGGTTTCCGCTCGTTATTCGATTCCGGGATGGTGATTTTTGTTTTCAGGAATGAAAATTTCGAGACTGGGGAGTAAAACAGGTCCCCCGCGCCTGCGGGCGTGTCGAGTTTCTTTTTTGCCAGGAAATCATGTGCTCCGAATGTGATCGCTCCATGACTGCGCTCGTCGTTTTCCAGGCCGCTCAGTGTAAAAGCGTCGGCACCGGAGAAGGTTTTGAGAGAGATCTCAGGGGATGTAATATAGAGCGAAAGCTCCTGCGCGATGGTAGAGCCGATGAGCGGGATCTCCGACGACGGCAGATACTGGGTACCTCCCAGCTGCAAGGTAAGGTCGCGGAGGCCGGAATTGAAGGTTTGTACCTGAATGCCGCTGTATGTTACCTTCGAAACTTTTTCATAATCTTCACCATCGATCAGCCGGAGCCGGATGAAAGGCTGCTTTCCGAGCTCAGGATCGGGATCACCAGGAAGAGGGGCAACAGATGCTTCCGAGTCGAGCATGCTGATCTGCCATTCGATCGGCTTGCCGGGACTGGTACGGTATTCCGAACTGTTTTCCTTTTCACGAAAACGGAGGCTGGACGACCGGCGGTTATCGAGTCGCACAACTCCTTCGTCCGTACTGATTTCGGTGTAGAAATGCGAGAGTATGTCCAGGTCTTCACAGCCATGAATGGTAATCATGATCCTCCGTCTCCCGCCTTTGCCCAGCCACAGTTCGGGAGTGGCAATGATGAGCCCCGGGTTCGCGACGATCGCTTCGAGGTTATCGGCTGTTTTTTGCGCTTCGTCCTCAACCCTTCCATTCCGCTTCGATGCCAACCGCAGCAGCCGGTCCCGGACAGCCAGTTTTCGGAACAGACTTTTCCCCGACAATGGATGCCATGCCTTGCTTCGTTTGTCATAGGCAATCGACAGACCGTCTTTACGATCCGCGGCAGGTAATGCAACCGGGATCACTTTCCCCTCGGCTCTGAGAAAATACAGGCTCTGCTTTTCGATCAATGCAGCCTGGTTCACAACCATTTCATCCGTGAGCGCGTACAACAGATCAAGTCCTTTTGCGTCCTTTCCACCCGACAGTAAAGTATCTTTTTCGAGGCGGTAGGCGGCGGCATTCCCGGCTAGTTGAAAAACGATATGCACCTTATCCGGAATAGCACCGCGCTCCTGCAAACGCAGCACATCGCGGTAGTAGTAGACCAGATGCCGGTCGGCCAGGGCATTCATATCCGCCTGATGGTACCGGCGGAACAGCAAGGTGAAGGCCAGGAACAGTGCGATATGCGGCGGGTGATCGCTGCGGCCGTTCAGGGCTTGTTGAAAAGCTTTTTTAGCCTTGCTGACGATCAGCGTGAGTATTTTGAATAATGTAAGAAAAAGCTGCCAGAGCGCGTCGCGGTCGTCGGCCGTGAGCTCGGGATGGAAATCGATGCAATTGAAGTCATCCACGGTGAGGCCCCATGCCTGTGCGCAGGTTGTTTCGGCAAAGCAGAACCCGTAGCCGTCGATGAGCTCTTCCAACGGCTCCGGCCTGTCGGCACCCGGCTTTTCACCCGTTTTCGGATCACCGGCCTTTTTATTCTTTTTCAACACCTCATTGACCGTCTTGTGGTACCGGACCAGGCTTTCCAGCGGCGTGCCGCCGTTCAGCTGGCCATTGAAACCCAGTTTTTCGCGGATCAGGGATCTGGTTTCCGTTTTTAGCGGATGGGAATCGGGCAGTGTTTGGCATATCCCCGCGATCCTGACCGCCAGGTCGTAGATCTTCACAGTGAGACAAGGCAGGAAATGGGCCGACGCCTTTCCGCAGATGGTTGTTTCCTCCGCCTGCTTCTCGGCCTTGCATGCCCTGATAAACGCCAGCTCCGCATGACGGTAGCCGACCCGGTATTCATCCAGGTCCGTGGCGGCGATCATTGCGAGCAACGAGGTGGCGTCGGCCGTCCAGAAGCAGGTCCAATCGCCGTCGGGCTGGTTGCCGGCATTCCAGAAGCGGATCTGTTTGGCATAAGTCCCGGAAAAGGACAGCAGATCCGCCATGTTGCGATCGTCGAGCACCAGCGACCCGGGGATGAGGGCTTTCAATAGCCGCTCCCGCTGGGTGGTACCATTTCGTTCGAGCGGGTGAATGGAATTGTCGGTTATGCCCATGGTCTTATGTTTTAAAGATCAACATTGGTGCCCTCCTGGTAGTAATAGGGATATACTTTGTTAAAGCGGGTGTTGGTGCTGCGGATCGTATAGCTTACCAGGATGTCCAGCCTGCCTTCGGACTCGTTGACGGTGATGTCGAGCCGTTCCAGTTTGATACGTGGTTCGTGGATCTGGATAGCCTCTTTCAGCATTTCTTCCAGCAGCGACAAAAGCGAGGTGTTAATGGCCGCGAATACGAAGTTTTCCAGACTGCATCCGTAATCCGGCGTAATGCGCCGCTCTCTCAGGCTGGTGCTGAAAAGGATTTCCAGGCTCTGCCAGATGTCCGTTTCATCGGACACGGTCAATGCGCCGCATCCTTCTTTTGAAAATTCGGGTGGAAAGGCCCAGCCGGTTCCCAGAAAGCTCTTGCGCTCAGGCGAGGCATATAATGCATTGGTTTCCATATACATGTGTTTTCAATCTCCGATAAATACATTGGGCGAACCGGAGGCTATCTTGCCCCCGTGTGCGGTACTGTCCGTCTGCCGGGCCGCCGGTTTGCCATTGAAAAAGACTGTCCCCGACCCTTTGGCGATCACATTCGGACTTCCGGGACAAACGCACTGATCCTGCGCCGTGGCGGCCTGCAAGCCATTGACGAACACCGTTCGCAGGCCGGTTACCACAATGGTCCCGCCCACGTGCGTTCCCGTACCCGATTCCATGGGCGCGGGGCATTGGTGCATATCGTTCAGGCGGGCGGCCGGATTTGCTGGCATTTCCTTTTTTGGTTAAATTTTTAAACGGGGTCGTTAAGTCTGACTTCGGCCCCTTTTATCTTCACTTTCCCGACAGCATTGATGACGATATCGCCCGCACTGCCGAATTCTATACCCGACGAAGTCAGTTTGATGAAAGTCTGCTGCTGCTTGTGCCGGATTTCCACCTGGCCATCCTTTTCATTCACCTTCACCGAATAGCCTTCCTTGGTGGTCATTTCAATGCTTTTCTGGTCGTCGTCGAACACGACCTTCATACCGTTTTTGGCAAAAATCCCCTTCTTAAAATTGTCTTTGGAGGCCGGTACCGGTGCTTTGTTATTGGAACTATATGCCGAGCCGAGGATGACTGCATCATTGGGGTCGTTGTTGACAAAGCCGAGTATCACTTCGTCGTTCACTTCGGGCCGGAACAGGAATCCGCGTTCCTTACCGGCGGTGGGTACTGCCATCCGCGCCCAAACCCCTTCCTTGTTGCTTCCTTTCTGCTCTCCTACCCAGGGTATCTGCACTTTCACCCGGCCTTCCCCGGGCTCCTGATCACTTTCCAGCTTGGTCACTGTCCCGATCTGCAAGCCCTGTACGGCTGCATATAGCCCGCCAGCCTGGGGGGCGGCCAGATGCTGTGCTGTTTCGCCCAGGGTTTTCACGGATAGTCCGAACTGGATGTCCGTCTGCCAGGTGCCGGCGAAAACCTGGTGAAAGATCCCCGTCATGAAATGCGCTCCATTGAACCGGCTGGCCGCCTTTTTCAGCTCCATGGTCTGGGCTGTTTTGAAATTCTTCCCGCGCACACGTACCCGACCGCGCACCTGCGAAAGCTCGGCCCGTGCCTTGCATGCCTTCGCCCAACTGCTGAGCTCCTTACCCTCCACAGCACCGCCGTGAAAGAGTACCGGCTTCTGTTTTTTGAAAAGTACATCCGGAAAATGGTGCTTGTCGTCTTCCAGTCCGAGATCCAGCCCCACCGCATCGGCCACGGCTGAAACCGCCCCGGCGACAGCGCCACCCAGCCCTCCGAGCCCTCCTGCTCCTCCTCCTGCATTTCCGGAACCTTCTTCCTTCAACACTTTTTGCTGGGTATGGTCCCAGGTCGCGGCGGTGACATCGGGATAGTGGGTACGGGTGTCCATTTCGGCTTCAAAATTGATGATCTCCTGTCCCCAGGTTACGGTGTGGTCCGCTTTCGAAGCTTTTTCAGGCTTGATGACGTGGATCGTACCATTGTCGACCACCACCACGAGCCCGTTGGCCTCTGCCCGCAGTACCAGAAAATCCCAGTCGGTGCAATTGTACTGGACCAGCCCCGGGTGCTCAAAATCGGTATCCGCCAGTTTTCCGGCCTTGACATCGCTGTCTTTATAATTTTCAATCAACTCCCGGAACACATCCTTGTCCTTTTTCTTCTGATAGTAGCGGCTCTGACGTACCATCGTCATCCGCACCGCCGGATCTTTACATTCCAGCTCCATCACCGACGCTTTGCCGGGATAGGCATTGATCGCATGCCGGATGACGATGCCTTTGAAAATGGATTCGGTTTTATTCTGATAACCCAGCTGGATGTCTGCTTTCTTGCCCGGCACAAAATCCGCGGAGCCGCTTTTTTTGAATGAACCTTTGGCCACATCGCCGTCAGTGACAACCAGCTTTGCGGTCGGAATGCGGTTCACTTCGTTGTAAATGGAGAGTGATGAGAGGCCACCGGGCTTTTGCGTCACATTTTTACCGTCCATCAGCACGGTAATGCTCACGGTGTGTGTAGGCTCTCCGGCGGCCTTTCCAATAGCCGATTTTGCTGCGTCTACTAAGCTCATCGGGTGCGATTTAAATGGTTCGAAATAAAAGATCAGTCTGCCAGGGGTGGGAAAATCAACTCGGTGCCTGCGCGGATCTTCCGGAAGTTCGTCAGCCCGTTAGCTTTCGCTACTTCCAGATAATAGTCCGGCGTTTCGTAAATTTCCTCACAGAGCGTCAACAGGTTATCGCTCGCTTTCACAGTGCGTTGCCTCGTCAGATCGGGCGACAGCAGCGACATCGCCGCCGCGGCAATGTTGGGCATTTTGAATTCGAGGAGTTTGAGGTTCACTTCTACCCGCAAGGGCAGCCCCGAGCGGTGAAAGAGCGTGAAAGTCTGCGTCATATCCTGCAAAACACCCATAAAAACGAGCTTGCCCCAGTTTACCACGATAAACGGCGGCCGGTGCGCCTCACTCTGGATGCCATACACCACGAGCTGCAACTGGGCCAGTTTGGCGGTCACAAATGCGATCTGCGCATCGGGTCCTCCCGCAATAAATGCCTGCGAAACGGCGTCGATGGCGGGCTGCTCCACCGGCACTACGCCCGTACCGTCGATCGTGAATTTCAAGTCCAGCACTTCGGGTTCGACCTGGCTGAACTGAGACACTTTGCCCTGGTCGCTGGCCCCTAGTTCGGGTGGGCAGATGTGTTTGATCTTGAAGGTCCGCTGGTATTGCTCCGGGTTGATAGGCAGCTCAAAAATACCGCCCGCCAGCGATTGCAGCACGGAACTGGCCACAGCGAGCGGCGAACCGGCATCCAGATGCACAGATGCGATACGGAGCTTGTTTACATAAGGTGTTTCCATGATCAGCGATCGGTTCGTCGTTCGAGAATGGCCAGTACCTGCCGCACGCAGGCTTCAATAATGTCCTCATTCGCCCCCTCGGTCGTGTCGGATTGGGCGCAGTCTTTGCCGGATTTGTCCTTACCGTCCCCTTTGTCTTTCGGGCTCTCACTGAAGTTAGCCCGGATGACCAGTTCCTTGATTTCAACCATGGGTGATGATGTGTTATGTCGCTACTGGTTTGGTATCGGTTGCGTTGCTACCGATTTAGTATCGGATTGCCGGTGATAACACCGGCAATGGCTAGTCGGGAAACGTCTTCGTGAAAAACCGGTATTGGATCTCGATCGTCTCGATCGCCAGCTCGCTGTTCATCGCATTGAATGGCGATAGCGACCATTTGACGGGGTACGCATGCGAGATGTGCCACGACACCAGCGGATTGTTCAGCGAATCGTCGATGCCCGGGTCGAGCAGGGAAATATCCAGGTCCTTCGGGCTGAACGAGAAATCTTCGATCGCCTCCCGGCACCAGGTCAGGAGCGATGATGTCGCTTTCAGGCCGCGTTTCAGCACCAGTTTATCCGACGTGGTACGAACCGGCAGCTGGTGAATAAACCGGTTCTGCCCACCTTCTTTCAGCGCCTGCGTTTCCAGCGTCATCGACAGCCCCGATACCTCCTGAAAATCCGCCTCAGCATCGGGAACACCCTTAATGCTCACCTTGAACAAAAAGCCAATAGGAGGATAAAATGCCATGACTAATGCTAGATGTAATTGACCGACAATCCCTCATGCGCCAGCTCGATCGTGTCGATGGCCACCTCATTCCCGTCGGCTTTCAAGTCGCTGAAATGCACTTTGATCGGGAATGCATTCTGTAAAGTCCACGAAACCACTTCGGTGGCGGCTTCATCCATGAGGGTCACGGTGACGGTCCGCCGATAGGTTTTACGCTTCACCACAGCCTTGTCGTTTGCTTTTTCACCACCGTCGATCCAGTCGTAGAAATCACTGAGGCCTTTAAATACCCCTCTTTTCAGGGTAACGTTGCTGAACTTCCGGATGCCCGGCATTTTCCTTTTCGACAGGTTGATATCCATGCCATCGCGGTACTCGATCGGGTCGATCTGATAGTCCAGGCCGGTTACCTCGGTAAAACCGATCTCTGCCTCTTTCGAGAGGCCCTCCCATTTTACCTTAAAGCGGAACTTGGGTATCGGAAAAAAAATGGTATCTGCCATAACAATTTGATTTTAAACTGAATAAAACAAAACATTAAGCGGCATTAGCCTGGAACTTGTGTTCGTAGCGCAGGATGATAAACTCAGCCGGACGGGATACCCGGAGTTTGATCTCGACGATCATACGTCCTTCGAGGATATCGACGTCGGTCATCGTTTCCGGCAAACCTACATTCACCTGGAATGCCTCGTTGGTGGTGTTTCCAAAAAGCCCGCCAGCCTTCCAGATCTCGATCAGGAAGTTGCTGATCATGGCTTTCACTTTGATCCAGGTGTCGCGGGTGTTGGGCGCAAAAACAAAGTCCTGCATCGCCTGACCGATCGAATCTTCGATAAAACAGAAGGTACGCCGCACCGAAATGTAACGCCATTCGAGGTCGTTCCCTGCCAGCGTACGCGCGCCGAACACAAGGATACCCTTGCCTTCGTAGGCGCGGATCGCATTGACGGATTTGCCGGAGCTGGCATCTACATTAAGGTCGGCGTGAAAATCGTCGTCCACATCCACCGTCGGCGAGATCACCGCGGCCAGGCCTGCATTGGCCGGAGCTTTCCATACGCCCTGGATGGCGTCGGTCTGCACCATCAGGCCCGCAATTGCTGGGCTCGGCGGCATCACGACGGGTATGTCCCGCACGCCTTCGCGGATCCGGTTGTAAAACAGATTATTATGTGCCTTAATGGCGTCCAGCTGTTTAAACGAATAACCTTCGCCCAACGACTTGGCTTTTTCTACGTCGACCAGGTCGCCATATGCCTTTTTCTTAGCCGTGAGATCGGCCTGATCTGTTCCCGCTTCTCCGGAAGCCGCGGCCACCAAAGCATCCACTTCGGTTTTCACGGCATTGGCGTCGGCGAGCGCAAAGGCATCCGAGAGTTCCTTGGGCCAGCCGTTGACGTCATACTTCTTTTTTACCACTTTCAGCGTTTCCTCCGATAACTTGGCTGGCGTAACGGCCGCATCATCCGCAATCAGCTGTGCGACAGTCGTTTTAACCAGGTCCAGCATCCCGCTCTTTTCCGTGGAGGCGCGGGCTTTGATATCGGCGGTATTGAAGTCGTTCAGGGCGTCGCTGATCTTTTTGAGTTCGGGCGTCAGGCTTCCGTTTTTCCGATGGAAACGTACGGTCACCCCTGCGTCGGCAAACTTGTATTCCAGCGTGGTCGACAGCATCGGATAATAGGCGGCGGCGTATTTCTGGTTAATGCTTTGCGGCACTTTTGACCTGAAATTGGCCGTTACCTTCGCATTGTCATTTTCGGCATCATTGACATCGAGGATCAGCACCCGGTTTTTCATTTTGTCGCAATGCTGTAATGCGGCCGCAGCAACAGTACTGTAATAATTGTTGCCGCTCAGGTTCTTGACCGCATCCGGAAACGACAGGATCGTGATCTGTTTTGCTTTTTTAGCAGCGTCGATACCCGCTACCAGTTGATTGGGATCCACCGTGCCGTCACCCTGGCTGCCCGCCGAGATCACAAAAGAAGGCCCGCCCCCATTGGCATAATACAACTGCATGGCATAATGCATCCGGAATTTGAAATCGGTAATGGAAACCGCCCTCACATCCACGCGTGTCGTCCTGGGATTCGCCGGATCGCTTTCATCGACGGCCTCATCGAGGTCTACCGTGATCGGCTGGTCGGGGGCCTGCCCGAACCACTCCTCGTACTCCCGCATGTTGCGTACGCGCACCGGTTTGAGCGTCACGTCCTCCCCATCCTTGCTGGCCTTTTCGGTGTAACCGATAAAACAGGGCACGGCACTGGGCACTGCGCCGATCGACGGCGGTAACGTCGGAATTTCCTGCGTGATCACGCCTGGCATCCGGGTATCAGGTAATGCAGCCATAGTCAATTCATTTAGTTGTTTCAGGATTTATATATTGTAGTAAACCAGGGAACTGTTCCCGCGGATGCGGATCGTGCTGATGTCCGGCACAGGCAGGCTTGCGAAATTGCTGACGCCGTTCATTCCCAGCCGGACTGTGGGCGGCCTGTGTTCCATGAGCGGCACCGGCACATCACTTTTGAAAACAAATACATTCTCGACGGAATCCGGGCTTCCATCGCGGATCTGCGACACCAGTTGCCGGAGCCTGTCGTCCATGTCTCCTTCCGCCAGCATTGCAAAGTTCACTGCGGAGGGCGATTCCGAATCGCCGCTGTGCCGTGCGTAGCTGATGGTGATATCCGAGGGATCCCCGTACTGGATTTTCCTGCTTTTGATGTCGATCAGCACGTAATGCCATTCCAGCAAACGATTATCTATATACGCAACCCTTTCCGTGTCAGGAGCGATGCTGCTATCGATCCACAGATCCAGGATACCGAAGAACGGACCGGCAGCCAGCGCGTCTTCGCTCACCAGGATTTCCGCGGGTGTCTCTCCGGCTAAACCCTTAGTGATCTCATAACGTCCCGCCTCCCGTAAAACGATCTCGACCGTTTCTTGCTCGGCACCCACCGCTATTTTTTTAAACGGCTTCCACCCCTCTCCGGCCAGCAATCTCCTGATCCTGATCTCGCTGGTGGCACCTTTCGGCAGTTCCAGCGTAAACCGTGCGGGTTTCAATGCAGGTAAGGCGTCGTCCGGAGACAACCGGGCCTGCGTCGTCAGCTTGTCCTGCAGGGTGCCGTCGACTTTCAGGTTGGTCAGGTAAAACTGCCGTAACGCCTGTCCGGCAGCTGCGGGTACATGGGTAATGTTCCAAACGAGCGGGTTATCCAGGTACACCAGGAACGATAGGCATACCGGTGCCGTGAGCGGATATTCCGGCTCTGCCCCGTTCATTTGCTGTAAGATCACGGTACTGTCGCCGATCTTCCTGACGATCAGTCCGAGCTGTTCCAAATGCTGCCTGCACGCCGCCGTCGGCACCAGCGTGAAATCGCTGCTGCGTTTGTTTTGATAATAGGCGTGCTGAAACAGAATTGAACACAGCTTCCGGTATTCAATGCTTAGCATACAACAAGAAAATTAGCAATCTTTTGTCCTACTGGTCGAGATACTCCTTTGAATGGATGTTGGTGATCACATCAGCCCCGGCAAGCGGCGACTGCTGTACGAAAAGTAAACGTGCCTTGTAAATGACGGACGGCATCGAATGGCCGCCGAGTACGGTCCACAAATTATGCAGATTCTCAAATCCGATGTTATGCATGGAGAAGGTCAGCTTGTAGGTATTGCTGAACTCATCCGTGTAAATAATGTTCTGGTTGGCCTGGAAAAACTGTAAGACCAGGCTCAGATGCTTCAATGCTTCGGTGTACAATTTGAAGTTAGAGGAAAATAATAAATGCAGGTTCAGATAAAGGGTGGGCTTCTGGAAAATGGTTACAGATTGTTCCTGCCGGATCGGGTAGTTGTTTTTAAGACTGTTTTCTTCTTCAAGACTGATCAGTGTGAGGATCAGTTTGTCCTGCATCAGATCGTCGCTTTCCTGCTGCTTCTCATGACGTGCGATGTCGGCCAGGACGAGCACTTCGGACACGCCGGAAATGCCTCCGTTGAGGACCGTTTTGGGTAACATCACAAAGTCGTTGAAGCGGGTAACAATTTCCCTTAGGCAGCTGTCTAACATAGCCTGACACGTTGACCGTGTATTTAAGAAGTGCAGTTGATTACCTGAACCAAATGTAGACAATAATTTTACTGAATTATTAAAAAGTCATTTTCACTTATTTAGCGGTATATGTTTTTCAAAAACCCTCTGAAACAACAAAAACGCATACCTGTTTCCGGAATCAGAAATCCCGAAAGCAAGTATGCGTATAACTACAAGCGTTACAACCGGAGCCTTGCCGCCTGCCTGTCCGGCTCAATAAGTCAGGCTTCTGAGATAGGCAATGGACTGTGGTACCTGCTTGCCGTAGCTGGGGCTTTCGTCCTCGATATAATAATGTTTGATGCCCGATTTTCGTGCCGCTTTCAGCACAGCGGGAATGTCGATCTGCCCGGTACCAAGGGCCACATCGTTCTCCACCGGTGTGCCGCCGGACAGGTTTCCGGTGATCCCTTTTTTGAGGTCCTTCATGTGCATCAGCTTGAATCGGTCGGGATACTTGGCGATCAGTGCGGCGGGGTCCTGTCCCGGAAAATAAGTCCAGAGCAGATCCATTTCAAAGCTCACGTATTTCGGATCGGTGTTCTGGATAATGTAGTCCATCAGCGTGCCGTCACCGTGCTTCTCAAATTCGTAGCCATGGTTGTGGTAACAGAACGTCAGCCCGAATTCGTCTTTCAGCTGCTTGCCGATCTTGTTAAAATCAGCGACGGTCTGCTGCGCCGCTTCCAGGGTAAATGGTCCTTTATGCGGCACCCAGGCTACGCGCACATAACTGGCGCCCAGCGCCTTGACATTACTCCCAACTTCCTGCGTCTTGTTGAGGGCATCGGCATAACCAACCCCGAAAGACGAGCATTTCATCGCACGCTCGTCGAGCAATTTGCGGAGTTCAGCGGCTGTTTTTCCGAAGAGGCTCGAAAATTCCATGTCCTTTATTTTAAGGGCTTTCAGGGTGTCGAGGGTAGCAGCGGCGTCTTTTGAAAAGCTGGAACGAAAAGTGTACGACACCATCCCGGGCTGTTCCGGGAAGAGCGGCTTTCCTTTCTGTGCGACGGAAGAGTATCCGCAGGCGAGCGCGGCGAGGAGCGTCAAATGTTTGATTCTCATAGGAAACGGGTGATGGATTTGAGTTTTTGTGATCGAAAGTGTGAAACTGCCGGCGTTCGGGCCAGCCTCCTCATCGAACCATGACGAACCAATTGGCATGTTACCCTGCCTTTGTCCATTTTTAAGTATTAATTTTCATAAAAACGCTTATTAAGCACGGACATCCGAAAATACAGTCCGTTTAAAAACCGAAACCACCTTGTACGATTACCCATGCAGCCGCTACTTCCGGACGATCCGCAACTCCTAGACCGCCTCGGAAATGACGATCCATACGCTTTCGAGGACATTTACCGCCGCTACTGGAAACGGCTGTACGACTTTGCCTATGCCAAAACCCGCGACGCCGATACCGCCGGGGAGATCGTCCAGGACCTTTTCGTCACGCTCTGGGAAAAGAGAAATTCACTTCAGGTCAAAAACCTGCAAGGCTACCTTTTGACCGCGGTCCGCAACCGGGTCATCGACCACTACAAAAGCAAGGCCTTCGCCACCCTCGACGAGATCGATTCGCCCAGCGAACCCGATTACCCTCTCTTTCTCGACGAACTGGAACAGGCCATGCAGCTTGCGATAGGACAACTTCCCGAAAAAACACGCAGGATCTTTGTCCTCAACCGCTTCGAGGGAAACACCATCCGTCAGATCTCCACCGAGCTCGGCGTGCCCGAACGCACCGTCGAGTATCACATCACCCAGGCATTGCGGGCACTCAAAACGCACCTCAGAGAATTCATTTTCATGGTTCTCATTATCGTGGCAGCTGGTAAATTTTAAAGAATTTTTAGCCCAATTCGAGCCATTTAATATAATTATTCAAATAAATATTTTTCCATTTTGCGGTACAGCTCGTTTTTCCAGTCTTCTATCCAAACCATTCCCGTCCTATGAACAAACGTCATTTTCATCAGTTACTGACCCGCTACCGCTCCGGTGAATGCACCGAACGGGAAGCCCGGCTGGTGGATCAATGGTTCGCATTGACCGATGGGGACGGAACAGACCTTACCGGCGAGCAATCGGAGGAAACCGAGGAACGGCTCTGGCAGGCGATCCTGTCCCGAACCGGGGCGGCGGCAGAAAGGCCGGCAGTGGCTGAACACAAGCCGTTGCATTTCTTTTTCAAATGGCGGTGGGCCGCTGCCGCAGTGTTGGTGCTGGCCGCCTGGGGTGGATACCAATGGAGCCGCCACCGTGCCTGTGGTCAACGTTATGGAATTGCATCCGAGCGCCTGGTTACCCGTACCAATACGTCAGCCAGCCCGATGTGGGTCCAGCTTTCCGACGGATCGCGCGTGAGCCTGCAACCGCAAAGCACCATTGAATATCCGGCCGATTTTCAGAACAACAGGCGCGAGATCTACCTCACGGGCAAAGCATTCTTTGAAGTGGCGAGGGATGAGCGGAAACCCTTTCTGGTGTACACCGGCGAAATCACGACCAAGGTGCTGGGAACGAGTTTCTGGGTGAACCGGGCCATAGCGGACCAGGCTGTGGAAGTGTCGGTCGTTACCGGAAAAGTATCTGTATTTCAAAAAGATAAGGAAAAAGAAGCAGCTTCGGGAGACATCGGCAGCGGCGTGGTCCTGAGCCGCAACCAGAGCGTTACATACACGCCCGACAACAAGACTTTCCTGGCCATGCTGGTAAAGCGCCCGGTAATGGAAGATCGTTACAAAAATGCATTCGTTTTCGACGATGCCCGCCTCACCCAGGTGACGGAGACATTCGGGAAGGCCTACGGAATCGACATTGTGCTGACCAACGACAAACTGAAAAACTGCCTTTTTACCGCCGATATGAACCAGCAGCCGATGTTTACCCAGCTGGCCCTGATGGCGGCGTCGGTCAATGCAACGTACCGGATCAAAGGCACCAAAATATATCTGAGCGGCAAGGGCTGCCCGTAAAAACATTGAATTAAAACCGAAACCAGATCCCTAAACCCCAATCCATTACAAACGCCTGACTCCTAAACCCTGAACCTTTTAACTCAAACTGCCTGCCTATGCATTGAACGACTTCCCTGAAAAAGAAAAAGAGCCGAATGTGTTGACACCACTTTCGACTCCGATGCCCTCTCTGAACCTGGCCGGGTCCTCATCTGCGAAGATGAACGGGAGGGGTTTTGCCAAACTTTTCTGAAAACCTTAACAAAACGTCCAAAATTAATGAAAAAACCGATACATATTCATCCTCTTCTGCGACATATTATGAGGATAACCCTACTTCATTCGCTGCTGATGGGTGTAGCCATCTCGATCGGGTTTGCGCGCGAGGTACGCACACAGGACCTGCTCGACCACTCGATTTCGATCAAAGCCGAGAACCAGGAGCTCCGCAAGGTGCTCGACCGGATCGAGGACATCGCCAGCGTCAAATTCGTGTACAGCTCCAACACCATCCAGGCCGAAAGGAAGGTGAGCATTTCGGCTACCGACCGCAAGCTTTCGGAGGTTTTGAACCTCGTTCTGCGCCCCCATAACATTTCATACCGGCTCGTAGGCGGCCAAATCCTGCTGCAATCGGGAAACGCATCGGGGTCGGACGCGGCCCCCAAGGCGGAAGTATCGGTAACGGGACGGGTTACCGATGAAAAAGGAGTCGGCCTGCCCGGCGTCAGTGTGGTCGAAAAAGGGACGCAGCGTGGGACCGTGACCGATATCGAGGGCAAATTTTCGATCGAAGCCAGCGGGGCACAGTCGGTGCTCGTGCTGTCGTTTGTCGGATACGTTTCCCAGGAAATCACGGTCGGTAATCAGAGCGTGATCGACGTGTCTATGAAAGTCGACAGCAAGGCGCTGAACGAGGTGGTCGTGATCGGTTATGGTGCATTGAAAAAGGGTGACCTCACGGGTGCCGTTGCCACGATCTCGGCAGATAAACTCAAAGGCAAAGCTTCGGTCTCCTACGGCGAAGCGCTGGTGGGTCAAATGGCCGGGGTGCAGGTACAGCAAACCAATGGCGCGCCGGGCGGCGAAGGCCTGAGCATCCGTATCCGCGGTACCGGCTCCATTTCGGCCAGCAGCTCACCGCTTTACGTGATCGACGGCTATCCGATCGACAGCAGCGCATTCTCGCTCGTCAACAGTTCCGACATCGAAAGCATTCAGGTACTCAAAGACGCCTCTTCCACAGCCATTTATGGTTCCAGGGGTGCGAACGGGGTCGTAATCATCACGACGAAAAAGGGCAGCGCCGGCGCTCCCACCGTTTCGTTCAGCACATTCTTCGGCATGCAGCAGGTCGCGCGCAAGATCGATATGATGAATACCAGAGAATACATCGAATTCTTCAAAGACGGACACAACCAGGCCTGGCTCGACCGTACACCTATGCCGGGCGACCCGGCGCATACGATCCACGACAGCAATGAAATGCGGTCCAAATACACCAATTCCAACTTTTACATTATTCCCGAGGCATTTAATGATCCGTCCAAATTCCCAGATATCAACTGGCAGGACGAGATCCTCCGCAATGCTTCCACCCAGAAACATGAATTGTCGGTCAATGGCGGTTCCGAAAAAGTTCGCTATGCCGTTTCAGGAAGTTATACCAACCAGCAGGGAATTCTGATCAACACCGATTTCAAAAGGTATAATATCAGGGCCAACATCACGACCAATGTGAGCAAAAAGCTGGAAGTGGGCGTCGCGATGAGCTCCTATTATTCCGAGAACAACGACCTTGCCAATGGGAAGGACAGCCCGCTCGCCTATGCATTGTACCTGCCGCCGATTTACCCGCTGCGCAACGCCGACGGCACTTATGGCTCCCAGGTGCGTAACCCGGAAATATGGGCCGGAGACGTGGCCAACCCGGTCAGCATTGCAGAGAATGTGACCAACTTTACCAAAAAGAATGCCGTGATCGGTTCTGTCTATGCAGAATATGAGATTGTCCCGGGATTGAAATACCGCATCAGCCTGAATGCCAACCTCGAAAACCGCCGGTTTAAATACTACCAGCCTTCCTTTGTAGACACCGACGGCTCCCGTGCCCCGCGCATCGCCAACGCACGCAGCGAAACGTGGTTTGGCGGTAACTGGCTGAACGAGCACACGCTGACGTGGTCCAAAACCCTGGCGGAGAAGCATAATTTCAACCTCCTGGCCGGGTATACGGCCCAGAAATCGTTTGGAGAAAGAAACCAGCTGCGCGCCCAGAACTTCCCGAACGACGCCGTGCGCACGTTGAGCGCCGGGCAAATCGTGGGTGGCCTCAGTACCGAATACCGCAACTCGTTGATCTCCTACCTGAGCCGCCTGACATATTCCTATGACGACAAATACCTGTTCTCGGCCAGTATCCGCCGCGACGGCTCTTCCCGTTTCGGGTCGGAGAACAAATGGGGGACATTCCCGTCGGCCTCTATGGGCTGGCGTGTGAGTAATGAAGCATTTATGCAGCAGGTAAGCCAGGTCTCTGATCTGAAAATCCGCGGAAGCTGGGGTCTGGTAGGGAACAACAAGATCGGCGATTACGACGCCATTGCGCGGACGGTCGTTAACTACTATCCGCTGAACAATACGTTAGTGAACGCGGTGAATCCTTTGAATTATCCTAACTCTTTCCTGGGTTGGGAGAAAACAATGCAATGGAACCTGGGGCTTGAACTGGGCCTTTTCCGTGATCGCGTGCGATTGGAAGCCGATTTTTACAACAGCAAGTCCGTCGACCTGCTGCTGGATGTGCCGGTACCGACCATCAGCGGCTACGCGAGCCAGCTTCAAAACATCGGAAAAGTACAGAACAAGGGAATGGAATACCTCGTCCGTACCCGCAACACCGTGGGTGCATTCAAATGGTCGACGGATTTCAACATTTCCTTCAATCGCAACAAAGTGCTCGCGCTCGGCCCCGACGCCCGCCCCATCTACGCAGGCGCCGCCAATGCGAACAACACCTTCATTACCACGGTGGGTCAGCCGATTGCCACCTATTTCGGCTACCAGTATGATGGTGTTTTCAAAAACCAGGCCGAACTCGATGCAGCCCCTCACCTGGTTAACGACCGCCCGGGCGACCCCCGCTATATCGACGTCAACAAGGACGGCCAGATCACCGCTGCCGATAAGACTTTCCTCGGCAGCAACCAGCCGAAGTTCATTTACGGGTTCGGAAATGATTTTTCTTACAAAGGCTTTGATCTGAATGTGCAGCTGACCGGCTCGCAGGGCGCCAAACTGTTCAGTTTTTTCAACCGCATGATCGGTATTTACCACGGCGATCGCAATGGCCGCGCCAAGTTGAAAGACCGCTGGCGGTCGGAAGAAGAGCCCGGCTCGGGTGAAGTCCTGCGGGCCAACCGCGATCCGAAAGGTTTGCAGAAAGAGCCTTCCAGCTACTGGGTAGAGAATGGTTCATTCCTGCGGATCCGCAATGTATCGCTGGGTTACACCTTCGACGGCGCGTTGCTGCAACGCATTAAAGTACGCTCCCTGCGCTTGTACGTGACCGGCCAAAACCTGTACACTTTCACAAAATACCCTGGTTTTGACCCGGAAACGAGCAGCGAGGGCAGCGGCCTGTCGCGGGGCGGTGATTACCTGGGTTACCCGGCCGCACGGACCGTCATTGCAGGGCTTAATGTAACATTCTGATCATTTCCAGCTAAATCCATTCTCATGAAAAGATATATCATAGCTGCATTCCTGGTCGCGGCATCGCTCTCGTGCAAGGAAAGCTTCATCGACCTGCAACCCATATCCGAAATGAATGCAGGTAATTTTTACAAAACCGAGCAGGACATGAACCAGGCGGTAATGTCGCCCTATGCTTCCCTGCGCGACTTGTACAACCAGCTTTACATTTACACCGGCGAAATCCGCTCCGACAATACTACATTCTCCTGGGTACCGGGGAGTTCCAAGGACATGACTTCGATCGACAATTTCGGAGACGTGCTGCTTTCGGATAACCAGAACATCCTCAGCCTCTGGAACCGCAGCTACATTACCATTCTGCGCAGCAACATCGTCCTCGACAAGATCGATGCCGTTACGTTCCGGGACGAAAAGCTGAAAAACCAGTACAAGGCCGAAGCCCGCTTTCTGCGTGCATTGGTGTATTTCTGGCTGGTGAGGATTTATGGGGATGTGCCAAAGGTCGATAAGCAGGTTTCAGTTCAGGAGGCTTACACGATCGGCCGTACACCTGCCGACGAGATCTACAATTTCATCGTGGAAGACCTGAAATTCGCTGAGGCCAATCTGCCTGCTGCCTATGCCACCGGCGACCGAGGCCGGGTCACAATCGGCGGTGCCAAAGGCTTGCTGGCCAAAGTTTACATGTTTATGGCGGGTTATCCACTCAAAAAAGGCGCGTCGCATTACGCATTAGCGGAAGCCAAGGCGCTGGAAGTGATCAACAACCCGCAGTATTCGCTTCTACCCGACTACAAGGCTGTTTTTGATGTAAAAAATGAAAACAGTACCGAATCGCTTTTTGAAGTACAATACAAAAAAGGCGGACCCGCTCCCATTGTTACCGGCAGTCCGTGGAGCAACGACTTCGCGCCACGCTTTTCGAATAAGGAAGTGATTCCGGTCGGTGATAAATCGGGGTTCAATGCGCCCAGCCCATCCATGTCGGCGGCTTACGAGAAAGGCGACCCGCGGAAAGCCATTTCCATGGCCGACGGCTACGTATCCGACCCCGGCGGGCAGCAGATCAATGAGAAGTATGTCAAAAAATACTACGATGTATCGTTCTCCGTCTCACCCGACAATGACAACAACTGGCCCGAGTTGCGCCTGGCGGACATCTACCTGCTTTATGCCGAAGCGCTCGTGCGGCAGGGCAAACAGCAAACCACGGCCCTCCTCTATCTGAACAAGATCCGCCAGCGTGCACGCAACACGCCGGGCGCAGCCACAGGTGCCTTGCCCGACCACACCGCATTCACTTCCGACGCCGACTTTCTGCTTGCGATCGAAAAGGAACGTCGTGTGGAGCTGGCATTCGAAAACCACCGGTGGTTCGATCTCGTACGAACCGAGCGCGCAAAGACGGTAATGAGCCAGGAACAAAAAGAGCAAAACGGCTTTAACCCGGCTACTTGGAGCGACAATATGTTGCTGTTCCCGATCCCGTTGCAGGTAATACAGTCCAATCCCGAAAAAATCAAACAAAACCCTGGTTACTAATGTCAATGCAATCCAGAATACTACGCGTGCTCGCGGGTGGAATGCTGGCCTGGACGCTCGCCCCGGCCGCTTTCGCTCAGAAAGACAACACGCTCACTCCGAAAGAAAAGAAAGAAGGCTGGGTGCTGCTCTTCGACGGCACTTCTACCAACGGCTGGAAAACTTCCGGCGGCAAGCCCGTACCAGCCGGCTGGGAAGTTAAAAACGGCACGCTTTCGACCAAAAAGAATGGCAAAGGCGGCGATATCGTCAGCGACGGGGAGTTCGGCGATTTCGATCTCAAAGCCGATTTCAACATCTCTCCCGAAGGCAACAGCGGCCTTAAATATTTTTTCACCAGGTACGAGCAAGGCGGTAACCTGGGCTTTGAATACCAGATCCTGGACGACAAGCTGGCCGAAGACAACAAGAAAGCCAACCACCTCACCGGCTCGTTCTATGACGTGATGCCACCCGACGAGTCGAAAAAGAAAGTGCACGCGCCCGGCCAATGGAATACGCTGCGCATTGTCGCCAAAGGCCAGAACGTGCAGCATTATCTGAACGGCGTAAAAATCCTTGAATTTACCCGCAGCGGAAAGGTATATACTGACGCTGTGGCACTTAGTAAATTCAACAAGGCCGTTCCGGCATTCGGATCCGTGGCAAAAGGGCATATCCTGTTGCAGGAACACGGCGCCGAGGTTTCATTTAAAAACATCAAAATCAAAGCATTATAAGTCATGGCTAACAGACGTGAATTTTTAAAAACGACCGCCGCAGGATCGTTGGGCCTTGCGATCGGCGGCACCGCCATGGGGTTCAGTGCCAAAAGCTACAACCGCATCATCGGTGCCAACGACCTGATCCGCGTGGCTACGATCGGGGTCAATAGCCGGGGCAAAAGCATGAGCGGCACTTTCGCCGGGCAGAAGAATACCGAAGTAGGCATTGTGTGCGACGTGGATGAGCGGGCTATCCCAAAAGCGATTCAGGCGGTCATGGATGCCAAACAAAAATTGACACCCAAATCTGAAAAGGATCTCCGGAAGGTGCTCGAAGACAAATCCATCGACGCTATATATACGGCCACACCCGACCACTGGCACGCCCCGCTGACGATCATGGGTTGCCAGGCGGGCAAGCACGTGTACGTCGAAAAACCATTGAGCCATAACCCACGCGAAGGCGAGCTCGCGATCGAGGCGGCGCGCAAGTACAAGCGCGTGGTGCAGATGGGCGCACAGCGCAGGTCGGCACCCGTGCTCACGGAAGGCATTAAACAGCTGCATCAGGGCATTATCGGCCGGGTGTATCTGGCCAAAACCTGGTATACCAACAAACGGAAGGCCACCTACCTGAAACCGGGTTCCGTCCCGTCCTGGCTGGACTACGAGTTGTGGCAGGGGCCTGCGCCGCGCATGCCGTATAAAGAAGGCCTGATCCATTATGACTGGCATTGGTTCTGGCATTGGGGCACAGGGGAAGCACTCAACAACGGCACGCATGAGGTGGATGTAGCGCGCTGGGGCTTGGGAGTAGACTTCCCCACCCGTGTCAGCTCCGTCGGCGGGCGGTACGAGTTTAAGGACGACTGGGAAACGCCCGACACGCAGGTGATCGCGATGGATTATCCGGGCCGCGTTTCACTCATCTGGGAATCGCGTAGCTCCAACGGCCGCAAGATCGAAGGCCAGGATCGCGGGATCATTTTTTATGGTGAAAACGGCAGTCTGGACACCGGCGGTGACAGCTATAAGGTCTACGATCTGGACGGCAAACTGATCAAAGAGGTGAACTCCCCTACTGAGGAAGCCGGTATGCAGGGCCGCAATCTCGCCAGCCCGAGTCTCGGTATGGACAACCTCCACGTCGCCGATTTCCTCGACGCCATCCGCAATAACCGCAAACCCAACTGCGACGTCGAACTGGGCTTTAGGAGCGTAGTAGCGATGCAGCTCGGCAACATCGCCTGGCGCGTGGGCCGCGACCTGAAAATCGATCCGAAAAACGGGCACATCATCGGTGACAAGGAAGCGGAGAAATTGTGGTCACGGGAGTACGCCAAGGGCTGGGAGCCGGTGGTTTAATTTTCAATGAGCCGCAGTGGAACTGGGAATGAGTAACCGGGTCGCCGGAGCGGTGGGTCGCAGTAGGACTGGAAATGAGTGATTCTTCGGAGGAAATGCAGTCGGCGCCAGGAAATGCCGTTAGGCATGTAATATTGGTAGCCTGTTCATAGCCCAGACACGCTAATAATCCCGTCAGGGATGTAACGACGGCGACTTTGCTCTGCTGTTACATCCCTGACGGGATTTTGCTTTGTTCTCTTTTTCGCAATTGGCTACCGATATTACATCGCTATGCGATTCATTGGCCTGGTGGTCGGCGCGTTCCGTTATCCATACTCCCGAACGATCCGTTGAGGGTGTGGCGATGGCAGCGCTCGGGAAGGTAAATTGCGTTGTAAAAATGACAACGTTGTGTCAATGTCCTGCTTCCGACTTCAAAAATGCTTCCGCATACCTTTTCCCCAATTCCCTTGCCGATTTGGTGTCAAAGTGTGTGTCGTCACCTTTGTGTACCAAACCGGACGCTGACGCCAGGTAGGTATGGCGGTGGTTTTTGGCGTAATCTGTGATGATCTGGTTCACATTCGCTGCTTCGGCGTGGCCCGCAACATAAAAATCGCCCAGGGTGCCCAGGACAAGCGGCACGTTTTC
Source organism: uncultured Dyadobacter sp. (assembly GCA_965649915.1). Lineage (GTDB taxonomy): Bacteria > Bacteroidota > Bacteroidia > Cytophagales > Spirosomataceae > Dyadobacter. Next base: position 56,143 of record CBFGMV010000013.1, read on the forward strand.
GGTGTGCGTATCTTTTCTTAATCTCGCAAAAAAGGCTTCCAGCTTCGTAGCATATACTTTTACTTTTTCCGGTGAGCTGTCGGACTCTCCCTGGTGCCAGATAATACCCTTGATCGTGCCATGCTTTTGCGCTTCCATTACCCTTGCCAGCATTTCGTCGTAGGCGTAAATTCCGGTCTGCTCATGTTTTGCGCCGGGCTTCCAGTCGTCGATGCCACTGCCACCGACGGCACAGGGAATGAGTCCGATTGGGCGATCGGGATGTCTGGCCAGTACGGTTTGCGCGAACGTGAGGCCCGGGCCGACGCCTACCACAGCGGGTTTGTCGGAATGCAGCGCGTCGGCGGCCATTTTCCATTGGTTCTGCCGGTCAATCGCCCAGATTTTCTGAGAATTCGGATGCGAGGCTTCGTCGGTTTGCCCGCGGCCGGCCATGTTGGACTGGCCGATCAGGAGGTAAAGATCCATCCGTTCCGGGACATTTTGGGCAAATGCGGCGGTTGCGCTCAGCAGCATTGAAATCATTGTTTTAAAAAATGAACGGCCCATTTTGTATTTCATAGTCAGATGATCGGATAGCAACGATGTTGGTATTTGATAAAAAGCAAAATGCCCGGAAGATTTATCCATCCCGGGCATTTTGCTTTTACATTTTGGCCATTTACCTTTTATCCCACCATACTTTTGAAACATACGAATCACCATTCGACAACCGGCCTACTGCCTGTTCATAATTGGCTTTGTTCAAAAGTGCCTCGCGGGAAGAGTAGATCGTCCTTCTCGGAATGGTACCGCCGGTTGATCCCTGGAACGGGCCGGGTTTCAGTGCAGGGTAACCCATTCTCCGCCATTCGATGAATGCCTCGTAGGAGCGGCCGAAAAGTTGGATCCATTTCTGCGTACCGATCTTTTCCAGCTTTTGCTCTTTGGTCAGGCCGGTCCAGGAGAGTTCTTTCTCGAATGCAGCGGGGATCGTGGTAACATTGTAGGGCGCCTGCGCCAATGCCGCTTTCACCCCGTCCTGATAGTACTTCTCAGCCTCCGCCACAGTTCCGCCCCAGCCTTCCAGGGCAGCCTCTGCTTTGTAGAATGACACATCAGCGAAAGACATGACCATGCAGGGGATCGCCGGACTGAAATCGCGGTTGAAGAAAGTGGCCGTCGACACCGTGCTGTAATCGTCCTTGATGATGGTTTTCAGGATATCGTCCGTCAACGCGACACCGATGCCCTTGTACGCGGGCGTGCCCGCCTTCACGGAGTTGACGCTCGGCTGGGCAATGCGTGGCAGGCGCGGGTCGCCCGTCGATACGAGCTGGGTTACCAGCCCTTCGGCCAGGTATTTCAGGTCGGGGCTTCCTGCCAGGAACTGGTTCAGGACAGGGTGTACATTGGCGTTGGTCGCATTATTGTAGGTCGGTACGGTGGCGTCGTCAGCGCTGCTCGCCAGCAAGGGCTGCCCCATGGCTTCGGTCACCGTTTTCTGTGCCAGCGCGGGATCGGCATAGCGGATTCGCATTCCCAGTCTCAGTTTCAGCGAATTGGCATACTTCTTCCATTTATTGATATCTCCCTTATAATAAAAATCCGCGCTGCCGTAGCTCTGATCGCCCGGCGTCAATTGTGAAATCGCTGCATTCAGGTCGTTGATCAGCGATTTGTAGATCGATTCCTGGGTATCGAAAGAGGGTTTGGTGTTGACATCCGCCGGACCGAGGGCAGTCTGGGAATAAGGCACATCACCGAACAGGTCCGTCAGCCGTTGCCAGACGGCGATCTCGACAATGCGGGCAATGGCGATCTTGCTCCGGCTTGCCGGGTCGCTCTCCTTGCCTTTCAGGATCTCGTTCCGTACCTGGCTGATGTTACGGATGAGCGTATAATGCGCGTCCCAGGTGTTGTTATCGCTCTGCTCGATGTACCGCGAGCTGGATACGAGTACGCCGCCGGCCCAATGCTGCACCCAGGAGCCAAACTGGCTGTTGGGCACCTCGTAACCTTCGGCGAATGCCGCATCTTTTTGCACTTTGGACAGTACCAGTCCCGGGTCGACGGTCGTGACCGAGGTCGGCGGCGTGTTGATTTCCTCAAAATCACCGGTGCAGGCTTGTGTCAGACAAATCGCACCGGTCAGAAGGATCGATTGAATTATATTTCTCATCTTTTTCAAAGAATTTCCGGTTTTGACAATTACAACTCCACATTCAGACTTACCCCAAAATAGCGCAGCAACGGCAATGCAGTCGATTCCAACCCGAGCGACGAGTTATTGACGTTGAACGACGATGCCTCGGGGGCAAAGCCCTCCGTTTTCCTTTGCAGATAAAACAGGTTGCGGCCGTAAATCCCCGCACGAATGCTCTTGAACGGCGTGCGGCTGATCAATGCGTTGGGCAACTGGTAGTTCAATGTCAGCTCCCTGAACATAATGTAACTCGCATCGTTGAGCATTTCTTCGGGGATTACATTGTCCTTGTCGGGTGCTACCACATTCCAGTAGTCCTGCGCTTTCACCTGTTTGGTGTTGGCCTGTCCGGTTCCCGTCCAGGTGCCGTTCTCGGATTTCGAAGCCACTACTCCGTCTGCCACATATGTACCGTCGCGGCCTGGCAATGTTTTCTTAATGGTTCCGTAAATCAGTTCTTCGCGAAGACTTTGGGAGTAGATTTTCCCACCCTGACTGATATCGAACAGTCCCGACAGCGTGACACCTTTGTAACGGAACGAGTTGTTGAAACCACCGATCCAGTTCGGCAGCGCATTACCCAGTTCGTAAAGGATCTTGGAGTTTGATTTCAATGGCAGCCCGGTCGCTGGATCGATGAGTCGGTTGCCGTTGTCGTCGCGCAGCCACTTGAAGCCATTTCCGACCAATGTACCGAAGGGTTTGCCCGGTTCAGCCACGACATTCACGCCGCGGTCGGCCCCAAGCACATAGGTATCCACGCCTTCCGCGAGCGATATCACCTGGTTGCGGTTTCTTGAAAAATTGAATGTTGCGTCCCAGGTAAATCCGTCAGCTGTTTTCACAGGCGTGGCGTTCAGCGTAAGCTCTACGCCGCGGTTGCGGATTTCGCCCGCATTGATCCGCCGCGAAGCGAATGTACTGGAAGGCGGCAGCGGTACGTCCAGGATCTGGTTCTTAGTAGATGCATTATAATACGCGAATGCAAGACCTGCGCGATTCTTGAAAAACCGGGCTTCCACGCCGAATTCCATGGAGGTAGTAAGCTCGTTTTTCAGGTTAGGATCGGGGATCGTGGATGCGAACGAAGCCAATGGGACGCCGCCGTGCGCCACCTGGTCCAGCGAGTAGGTGCCGGTGAGCTGGTAAGGCGACCCGGAGCTGCCTGCCTGGGCCACGGATGCCCGCAGTTTCAGGAAACTTAAAGTATTGCTCTGAATATTGAATGCGTCGGTCAGCACGAAGCTCGCGCTCACCGCCGGGTAGAAGAACGAGTTGTTGGCCGGCGAAAGCGTAGAAGACCAGTCGTTGCGGGCCGAGAAGTCGAGGAAGAGAAATTCCTTGTACCCTACCTGCCCTGAGAGATACACCGAGTTAATGGACGATTCAGTTAACCCGAACACATAGGAATTGATCAGGGTGTTGTTGATCGCGTACAGGCCGGGCACGATGAATTCATTTCCGGTGTTGCCTGTGGTGCGGGAGTAAAACTTCTGGTGATTGGCACCGAGGTTCAGGCCGAGGGAAAGATCCTTCGACAGTTGGGGCGTCAGTGACAGCAAAATGTCGCTGTTGTCTTCCCGCACGCGTGTCACCTGCTCCGAAATGTCACCATTGCGATTCGCGCTCTGGTAGGTCCCCTTTTCCCGGTAGCGCAGGCGCTGGTCGGTGTAAAAGTCGGTACCGGTTTTGGCGGTCAGCCGGATCCAGTCGTTGAACTGGTAGCTGAGCCGGATCATACCCAGCAAGCGCTGACGATCATCCGAGTTGCGGGTATGGTCCACGGTCCAGTACGGGTTCGCGGTGGAAGAGTTGGTGGCATAGGTTTTCTCCATTCCAACAAATGGGACCGTGCCGTAGCCGAGCTGTTTGGCAACATCGTCCGCTGTCCAGGCCGAATTCGAAAGAATGCCCATGGGAATGCTCCTGGGCTGACTGATGAACAGGTAGGCCGGATTGTCGCTCGCATCCGATACCGTGGGCCGGTTGGCCCCCTTTTGGCCGATATAGTTGGCTTTCACGTCCAGTTCAAGCTTCGGCGTGATTTTCGCCACCGTTCGCAGGTTCACATTGTTGCGTTTCAATGTATTACCCGGCGTATAGCCATCGATATTCGTGTTGCCGTAGGAAAGGCGGTAATTGATATTGTCGTTGCCCCCTTCCAGGCTCAGGTTGTTGACCAGCTGTTTTTCCTTTCTGAAAAAAGTCTGAAAAGTGTTGGGCTGCGGTGTGAAGTTCAGGATGTTACCCCATTGATCTTCGTACTGCTGGCCGGTCATAGGCGCCCCCCAACTCGCCCGGGTAAACCGGTCGCGGCCGCCGCTCACTTTGGGCATCCCCTGGATATTGCCGGCCTGTGCAGCCGCCCAGGTGTAGATTTTACCGTCATTGCCCCGGAAATGCGTGAAGTTGCCATCCAGCCCCTGGCCATATTCGTCCTGAAAATCAGGCAGTACCAATGCATCTCCTACCGAGTAATCGACCCCGTACTTGATCCCGATCCCTTTTCTGGATTTACCCGATTTGGTCGTGATCAGCACTACCCCATTGCTTCCGCGCTGGCCGTACAGGGCGGCTGCATTGGGTCCTTTCAAAACCGAGATCGACTCTACGTCCTCCGGATTGATGTTTGAAATACCATCACCGTAGTCGATACCGCCGGTGGAAGAGGGCGAGTTGGGGTTACTGTTATCCATCGGGATGCCATCTATCACATACAATGGCTGGCTGTTGCCTACCAGCGAGTTGGACCCGCGGATAACCACACGCGAGGAACCGCCGGCGCCATTCGCGGAGCGGGTTACCTGCACGCCGGCCATTTTACCGGCCAATGTCGTCGCCAGGTTGGCCTCTTTCGCCGTGGAAATGGCCTCTCCACCGATTTCCTGCACCGAGTAGCCCAATGCCCGCTTGTCGCGTTTGATGCCCAATGCGGTCACCACTACTTCCGACAGGTTCTGGGTGTCTTCAGTAAGGATCACATTGATCTCCGACTGGTTACCCACCACGACCTCTTTCCGCACATATCCGACAAAAGAAAACACGAGCGTCACCGCCGCGTCGTCTACCGCGAGCTCATACCTGCCGCTTACATCGGTGGCCGTCCCCCGTGTGGTGCCTTTCACCAGCACGCTCACGCCGATCAGCGCCTCGCCTTTGGCATCTACGACCGTTCCTTTCACCGTCGTTTCACGCGCAGCATGCTGATCGGCAGCCGTGACGCCCATGGATGCAACCGGGCTTGCTTCCGGCAATGCGGAAGTTTCACGCACCGGCTGCGGCTGTTCCTTTTTCCTGCGCTCGCGGGTAGCCAGGAGCACGTAGGTGTTCTCCTTGATTTTTTTGTATTTCAAACCGGTGGATGCCAGCAATGCATCCAGATTCTGTTCCAGTGTCTTGCCGGTATTAATGGCCTGCACCGGGACTTTGAGGTCGTCGAGCAGCTTTTCTTCGAAGAGAATGTCGGCGCCGTAACTTTCTTTGAGTTTGAGCAGCGCATCGCGCAGCTTCACAGGCTGGCCCTGCCGGCTTTCGGTGGGAGCCTGCCGGGCCGAAGCCAGCAGTTGCCCGAACCCCGGCGACGGTAACAGGTTGAGCATGACATACAGGCCAACGGCCTTTGTCAGAGGTACATGTGGGTTCATGATGTGTTGAATTAATTAAAGGGTTCTAATTGGTGTCAAGTGAATCGGGCAAAAGGTATACGGTATCGTTGCGGATTTGAACCGTCATATCCAGCATTTCGGACAGTACCGTCAGCAGTTCGTCGGCCTGTCGCGCCTTGAATGTGCCGGTCACCTCCCGGGCGGCGAGCAACGGATCGTCGACCACGATCTGCAAGCCAAACACTGCATGCAGCTCGCGGGCGGCGTCCAGCAGGCTGGTATGGTCAAACCGGAAGCGGTGCTCCTGCCAACCGACAGGATTGGTGCGTTCGACCGGCGTCAAGGGCTCGATATCGATGGTGCCGGAAGCGAGAATGGACGCCTTTTCACCGGGCTTCATTTCCATAGGGGCAACCATCGTAGGCAAAGAGACCTGTACTTTTCCTTTGCTCAGCACCACCTGCGTGCCTCTTTCCCGGGAATACACAAAAAACTCGGTACCCAGTACGGTTACTTTTCCCTGGTCGGGCGTGTGCACCGTAAACGGCTGATGGTCGATCTGGTGGGTCACGACAAAACCCGCCTCCCCATCCAGGAATACCTCCCGGTTGAACCAGCCAAAACCCCAGCGGAGCATTTTCAGGCCGGTATTGGGATGCAATGCGACGGTGCTGCCATCGGGGAGCAGGAGGTTGCGGCTTTCGGCATAGCCGGTCCGGTACTGCCTGTAAAAAACAACGTCGCGATAAAAGTAGGTCGCAAATCCTAAAACGAGGATCACTGCGGCCGCCCATCGCCACAAGCCTGTCCACCGCCGGGTTTCTTCGACCATCCGTGCCTCCGTTTCCGGCAATGGCGTTTCATTTTCGAGTATGCCTTGTACCTTTTCAAAAGCGTTTTCCACGTCCGGCAGAAACTGCGGACAGGTGTTTTCCCATTCCTGCAACCATTCGAAATAGGTCTCCACGTGACGGGGATCTTCCAGCCATTCCGCGATCAGCTGCTTTTGCAGCACCGTGGCCTGGCCGGAAAAATAGATGAAGAGTATATCCTTCGACAATGGCGGTTTCATTCGATGTTGTATGCTATGCTTTAAGCCTTATGCTGTATGCTGGGAGACCCGGTTTCTGGTTGCTTCCCTGGCTAAGTCTCGTCGGCGGTATTAAGTTTTTTTCAAAGATCTGCGCAGGACATTTAATGCCTTGCTGATGTGCCCTTCCACAGCCTTCACGGAAACATCCAGTCGGGTGGCGATCTCCTGATACGATTTCCCCTCGAATCGGCTCAGAACGAACACTTTCTGACATTGCGGCGGTAAAGTGCGGATCACCTGCTCCACATGCATATAGAGCTCATCCATTTCCATCATATGGTCGGGTGTGAGCATATCCGACAAAAAATCCTCCGCCAGCTCCTCCTGCCGGATTTTTTGAAACTCCCAGCGGAGGTAGGTGAAGCATTTGTTACGGACCGACGTAAACAGGTAAGCGCGGAAAGTGCTTGTTACCGAAGTATGAATGCTCTTTTTCCAGAAATTGAGGAAAATCTCTGTAACCAGGTCCTCTGCCACCTCTTTGTTATACACAAACCGCACCGCGTGGCTGCAAAGCGGGGTATAATAAGTCCTGAAAAGCAGTTCGTAGCCTTTCCTGGCGTCTGTTTCAAAAGTTTTGCGGATAAAAAACTCCTTGTCCGGCAAGCCCTGCACATGCTCCGCCCCGCCGGTTTCGGCAGCTTTTCCGAGGTTTGATTCCTCGTCTGATTCTGGATCAAATGGTTCGGGGATCACGGGTGTCAGGTTGGGTTCGGGGCTACACAAGGAGGACAAAATTTTCAAAGCGCACCCTAGTTCTGCCCTTAAAAAAAATGATTTTTTTAATTTGCGCCCTCAAAAATACCGACCATGCGCAAAAGCATCATCCAGGCACAACCCTACATTCCGCTCCTTCTGACCGTTCCGATCATCGCATTGATTGCCTCGATCAGACGTGATAATACTGCCGAACTGCAAGTGTATGATACCTATCTGGTCATTGAAATGAAGTTACTCGCGGGAATATTCGCAGGGATTCTGCTCGTTACCAGCCTGCTCTACTGGCTTACCCGGCAACGCACCGGCCTCCGGCAGCTAACCTCCGCGCACGTGCTCGGCACGATCGGGATCATGATTTACCTTATTTGTACTTCCGGACCACTGATAGATGGTGCTGCCGATAACGGCATTCCGATGTCCGTTCCGGAGTATCGCGCCTGGCAGGATTCCAATGCGCGGTTTGCGATGGCACTCGTGGCCCTGGCAGCAATTCAAATGCTTTTTGTGGTGAACCTGATGATGAAATGGATCAGGGGCTGATGAGTGTCATCGGTTCAAACGGTCGAGGTATTTGAGAGCGTGGTCCACATCGGTAATATTTTTATCCCAATTCCCTTCCCGCTCGATGTACACATAGCCGCCGAAGCGCTGGCGTTTCAGCTCGGCAACGATGGCAGGATAGTCGATCACACCGGTACCGACCATAACGTCTTTTGCTTTGAGGTCACCGGCTGCGTCGAGGTCTTTGATATGCAGGCAGATAATTCTCCCTTGGAGCGTTTTCAGGCATTTCACGGGATCCAGGCCGCTGCGAACCCAGTGGCCGATGTCGGCACAGGCATAGAAATGCGGACGCCCTTTCATGGCGAGCACCACGGAGTCGGGATGCCAGTAGTAACTCGAACCTTTGGCATGCTCGTGAATGGCGACTTTTACTTTATATTCCGCGGCCAGATTCTCTATCGCGTCCCAATGTTTTTTCTGAGGCTCTCCGGTCAGGAATTCAAGACCCATTTTTTTGGCAAATACAAAATTCGCCTTCCACTCGTCCTCGGTTTTCCCGTCCGCATACAGCGATTTCATTTTCAGGCCCCGCTCGTCGAGCATACCCTTCATTTTTTTCGTTTCCTCATCGGTCAATCCGGGAATGGAGTGGCCATTAAAATCGTCGCCCAGCTTATGAAAAAAGAAGCCCTCCACATAATTTGCATTAATACTGTCGGCTTTATCAATGGCTTCCCGGAACGAGAACTTGTTGAAGGAATACAACGCAACGCCGGGTTTCCATTTGAGGCCGCCACCGGGCCCGCTTGTCCGAAACCCATAAAGCGCGGCGGAAAGAATGCTGATAATGAGCAACAAGTAAGGAAAATGCTTTTTCATAAAGATATCGTTGAATGGTTTCAAATCAGCTTGTCGGGGGTGATAGGCAGCTTGCGAATGCGTTTGCCAGTGGCATTGAAAACCGCATTCGCTACTGCTGCGGCCACTCCGACGATTGCGATTTCACCCAGGCCCTTGGCACCGATCGGGTTGACGAACCGGTCCGGCTTGTCGGCGTAATATACTTCAATAGCCGGAATATCCGCATGGACAGGCATGTGGTAGCTTGCGAAATCGTTCGTCACATAGCGCCCGAACCGGTGGTCCATCACCGATTCCTCCATCAAAGCCATTCCGATCCCGCCCACCACGCCGCCGATCGACTGGCTGCGGGCGGTTTTGTAATTAATGATCGTACCCACATCCGCGCAGGTCACCACCCGGGTGACGCGCACCTCGCCCGTGAGCGGATGCACCTGCACTTCCACAAAATGGCAGCCAAAGGAATACATCGAATACTGGTCGCGCTCGGGGCCCGATTTGGACTCTTCCATTGCATCGAGCTCCGCGAGCTTGTGGTATCTGAGAATATCGGCATAGGCAAGCCCGGTCTTATCCTGCACTGACGCATACAACCGCCCGTTCCTGGCCGTTACCTCCGTACCTGGCCTGAAATCCGCAGACATCTCCCCTGCCAATGCCACCAGCTTGCTTTTCAACGACTCACAGGCCGTGTGCACCGCAGAACCCACGCTCGGGATCGTGGACGAGCCGTTTTGCCCGGGTGCATCGGGCAGACTGGAACGCCCCAGGTCGAACCGGACGGCCTTCGGACTCACGCCCATTACTTTCGCCGCGATCCGGGTCATGGCCGTGCCGGTACCGGGGCCGATGTCCATCGTCGCGCTCTGAACGATCACCGAGCCATTTGCCTGTATCGCCGCTCTGGCTTTGGACGCGTGCCGGTGGAAGCCGTAGAGGCTTGAAGCCATTCCGTAGCCCACGAGCCTGCCATTTGCGGTCATCGTGCCCGGTTCGGGCCGGCGTTTTTTCCAGCCAAATTTTTCCGCGCCCAGTTCGTAGCATTCTTTCAACGACTTCGCCGACCAGGGCAGGTTCCGTTCGGAATCCGATTCCGCATAATTGCGCATCCGGAATTCCAGAGGATCGATTTTCAATTCAAATGCCAGCTCATCCATCGCGGATTCCAATGCAAACATGCCCGTGGCATCGCCCGGGCCCCGCATCCAGGTAGGCGTGCTCACGTCCAGGTTGAGCAGGCGGTAGCGCGTTTGCACCGACGGGCAGGCGTACATCACCCGCGTGCCGAGAACCGTGCGTTCCAGGTGCTCTTCGTACAGGGAGGTCTGCCCGGTACCCTCGTGCACCATCGCAGTGAGCTTACCATGCTGGTCAGCACCCATTTTCAGTTTTTGCACGGTATAGGGTCTGTACCCTACCGAGGTAAACATCTGCTCCCGCCCCAGCACCAGTTTGACCGGACGCTTCACCGCCTTCGCAGCCAGCACCGCAGCAATGGTGTGCGGCCAGACGCGGATACCCGATCCGAACGCGCCGCCGATAAAAGTGGAAATCACCTGCACATTTTCCCTGGGCAGCTTGAATGCTTGTGCCAATTGCCCCTGTGCAGATTTCACGCCCTGGTTTTTATCATAAACCGTAAGCTTGTCCTCCGCTTCCCAGACCCCGATGATCGCATGCGGCTCCATCGGTTGGTGATGCTGGGTAGGAATGGCGTATTCGGCCTCTATCTTTATTTCTGAGGCATTCCAGGCATCTGCGTCGCCCCGGTTGTAGTCTGCAAAAGGCGAATTTTTGTTCCGCTGTACGTTCAGCGGAACGACCGCGTGATCCTGGTTTTGTTCAAAATGGGTCTGGTGGTTTTCTTTCCGATAAGTAACCCTCACCAATGACGCAGCATGCACTGCGCGCTCGTGCGTATCGGCGACGACCATAGCGACGGGCTGTCCGTCGAAGTAAACGAGCGGATCATAAAACACCCTGAAAGCGGTGCCGACGGCCGCCCGTTCAGCAGGTATTTTGGCGGCAGGCCAGCCCGGTACGCCCGGACTGTTGAGATGGCTGATCACTGCCAGCACGCCCGGCGCAGCTTCGGCCCCGGTGGAATCGATAGCGGTAATGCTGCCCTTCGCAACCGTACTGGTTACCAACACCGCATGCACGAGACCGGGGACCGCATATTCGGCAGAATAGGTAGCGATACCCGTAACCTTCACCCTGCCGTCGACCCGATCGAGGGATGGATCTGCCTGGTCAAAAAATCGTTTATCCATAGCTGGTTTCAGGAAATGCCTGCGGCTGATTTGAATGCAGACACGATTGCATTACCGGCCAATTTGATTTTGTATTCATTATGTTCGCCCGCTTTCGCGGAAGACATTTCATGTTCGGCAGCCCTGCGGAACAATGCTTCTGAGGCAGGCTGCCGGCTCAACATTTCCTCTGCATCCGACATACGCCACGGCTTGTGCGCCACTCCGCCCAATGCCGCCCGCACCTCGGTGATGAGGCCATTTTCAATGCGTAAACCAGCGGCTACCGATACCAGGGCAAATGCGTAAGAAGCCCGGTCCCTGACTTTGAGATAATGGGAATGTTGCGCCAGAAAGTTATCAGGAACCTCTATCGCTGTCACGAGCTCGCCGGGTTGCAAATCTGTATCTCTTTCGGGCGTGCCGCCCGCCATGCGGTGAAAGACGCTGATCGGAACCCGTCGTTCGCCATCCCTGCCCGTCATCACCACCACGGTGTCCAGGGCCATGAGCGCGACAGACATGTCGCCCGGATGCACGGCAATGCACCGGGGTGTTTCATAGGTATCGAAAAAAATGGCATGTGTACGGTCGACGCCACCTATCGCTCCGCAGCCGGAATCCGGTTGCCGCTTATTACAGGGCAATGCGAGGTCGTAAAAATAGCTGCAACGCGTGCGCTGCAACAGGTTACCACCAATGGTCGCCATGTTGCGCAGCTGCCCGGAAGCACCTGCCAGCAACGCCTGCGCCAGCAGCGGCTGCCGGGTTGTCACGAGTTTGTTTTGCGCGACATCACTATTCAATGCCAATGCGCCGATGCGCAGCCGGTCGGTCCGGTGTTCGATCTTTTTTAAAGGCAGGTGATTGATATCGATAAGCGTTCCGGGCGTAGCAATGCCCCGCTTCATCAGATCGATCAGGTTCGTTCCGCCCGCTATGTACTGTGCGTGCGGGTCGTCGGCAGCCATTTTCACGGCTTCCTGCACACTTCCCGGGCGCAGATATTGAAATGGCCTCATACCTTCACTCCTTTCTCTCCTACTTCCATAATCGCATCGACAATATGCGGGTAAGCCCCGCAGCGGCACAGGTTGCCGCTCATGTACTCACGAACCTCGTCCGCATTCCGGGCGTGGCCTTCGCGGATACAGGAAATGCCCGACATCAGCTGGCCGGGCGTGCAGTAACCGCATTGAAAACCGTCGTGTTTGATAAAAGCTTCCTGCAACGGATGCAGCTGCTCTCCGTTGGTCAGTCCCTCCACAGTCGTGACCTTCCGGCCATGCTGCATAACCGCGAATGTGAGGCAGGATAATGTCCTGCGACCATCGATATGTACAGTACAAGCGCCGCATTGCCCGAAGTCGCAACCTTTTTTGGTGCCCGTCAACCCTAAGTTTTCACGGAGCAAGTCCAGCAGCGTAACGCGCGGGTCAATGGTAAGCTGCCGGCGTTTTCCATTGACGGTCAGGAATAGTTTGACCTTTTCCGCATCACCGATGGGTGCGTCCTCCGAGCCCAATAAGGGTTGCAGCAATCCGGACGGCGCCATGGAAAGCCCGGCGATCGCCATGGATTGTTTCAGGAAAAACCGGCGGTCTTCGTAGGCAGCGTCAGACGATGGATCGTGATCGTCAGCATTCATGCATGCAGTAGTTTCGGTGAATATGGTGGTAAAAGCGATTTTGTGGTTGTGTTTACCGGTTGGTACTGGCCGGGTGCGGCCAGGAATGATCAAATTCCGCCCGAATTAGCCCGGATATGTTGGTCAAATCGAAATGATCCGCGATTAAAAATGCCGTCAGGCATGTAATATGGGTAGCAAACAAACGATCAGCAAAAAGTGAAAATGCCGTGAGGCATGTAACAACAATGCGCTGTTGTTACATGCCTGACGGCATTTTACGGAATGGCCATTCATGATGATGGCTACCGATGTGGCATCGCTACGCGATTTTCGTTGGTCGACCCTAATCGTCGATCATTTGAAATCGCTTGCGCTCCATGTTTTTGCTTTACCTGCGGTAATCTCGGCGTTAATCGTTTTGTTGCCGTATTTCAAAGCACGTTTTTGAGTCATACCGGACACCAGCGTTACCGACTTCAGCTTACCGTTCTCCCACACCTCATCGACCGTCACATTGCCCCTGGCTTTCAACCCTTTGACCGAACCTGCCGGCCAGACGTCCGGTAATGCGGGGAGCAGTTCGATCACGCCGGCCTGCGATTGCAGCAACATTTCGGCGACACCGGCCGTGGAACCCATATTACCATCAAGCTGGAAAGGTGGATGGGCACAGAGGAGGTTAGCGTAGGAACCTCCACCGTCGGCCATGTTGGTACCCTGGTCGGCGACGGGCCGCAATACGCTTTTGAAAAGCTTATGCGCCCGGTTTCCATCCTGCAAACGTGCCCAGAAGTTGACCTTCCACGCCAGCGACCACCCCGTGCCGTCATCGCCACGTGCATTCAGACTGACGCGAGCCGCTGCGGCTTCGGCGGGGGTTTGGGTAATGGAAATCTGCTTGCCCGGGTGCAATGCGTACAGGTGCGACACGTGACGGTGGTGGCTGGTGGAGTCGTCCACATCTTCGCGCCATTCCTGTAACTGTTTCCAGCGACCGATCTGCAAAGGCAGGATCTTGTCTCGGGTGGTGCGGGCTTTCTGGGCGAAGGCTGCGTCGATACCCAGTACAGCCGCGGCTTCGGCGGTGTTGTTGAGCACGTCCCAGGCCATTTCATGGTCCATCGTCGCGCCGGTAGAAATCCCGCCGTGCTCGGGCGAATAGGAAGGTGAGGACACCAGGTGCCCTTTTCCGTCGTTAGTCAGGTAATCCATCCAGAATTCTGAGGCTTCCTTCATGACCGGATATGCTGTATTTTTCAGGAATGTTTTGTCCTGGGTAAAAGCATAATGCTCCCATAGGTGCTGGCAAAGCCATGCTGCGCCGCCTGGGAAAAAGCCCCACGGAAAATCCCAGCCCGGCGAGGTATAACCGTAGGCGTTCAGCATCGTGTTGACGATCCAGCCTTTGGCATTGAAAAACTCCTTAGCTGCCAGACGTCCCGGTGCTACGATGGATTGCGTAAAATCCATCAATGGCAAATGACATTCCGAAAGGTTCGTCACCTCGGCTGGCCAGTAGAGCATCTGCACGTTGATATTGGTATGATAGTCGTTCGCCCAGGGTGGGTTGGTGCTGTCATTCCATTTTCCTTGCAGGCTCATCGGCATTGTACCGGGGCGTGTCGAGGAGATCATCAGGTAGCGACCGTACTGGAAATACAATTCTTCCAGCGCATTGTCGGCCTGCCCTTTGGAATACGCACGCTGGCGCTGGTCGGTCGGTATGTTCTGTAGTTGTGCACCGCCGAGGTTTAATGCGACCCGGTCGAAAAGACCATGGTAATCCTTTTGCTGCCCGGCGAGCAATGCGGCGTAGTTCTGTCCGGCGACCCTGGCCATGGTAGCGGCATTGGCTTTTTTGTAATCATTACCCTTATAATCAGGATACTTCATTACGTAATCCGTGGCTACGGTGTGGATCAGGACAATGGATCTGGCACCTGTTACGGTGAGCACGCCATTGCTGAAAGCAGTTTTACCGTCGGTATCGATGCGGTAAACGGTTTCGAACTCCTGGTGGTTGTCTTTTAAATGCCCGCCAAATGTGTATTGATTTTTGGTAAAGTGCTCATAGTCTTTCGCGTGTGGTGTTTCAAAGCGAATGGAATAGGTCTCGGGCGTCGATGCAGTAAATTTATACACCATTGCTTTGGAAGGATAATTACCGAAGAATGTCCTTTCGAAATGGCTCCCGCCTGCATCGTAGCTTACCTTGCCTATGGCGTCGGAAATATTCAGCTCGCGGCGGTAGTGCTGCACGGAGCCTTTGGAAGGCATTTTTACAAAAATATCACCGATCGTCTGCTGGGCACCGAAATCGGACGAAGGGGTGTTATCCTTTTTTTCATGAATAACACCGGTTAGCTCCTTGTTGGCCAGTGCGTGTGCTTCTTTCATTTTCCCGGCGGCCAGCAGCTCGCGGACCTGGGGCAGGTGCTTATAGGCTTCTTTTTTCAGACCAAAATTATACTCGCTGTTTGCGCCCTTGCCGCCCGCCCAAAGACTGCCTTCCGAAAACTGGATCCGTTCTTCGTCCGTCCCGCCGAAAAACATAGCGCCTACATGACCATTACCGATCGGCAATGCCTGGGTCATCCATTCTTTCGCGGGCTGATCGTACCAGAGCGACAAAGGTGCGGGTTGCGGGTTGGGCTGCGCTTGCAGCGGGCTGAATGCGGTCACAGCGCAGATCAGCAGTCCTGAAAATGTTTTCATCACTGGGGTTTTGGCAAATAATGGTAAAATTAGATGCCGTTTTTGAATTAAAAAATGAACTTTCCGACTATCCATGGTGCATTGCCTGCCACTATTCAAAAGTAAGCTTCGGTGAGTTGCTCATTTTCAGGTTGTTCCCGGGCATGTTTTCCAGATGGATATTCTTACCCAGCACATTTCCTTCCAGCTTCAAACCCGAGACTTCCACACCCGAGCAGCCATTGAACCAGAGCATATAATGGTTACCCGACTCCGGACTGAGGTCATTGGTGCGGATGATCCGGTTGTTATTAAAAATCAATCCCCGCGTGCTCTTGGCGTACAATATGGGGTAATCAAATGTCTTAAAAGTATTGCCTTCGATCCGGATGTTGAAATGGACCGGTCTTTTTATGTCAACTACCTTATTAGACGGATTAATCGCGATGACCGCATTGCCCGGCCCACCCTGGTAGGCGCAGTCGATGAACTCGTTGTTACGGATCGTGACATCACGCACCGGGCCCGATTCGTACCAGCCTTCCGCATCCGCCTCGATCAGAACGGCGCTCATTCCCGTGCGGAAGAATGTATTGTTTTCAATCACGGCCTTACGCGGGGTCGTGAGGAGAATACCGCGTGTGTTGGTGCGCGTAAAATGGTTGCGGCGAATGAGCACTTCCGGCGTCCAGGTCATGTTTTCGACGCAATCGTGTTCTTCAAGGCCTGCCGGGACAGGCTTTTCGAAGGTGAGCACCACTTCACGATCGTTCAACCGATCCGCGGTTTTTACCGGGCCACTTGCAAAGCGTTCCATGGAAGCCGAATGCACGAATGCAACCGTATCGCCGGGGAAGAAGGCATTGAAGCCGTAGCTTTGGCCGTGCATAAACCTCACTTTGAGCGTATGCGCATCGGGTCTTCCCACAATGCGTAGGTTGGTACCGTGCACATTGATCGGGTCGTCGTGCGCGCCGGAGAATCGGCAATCTTCCACGGTAACCTTTCCCCGGCAACCTGAGAAGTGCATAAAATCGGCGGAAGACGCTATTATGCGGCCCGTTTCCGGCCTCGGCGCGCAGGTTACACGGCGCATCGTGATGTTTTCGGTAAACTGGCTCACAATGCCCAGGCCGTGCATATAATGCATGCCCACGTCTTCAAGCGTCACATTTTTAGATTCGCGGATGTGCATCCCCACCTGGTCTCGGATAATGTCGCGGACGGTGAGGATGTTGCCGGGTTTGGGAGTTACGCTGGTATTGAAGCGAACTCGTCCGGGACTAATTTCCGTTGCCTGGGCGTTTGCGTAAGGCTTCCAGTCGCTGTAACGCATCGTTTTCAGAGTGGTATCAAACTCCACGGCATGGTAATGCGTCGTTTTCCAGCCTTCTCCAAACCATTCCAGCTTCCCGTCGCGGATCCCATAACGGGCATCGCGCTGAATATCCATTTCTACCTCTCCATCCGAAACTTTCATATAACGCATTTCAGACATCGTCGGACGTTCGAAGTCGACGTGGATATTTTGCAGTTTCACATTCTCGCAATGGTCCAGCACGATGGTCGTCATTTTGCCGTGAAAGACAAACAGCGCTCCATTACCGTCGATCGTCAGGTTTTTCGCATTCCGGAAAAGCATTCCTATCGTGCGGATTTTGAGCGAATCCTCTTTTTCAGTTGCAGTGT
Source organism: uncultured Dyadobacter sp. (assembly GCA_965649915.1). GTDB lineage: Bacteria > Bacteroidota > Bacteroidia > Cytophagales > Spirosomataceae > Dyadobacter. The sequence continues at coordinate 73,376 of CBFGMV010000013.1, forward strand.
TTGAAATAAAATATTTTTCACGAATGGCGCCGTCCGGCCAGAAATCGTAACGGCCTTTCGGGAACGTCAGGGTTGTCTTTTTTGCGCGGATCGCGTCGTCTATCACCTGCTGAATGCGGGCAGTGACGTTTTCGTAAGTATTGGGGTGAATGCCGGCATCGGCTACGGAGGCGATTTGCGCCTGGGAGCGATCAATGAGTAATGATGCGCAAAATAGCGCGACATAAAAGCGGTATGACAAAGGCATTGGGTCAGGAATTGTAAATCAATGCTGCAAATTAGGTCAAAATTGGAATAATTGTCAGGAATTGTCGGGGATGGGTGGGTTGGCGGGTGTGGTTGTTGCGGTCAGAGACCGCGTGACGCTCGGACGTAGTCTGAGACTACGCCCAACTTTATGGACTCGGTTTGAGGCTGTGCCCAACCTTATTTACTGGTCTGAGGCTATGCCTGATCCCCGGGCAACCGGACCGAATGAGGTATTCACTGGAAGTGCGACGCCGAAATCGCGTAGCGATGTGATGTCGGTAGCGGCCGAACCGGATGATGTGTTTCGGGAAATGCCGTCAGGCATTTGACAAAATCGGCCCGATTGCGTTTGCTACCGATATTACATGCCTGACGGCATTTTTTCCTGGCCGATCCTGACTACACCTTAACGACACCTGGCCAGCGCTAATACCGATGTGGGAAATAGGTATTAACCACCCTCCCGTCCGCATGTAATTCGAGCATTGCGTAGCCCGGTGGCGTTTCCTGGTAGTAGTTCGGCGCAACCGACTCGGCGTCCCCTTTCTCCCACCAGAAACCGCTCATCGCGCCATTGCAGCAATATTGAACGCCGTTATATTCGGTATGGTCCTGCAAATGCTGGTGCCCGCTGAGACAAATGCGGACCTTGTCGCGGTGTTTGTAGAACAGGTTTTTCAGCTTCTTGTAATCCGAATGTCCTCCCCCGCCTGCGAGCATAGGCGTTGCACCGAGAATAGGGTAATGCGACATGAGCAGCACAAAAGTACCCGGCGACAGTTTCGCAAGATCTGCTTCGAGCCATTGATATTGCTCCTCGTCCAGCGAGACGTGCTCGTTGTTGCCGTCGAGGATCACGAAGTGCCAGTTCTTTTTGGTAAAACTATAATACCGCCCCGGCGTTTTGAGGCGTTTCACGACGTAGTTCTTGCCGTACATTTCGTCCTCCTTCGAAGGCGCTGCCCACCAGGGATCGTGGTTACCAATGCAGCTGTGGACCTCGTAGCCTTTCAGGCTCGCCGTGCATTCGTCCCATAGCTTCCAGTAACCGAGCATGGTTTCCCGGGTAACGTCCTTGTAATCTGCGGCATGAATGGAGTCTCCGCCATTGAGGAAGAGATCGGGTTTGTGTTTCAAAACGTCGGCAAGGCACTTTTTGAAACGATTTGGCGCGTCGTCGCCCTCGCGGATGTGTACGTCGGTGATGTGCGCGATTCTTAGTACGGGCTTATCGGCAACAAGCCCGGCATCGGTAGCCGGGCTTGTTATCGAAGCAGCCGTGAGCAATCCGGTGTTGCGGATCCAGGAACGTCTGTTCATTCTATTGATTTTAAATTAATTCCATCCAAAAACCTGCTTCAATTTCGGGTTCAGCAGCATTTCTTTCCGAGGGATTGGTCGATAATAATATTTCGGGTCTTCAAACTTGCGAACGGCCGTCTCAGTCACCATGGTACCGCCGGCATTGCCGTTCTTGAGGTATACGGTCACATCTTCCCCGATAGCGCCCGAGCGGTAATAGGTCAGCACCACGCCCAGGCTGTTCTTTTCCTTATCTTTTTCGGCAGGGATCGTTTTGGATTTGTCGATCAGGATAATGTCTTCCACACCATCGCCGGTGAGGTCATACTTGCCCAGGCCGGGAAAATAGAGACCTTCCGGGATCGCTGTCAGCAGCTTACCCGCCTGCCAGCGCATTACGTCGTTGAACCGTTGGTTTTCGAATGCAAATTCCACCCTTCTTTCACGACGGATCTCGAATAGGACGCCGCGGTTCGCGCCGGTCACGTTCGGGTATTTCTGCGCCATGAAGGGATCAGGGTTGCCATTGGCTGCCGCCAGTTTCAGATCGGGAAGCTGTACCCGCGCACGGATGAGGTTCACCGATTTGTCGAGGTCGTCCTGGGTGAGCGTTCCCAGCTCCGCTTTGGCTTCCGCATAGGCCAAAAGTACTTCGGCATAACGGTACACAGGCACATCTACGCTGTTCAGGGTCACATTATCGGTTGAGTTCACGTACCCTTTCAACTGATGATACCCCGTGAAGTTCTTGTTCAGGCGCAGGATGTAGGGTGTAGGATCGCCGGCGCGCACCCAGCCCGGGTACACGAGCGTCTGCGCGAGGCGTGGGTCACGATTTTGGAATTCTTTCACAAAACCCAGTTGCTGGTAACCCTGCACGTCCGTGAAGCGGGTGCCGTCCTTCATCAGGTACGTCTGCACGAGGTCACGAGAGGGAGCCTGCTCATAGTCGCCAAAAACGGTGCTGTTCACATTCTGGCTACGATCCTTGGTCTGGTCGAAAGCGTTGGCCAGAATCACTTCCTTGTTCGAACTCAGGTCCTGGCTGTTGAACAGCGCTGCATAATCGGCATTGGGTTTGCCGGTGTTGGAGATCATAAATTTGTTCGACGCCATGATGTCGGCCGACACCGTAGCGGCCGTTTCGAGGAACTTGTTGGCAGTCGCCTGAAGGTTCAGCTCCGGGTGATATTTACGATAAGTCCCTTCATAAAGCGCGGTGCGGGCGTACTGGACCATCACCGCCCATTTACCGGGCGTACCGGAGGGCACCGATTCCCGTACATTGGCAGCTGCAAAAGCGAGGTCCGCCATCACACTGTCCATGACAACGGAGCGCGGGTCCTGTGTTTTGTAAAGTTCCTCATCGCCGGGGTTCACAGTTTTGGAAAACCAGGGAACGTCGGAAAAACGGCCTACTTTTTCGAGATAGAACTGCGCACGGTAGTAGCGTGCAATGCCGGCATAATGCGCTTTCACGTCCGCCGTTGCAACGGCTTTATTATAATTGTCCAGGAAGTAATTGATATTCCGTAAACGGCCCCAATCCCAGCCGCCGGTAACGGTCTGCGAGCTCGGCGAGCCGGTCATGACCACCTTCATCTCCACGGCGCCGGTGGTGGTGGCGTTGTCGGTACTCTGGTCGTTGAGGTAGGTCCCCATGTCGGGCATAGTCAGCAGGCCGTTGACGTACAATGCAAGGTCTCCTTCGGTGTTGAAGAATGCTTCGGGCGAGATCGAAGTCTGCGGAAGCTTTTCCAGGAAATCGTCGTTGCAGGCGCTCACACCCGTCAACAACGCCAGTAACAATATATGCTTTTTCATTTTAGGCTGATAGGATTAGAATCAAAACTCGACATTGACACCGACTGCAAACTTGCGCTGGAACGGGTACGAAAAGCCGTTCGAAGTGTTGAAAGTGTTGGTGCTGGTAATCACCTCGGGATCGAAGTATTTTTTAAGCTGCGAGAATTCGAAAAGGTTTTCACCGCTGGCGAACACGCGTACCCGACTGATCTTGTGCTTTTGCAGCAGCGACGAAGGCAGCGAATACCCGATCGTTACATTTTTGATCCGCAGATAAGCCGCGCTCAACAGGTATTTCGTCTGAGCAAGGTCCAGGCCAGAGCCGTAATTGTTATCCGCCAGCCACGATTGCAGCACCGGGAAGTTGGCATTGGTGTTGGCATCGGCCAGACCGGCCGCAATGTAGGATTGTGAATGCTTGGCACGCTGCTGGTCCGAATCGGCCTGACCACGGTAGTAATCCAGGTTCCAGGGATAAACGTTGGCATATGGCTGCTGGTAAGGCCCCCAGTAGAGGTAATGGCGTGGGTAATAATCGCCTTTCAGCACGCCTTGTAGCACGGCAGAGAAGTCGAAACCATTCCAATCGGCGTTGACGTTGAAGCCAATGCGGTAGCGTGGCGTGGTGTTTCCGATCACCGAAAGGTCTTTGGGGTCCTTTTTGGTAAGTCCCTGCGTAATGCGGCCGTCACCGTCGAGGTCCTTGTATTTGGGCCAGCCGGGCACGACAGAGAGCGCTCCCCAGGGGACAATGTCGCTCTCATCCAGTTTGGCGATCTCGTCGGCATTCTGGAAAAGACCGTCGTTCGTAAGTCCCCAGATCTCACCCAGGTTCTGTCCTTTGCGGTATTTCGAGAAAAGCTCCTGGTCGTTTTTGAAACGGGTAATCTGCGAACGCGAGTCGGAAAGAATCAATTTGGCATTCAGCGATAACGGCTTGCCGCCGACATTATAAGAGTCGTTGTAGTTCAGGGTCAATTCCAAACCTTTCGTCCGCAAATCGGCCACGTTCTGGCTTGGCACATTGGTACCCAGCACGCCCGGCAGCTCCTCTCCTTCTGTCAGCATCCCTTTGGTATCGCGAATGTAGTAATCGAAACCGAGCGTTACGCGGTCTTTCAGGACACCGAGGTCGACACCAAAATTCAGCGTCGAAACGCGTTCCCAGGTGTAATTCGCCGGGTCTACATACAGTGAGGGCGAGCTTCTGATGATCGTTTGCTTGTTACCGCCGATGAGATAATTGGACAAACCGGTCGGCAATGACTGGCGGAAGGCATAGTAGCCTACATTCTGGTTACCCAGGTCGCCATACGAAGCACGGAATTTAATTGTAGGAATAAAAGGCAATGCATCTTTGATAAACGATTCCGAGCTCGCGATCCACGCTGCCGATACGGAGGGGAAGAACCCCCATCGATTCGCTTTCGGGAAACGGGAAGAACCATCGTAACGGCCATTCGCCTCGATAATGTAGCGGTCGTGGAGCGTATAGTTGATCCGGCCGAAGAAACTGCGGGTCGCGTAGCTCGTATCCGCGCCGAATGCCTGTGCAGTACCGCTGGTGAGGTTGATGTAGGGTAAAGAAGGGGAAATCAAACCTACCTTCTGCGCCTTCGTGGTGGTGTAGCTATAATTTTCCTGGTTATACCCGGCGAGCAGGTTGATCCGGTGAATGCCCAGTGCTTTGGTATAATTGGCAAACAAATCCAGCACATTGTTGGCCAGCGTCGCATTGGTTTCGTACACGCCGCCGGTGCCGCCTTCGGTGCGGATGTCGTTCGGGCCGTAGCCGATGCGGTAGTTACGCACATCCTGTTTCGTATTCCATTGCTCGCGTTTGAAGCTCGCCGAACCGGTCACCTGCAAGTCGCCGTTCAGGGCGGTTACGATACCGCGGAAAATGTTCTGAAACCCGAACATATCCTGTTTCTTATTACCACCGTCGGTCAGTCTTGCGGCAAGGTTGCCCGCAGCGGTATTCGCCCAGGTGCCATCGGGGTTTACGGCCACCTGTGTCGGTTGCAGCGTATAAATGTCGTTGATGTTGGCCGTCGGCACCGCACGCTCTGTGCGGTAGATAGACAGGTTGTTATCCAGTTTCAACCATTTCACCGGCGCAAAATCCAGCCTCGCACGGGACGAGTAGCGGTTCCAGTAATCGTCCGTCAGTTTGTTCAGACCACCCTCATGGTTGTAATCTGCTGAAATGTAATAGCCTACCGTGCGCTCGTTCGCCGTTTTGGCGCTTCCGGTGAATGCGATGCTATGGTTTTGGGAAAAACTTCTTTTGGTAAAAAAGTAGTCGTACCAGTTGTTGCTGCCCATGTAGGCCCATTTGGTAGGATCGGCCGGGTCGATGCGCGTGTCGGGCGTCGAAGGATTATCCGAACGTTCCTTGGCCCAGGCGTAATATTCGTCCGAATAGTTGACATAATCCCAGGGCGTGTTGTCCGTGGATGTTTCGAGCACGCGGGAGAAAATGTATGGGTCCGTCACCGGTTTGGGAAGCACTGTCGGCTGGCCCCAGGAGAAGAAGTTGTTGTAGGTAATGGACTGCTTACCCCTCCCGCCCTGCTTGGTCGTGATCAGCACTACGCCGAATGCCGCCCGGGCACCATAAATGGCCGCAGAAGCGGCATCGCGCAATACCGAGAAGGTCGCAATGTCGGAAGGGTTCAGGCGAAGCAGATCCTGGCTGCTGGCTGCCGCGATGCCGTCGATCACAAACAACGGCTCGCCGCCGTTGATGGATGTAAAGCCGCGGATGTTGAAATTGGGAACCGTTCCGGGTGTGCCGCTCTGATAGGTAATGTTCAGTCCCGGACTCACGCCCTGCAAGCCCTGCATGACGTTCGCAACCGGCCGTGCCTCGAACTGCTTGCCCGAAATCTGATCCACGGCGCCGGTGATGTTCACCTTTTTCTCGACACCATAACCGATCACGACCACTTCTTCGAGATTACCCAGGTCGGCCTGCAACGTAACGAAGATCTCGCTTCTTCCTTTAATAAGCTCTTCCGACGTTTTGTAGCCGATGTAGGAAAACACCAGGATGTCGTTCCCCGATACGCCCTCGAGGTTGTACTTTCCGTTCTGATCGGTGATGGTCCCCTTCTGGGAGCCTTTGATCACTACATTCACTCCGGGAAGGAGGTCTTTGCCGTCGGTGACGGTTCCGGTCACGCGCGCCGTCTGTGCATAGGCGGGCATGAGCCACATCGAGGTTAAAAGCACAGCAAGCAGCGCACATAGGCGGTGCCTGGAACTGTTTGGTCTAGGTACACTTTCCATCATAAGTAATATTTACGTTTAATGATCTTTTGGGCCATTTTCGGAATGCAAATGTCCTAATCAAAAGTTACGCTAATATTAAAAAATAGTTATCTGATTGTGATGATAAATTGAATGAATGTTCAATTAATTTTTAAAGGAAGGACCGACTTCCGTATTCCGTAAAAATCCGTATATTGGCAATCCGTTATACCCCGGATCAGCAATGGGCAGAAAGAGTCTTAAAGAAGTAAGGAAAAAAGAGATCATTAAGGTGTTTTACAACCTGGCCAGAAAGAATGGTCTGGAGAACACGTCGATTGCCAAGATCGCGGCGAAAATGGAGATGAACCCCAGCCTCATCATCCACTACTTCCAGACGCGCGAGGATCTGGTGTACGGGCTGATCGACTACATTCTCGACAAGTACAAACTGATTTATAAGGTGAGCGCAGCCAATGCCGCCGATCCCAAAAAGGCATTGCTCGAAATCATCAGCAATATCTTCTCCAAGAAGTGGAACGCTTTGTTCGACGACGGTCTGTTTTACGGCTGCTATGCTATGACATTCCATGATCCCAAAGTACGGGACCTCTACAAAAAGCTGCTGGATTCACTCAGGGACCTGCTGATCGGGCATATCGAGCAATGCAGGCAGGATGGTGTGCTCGACGTCGAAGATGTGGAAACCGCGGCAGACAATATCTTCGTCCTCATCGACGGTGCCTATTTTTACCTCAGCCTTGTGTCCGACAAGCAGGAATACGAGTTGCGACTGAGTAAATACCGGCAACAGGCCCTATCGATCCTCCGCCTGACGGAAGCCTCAGTGATTGCGGAATGACTTCCGGGCAAGTTTTCGCCCTACAGCCCCTATCCCGATCATCAGCCAGATTACATTGACCGCCACATTGGGCTTATCGCCATATTCGAGCGAGTAGGCGATCAGGCTGGCAGCGCCTACCATATTAAGCAGATGGAAGGGGTATCCGCTTGGTTTCAATACGCCGATCGTCAGCAACAGGTACGCGAATACATAGGAGGCAACCCCTACCCACCCAGTTAACTCAAGTAAAAAAGTTACATTCATCGTGCATTAGATTTTGGTTTTCAGCCTGCTCAGGGTTTCCTGTGATATATTGAGATACGAAGCGACGAGTTTGTTAGGCAGCCTTTGCACCACGTTCGGGCTTTGTTCAAGCAGCTGCCGGTACCGCTCCCGCGCGTCGAGGGTAATGAACGACATCAGCCGCCGGGTATTGATCACATAGGCATGTTCGAGGTAATTCCGGTAAAATCGGTCCCATCCCGGTACAGCGGTCATCAAACGGTAGAAGTCGTCATGGGTAATGTACAGCACCTCCGTTTTTTCGACGGCCTGAATGTACTCCGCGGAAGGCTCCTCGCTGATAAAGCTCACGAGCGCGGTTGCAAACTGGTTTTCAAAGGCGAGGTACCGGGTGGCCTCCTGCCCTTCCGCGTTGTTGAAATAAACCCTTAAACAGCCCTTGCCAACGAAGTATGTCCGCTGGCTGGGCTCGCCTTGCCGTAACAATAGCTCATTTCTGGCCAGTTTCAACGGTTTGAAGCAGGAAAGGATCATTTGCAGGTCGTCGGCTCCGATATCGATCTGATTCTGAATATAGCGTGTAAGCTGGTCGTACATATACGGCAAAAAATGGAACCGCTAAATTAAGACTTTGAGACTACTTTCTCAGCCAGTTTGCGTGCATTGGGAATGATCAGGAAAGCAGCCGCATACGCGACCGGCAGCATCACGCTCCACGCTTTGAGAAATTTTAAAAACCAGTCGGGCCCGAACCCGTAGTTACGCAGGAGCCCGACAAAGGCCATAATGAGCGTCATAGGGATAACTACGAAAAGGGTGTTGATGTACTTGAAATGTTTCTTGTTCATGAATTGGTATGGATATGAATGATGTTGCAAAGCTCCCATGATCCGGCTTTGTAAACATTGATCTATGTCAAAAAACGCAAAACCACCCTTTATTCGCTGTTTTTCCAGATTAACCAAATAAAATCACCCAAATTCACAGATTTGCGGAATTACTGACAGAAATAAGTTAATATCGGTAAAAAAGCCGCTAATTCACATCAAGTTTTTGGTTTTCCGACCCGCTAATTTTACAAATAGATAATTTTCAAAAAGCACCCTCCGACATACCGTTTGTCGGTCTCATAAACCGATCGACTGCCCGGCAGTCGGCAAGTATTTTATTGCCTTTATTTGGACCAAAGCAGCTATGAAAATTCTTAACCGCAGCCTTTATAAAAAAATTTACCTGCACACAATCAGCGCATTATGCCTCGCTTCGCCAGTTATCGCGCAGCGCTCGTTGCCGGCATATCAACCGAATCCGGCCGAGCTGGCAGCCTCGTATAAAAGGATGACCCTGATGGATTCGCTCACCAAAGGCAGCGTCCTCAAAGCCCAGGTACAACCCAACTGGCTGGCCGATGGGTCATTCTGGTACAGGAATGTATTAAAGGATAGTTTGACTGAATATTTGGTTGTAAAACCCGGCGAAAACAAAAGAACGCCAGCCTTCGACCAGGCAAAAGTTGCGGCGGCGCTTTCCAGGGCTTACGACTCCACGTTCTCGTCCAGCAAACTCTGGATCAGCGACATTCATTTTGAACCTGAGAAACACAACATCATCCTTCAAAGCAAGGGAAAATGGTTTGCTTACGATACTGAAACCGGCACGGCGCAGAAAATTGCGAAACCGGATTTGCCCAAACCCAAAGAAACGGGCTGGACCAGACAGCTCAGCCGCTGGGGCCGGTTCCGGGCCGACAGCGTTTCGCCAGACCGGCAAACTAAGGCATTCGTCCGCAACGGCAATATTTATTTAGGTAAAAAGGAAGATAAAAACGGGAAACAACTGACCTACGACGGCAATCCGCTGAAACCTTACGGTGAACTAAGCTGGTCACCCGATGGCCGGTACCTGGTGTGCTACCGCATAGACGAGCGAGATGAGCGGCAGGTAAGCATCATATTCTCTTCGCTGCCCAATACCACCCGCGGTGAGGTCAGAACGCGTGGTTATGCGCAGCCTGGCGACGAATTCACGAGCTACGAAATGCATGTGATCGATGTGCAAAGCGGTAAGTCGGTGAAAGTACAGTCGGAAGTGATCGACTTTTTCAATGCGCCGGTGATCCGCTGGCGCAAGGGCGATGCCACGCATTTTACCTACGAAAAAGTGGACCGCGGACACCAGCGCTTCCGGGTGATTGAGGTGGATGCTACCAGTGGCGCAACGAAGCACATTATCGACGAAAAGACGGAGACATTCATTTACCAAAACATGATTTACACGCATTACCAGCCTGACAATCATGAAATTATCTGGGTTTCGGAAAAGGACGGCTGGCGGCACATTTATCTGGTGGACGAGCAAACCGGGAAGGTCAAAAACCAGGTTACCAAAGGCGAATGGGTAGTACGCGACATCGACAGCGTCGATACGCAAAAACGCGAAGTGTGGTTTAAGGCCAGCGGCATGAATGCGAATGAAGACCCTTATCACATTCATTATTACCGCATTAAGCTTGACGGAACCGGCCTTGTAAAACTGACGGATCACGCGAAAGCGACGCATCAGCTTACGTTTTCACCCGACCGTGCTTTCTACATTGACACTTACTCAACGATGACCAGCGCGCCGGTATCGGAACTTCGCCGAACTGCCGACGCGTCGCTGGTGATGAAGCTTGAAACAGCCGATATTTCACAATATTTAGCATTAGGTTTCAAACTACCGGAAATCTTCAAAGCCAAAGGCCGCGACGGCAAGACCGACATCTGGGGCATCGTGTACCGCCCGACCAATTTCGATCCGAAGAAGAAATACCCGATCATCGAAAACATTTACGCCGGCCCGCAGGACTCGTTCGTTCCCAAGGCATTCCGCCATTATGGTGAAATGCAGAGCATGGCTGAGCTGGGCTTCATAGTGGTTCAAATGGACGGAATGGGCACCTCCAACCGCTCCAAGGCATTCCACGATGTGTGCTGGAAAAACCTGGCCGACGCCGGTTTCCCCGACCGCATCGCGTGGATGAAAGCCCTGGCCGAAAAATATCCCCAGGTGGACTCGACCCGCGTGGGCGTGTACGGAACCTCTGCCGGCGGGCAAAACTCGCTGGGTGCATTGCTCTTCCACCCGGGCTTTTACGATGCGGCGGTTTCGGCATGCGGCTGCCACGACAACCGCGTCGACAAGCAATGGTGGAATGAGCAATGGATGGGCTACCCGGTGGGCAAGCATTACGACGAGCAATCGAATGTGACCAATGCGGCCAAATTACAGGGCGACTTGCTCCTGATCGTAGGTGAAGTAGATACCAACGTGCCACCGGAAAGCACCTACCGCGTAGCCGACGCATTAATTAAGGCCAACAAGGAGTTTGACCTGCTCGTAGTCCCCGGCATGGGCCACAGCGACGGCGGCATTTACGGGCGCCGCAAGAAAAGGGATTTTTTTGTACAAAAATTATTAGGCGTAAATCCTCCGAACAGAAACAGGCAGATAGCCGCTGAGCCAGCAGGGCTTGGACGATAATGTAGAGTTCAGAGTTAAGAGTTTAGAGTTCAAAGTATAAAGTCCAGTAAATCCTCTGCCCCGGTCTTAAGACCTGGGAATTGATTAAAAGATTGAGAATAGTGCATTAAGCAAGTTTTTGCTTGACAGGCATTGTTTTGCATTATTTTTTATAAAAACAGAAAATTTAGCTCAAAAAGGGGCGCTTGATGCCACTCTAACCCAAATCCAATGAAAAAAGCATTACTGCTGCTTTTCGCGATCGTCCTGATGTACGGCTGCGCTCATAAGCGAAAACAGGCACAAATACCGACCGCGTCCACGGAAAGCAACGGCGCCGGAAGCAATGACGGCCGCCGTATCGAGCTCCTGTTTCTCGGACACGACAGCCGCCATCATTTCTCGGAAAAATATTTCCCGATGCTGTCGCTGCCATTATTTCAGAAGGGCATTAACCTCACTTACACCTCCGACCCAAATGCGTTGAATGCCGAAAACCTCGCGCAGTACGACGGCGTGGTGATTTATGCCAACCATAACACCATTACTCCCGCGCAGGAAGGAGCGTTGAAGACATTCGTAGAAGGTGGAAAAGCACTTATTCCATTGCATGCAGCCTCTTTTTGCTTCCAGAATTCGGATTGGTACATCAAAGCGGTGGGCGGGCAGTTCAGCTCGCATAAGTATGGCACATTTACCGCACCGGTTGTAAAAGCCGATCACCCGGTGATGCAGGGCTGGAAAACGTTCGAGACCTGGGACGAAACTTATGTGCATTCGAAACTGAACCCCGACATGGTCGTATTGCAGGAGCGAATGGAAGGCGATCATCACGAGCCGTGGACGTGGGTACGCACGCAGGGCAAAGGCAGGGTTTTCTACACTGCTTACGGGCACGACGAGCGCACGTGGAAGCAGCCCGCTTTCCAGGAATTGGTGGCGAACGGCATTATGTGGGCCGTCAGCGACGACGCGAAGGAGCGTTTGAAGAAATTCAATTTAGCCAAACCTACCTACACCGACGCCGCCGTACCCAACTACGAGAAGCGCGACCCGGCACCGAAATTCCAGCAGCCGTTATCACCCGCCGAATCACAGAAACTGACCCAGGTGCCCGTCGATTTTGAGCTGCAACTCTTCGCTTCCGAACCGGATATTGTGAAACCCATTGCGATGGCCTGGGATGAACGCGGCCGATTGTTTGTGGCAGAAACACAAGACTATCCGAATGAAGTCCGCGATCAGGACGGCGTGGGTAAGGATCGCATTAAAATCTGTGAAGACACCGATGGAGACGGTAAGGCCGATAAGTTTACGGTTTTTGCGGACAACCTCAACATCCCCACCAGCCTCGTTTTCGCCAATGGCGGCATTATCGTAGCCCAGGCTCCGCATTTCATCTTCCTGAAAGACACCAACGGCGACGACAAGGCCGATATCCGCGAAAACATCATTTCGGGCTGGGGCAAAAGCGATACGCATGCCGGGCCTTCGAATTTGAAATATGGATTGGACAACAAGATCTGGGGCGTGCTGGGCTATGCGGGTTTCCGTGGAACGAACTCGGGTAAGCAGCTGAATTTCAGTCAGGGCATCTACCGGTTCGACAACGACGGTAAAAACCTCGAATACATCGGCCGCACCTCCAACAACACCTGGGGTTTGGGTTTTTCCGAGGAGTTTGAAGTGTTTATTTCAACAGCGAACGGGAATTACAGCGGACATTTCGCCATGCCACTTGAATACGTGAAGCGCTCCGTGGCGGACGGCTCGGGCAATACGGTTTACAAACTCGATTCGCACTATGAAATGAATTACCTCACGCCCGCATTGCGCCAGGTGGATTTCCACGGCGGGTTCACAGCGGCGGCGGGGCATAACCTGTATACCGCCCGCAACTTCCCGAAATCCTACTGGAATGCCACCGCGTTCGTTTGCGAACCGACGGGCCGGTTGCTCTACCAGGCATTGCTGAAACCGAGAGGCGCCGGCTACAAAGAGAAAAATGGTTTCAACCTGCTCGCCAGCGCCGACGAATGGTTCTCGCCCGTACATGCGGAAGTAGGCCCGGACGGGGCTGTGTGGGTGGCCGACTGGTACAGTTTCATCATCCAGCACAACCCTACCCCGCGCGGATTCGAGAATGGGAAAGGCAATGCGTACATTAATCCGCTGCGCGACAATCAGCATGGACGTATATACAGGGTCGTTTGGAAGAATGCGAAAAAAGCGGCCTATCCGAAACTCGCCAAAAATGACGCGGCGAGCCTGGTAGCTGGTTTGAAAAACGGCAACATGTTCTGGCGCACCACGGCGCAGCGGCTGATCGTGGAATCGAAGAACACCTCATTGATTCCTGAGCTCATCAAACTGGTGAATGACCAATCCGTCGACGAGATCGGCCTGAACAGCCCGGCCGTGCATGCATTGTGGACACTGGACGGCCTGAATGCATTCACCGGCCCGAACGAGGACGCCTATCACACGCTTGTGCGGGCCATGCGCCACCCGGCTGCGGGCGTTCGCAAAACGGCCGTAAAGCTGCTTCCACGCAATGAAAAAGCACTTTCTGCATTGAAATGGACCAACTCGTTAAGCGACCCCGATCTGAAAGTGAGGCTGGCGACCATCCAGGCGCTGACCGATCTGCCGGCTTCGGAAGAAATAGGCAGAATGCTTTACCTGGCCGGTCAGGATTCCCAGAATGCAGCCGACGAATACCTCGCACAAGCTATTTTCTCGGGGGTTATCAAACATGAAAGCGGTTTCAAAGCAGCGGCCGCGAAGCTGAAAGACTCTACATTAACGGCCAGGATCGAACGCGGGCTGATCGAGGAGACATACATGTTGAACCTCTGGTCGCCGCCGATTTACCCGCCTGATGTTTCACATAAAGAACTCAAAATCAAAGCCATTATCACCAAAGCACAGGAAGATCTTTCGGGTGTGGTCGTATCACAGGGTAACCGGCAGAACGGGTACAGCCTTTACATGCAGGATGGGAAATTGCACTGGCTGGTGCGGCAGGATGGGAAATCTTATCAAATCACCTCCACAAAAAAACTCCCCGACGAACGCTTCAATGCCTACGCAACGCTTTCGGAAGGTGGCAAAATGACGCTCGCGATCGAGGACGAAACGCCGGCAGAGGGCAATGCATCAGGTCTTTTCCACCAACCATTCACACCCGACGACATCCGCCTCGGCCGCGATCTTCGCGATGGCAACCAGGTAGGCGAATATACCGACAATGCAAGGCTACGAGGCTGGCTAGACATCAAAAGCACCCTCCACGTCAACCAGGCCACTCACAACCAGGCCTTTCAAGGTCTGGCCACGGAGAAGCCCCTGGCCCCAGGGACGACCCCGGAAGTCCTCAAAGGCAAAGGAACACCCGCAACCATCAAACTGAAAGTGATCGAGCATGAAATGAAGTTCGATCAGAAGACCTTCACCGTAAAGCCCGGCCAGAAAGTGACGATCCAGTTTACCAACCCGGATTTCATGCAACACAATTTGCTCATAATCAAACCCGGAACATTGGAAAAAGTAGGCAATGCGGCCGACTTGCTGGCGCGGGAATCCAATGCGATCGCGCTCAACTATGTACCCAAAGTGCCCGAAGTACTGCACGCAACGGAACTCGTAACCCCCGAGGGCAATGCGACGCTGGTGTTCATCGCGCCCGACAAGCCCGGCGACTACCCGTTCCTGTGCACGGTACCAGGCCATTGGCGGATCATGAATGGCATTATGAAAGTGCAGTAGTTACCCTCAAAATAAGTTTCACCATCTAACTCCAATTGTATGAAAAGACCATTATCCCGCTTGATCCGGGAACTGCACTGTTTTTGCCTGCTGGCAGCGGCGGTTGCTTGTTTCCTGACTGAAAATGCCATGGCGTTCGCCGCCGACCGCCAGATTTCCGGCAAAGTGGTGTCCGCAGAGGACAAGAACCCGCTGCCCGGTGTGACCATCATCGTGAAGGGTAAAAATACCGTGGGAACCGCCACGGACACGGATGGAAAGTTCAAACTGAGTGTACCGGATGATGCCGTGCTCGTGCTGAGCTACATTGGATACGTAAGCCAGGAAGTGACAGTGGGCAACCAGAACGACTTCAGTATCGAGCTGGCATCGGACCAGAAACAGTTGCAGGAAGTGGTGGTGATCGGGTATGGCACCCAGAAAAAGGGCGATGTGACGAGCTCTGTGGCCAGTATCAAACGGGAAGATTTCGTACAGGGAACAGTGCGTGACGCCGCCCAGCTGGTACAGGGCAAAGTAGCCGGTTTACGCATTACGACCCCCAGCGGCTCCCCTACCGCCAACACGCAGATCAATTTGCGCGGTATCAACTCCATCGAAGGCGCTACCAACCCGCTGATCCTGATCGACGGTATTCCCGGCGGGCTGAATACCGTTGCACCGGAAGATATCGAGTCGGTGGATGTGCTCAAAGACGGCTCGGCGGCGGCTATCTATGGTACCCGCGCAACTGGCGGGGTTATTCTGATCACGACGCGTAAAAACCGCGCGAATTCACGCGCCACGGTCGAGTATTCGAATTATGTCAACATCCAGTCCATTGCCAGCCGTCCCGAATTGCTTACCGGCAACGATTACCGTCAGAAGATCAAGGAAGGCATCGATTACACCGATTTCGGCGGCAATACCGACTGGCTTTCGGAGATCATGCAAAAACCCGTGAGCCACAACCATAACCTCACGTTCTTCGGCGGCAACAGCACGACCAACTTTACCGGCTCCGTCAATTACCGCAATTGGGAAGGGATATTCCTGAGATCGGGGCAGAACCGCTTCACGGGTCGCGCCGACCTGAACCACGCCATGTTCAAAAACAAACTGAAAACCAACTTACAGATCATCAACCGCATTACCCGTTCCAATGGGGCCGTTTCACCTGCGAACGACGATGCCGCTTACGGTTATGCCTACCGCCAGGCCATCATCCGCAACCCAACCGACCGCGTGCGGACCGACGACGGCAAATGGCAGGAGCGCGACGGCTATTTCTACGAAAACCCCGTTTCCCTGCTCAACGAATCGAATTTTGAAAGCTCGTTTAAAGAAATGCGGATGGCCGGGAGCCTGGATTATGCGCCTATCGACGATCTGAACTTCAAACTACTCGTTTCAAATGTACAGAACAGCAACCTGGAAGGCGGCTCTACTACATTTAACCACACAGCCACGCGCCTGAGCAACCAGAATGCGACCGCGTTCCGGAACACTTACGCCAACAACGAAAACCTGCTCGAATTCACTGGAAATTATTCCAAAACGATCGGCAAACACCGCTTCTCGGTACTCGGCGGATACAGCTGGCAGGATGCAACCTACGAAGCCTTCGCAGCCAACAACTGGGATTTCCCGACCGATGCCTACGACTGGAACAACCTCGGCGCAGGCGGTGCATTGCAAAAAGGACAGGCCGGAATGAGCAGTACCAAAAACAAATGGCAGCTCGCCGGTTTCTTCGGTCGTCTCACGTACAGTCTCAACCACAAATACCTTTTCATGGCCAGCGTGCGCCGCGAGGGCTCGTCACGCTTCGGGGTCAATAACCAATGGGGTACATTCCCGGCGGCGTCCATCGGCTGGCGCATCAGCAAAGAGCGCTTCATGGGCAACCTCGGCACCACTTCGGATATCAAACTCCGCGCGGGTATCGGTGTGACCGGTACCATCGCCAACAACCCGTACATGTCGCAGATCAGCTATAATTTCGATCGCGGACAAGGTGCATTCATCGGCGGCAAATGGGTACCAGGCTTTGTCCCGGCGCGCAACTTCAACCCCGACCTGCGCTGGGAGAAAAAAGAAGAGTACAATGCCGGTGTTGATTTTGGATTCATGAAAAACCGCATCAATGGTTCGATCGACTTTTACAGCCGCAAAGTGAAAGATTTGCTTTACAACTTCCCGGTGCCGGTGCCGCCTTACCTGACGGGCAGCATGTTCATCAATGCCGGGGTCATGCAGAACAAAGGGGTTGAAGTGTTGCTGAATATCGTTCCGATCCAGACCGGCGATTTCCAATGGAACACGGGTATTACGTACTCGACCAACCGCAACAAGCTCGTAAGCCTTTCGAACGACCAGTTCCAGGCAGCGAACGACTTTTTCGACGCAGGTTACACCAGTGAGCCGATACAGATGAGCACGCACCGCGTGAAAGTCGGTGAGCCGATCGGTCGCTTCTTCGTCTGGAAAAGCGTGGGTGTCGACGACAAGGGTGCCTGGCTGATCGAAAACAAGGATGGCGAAGTGATCCCTATCGCCGATGCTGCGCCTGAGGACCGCCAATATTACGGAAATGGTATTCCAAAACACATTGTGGGTTGGAACAACAACATCCGCTACAAGCAGTTCGACCTTGCCGTGAATATGCGCGGTGCATTCGGGTTCGACATCCTGAACTTCCAGAAAATGTTCTACGGCAACCCCCGTAACAAGGCGTACAATATGCTCAAATCAGCCTACGATCCGATCGACGGGAAAGTGCTGACCAGCGACCTTGTGTATGTTTCGCATTATATCGAAAAAGGCGACTACTGGAAAATCGACAACGTGACCCTTGGCTATACATTGCCAGCCAATACCCTCAAAGGTGTTAAGAACCTGCGCATTTTCGTTTCGGGCCTCAACCTGGCAACGCTTACCGGCTACACCGGTATCGATCCGGAGGGTGTAAGCTTCACCGGCTTCGCACCGGGCAGCGATTATCGCGACAAGTACCCTACCACCCGGACATTCACTGCCGGCCTGAGCGTCACATTCTGATCATTCAATTTTCACAACCGATGAAAACTCAAAATATAAAATACGCGGTCCTGGCCGCATTGCTAACCGGGGTACCGCTCTACTCCTGCACCGACCTCGACGAACAAGTGTATTCCGAAGTGCTTGGCAGCAGTTACCAGCCTACCGAAAAAGACCTTCCGGCCATCGTAGCGCCGGTGTACTCGTCGCTGCGCTCGCTTATGCTCGGCTGGCAGGGCTATTTCGATTTGCAGGAAGAAGCGGCCGATGCGATCATCACGCCCGTACGCCCGAATGGCTGGGACGATGGCGGTACCTACCGCCGTATGCACCAGCACACGTGGACCTCGCTGCAATGGCAGCCTGAAAACGCCTGGCAAAGCGCTTTTCGCAGCATTACAACCGTCAACCGGGTACTTTCCCAGATAGCGGACGGCGATCTGCCCATTGCCAACGGTAAGGATGCCACGATCGCCGAGCTGAGGGCCGTGCGGGCATTTGCCTATTACCTGCTGCTCGACAACCACGGCAATGTGCCCATCGTGACTGACTTTAAGGATGTTACACTGCCAAAACAGAGCACGCGCAAGGAAGTTTATGACTTTGTGGTAAAAGAATTGACCGAATCGCTGCCAAACCTGAGCGAGAATGCAACCACGACCTATGGCCAGATGAACAGATGGGGCGCGAAAACGCTTTTGGCCAAAATTTACCTCAATGCACAGGTATACACCGGTACTGCCGAGTGGGCGAAGGCGATCCAGGAAGCCGATGATGTGATCAAAAGCGGCAAATATGTGCTGGATGCCAATTATTCAGATGTTTTTACCTGGACTAACTTCAACTCCAAGGAAATCATCTTTGCCATTCCTTACGACGAAATCTATGGAACAGGTAACCAGATCCACATGAAAACCCTGGACCCCCTCAGCCGCTCGGTATACCCGATGAACGCCGGTCCCTGGGGTGGTAACTGTGCCGTTCCGCAATTCATCGACACCTACGACGCCGCGGATAGCCGCCTGGCCGACACCTGGATCATGGGCGCACAGAAAAGTGCAGCGACAGGGGCGGTGGTGATCACTTACAGCAAAACCGTGCCCAGCATGGAAAAAACGGCATCTTCCGACGGTTTCCGTATTGGTAAATACAAAATCAAACCGAATGCAACCGGCAGCCTCGACAACGACTTCCCGTTTCTGCGCTACGCGGATGTGCTGATGATCAAAGCCGAAGGGCTGCTCCGCACGGGCAAAGCCGCCGAAGCCGCCGAGCTCGTGACGCAGGTGCGCCAGCGCGCATTCAAAGGCACGCCCGCGAAAGCGACCGTGACTGCGGCCGATCTCGTGAAAGGAAGCAAGTACAACTACGGTATCCAGGCCGTTGATGGCACCATTACGGAACGCCAGGGGGGCGACGACATCCAGTTCGGCCGGTTCCTCGACGAACTCGGTTGGGAATTTGCCGCCGAAGCGCACCGCCGCCAGGACCTGATCCGTTTTGGGGCCTATGAGACCAAAAAATGGTTCAACCACCGTCCACAAACGGTGCAGCGCGCACTCTTCCCGATCCCTCAGAACGAAATCGACAAAAACCCCAATCTCAAACAGAACCCGGGTTACTGATACATTTATTAATTTGGGTTAGGTAGTTCCTATTTGCTCACCGGACGAAGTATATTTGTTCGGTGGGCAAATTTTTTGTTGTATTCCAAAACCATATGATTACCATGTTTTCCAAATCAACATACTTAAACCGCAGACAAACACTTCAATCCAAACTCGGCAGCGGACTGATCCTGCTCCTGGGCAATGAAGAAAGCGGCATTAATTACCGGGACAACGTATATTCATTCCGTCAGGACAGTACATTCCTGTATTATTTTGGCATAGACCAGGCGTCGCTGACGGCCGTGATCGACATTGACAATAACCGTGAAATCATTTTCGGAGATGAACTCACTATTGATGACATCGTCTGGACCGGTCCAAAAGAAGCCATTGCCGAAAAGGCGGCCAAAGTAGGCGTTACAGAAGTCAAGCCAGCCTCGGCTGTCGGGAGCTTTTTGAAGGACGCATTGTCGCGCCGGCAAACGGTCCATTTCCTGCCGCCCTATCGCGGCGAGCACTACCTGAAATTACAGGAATGGCTGCAAATCAACCCTTCCGAAGCTGCGCAAAAAACTTCTGTGGGCCTCATTAAGACAGTTGTTTCGATGCGTTCTTATAAAACCAATGAGGAAGTCGCCGAAATCGAAAAGGCGGTGGACACATCTGTCGACATGCATTTGTCCTTTATGCGCGAAACGCGTGCGGGCATGACCGAGAAGGCAATTGCGGGCAAGCTCCAAAGCATGGCCATCGCTCAGGGTGGCGACATCTCCTACCCTGTGATCCTGACCGTCAACGGTGAAATCCTGCATACCCACGCCCGCGACCTCGCAATCCGCGAAGGTCAGATGGCACTCTGCGACGCCGGAGCCGAAACCGCCATGCATTACTGCGGCGATCTTACCCGCACCATTCCGGTCGGAAGCGCATTCACCAGCATCCAGAAAGAAATGTACGAAATCGTCCTCAACGCGCAGGAAGCGGCCATTGCGGCCTGTAAACCAGGTGTTTTGTTCAAAGACATACATAAGCTTGCTTCCACCAAACTCGTCGAAGGCATGAAGCAAATGGGCGTCGTGAAAGGCGATCCGGCAGAAGCTGTGGAACACGATGTGCATACCCTGTTTTTCCAATGCGGCCTCGGCCACATGATGGGCCTCGATGTACACGACATGGAAAACCTGGGCGAACAATACGTGGGCTACACCGAAGACCTCCCAAAAGGCACCGCATTCGGCTGGAAATCCCTGCGCCTGGGACGCGCCCTCGAACCGGGTTTCGTGGTAACCGTCGAACCCGGCCTCTACCTCATCCCCACCCTCATCGACCGCTGGAAAGCCGAGAACAAACTTTCACAATTCATCGATTACGAAAAGCTGGAACACTTCCGCGATTTCACGGGTATTCGCATCGAGGATAACCTTTTGATAACTGAGACCGGCAACAGGGTGCTGGGAAAGAAACTGGTGAAAAGTGTGAGGGATGTGGAGGCGCTGAGGGCATGATGATCTATTGAAATTGTTGTAAATTTGAGAAAGTAAATTATGTGACACTTTCAACGACAGACACTATGCAAGTTCAAACAGAGATGACTTTTGATCAGCTTGTTGACATCGTCAAAAAACTACCTGCGAGTCAATTGAAGCGATTAAAAACAATCATTGAAAACGAAACACAAACGCAACAACACGATACAGACTTTGCTACCCTGTTAAGAAATGGCCCTACCGCCACAAAAGAGCAAATAAAAACCATTGAAAATAACAGAAGGATGCTATCGAAATGGAGGTAAGAAAAGTCTTGGTGGACAGCTCTGTACTAATCGACTACTTCCGAAAAACCAACAAAGATCGAACGGAATGGATGAAACTGGCTGAGCAGAAGTTCAAGTTTGCAACGTCTGTCATAGCAAAATATGAAATCTATTCCGGAGCAACCGAAAAGCAACTTGAACTGTGGAATTCGATTTTTGCAAACATTGAAGTTATACCGGTTTCAGAAGTATCAATTGATGTTGCAATTGGAATCAACGCTACACTCAAACGGGAAAGTAAACAGATCGCCATTCCAGACCTTCTGATTGCTGCAACTGCTGTCTTAAACAAAATGCCTCTTGCAACCTTAAACAAGAGGCATTTTGAAAGAATTAGTATATTGGAGTTAATGTAATTGCCGCGAGAAAACAAAGCGCGGTCAGCACTAATTCTCCCGACTCCAACTCCTAAATATTTCCCGCTGCAAAGCATCTGGCGAGGCCATTTTCCTAATCTCAAATGTCCCAAAATGCTTATCCGTCGTGACGTCGATTTCCAGCCCCGCATACCCCAGGTATTTCTTGTAATCCGGCTCGGCGGTGGTGTAGATGTAGCTGAATAATTCGTCCAGTTTCCTCCCGGCTACGCTTTCGATCGTGGCGCGAAGTTCCTCTTCGGTAAAGCCGCGGTTCTTTTTAATGTAAAAATCCTGATAAAGCTTCCGCATCACGTCGTCGAGCGAGCGCTTGTTCCTGGTTTCGTGCCGGATCGCAAGGTCGAAGAGCAGGCCTACAACCGGCCCTTTCTGGTAATATGAGATGGTCTTATTGACGGCGTCGCCGGTGCGGCCGAAAGGGCCGTCGGACCAGGTTTCGGCGCTGGCCTGGGCGAGGGTCTGAAAAAGGCGGCCCGGCTTGGTTTCAACACTGGCGATTTGCTTTTGGAAGAAATCGAGCAATTCCCCCTCGCTCGTCAGGCCCGCGGCCCGCATGATCAACGGTTCGTAGTAAACAGTCAGCCCCTCTGAAACCCAAAGCATATTGGTCTTACTGCCTTTGTCGTAGTCAAATGGCCCCAGTTCGACGGGACGAATGCGTTTGACATTGTAATGATGGAAATACTCATGGGTGATGAATCCCAGCATACTGTTCCAGCCGCGCGAATCCAGTTCATCGCCGCTGAAACTGATGGTCGTCGAATTCAAATGTTCGATGCCGCCCTGGCCCGGACCGATCGCGATGAAATTGTAGTGCTTATAAGGAATGTCGCCAATGAGCGCAGAGGCCTTTTCGACAATTTTTTGAATGTCGGACATGAGCCTAATCCTATCAAATCTACCCAGTTTGTAGCCGATAAACCGGTGCGGAATGCCTTTGACCTGAAATGCTGGCAATTCATCTAAGTTACCGACGAGCAGCGGACTGTCATATAAGATATCGAAATCCGGGGCAATGTACGTAAGCGATTGGCCAGCCACAGAATCCAGTCCGGTAGCAACGCGGTTCCAGTCTTTGTAGGGCCGAATCGTCACTTCGGCTGGTGTTTTGAGCTTCCCTGCTTCATGCATAAACATACTCACAGGCGTAATGTAGCCATGCTCTCCGTCCAGATAACTGGTTGCCACAAACTTGCGGGTAGTCTTCACATCGTATTCGGCATGCAGGCTGCGTACGCCTTTTGTCGCAACAGCCCAGCTGTTTTTGTCTGATTTTACCCAAGACAGCACTTTGCCATTTTCATCTTTTACAACCAGCCCCGCAATGTTCGAAGCGTAATCCATGAGCTGGTAATAGCCGGGTTGCCAATCGGGCAGTTTCAGCCGCGTGCTGTCGCCATTACCCGCTTTCCAGTCCATCGTAACGTGAAAAATATGGTCGGCCGGCTCGGGCATGGAAACGGTAAACCGAACAGGCCCTGACTTTTGGGCAATCGCACCGGCTACCAGACAATGCGTCGCCAGGAGGCATAGCCAGCGCTGTGCATTATTGAAATTCATGATGCAGGAGTGATTTATGAAGGTTATTTAAACTGGTAGAACTTCCATTGGGTTTTGAAATCAGATTTCAATGACTGGTTGGTGAGCGTCGCACGCACCATTTCGATCGGCATGTTATTCTCCTTCATGACCGCATCGTGAAATTGCTTGAAAGTCATTTTACCGCTATCGACAAGCTCCTTTTTGAGGCAGAACAACTGCAAGCCGCCAATCAGGTAGGCTACCTGGTAAAGCGGACTGTAATTCCCCTCGAACGAACGCCTTACCTCCCCTTCCGCATTGGCCCGCTCATGCCCGACGCGGTCGACGAGGAAATCGATGCATTCCTGCGGCGTCCATTTGCCCAAATGATAATTAAGGGAGAAGATGATCCGCGCGCAGCGGTGCATCCGCCAGAAAAGCATCCCGATACGTTCCTCGGGGGTTTTGGCAAAGCCTTTGTCGTACAAAAGCAGCTCCCAGTATAATGCCCAGCCCTCCGTCCAGAACGGCGTGCGGAAATCGCTGCGATAGGATTTGTAGCGACTGTTCATATAATACTGCAAATGGTGCCCCGGCACAAGCTCATGATGCACGGTCGAGCGCGAGAAAAACGGATTATTGCCCCGCATGCTCATGAGCTTATCATCATGCGCCATGGTATTGGTCGGGTACGATATAATAATGTCCCTGCCCCCGAGAAAAAACGGATTTACCAGTTGTCTTTCGGGCGTCATCATCTGCATTCCCCAGGTTTCGTCCGCTATTTCGGGATAGTCGATGAGGTTGTTTTTGAGGATAAACTCCTTCGCGTCGTTGTAAAGTTTCAGGATCAGTTCGGGTTGGGTGCCAGCCGGGACGTAGCTATTCTTGACCTTTTCCTGTGCCTTTTTCCAATCATTACCAAAACCCATTTCCGCCGATGCTTTCAGCAATTCCTTATCACACCAAGCAAATTCCTTGTTAGCCAACTCAATCAGTTCATCGGGCGTGTAGCTGATCATCTCGGTACCCAGTTGGCGGATCAGCTCCTCACGACCAATTGGAACGCCCTTAATGCCGCTGGCATCCTCTTTCTGCGTCGTATTGAGCTTTCCCTTGCTACGAATCAGTTTAGAATAGGCGTGCAGTGTGCTGTCCAGCGTTTTATAAGGTTTTGGAACCCACCATGTAAACAGCGGGTCATAACCGTTATAAAATTCAAAAGTGCTTTTTAAACGCGCTTCCAGGCCGGTCACCGCTTCCACACCCATGCGCGACAGCGGCATATCGATCGATTCCAGCTTTTTGAAAGACTCTTCTGCCTTCTTTACTTCTTTCTGCAAATCGTTCAACTTTCCCGCAACCGCCTGCCCGTCCACGGTAGCCCCTCTCCGGCGACCTTTCTCCAACTCATAGATCCCTGCGGCAAAAGGAATGTGTTTTTCAATTTGACCATACTCCTTTTCCTCTTGTGCGAGCGTGAGCAAATCGTCGTCAATATTGCGTTTTAGCAGCAGGTAATCCACTTTACCATAAATGCTCATCGCATTAAAATCCATATTTGCGAGCTTTCCCAGGTAATCCGCACCCACTTCCCGCAACCTTTTCCGTTGCTCAGGCGAGTTTAATGTCGCCCCCTGCTGTCCGCGCCCGCCTGTGGGCATGGGACCATAAAAGTATTTCACCGCACGGAAATCCTGTGCATAACGGGTCACGAGCCCGGCTACTTCGCTGGTTTGTTCATATAGGTTAAATTTGGATTTCGATGACTGCGCTGCGGCCCCGAACGCGGCGAGCCAGCAAAAAAGGAAAACCGCCCAACGCGAGCGCGTTACGTAGTTATGCATCATAGGATTCAGGATATTAAGATTGAGTTTTACCAAAATTAGCCCAAAATACCTATCAGCATGTACCGGCATTTAATCATTTATTGACCGATTTTAGCAAGATGATCGACAGCAGGTTTGCCTGTGGAACGGTGGATCATGCCCGGCTGCGCCAATTTCATCAGCAGCACGTAAATACAGGCCGGATACACTTGATGCAGTAACCGGTCGATGGAATTACTGACATGCCATACCAGGTCATGCGGCGTGATGAGGTAAACGGCGAAATAACCGAGTAATAGCAGCGATAATACCCAAAAAGACAGTGTACCCGTCCATGCAACCCGCCTCACCCACACTACGCCGATTAACACGAGTGACACCCAATAGTCGCTTACCAGTGTACGAATGGCGTGTTCGGCAATCACCATGTAGCGATCGGGACGAAGCAGAAGCGATAGCATACTTTCATTTCTGCCCTCGTGGATCAGATCGTTCGGCGGTGCAAGTGCCAGTTTGAAATGGACCAGTACACAAAGTGGTAATGCTGCCCCCACCAAAAACAGCCCGATATGTGCAGGCTTTTTACGATGGAAGAATAAGAATACACTAAAAAAAACGACAAAAAAGAGCAGACCTTCATTTTTGATCCAGGCACTGCTCGCAGCGACCAGGCCCAGCAAGGAGAAAAGCGGCGGTCGCATCGCGGATTTCGCTTCGTTGCAGACGATGAAAGTGATCAGAATAAAAAGCGCCAGGAGCGTGTCGGCATATTGTGAACCTGCCAGCTCATTGAATTTGTGATCAAAAATAAAAACGGGTACTGAAACAATCGCCAGAACCCGATAACCGGACCGCTTCAATGCCGTAAAAACGGTGATCGGGACCGCAACGTAAACCAGGTTCGAGACAAGCATCGGTACAACCGGTGTCACCGTCCCGATTGCCCGCCAGAACAAAGCGACGACAGACGGGAGCATAAGCGGGTAGTCTGGGTGCGTTGGGGCCATTTGGTTGGTGAACATATGCCGCCACCGCTCCGGATCTGCAAGAAATTTGGCATGCAGGTTCCATATCGCCCAGGCATCCCAGTCGCCCCAGCGATGGATACGATGCCGGAAGAGCATGGTAATGGCAATACCGAATGCCACTAAAAACAGCATATCCTGCAAATCTTTAGGTTTCAGAAACAACGCGGCTTTATCCTCCCTAAAAAGTTTAACCCCGACTAAACCAACCAGCACAGTCCCCCCTCCCAGCACCCATTCATACCCGATGCCGGACAGGAGGCTCAGGTAATAAAAATAGGAAACCATCGCAAAAACCAGGGCAAAAGCGATTGGATAAGTCAGCAGGCCATCGAGACCGAAGAATTTTCTGAGCAGGAAATGGGTACCGATTGCAAAAACGACCAACAACAAGAAAAGCAACATATCAGCGTCTGATTCGGACAAGTTTATAATTCATGTTTTTACTTCCGCCCGAAAGCAAACATTCGTAATCTTCGCGGTCTAATGCCGGAAATGAGGTGTCGTTGAGGATCAGCGTCGTGTCGGACTCCCCCAAGGCAACAACAACAGGCGCCAGGGCAAGCGCGGACTTGAAATACAAAACGCCCTTTCTGTCGGCACTGACGTTGCTGTTGAAACCGATGGTAGAAACAGTAGGAAAGACCTTCCTTACATCGTTCAGCATCATCTGCACGCTATCGACTTCAATATAGGCCTGCGGCAAGGTCAGGCGCTTGTACCTTTTCAAAATAGCAACGCTGAACCACACCAGCAAAATGGAGCCAACAATGTAAAAGAGCCTTATCAAAACATTCATAAACCACGAATTTCAATGGCGCCAAAGGTATGGCGCAAAAATATGAATCCATAATTTATGGTCCGAGTGGCCAGTTCCCGTCATTCCATCAGCTCCGCCAGCGACTGCCGGATTTCAACCGCCATTGCCCGGTCCGCCTCCGTTTCCCCATCATCCATTCTGGCGAGCGCCGATTCAATGACCTTTGCGGCGGCTGGAAAGTCCTCTTTAAAATCGCGCAGTCGTAACGCGAGTGAAATCGCCTTTTGCAGGGGCGTCAGCGTAGCCGGGTCGGCGTCTTCATAGGCTACCTGATCTTTTTCTCCGATCTGGATTACAATCACGGAGTTTTCGGAAACATCGGTGATCGTAAAACGGGATTGGCCGGGCCGCATTCTTGAAATCCTGGGAATACCTTTATTCGGCACCCGACCCAGGCTGTTTTTCAAGGCATTGCAGAAATCGATGTGCGCCTGTTCGACGTTCTGCACCATGATCAAACAACCCGTATAACCAGCCTCAGCACCCTTGACGCGCACAAAATGCAGCTGATTCCCACTGCGTTCGACGACGCCGTACTGGTAAGGCCTATCCTGTCGGTAGGTAATCGTAAAACCCAAATTTTCCCAAAATAAAAGCGTCTCACCGATCGCTTTGCAGGGTAACACCGGTACGGTAGTCCAATCTTTCTGGTTCATAAAACTGGCTTTTGGTTCAGCCTGCAAACCTAGGGGATTGACCTTTAACTTTCCTTTTATATACTTTTTTGACGATAAAGGATGCATCCCGGTATCGTTAGCCACCGATTGCTTTAATTTGTGATATGCAAGATTTCATCCACGACAAACGGGTCTACTACAGCCCGGTAGAATTCGCGATGTCGCACATCGGCGGAACCTGGAAAATCCCTGTAATCCTGGCACTTTCCAACGGTCCGCTGCGCTACGGCGACCTTAAAAACACCATCGCACACATCACCGACAAAATGCTGAACACCCAGCTCCGCGATTTGGAAAAGAAAGGAATGGTAACCCGGACTATCTTTCGGGAGAAGCCGCCACGGGTCGAGTACGGACTCACCGAAAGGGGCATGTATGCGCTGCCAGCCATCAGCGCATTAGAAGTATTCGGCCGCGTTTTGATGCAGCAAGAGGCGGAGGAAATCACGGTGAAGGAGCATTGACCCTCGCATTGCCAGAAACAGCAGGCCCCGCCGGGGCCCGGATTTTCAAAAAATACCTGCGTTGCTGGAAACAGGAGGCTCCTCCGGACCCCGGATATCGAAAATCAGATCGCCCTATTCCTGCAAATCCAGCCGCTTGGCTCTGGAAAGTTCTGCCCGATGGCGCGTGATAATGGCCTTCAACGTCTCGCCGGTACCTTTGATCACAAGCTTATTAAGGTTGTAAGGCGATGTGTTCATTGCGACAGCAATTTCCTGGATGGTAATGTGCTCGTTCTGTTGCAGCATATGACGGACATCCGTGAGCACGCGTTCGGTTTCCTTGCTGTAATGCGCCTCGGGCTCCGCGCGCAGCGAGTCGGACAAGTTGCGTTTCACCAGATTGACCAAAAGCGCGACCGAGTTTGCTACAAGTTCGCGGCTGCTATCCTGCAAATGGCTCAGTTCCGTTTCGATCAACCGCACGAGGTGTGTGACAGCCAGCCGGTCGGTTTCGTTCCGGAGTTCTTTCCGGTGCAGGAAGCTGGGTACGGAAAACAAGTCCCGTACCGCACGGAACATGCCTGTAAAGCTGTTAAAAGGATCCGCCGCCCCGGCTATGCGGAACGGATCGAAGAAGATAGTTAGCAAGTTTGTCCTGTAAAAGGACTTGAATTGGAATGAATGGCCGGGGGAAAGGAGAAAGATCGCCTGCTCTTCGTAATGCCAGGAATCGTCGTCACACGACAGTACACCCTCCCCTTCCGTGACAAATGCAATACCAAACAAGCCGCCGTAGCGGGATGACTGTTCCAGCTCGCGGGCTTCGCAGCTTACCAGGTTCAGGGTCTGATCGATATTGAGTTCTTTCATCACGTTGAAGAAGGGTTTAGGAATAGTCAGCTTGTCGCATGCCCGCCTTTCGCGGCGTTCACGAAACAGTGGGTTTAGGTATATGGTCAACTTACTGTTGGTTTTCGCAAAAACACAGTCAGTAACCAAAGGTGATTACCGATGGCCGAACCAAAAAATCAAAG
The DNA here is from genome assembly GCA_965649915.1 of uncultured Dyadobacter sp. Taxonomy (GTDB): domain Bacteria; phylum Bacteroidota; class Bacteroidia; order Cytophagales; family Spirosomataceae; genus Dyadobacter. The sequence continues at coordinate 102,514 of CBFGMV010000013.1, forward strand.
GTGCCCAATGCCTGATTTGCGGAGCCGAATGCCCGCTTTGGGAGGAAGAAAGAAAATGGTTACAACGGTTACTTGCCAAGCCATTGCTTGAAATCGGCCATCCGGTCGCCGCTGACAAACACTTCCTGCGAGGCAGCCGGGATGAGTTCGAGCTTTAACCTGCCCGCCGAAACGGTGTAAATGGAGCGGATACTGTTTAATGCGATGATCAGCGAGCGGTTGATGCGGAAAAACTCTTTGGGGTCGAGCATTTGCGCCAGTTTATCGAGACTGTAATCCATCGCCAGATGCTGGCCGTCGAAAGTCCGGAGGAATGTCGCCTTTTGCTCAATCGTAAAATAGGCGATCTCGCTGGTGCGGATGCTGAAAAGCTTCGGTCCCGCCGAGGCGAGGAAGCGTTCCTTGTACCCCTCCTCGCCGCCGGATTGGTACATGGCCATCAGCGTCGCGAAATCGGGCGCGGGCGTGGCTGCCGCTTTGGAATGCAATGCAACGAATTTGTCGATTGCGGCCGTGAGTTCGGATTTATCGACTGGTTTCAGCAAATAATCGATCCCATTCGCTTTGAATGCTTTGAGCGTGTATTCGGAATATGCGGTTGTAAAAATGATGGGAATGGTCAGTTTCAGCTCTTCAATGATCTTGAAGGCGAGATCGTCTTCCAGGTGCAGGTCCATGAAAATCAGGTCCGGCCGCGTATTGGAGGCGTCGTTCAGCCACTGAATACTTTCCCTCACCGATGACAGTTTCCCCATCACATTGATCTTGGGGTCGTATTTCCCGACAAGGCTTTCCAGGCGGCTGGCGCTAAGCGCTTCGTCCTCAATAATAAGCACATTCATGAAAGCAACGGCACTTTAACGGTAAAACAGCCATTGGCCTTGTCGACCATAACCGGCTTATCTACCAGCAACTTATAGCGATTTACAATATTCTGAAGCCCGAGGCGGGTCGACGATTCGGGCAGATCACGGACTTGCAGCGGGTTGCTGATCACCAGGTAATCATCATCCACCCCGATGGAGATCAGCAGCGGATTACTGGCCGACATCCGGTTATGCTTCACCGCATTCTCCACCAGTAACTGCAACGTGAGCGGCACAATCGAGTACTTTTCCTTTTCCTGGCAGGAGATCCGGATATCGAGGCTGAGCTTGCTTTCAAACCGGATCATGAGCAGGAACATATAGGTTTCCAGAAACTCGACTTCCGTAGCCAGCTTGATCGAATCATGGACGGATTTTTCGAGAATATACCGGTATGCCTTCGACAGCTGGTTGATAAATTTGACCGAAAGTTCCTGATTCGTTTCAACCAGCGTTGTGAGCACGCTGAAATTATTGAAAAGAAAATGCGGACTTACCTGGTTTTTCAAAGCATTGAAGTGGGCCGTCGCATTCTCTTTCTGCAAACGCTCCTCGTTGATCACCACCCTTTGCAGGCGCTCGTACACGCGCTTGTTGGCCGCAAGATAGTACTCGGCCATCAGCGCCATGACCGTAATGCTTGTATTCGCACGTTGTTTCAGTACGGGTGTTTTGTTCAGCGTAATAGGCAGCACATCAAAGCTTTTCTTGTCAAAAACCGCCTCCATCCAATGCCAGAGGTAGCGGTACCAATGGTTGAACACCATCGCCAGCCCGATCGCCACCACCAGCATAATAGCCTGGTTCAACACCCGGTAGCGCTCCGGAAAGTCCTCTCCCAGGAAGCGGGCCGTGAAATATTGCAGCCATTCGATTACATTGATCCAGAGAATAAAAAAGGCAATGCTGAACAGCACCTCCATCGTCCAAAGCGGCAGCCGATGCCAGAAAGTAGGCATATCGATCTGCAAAACGTTCATATAGATGCGTATAGGCACGTATATAACCGCGAGGCCCAGACCAAGTTCCCATTTTTGACGGTTGGTAAGACGGGATGTTATTCGGGATTGCATTTACTTTTAAATTCTGAACCTCAAAAGTAAATAAAGTAGCATTAACTGCGATCTACTATTTTCCGGTCAACCGGCAGAATGCTTCTTCCGGGCGGGGCTTGTCTTTGTCCAATTCTTGAATGCCCGGTGAAATGCGCTGCGCTCGGTGTAGCCCAAGACCTCCGAAATGGCATGTACCGTAGCGTCGGTGTTTTGCAGAAGGTTCATGGCCAGCATCTTTTTCATTTCCGCCGCCAACGAACGGTAGGTCTCACCATCCTGCTGTAACCGTCGCTGAAACGAGCGATCGCTTACGTTCATGTGCGCGGCGATGATTTCAAGGGAAGGGATTTTGCCGCCAAAATCCCGGGTGATCACCGTTTTCACCTGCTCGCTGAAACGGACCGATTGCCCGGTCGCGGCGTACTTTTCACGGAGGATCTGTGCAAAAGACGCGTACAGTGATTCGTCGGCGCTAGTGAGCCGTGTAGCACCCAGTCCTCGTTCGAAAACGAGCCGCGTTTGTGTTTTTCCAAAACTTACCGGGCATTTCAGGAGCGCTTCGTATTCGCTCCGCGGGACGGGGCTTTGGTAAGCGAATTCGGCCCTGACCGGGTAAATTCTTTTCCCCGTGAGAATGTAAATGTTGTTCAAAACACCACCGACGGCCATCTCAATGCCCTGCCTCGCTGTTTCCGGAGATGCCTGCTCCCAGAGCGGATCAGCTCTGAAAATGACTTCAAACTCTTTCCCATCGATCACTTCATAGGATATCCAGCCCGACACCGTGCGCTGATAGGTGACCACCTCGGCATACGCTTCCCCCAATGTCCTGCAACTTTGCATGAGATAGCCCAGCGCCCCAAAAATGGCCGGATTATTGGCCTGCCCGATATGCAGCCCGAACGCGGAATCGCCGGTTGAAGAAACCACCTCCGTCCACAATCCGACAATCGCCCGCACGCCCTCCACCCGCTTGTCCGCATCGTTGAGATCGCCCGGCTTAATGCCCAGCGCAGCGCACAACCTTCCCAGGTCGCCCCCCTTTTCGGTTGCGGCGTAAACAATATTCCTTAAAACACGAACAGTCCCGTACATGTTTAGATTAATTTTGAATGAGTGAATGAGTGAATGTTTTGAGAATTACTCAGTCATCGCTCCCGCAACCCGGTCACTCATTCTCCGTTCCACGGCGCCTCATTCACTCACTCACTCCCAGTTCCACTGCGGCTCAATCATTCAGTCATTCAATCATTCAGTCATTCACTCATTCACTCATTCACTCATTCCCTTCTTGGCGCAAAGTGTCACATTCCTGTCGCAAACCGTCATCGATTGTCAGCGATGGCCTGGGTTATTTTGTATCATCAATCAAAACTAGTCAAAATAGCCATGGAAACTTTTACCGAACAGGAACTCATCGAAACGAAGACACTGCAACGCGTCATCGCCAATCCCGAATACACCGTAACCTTCCTCACCACAGCCTCAGAAAGTGGTAACCGGCTCACCGACATGGAGATCGAGCTGCGTCCGGGTGGTGGCAATGGTCTGCACAGGCATTTGAACTTCACCGAGACATTCATTCCCATCGAAGGCGCCCTCGAAGTACAGATCGGCAAAAACAAGCTCCTGCTCGAACCTGGTGAAAGTTACACGGTGCCCATTGGCATGCCGCACAATTTCGCCAATCCCGGCCCCAGGCCCATCCGGTTCCGCGTCGTGATCGAACCCGGCCACGAAGGGTTTGAGTACTCATTACGAATGCTTTACGGCCTCGCCAACGACGGCAGGGCAGCAATAAAGACTTGGGACGATCTGCTGCGCGCATCCGTGATCCTGATGATCAGCGACATGCGGCTTTCCGGCAAACAGGCAGTCATCAACCCGCTGCTTCCGCTGCTGTATCGGCTCGCACGCCGGAAGGGCTATGACCTGGATATGATCAAAAGGTATTGCATTTGAGTATCATCCAACAAAAGCGGCCCGATCTCATCGACCGGGCCGCCTGCATTTACCAGATTGTTGATCTGAGAATTACTGTTCTGCGTACTTCTTGAAGTTATCAAGAATGGCTTGCCAGCCGGCTTGCTGAAAGTCAACCGGATGCATATTTTCAGGATCGAATACTTCCACCACTTTGGTCCCGTCGCCTTCCTCTTCGAACGACACCGACACTTTCCGGCCGTCGCCCATCGTGTAGGCCAGGTAGCGGTTTTCTTCCACTGCGGTGTAGGTCCCGCCAAAATCAAAGCTGAAACTGCCATCTTTGGCCGCCATAGTCGTTTTAAAATCACCGTCTACCCGCACGTCGTTTTCAGCGAAAGGGGCATGCCAGTCATCGGATGCGAAACACCATTGGGTAATATGCTCCGGCGCATTCCATTTGTTCCAAACGTCCGCTACCGGTGCATTGATCGTCGCTTGTACAGTTACAGGTTGTGTTGTCGCTTCCATTTTCTTTGTGTTTTTTAGTAATTGATTGATGTTACAAAGTTGACAGGTTTGCGGGACACGGAACGATGCCCGTTGCGACAAAAAACGGGTGCGTTTGCGTCACCCGTTCCAAAACCTCCTTAATTTACTAACAAAGCCCTTTTTACCGCCGGTGCGACATGCGTTCCAAGCAATTCAATGGACTTCATCAGGTCTTTGTGCGCCGGCGCTCCCACGTCCGTATGCATGAGAAAGCGGGTCAGTCCGAACATCTCCTGATGATAAAGTATTTTGTCGACCACCTCGTTGGGTTCGCCTACAAACAATGCGCCGTCGCGGCTTTGCCCGCCTTCGAATTGTGCCCGGGTGTAAGGCGCCCATCCCCTGCTCTTCCCGACACGGTCCATCTGACTGGCATAGGAAGGGAAATACAGGTCGGACAATGCCTGCCCATCCAACCCTACCAAGCCGTGCGAATGCGTAGCCAGCTGCATTTTTGCGGGATCATGGCCCGCTTCCAGGTATTCTGTTTTGTATAATTCAAAAAATGGCTTGAACTGCGACGGCATACCGCCTATGATGGCGATGATCAACGGCAGGCCCAGCCTTGCAGCGCGGACCACCGATTGGGGCGTGCCGCCTACCGCCACCCATATTTCCAGCTTGTTGTTCACGGCTCTTGGCAAAACCTCCTGCCGGTCCAGCGTCGCGCGGAATTTTCCTTTCCAGGTAATGACGTCGTTTTCGTTGATCTCTTTCAGCAATTGCAGTTTTTCGGTGAACAGGCTGTTGTAATCATTCAAATCATACCCGAAAAGCGGGAACGACTCGATAAAACTGCCGCGGCCTACGGTGATCTCCGCACGTCCGCCAGACAGGAGGTCGACCGTCGAAAAGTTCTGATAAACCCGCACCGGGTCCGCAGAGCTCAATACGGTTACCGAGCTGGTGAGCTTAATGTTTTTGGTGACCGAAGCGGCTGCCGCGAGAATGATCTCGGGCGTCGAAACCGCGAAATCCGGCCGGTGGTGCTCGCCAATTCCGAACACATCCAGCCCAACCTCATCGGCCAGCTTGATTTCCTCCAACATATCTTGTAAACGCTCCTGCGGCGACTGAAAAGAACGGGTGGCATTATTGAAAGCCAAATCCCCGAACATGCTGATTCCTATTTCCATGCTGTTTGTTAAGTGCTGATTTTACTGATCCGTCTTTCTAAGTGCTGTGAATGCATTCGGAAAGCGCTCATTAAAACAAACCAGCAACCCAACATTTAGATTCCGGAAGCAGCTCCGAAGCCGGTATCCAAAAGTATACTGCCTTCCTATTCGCTCCGCAAACTCCGCACGGGGTTCATCATCGCCGCCCTGACCGACTGGAAGCTGATCGTAAAGACCGCGATGAGCACCGATATCATGCCAGCCAATGCGAACATCCACCACTCGATATCGATCTGGTAGGCAAAGCCCTGTAACCACTGCTTCATGACGTACCAGGCCACCGGGGAGGCCAGCACAATCGCCATGATCACCAGTTTCAGAAAATCCCTGGAAAGCAGGCCAATGATACCGCTTACCGAAGCGCCCAGCACCTTCCTGACGCCGATCTCCTTGGTTCGTTGCTCGGCTGTAAATGCCGCCAGCCCAAACAATCCCAGGCATGAAATGAAGATCGCCAGAAACGCGAAATAACCGGCCAGCCGGCCCACGATCTGCTCGCTCTGGTATTGACGGGCATATTCCTGATCGGTAAATGAATAGGTGAAAGGCACATTCGGATTGAGTTTTTTGCAAACCTGCTCTACCGATGCCAGCGTTTCCGGGGTCTTGCCTGCTTCAATGCGGATCACAACACTTCCCTGCGGTTGCCGTGCGCCGAGGTAGGCGATCATAGGGCGGATGGTCTTGTGCAGCGACTCGAAGTGAAAATCCTTCAACACGCCGATGATCGTCCCCTTCGCATTGCCCCATTTGAGCTGCTGACCAATCGGATCTTTGAAACCCATCAGTTTCAATGCCGTTTCGTTGATGACAAAACCAGCGGAATCCGTCGCGAAAGCTTTGGAGAAATCACGCCCCTGCACCATTTGCAGTTTCATTGTTTGGACAAAATCATAACCCACACCAAACGGTGTAAATCTGACCTGGCCCTTTGGATCGCTGCCGGCCCACGAAATCCCTTCGGTCCCCGAACCGTTGGAGGCTGGCGTGGAGGTCATGTGCGTCACATGTTTAACTCCCGGAACATTCGAAAGCTCTTCTTTCAGGATATCATATTTTTTAAACAATTCTCCTTCAATCGGGAAATACACCAGGTTTTCGCGATCAAAACCCAGGTTTTTGTTTTGGACATAACCTACCTGCCTGTAAATGATGATCATACCGACGATCAGGATCAGCGATAACCCGAACTGGAAAACCACCAGCCCCTGCCGCACCCAGACGGAGCCCGAATCGAATTTCAATGCACCTTTGAGAATGCGGACCGGATTGAGCGACGACAGAAATAATGCCGGGTAACTACCTGCCAGCAGCCCCGTTGCGGCCAGCAAACCCACCATAATACCCCAGAACGACGGCTCCGCAAGCGGCAATACCACTTGCTTTCCAGTCAGATTGTTGAATGCCGGCAGCAACAACACGACCAGCAACAACGCGGCCAGGATCGACAACAGTGCGATCAGGAGCGCCTCCCCCATAAACTGGCCCGCCAGCATCGAACGCATTGCGCCCACTACCTTGCGAACGCCCACTTCCTTCGCGCGCCGCGCAGAGCGTGCAGTGGCGAGGTTCATGAAATTAATGCAGGCGATCAGGAGGATAAACACCGCAACGAAACTGAACAACCGGATGTATTCGATCCGTCCGCCATCCATTTTATCGCCTTTAATATTGCTGTTCAGGTAGTATTCATGAAAACGCTGCATCGCCAGCTGCGTCTTATAGGGCTTGCCTGCGTCGCGGTTTGTTTTGTCCAGCAAATGGAGCATTTTCGCTTCCACCTTCGCGGGGTCGGCATCTTTACGGAGTTTGAAGAACGTGACCGGGTCGGTATTGCCCCATTCCTTTGCCCATCCATTGTCGTCGGTGTAAGCGTCCCAGGTCATCAGGCAGTCGAATTTCAGAGTGCTATTGGCGCCGATATTCTCGAAAACAGCGGTCACGGTCATGTCTTTGCGGTTATCGAACCGGATGGCCTTTCCAATGGCTCCCTCGGGCGTGTTGAAGAACGCTTCCGCCATACTGCGCGAAATAGCTATACTGTTACGGTCGCGCAATGCGGCTTCCGGCGTTCCCTGCAACAACTGATAGCTGAACATCCTGAAAAAATCACCGCTCGCCCAGTTGGTTTCCTGCTTATGAATGGTATTTCCGACTGAAAATGTTTGTGACACCGGCCAGGACAACGGTGTGGTCATTTCTATCTCGGGGATGGATTTTTTCAATTCGTCGGCGAGAGGCCCCGGCGTCCAGATCACGCCTTGCACTTTACCGCTGAAATATTCGCGCATGTAAATACGATAAAGCTGGTCCTTATTGGCATGGAAAGCATCGACAGACCGTTCATCGCGGATCCATAGCATGATCAACAGGCTACACGCCATCCCCAGGGCAAGGCCGAGCACATTGATGGCCGAAAATGTTTTGCTTTTAAGCAGGTTACGTAATGCGATCTTAAGATAATTCTGGATCATGGCGGGACTGAATGAATGGGTTTCGGAATAGTATTCGGATCTTTTCGACCGGGCGAAAGGGCGCACCAGGCGGATGGCGCTGAGGCTGTATTTCTGGTCGGCAGCCGGTTTACCGCGGCTTTCGAGCCAGTATGCATACATTTCCAGCATATCGCCGTCGAGCTCTTCACGAAGGTCCGGGTGTGACCAGCGTGCGACGAGCCATTTAGCCCAGCGCGGCGGCCCTGCGTGCGGCTGTGGTTCTTTCTTCATATCAATTGCTCATCCATTGAAGTGTTTGCGGCGGCATGGCATTCCAAAGCGCCTCGCGCGCCTCTCTGGTGTCGCGCAGTGCGTTCCGCCCGAATGTGGTGACCCGAAAAAATCGTTTGCGACGCCCGCCGCGCTCGGCGGTGGCCCCTCCCATTTCGGATGACAGGTACCCCTTTTCTTCCAGCCGCTGCAAGGTGGTATGCACGGTGCTGAATCCAAGAGAACGCCCGGTTTTAAGGTCGAGCTCCTGGGCGACGGTCACTGCATAGGCTTCCTCACCCAGCACCGCGACCGTTAGCAGGACGACCTCTTCCAGCTCTCCCAAAAATGTTCTTTTCATGGCGGTTATGATATATTCCGATAATGTCGCGCAAATGCCGTGCCAACTGGTGGAAATAATTGACAGGACGCTCCAAACGGCATATTCCCGAATTCAGGCGGTCGAGCGGATGTCCGATTCCGAACATCCGACGCCCCAAACCGGACAAGTCTTACCTACGGCTTGAAAACCGGTTTCCAAACAGTTACATTTGGGATACAATCGGTCTTGTTTTATGAATATCGGCAAAGAGATCCTGTTCTTTTTCAGTGCGCTGGGTGCCTTCAACGGCATTCTTCTCGGGATATTCCTCCTGTTTTTTACCCAAAAGAAATACCTCGCCAACAACTTCCTGGGTGGGCTGCTGCTGGCTTCCAGCGTCCGGATCGCCAAGTCGGTATGCCTGTATTTCGATGGTGCGTTGCCCAAAATTTATCTGCAGATCGGCCTCTCGGCCTGTTTTTTCATCGGGCCGTTTTTGTACTATTTCGTGCGGTCGGCCATAACGCCGTTGGAAAAGCTGCCCAGGAACTGGATAGGGACGCTTGTGGCTTTCGCCATGCTTACCCTGGTCGTGGGCGTAGTTTTCCCTTACGAGCAATACCCTGTTTTGTGGAACAAAGTGATTGCGAGAGCCATATATGTGCAGTGGTTTGGTTTTCTGCTGGCCTCCGGCATTCTGATCCGCGATCTGCTCCGGAAACAATTCAGCCGCTCCTACACGATGAAGCCTGCGGAAACCTGGATTTCAATGATTTTCCTGGGCAACGTACTGATTTTTCTTTTGTACTTTTCTTCCCTGATCAACGCACCATTCGCCTCCTACATATCCGGCTCCATTGCGTTCTCGCTGATCCTCTATCTGATGATCACGCTCGTGATTTACAAAAAGAAAACCGACGAGCTTTTCTTGCTGCTGCCAGACAAACCGGTTACCCGAAAACTCAGCGACAGTGATGCGGAATTATGGCTTGGCAAGTTGGAAAAAGCCATGACAGAAAAGGAGCTCTATAAAAATCCCGACCTGAAACTGCATGAGCTATCGCGGGAAATACAGGTATCGGGCCACCAACTTTCGGCACTGCTGAACGACCACCTCGGCAAGAACTTCACAACGTATATCAACGAGTGGCGGATTACCGAAGCCTGCAAAATGATCACCACCGACCAGCATCTCACCCTCGAAGCGATCGGGTACGAGGTGGGTTTCAACTCCAAATCAACATTTTTCGCCGCCTTCAAAAAGGCGAAAGGCGTGACGCCATCCGGCTATCAACAATCGGTCAATCAGCCCATTACCGACTAGGCAGAGTACGAATTTATAAATCCGTACTCCTGATTCGCTTTTTGCACACCTCCCTCCATGGCAGGATTTGGACTTTTGTCCCAAACCAGATCCATTGTCACCAGCCATGAAATTTTCCGGCATTCCTATTTTCCTCGCATTCCTGTTTCCCCAATTGTCACCGGCCCAGAACCCCTACTCGATTTCCGGACGCGCCGTGAACACCACCCAGCAACCCATAGCCGTTTATGGCCGCCTGCTTGCCCTGCCGGACTCCGCGGTGCTGCAAGGCGTTCCCTTCGAGGACGGGCGCATTACATTCACGGGCATCAGCCATCCCTCCGTCGCATTACGGCTTAGCAGCGTCGGCCTGTCCGATACCACCATTACCGTTCATCGCGAAGGCCGCCCGCGGATCGACCTCGGCACGATCGTCATGCGTGAGCATGTGCAGGCGCTGGCAGGCGTGACCGTACGCGGGCAGGCGCCGCTCGTGCGGCAAGGCACCAACGGAACCACCGAAATACAGGTTGCCGGCAGCATTCTGGCAGGCAGCACGTCGGCAACTGAACTGCTCGAACGGTCGCCGGGCATTATCTTCACCGAAGGGCGTGCAGGTGTGGCCGGGCGCGGTGAAGCTCTCATTTTCCTGAACGGGCAGGCCATTACTTATGAACAAATGGCCGCCATTCCGGTAAGCCGTATCGCCCGCGTTGAAGTGATCCCGAACCCGTCGGCAAAGTACGATGCGGAGGGCAAGGCGGTGATCAATATCATTACCAAGTCGGTTACAGATGCCGGTGTAACGGGCTCCGCTACCCAGCAATATGCCTATACCCAATTCGCAGGCAGCGAACTCAATACCCTCGCCGATGCCCAATATATGCACAGCAGGCTTTCGCTGCAAGCACATTACGCCCTCCAAACCGGCAACAGCCGCGAGGTGTTACACACCACGCGCACCCGTCCCTCTCCCACCGAATACCTGCATTCCGACCTCACCACCGACTGGCAACGGAGAATACGCAATTATTCCAATTTCGGCGCCGGGGCGCAATTGAACCTGAAAGAAAACAGCTATTTGTCGCTGACATACAAGGGAAATCTGTACAGCCTGGGCGGTAGCCAGAACAGCAGCAACGCGCTCACTGACAAGGCCGGTAGCAGCTTTTACCAAAGCCGGGTAACAAAAGACGAAGAGCGCTGGAACCATGCTGTTACCCTCAATTTCCAGCAAGCGCTCGATACCCTCGGTTCCACTTTGTTTGTCGGCAGCCAGTATGCCCGCTTTCAAACCGACCAGCACGACCGGATTGCCGAAACCAGCCTCACCGCAGACAGCTCAGGCCTGCGGAACCTGCACAATGACGTATTGGTCCGTATCAACATTTCAAGTACCCAGCTCGATTATACCAGGGTTTTCCGCAACGGCCACCGGCTGGAAACGGGCGCAAAGTTCAGCTATGCGGATAATGGCTCCGGCACCAGCTTCCTGGTTTCGGCCGAAGGCGGCCTCTTCGTACCCGACGCCGGCCTGAGCAGCAATTTCCGGTACCGCGAAAAAGTGCCCGCCGCATATCTCAGTTACCAGGGAAATTTAAAAAAGAACGTGCGCTTTGGCGCCGGTGTGCGCGGGGAGTATACCACCTACACCCTTAACACCTCGGCGCGGGGCGGGCAACATTTCGGGGATGATTATTTCAATGTTTTTCCAAACCTTTTTATCACTAAAAACTTCACCAATGGCCTTCAAAGCCGTATTTCATACGCTTCTAAAATCACCCGTCCGCGGTATCAGGCACTTAATCCGTTTGTGATTTACCAGGACCCATTTACGACCATCGAAGGCAATCCGAATATGCAGCCCGAGAAGATCCACACTTTTGAAACCGGCCTGCAATACAAGCAGCTGGACGTCCGCGCGGGATACGCCTACACGAAGGACAAAATCAGCGGCGCTGCATTACGCGGCGATTCGCCCAACAGTTACATCCTCAAAGGCATTAACCTCGCCAGGGAACACGCACTTTTCCTGACCGCTTCGGCTACATTCCATGTGAGTTGGTGGAGCACGACCAACACGATAACCCTGACCCGCAACAAGCTGGTTGACAACCAATACGGCTTTGAAATCCTCAGACCCAGGCCGCAGGTTTATGCTTACACCAATAACACTTTTGATGTAAACCACCTATTCAAAATCCAGCTTCTGGCCTGGTTTCTCAGTGAAAGGTCACAGGGACTTTACCATGATTTCAGCCGATCGACCGTGACGATCGGCATTGAAAAGGATTTCTTAAAAAATGCATTAAAAATCAGGCTGACGGCGAACGATGTATTTCACCAAAGTCAAGTTCATGGCAAATACAGTGTCGGGGCGACCAACATCTACTACCACCGTACGTACTCTACCGCATACTATGGCATCAGCGCGGTATACCGTTTCGGCCGTTCGGGAAAAATCACGTTCCATAGTAAATCCACAGGCGAAACCGAACAAAACAGGGCGCGGTAAAGACGAGCTGACCACAGATAACTATTGGTAAGTTTGCAAAGCCCCTGCATCTCCCTGTTCCTTCAATATTTTTTTCAAACCATCGACATTCATCTTAAGTCCAACTTCCGCATCGGGAGCGGTATCTTCATTAATAATCCCGACCGGGCCGCGGTAGCTGCTGTCGCGGATGACGCTGATCATGCGGGCTTCGGCGTCGCCATCGCCAATGGGTACTACTTTCACAGGGTTTCCTTTTTTAAGGCCCATCAGGTTGACCGCCATCAGGTGTGGCAGGATTTTTGGAAAAAATGTCTGAAACCGGTCGAGGTCCTCTTCCGCATGATGCAGATTATAGACAATGCCGATATTCGGCCTTTTTAAGTAATCCATCACTTCCAGCTGGTTTTCGGGCATACCATACCAACCGCCGTGGTTGTACAGACCCACCGTGCAACCGATCTCCGCAGCTTTATCGGCTATGTAGGCAACCGGCCTGGCTACCGCTTCCACCTTCTGTTGCTGCGTCATTTTGTCCAGGTCTTTGATCCCTCCGATCATGCACCATATCTCCGTTTTGACATTGTGCCTTTTCAGGAGGTCGAGAATAATGGGCAGGTTTTTGTCATTTTCAGGGTTTGGGCCTGAATAGAACCAGAATGCCTGCAACCTGATATGGTGCTTTTTGAGCGCTTCGAGCTCCGCATCGAATTCCAGAATATGCTTTTCACGCCAGTCATACGCCAGCATGGTAAACCCCAGCTTGTTCAGCATGCGGGCACGCTCCTCAGGCCCACGCTCTTTGGAATCAAACGGGACAATGCACCACGCAATAAGGTTCTGCCGGGCATAGATGTTGTCGGTGCCCTTCTTCTTTTGTGCATGAACGAGCTGGCAGACCAGCAAGAGGCTAAGCAGAAGCAGTTTAGGATACATGGGTCTCAATATTTGAATGCGTAAACCAATCGGCTATCGAGCCATAAAAGGGTCTGTTACGCCCTCCTTACCCGTTTCCACACGCCCGGCAAAACGTTTGACGGCCTCCTTCGCTCCGATTTGCACATTGAAATCATACCACTGATGGCTTTTGGATGCCGGGACGAGCGTTTTGACCGTTCCGCTAACAGGGAGTTTTACTTCAATATTTTTTTGCTGGTAAGCGTTGTCGGTTACCAGAAGTGTCAGCGCCTTCTTTCCACGGTTCAGGGCAACCAGTTCCAGATCGCCCGTCGGCTTTCCTTTTTGATCCAACACATAATTACAATGCATTGCTAGCTCCGGCTCCTGTGCATTGCCGGCGAACTCGCGGAAATAACCGTTGGGACCGTACACCCGCAGATGGTATTGACCATTTTCGAAATCACTCAGCTTAAAGGTTTCTGTCAGCGTATCACCGGCCTTCACCGCGTAATTCCAGACCCGGAGCACCTCGCCTTCGTAGGGCTTCATGGCATAGATGATAAAGGGAGCCCCGGCCGATTGCCGGCCAAATACTTTATTGCCAGCATGCATCCGGATCTCGAAAGCGGTTTTTTCCGCCGTCAGATTGCCATCTGCATACAATTCGTAGGGAATGGCGCATGAAGGCCGCGTGCCCGGTTCCTGCTTTGGCAAAAGCGCTGAGCCCGCAGGGTTTGCATTGATCCTGGCGATCTCAGCGGCTGTCAATGCCTTGAAATTCGCGGGGACCTCTTTGAACTGGGCTTTGTGAATGGTTGTCAATATTTCGTCGCGGTTTACCGGGGTCGGTTTTTTGTAAACCGACGGATCAAAAGGCTGGAAAACCGTGCTCATGTTGCCGCAAATCGTCCGGCGCCATTCGGTAATGTTGGTTTCGCGGACCGTTTTCCCGGATTTATGGCTTGTGAATTCTTCCAGAAAACGGATAATGGAAGTGTGGTCAAAAACCTGCGAGCAGACCTTCCCTCCCCTCGACCAGGGCGACGCCACCACCAGCGGGACCCGGAAGCCCAACCCGATCGCCCCGCCCCGCGCATTGGCCTTCGGCACCTGGCTTTCATCCTGCTCCAGGGTCACATATTCTGCTTTGATGTCAATGCCTTCCGACACTTTTCCTGTGTTGGGCTTGAATGGGTCCGGAATTGAAAATGGTGGGATATGGTCGTAGTATCCGTCGTTTTCGTCGTAACAAAGGATGAAAATGGTTTTTTTCCAGACTTCCGGTTTTTTCGTCAGGATATCCAGCGTTTCCGAAATGTACCAGGCCCCGTACCAGGGAGCCGACGGGTGGTCCGAAAAGTTCTGAGGTGCGGCCAGGTAGGAAACCGTCGGCAGCTTGCCTTCATTGACATCCTTGCGGAACTGGTAAAAAATATCGCTCTTCGGCATATCCAATTTCCGCTTTTCACCGCCCTCCTCGTACGACAGCGAGGTCAGGTTGAGATAATCCGGGTCATTGCGGTTGGTTACAAATGCATTACGGTGGAGTTCCTGCTGAAATACCGAAAGCTTTTTAAAATTCTCCTCACTATGCTCCCTCAGATCCGTTTCCAGTCTTTCCAGCAAAGCGTTACGCTGTTCAAGCGATTTGTTGAGTTTGTCCTTCTCCGCTCCCGTTGCCGTTTCGATCTTTTCTTTCAATGCGGGCAGGTCCTTTCTGATCTTTTCCACTTCCAGCTGGGCGTAATGGATAAAATCTGCGGAGTATTTCACGCCGTACTGTGCATAACGTTCCAAAGGATTACACCCGAAGTTGCTCAGCCAGGAACCTACGCCGGGATGGAACTGCACCACCGCACCGACTTCGTTCTGGTAGAATTTCCAGCTGATACCCGCCTCTTGCATGCGCTCCGGGAAGGTTTTCCATTTCACAGGCTTGTTGATTGAAAAGTAGCTGTTACGCACCACCGCCAGCGAATCGATGTCCGGCTTTTCGCGGATCGTTCCCGACCAGAGGTAGTAGCGGTTGGGGTGCGTGGGCGTCATGGACGAACAGAAGTTCTGGTCGCAGATCGTGAACGCGTCGGCTAATGCGTAATAGAACGGAAGATCCTCCCGGTCGTAATACCCGAGCGTCAGCGGCATTTCGGCGTACTCCTTGTGCCCCGATCGTTTGGAAGTCAGCCATTTGTCATATTTACCGCCATGATAAGCATCCACCTGCGATTCGCGGGAGTGCGGCAGGTCGTGCATCCAGGTGGCTTTGGTGTTTTTAATGTCCAGGCGGAACGGCGCATAAGTGTCGCCTTTCAGGTCGGTCTGCAGCCAGACCTTGTTTTGATTGGGCAGATCAATGGCGCGGGGGTCGTTGAAGCCGCGTACACCCTGCAATTTGCCATAGCTATGATCGAACGAGCGGTTTTCCTGCATCAGGATCACCACATGCTCTGCATCCAGATAAGTGGTGTTTGGATCGGGACTGATCGCCATCGCAAGCTGCACCGACTCGGGCAGGAATCCTGCAAGACCAGTACCGCCGGCCAGCATCGCCGCCTTTTTGATAAATTCTCTTCTTGAATCCATGGGTTTAGTATCCGGTGGTTGTTTTATGTACAAGTAATAGGAGCGGCAAAATTACTGAGGCAATGACTGGCGGGAGTTTATGAATGTGTTAAGAAATGCTTGGAGAAAATATCGGAGTGGTGTATAAACTCCGGAAAAACATGGCCGTCAGGGACACATTCCCGCCCAAAATTAAGCGCTTTATTATCGTTGGAGCTTCGGCAGACAGTCTGACGCTGACATGCCAGATCTCCTGCTCCATCACCATCAAAGGCAAGATCAAGAAGCGCTACGGCTTTTATGATTAAACTATTATCATTTTTTTCGGGACCGACCTTCGGTTCCATCCGTGCTTTGCTACTAAGGGGTGATATACCATTCATTACCTCATGCCACGCAGTATACTCCAACGTTTATTCTTTCTGATCGCAGTCATGGTCAGCGGCTTTGCCGTCATGGCCCAAAAGTCGCCCGCTGTATCCGGTTATGTCAAAACCGAAGCCGGGGAGGCACTGCCGGGTGCCACCGTTTCGCTGGTCAAAACAGCGAGTGGCACCAGTACCGACACCGGCGGGTCGTTTACTTTGACTGCTCCCAAACCGGGGACGTACACCATTCAGGTTTCCCTGATGGGTTATCAGGCGTTTTCTCAAAACATTCAGATCCAGCCCGGAAAGCCGCTTGCGCTTGCCATTCAGTTGAAGGAAAACCAGCAGAACCTCCGCGAAGTCTCCGTATTTGGAAAAACCGAAACATAGGAGATCAAGGAACAACCGTTTACCGTGAATGCGATCGAAACGAAACAGTTTGCCAACACCACGGCGGACCTGAACCAGGTGCTCAACCGCAGCGCAGGCGTTCGCATTCGCGAGCAGGGCGGCCTCGGCTCCAATTTCAACTTTTCGATCAACGGTCTGTCAGGCAAGGCGGTAAAGTATTTTATCGACGGTGTGCCGATGGAGGTAATGGGCAGCGCAATGTCGCTGAACAATATCCCGGTGAACCTTTCGGAACGGATCGAAGTGTACAAAGGGGTTGTACCCGTGCAGCTGGGTTCCGATGCCATGGGCGGGGCGGTGAATGTGATCACCAACCAGAAACAGACCAATTACCTCGACCTGAGCCACAGCTATGGTTCGTTTAACACACACCGTTCGGCGCTGACGACCCAGTACGTGCACAAACCGACCGGCATTACACTGAAAGCGAGCGGCTTTTTCAACTATTCGGACAATAACTACAACATGAAGGGCGTAGAGATCCTGGAAGTCGGCACCCGGAACGGAAACCAGATCGTAGACCTGAACGGTGCTACTTTCGTGACCGCCGACGTGAAACGCTTCCATGACCAGTACCGCTC
Source organism: uncultured Dyadobacter sp. (assembly GCA_965649915.1). Classification (GTDB taxonomy): domain Bacteria; phylum Bacteroidota; class Bacteroidia; order Cytophagales; family Spirosomataceae; genus Dyadobacter. The sequence goes on from CBFGMV010000013.1 coordinate 119,734, forward strand.
GGGTATGGGACAGATCGAAGCCGGTATTACCAACAAAAGCTGGGCGGATGTGCTGTATGCGGGTTTTGGCTATTCTGAGGGAAGTCAGGACCTTCAGACGGGCTTTGAGCAAGCCATTGTATATGGCAATGTTGTTAGAAAAAGCAAGTCTTCCACCGGTACGCTGCGGTACAAGAAAAGCAACCTGTTGGTCAGCGGACTCGACGTGAATGTATTCGCGTCGCTTTCCCGCGATAAGTTTGTGACTGCCGACACCCTGCTCCGTCAATACTACTGGGATGGCTCCTGGACGACCAAAGGCGCCACCGAAATGGGCGGCATCAAATCCCTTTCGCACATTGTACGCCCACGCGCATTCGTACGGGCGAACCTGAGCTATACCCTGAACGAGAAGCATTCTTTCAACCTGAACTACACCTTCGACCGGCTGAAAAACGAGAGTTACAACGCATTGATCGTGCCTGAGGACGATATGCCGGGTGTGCTGACGAAACAGATTGTGGGACTGGCCTATCAGCAGGAACTGCTTGACAAAAAATGGACTAATACGTTTTTCGTCAAATACTACGGACTGGGACTTGAACGCAAAAAATGGGTCGAAAACGCCTACGAAATGCTCGACACCAACTTTCCCAACTACGGTTACGGCGCTGCCACCCGTTACAAAGTACTGGCCGACCTGGGCGTCAAACTCTCACTGGAGCACACTTACCGCTTGCAGGAAGTGGAAGAAGTATTTGGCGATGGCCTGAATGTGCAACCGAACCCCGACCTGAAACCGGAAAGCAGCGATAATGTCAACCTGGGAGCCTACTATGGTTTCAAAACCGGCAAAAACCGCTTCTTCGCCGAGGCGTCCGGTTTCTACCGCGATGCAAAGGACTTTATTTACCCGGTGGCCGACCAGCGTTCCAAAGCATTGAAAAACGAAAATAAATCGAGCGTGCGGGTTACCGGCTTCGAGGCGGAACTGCGCTACGACTACGCCGATCTGCTGTCGTTCAATGTGAATGCGACTTACCAGAGTGCGGTCAATATGACCAAATTCGGCAGTACGACCTCCAATGTACCCGAGGCGACCTACAAGAACAAGATCCCGAACCAACCATGGTTTTTTGGTAATGCCAACCTGGGCATCGGGAAAAGCGACGTATTTACAAAAGGTTCGCGCCTGCAATTCAGTTGGTATACCCAGTATGTTCACTGGTTTTACCTGACCTGGGAAGCATTCGGGAATGTGAATGGCAAATCGACAATCCCGAGCCAGGTCATCCACAATGCGACCCTGAGCTACTCGTTCCACGACGGCCGTTACAACGTGTCGGCGGAATGCCGTAACCTGACTGACGACCTCGCCTACGACAATTTCCGTCTGCAAAAACCTGGGCGCTCCTTCTCACTGAAACTCCGCTATTTCATCCATTAATAACAACCCAGTTTTATATACTAATCTCAAAATGAACAAGTTTTTAAGCTACCCCGCGAAAGCGATCCTAATTGCCCTTACCGCGCTCACCCTTAACGGTTGCAGCGACGACGATACCAACGGCAGCGAACCTGTGAAAGAAGAAGGCAAATACTCGGCCGTCCTGTGTGTCGGCGCGTGGCCTAATACCGCTTACTACATCGCCGATGTACCTTCCCTGACCAGCGGAACGATCAGTCTGAAAGGCAACGGGGCTGAAATGACCGGCAAAGTATATGCACAGGACATCATCCAGAAGGACGGCTTCTATTACCACGCCAACTTCGGCAGCGGCCGCCTCGGGAAGTATCATGTCCAGAACGGCGCATTGGTAACCGATAAGGAAGTCCCATTCACTTTCCTGAATTGGAGCTCCTATGCCTGGGTGGATGACCAGACGCTCGTGATCTTCGGCGATGCCGAAGGTGAAGGTCGCTACGCGATCATTAAAACCGCGGATATGACGATCACCAACGGGAAACTCGACCTGAAAGCAAAACCTGCCGGTTTCACGGGTTATAATTTCGGGTTTGCAGAATACCGCGACGGCAAACTTTTTATCGGCTACGGGTACTCGTTCTCGGATTGGTCGGTGAAGCCGCTTCCTGTCAATCCCGATTTCAATGTGGCTGTGGTCACTTACCCGTCCATGAAAGTAGAAAGTACCATCACCGACAAGCGTACTACGACCGCCGGCGGGCCGACCGTATACGCCCCGGCGTCATTCAAGGATGAAAACGGCGACATTTATTTCATCAGCGACCCTGTGAGCGGGTATGACTATAAATCTCCCTCGGTAGTCTACCGCATTAAAAACGGCGCGACGACCCTCGATCCGGCCTACTATTTCGATTTCTCTTCGAAGGTCAGCAACGGCATGGGAGCCGCGATGTGGTATATTGGAAACGGAAAAGCCATCGTCCGGACGCGCATAGCCGGCGAATCGATCGACGCCGAGCACTCTTTCTCGGTGATTGATGTAAAAAATGGTGCATTCATCAAAAAACTTGACCTGCCCGCTGACGAAGGCGAGCGAATGGTGCAGGCTGTGGTTGTAGAAGACGGCAAAGCGTACATTGCAGTCAATGGAGCCAATAAGGACTACATCTGGGAATACGATCCTGCCTCCGACAAAGTGACCCAGGGTGCGGAGTTTATCGACGGCGTCGACTACATCCTTCGTTTGGAAAAAACGAAATAAGCATTGTAAATCAAAAGATTACGACACTACTGCACTTAACCAGGGCCCCGCCGGAATCACAACCGGCGGGGCTTTGTGTTGAATACCCATTGCGTGTTCCGTTTTCGTCGGGCCTGTGTGAGCACGATCACTGCCCCTATGCAACAGATTTTAGTTTTCGGTTACAGTATTAGCCGGAGTAACCTTTCTTTTACCTAAACTAAAAAACAACCGACCATGAAGAACCTGTCAGCCATCCTTCTATGCCTGCTGTGCATCTGGAATGCTTCCGCGCAGACCGCGCCATCTGCCGCAGATTTCAACCTCGATTTCGAACAAAGAATCCCGGGCCAAAAGCTGCCACGTCCATGGGTAGAATGGGGAAAGGGATACGGGCTGTCCACGGACACCACCGAAAAGCAGCAGGGCAAAGCCTCGCTACGCATTCAATCCCCGGAGGTGATGGACAACATCCAGTTCGGTTCGGCCGCCAACGCCATCCCGGCCAACTACCGGGGTAAGGAAATCGAGCTGAGGGGATATATGAAATTCAAGGGCGTCGATAAGGGCTGGGTAGGCCTGGTACTTCGGATCGATGGCGCATCCGCGCCGCTGCAATTCAATAATATGCAGGATGCCAACATTCGCGGCACACAGGATTGGAAACAATACAATATCAAACTTCCCTACCCGTCGGGCGCAAAAACGATCCATGTTGGTGCCCTGCTCGTAGGTGGTGGGACACTCTGGATTGACCATTTCGAACTGCTGATCGACGGGAAACCGTTCACGGAAGCTCCGCCCGCAAAAACCTACGCCGCTGTGCTCGACAAAGAGTTTGATGGCGGGTCCAAAGTCGCATTAGGCCCCGGCTTGCCTCTTTCTCCCGAACTGACGGCGGATCTGGTCACACTGGGCAAAGTATGGGGCTTTGTGAAATACCATCACCCGGCCGTTGCGGAAGGGAATTATAACATGGATTACGAATTGTTCCGCGTTGCAACACCATACATTGCAGCCAAAACCGGTGCGGAAAGACAAAAGGTAATGCTCAACTGGGTGAACAGGTTTGGCCCCGTCAAGACCATCTCGCCCGCCTCCGTGCCTGCCGACGCCGCATTGAAACCGGCGCTTGGGTGGATCAGTCAAGCCGGTCTCGGCAAAGCGCTGGCAGCCAAACTCGACAGCATCAGAATGGCGGTCAGAACGGACGAGCACTACTATATTGGTCTGTTTCCGGGTGTAGGCAATCCAGACTTTAAGAATGAAAACGACTACGCCCAAATGGCTTATCCCGACGCCGGTTTCCGGCTTTTGGGGCTCTTTCGCTACTGGAACATGATCGAGTATTACTTCCCATACAAGTCATTGATTAAGGAAAACTGGGACTCGGTGCTGAAAGAGTCCGTGCCCCGGTTCGTGACAGCGAAAGACGAAACCGACTATAAACTCGCCGCGCTCGCATTGCTCGCGCGCGTGCAAGACGGACACGCGCAGCTGTATGGGCGTCATGAAGCATTGGAAAAACGATTCGGCAAAAACTATGCGCCTGTCCAGCTGAGCCTGGTGGAAGGTAAACCGGTCGTGACCGACTACTATAATGCGCAATTGGGTGAGCGATCGGGCTTGCAAAAGGGTGATGTCATCGAATCCGTGAATGGCAAAAGCATTCCCGACCTCATCCGCGGGCACGCCCCTTACACCCCCGCTTCCAACCCATCGTCGCAGCTCAGGCAGCTGGCGACCAATCTGCTCAGAAGCAACGATTCCACACTCAGCATTTCTTTCAAAAGGAATGGAAAAATACAAAAGGCAGATCTGAAACTTTTCGATAGCAAACAGATCAATATTTATGCGAACTATAATAAAAAGGACACTTGCTTCAAAATGCTCCGGCCGGACATTGCTTATATTTTTCCGGGAAAATACAAAAACAACTACCTTCCGGTACTCGCTCCGCAGGTATTGAAAGCCAAAGGATTGGTTATCGACATGCGCTGTTATCCGTCCGACTTTATGGTATTCACCTTGGGCGAACACCTCATGCCCGAGCCCCGGTCGTTTGCAAAGTTTACCCACGGAAGCTTGCAAACGCCCGGCCTTTTCACCTTTACCCCAGACGTGAAAGTGGGGAAAACCAATGCGGACTACTACAAAGGCAAAGTCGTTGTGATCGTGAATGAGGCCACCGTCAGCCAGTCGGAATACACCACAATGGCCTTCTCCGCAGCGCCGAATGTGACCGTGATCGGCAGTACAACGGCTGGGGCGGACGGCAATGTGTCGCCCATTTCACTGCCGGGCGGCATTCGTACAGGCATCAGCGGTATCGGCGTTTACTATCCCGATGGCCGCGAAACGCAGCAGATCGGCATTGTGCCCCAGGTAAAAGTAGCGCCGACGATCCGGGGAATTTCCGAAGGCCGCGATGAGGCACTGGAAAAAGCATTGGAAATCGTAAGCGCCCGGTAGCTATTCTCAAAACTCCCGTTCACCGAACTCGCTGGACGGGAGTTTGCTTTTTTTGGTGAGTTGATTGAAATTATAGCTGAGGTTCAACAGGACCATATCCCCCTCCTGGATGTAATTGGTGGTGGTGTAAAAGTCCTTGCCCCGGGTGGTTATACGTTGCTGATTGGCACCCAGTAAGCCGAGATCGATACTTTGCCATTGTAATGCCGCCGCCAGCTTTCCTTTCATAAAGGTCTTTCTGAAACTCAGGGAGGGACTGATAAACCGGGAGTCCTCCCCTTGCGCCGTGACTCTTTTTGACAAATAGTTGAGCGCCCATTGAATTTGAAACGCCGGTGCGATACGGAACGTCATATTGGCATTGACCGAGTACACGACACTCGCCGTGTTGACCGTCACCGCATTGCTGAAAAGCGTCCCTTTGATCTGATACCTGTACACATTGGTGCCCGCGTACAACTGCCACCATGAGGTTAGGTTCACCTGCCCGCCCGCCTCTGCGCCCCACGACGTCGCCAGTCCTGCATTGGTGTAAATGCGATTGATGATCGAGTCATTGTACACACTATTGACCCGGTTGACGACATTCCTGATCCGCTGGTTGTACACAGTGAGAAAGCCGCTGCCCTTTTCAAATTCCCGCACGATCCCCAGTTCCGCCTGCCCGACAAACTCCGGCAGGATGTCCGGATCCCCCGATTCCAGCGTTTCGGAATGCTCACGCTCGGGAAACGGGTTCAGTTCGTTGTTGGTGGAACGCTGGACACGGCGCGAGTAACCCGCCTTTCCCCGCCAGCCCTGATTGAACCGGTATTGCACTTGTGCGGAAGGGAAAAAATTGGAAAGATCGAGCTCACGCCGGCCGGTCCCCTCTGCCGTAAAGCGCCGGGTCGCATACTCGTAACGCAGTCCGCCCGAGTAGTCCAACTGATCCGCCTTTCCGGTGTATTGGGCAAATAGCGAATGAATGTGATTGTCCACGCGCGTGCGGCTCGAAAATTGTGGCAATACCACGAATTCACCGGTTTCCAGCTGCTGTTCGAGGTATTGGAAAATCCCCTTCTGCACCTGGTTGCGGTACTGATAACCAGTTTCGAGCTTGCCCCTGCCCAGCGGCACCGCATAATCCCCCTGCAAACGGTACGCATTCAAAGGATTTTCCCCGGGGTTACGGGTGCTTTGCAGCAATTCGCTGCGCCCCGGCTCCGCGAGGTTGACATTGGTGGTGAGCCCGTCCAGGTTAGCCGATTCGACCAAACCGGACAGTATCAGTTCAGATTTGTTGGCGAACCGGTGGCTGTGATCCAGGTTACCCAGCGTCACCCGGTTGGTTTTCCGGGCGATATTGGAATTGAAATATGTGATCCTTCCAATCGTCTTTCCGGTTTCGAGATCCGTTTTGGTATTGTTATAAACCAGGTCCGCACGCCTCGACTGAAAGCGGTAACCGGTGTAGAAGCCCGCAGAAATGGTATTGGAGGGGTCTGCTGCAAAAGATACCGACGCTCGCATGGTGTAGTTATAACGCCTGAAACTCCGCTCACCGCTGGAAGGAAAAGAAGTGAACACCTTGTTCAAAGTCGTATTCACATCCCCAACCCGTTTGCCCGTGATATCATTCCGCAGGTAGTTTCCGCTCACATTCACCTCCCATTTGCCTGTTTTGACTCCCCAGGCCACATCCGCCCCGAACCGCAACGGCTGTTTCAGGTTATGGTAAGGATGGAATGACGGTAAACCTCCCTGCACGTTCACGGTTACGCTGCGGCTGTTTGCCTGCGCTACTTTGGTGGTGATATTGATAATCCCCGACTTTCCGTCCGGATCGTAGCGTGCGGACGGGCTGGTGATCACTTCGATGTTTTCGATGGTATTGGCCGGGATCTGGTTTAAGATGACCGAGGGATCGCTTTGTACCGGTTTTCCATTGACCAGCACAAGGAAGCCCGTCGCTCCCCGCAGCGTAATGTCTCCTTCACTATTGACCGCCACGGAAGGTGTATTCCGCAAAACATCGACGGCCGTCCCACCCTGACTATTCAGAAATTGCCCTGCGCGATATACCTGCCTGTCGATCCGGTTTTCCATGACCTCCCGCCCGGCCGTAACGTCCAGAGCATCCAGCATGCGCTGGTCGGCAGTCAGGCTGATCGCCGGAATGATCACCGTACCCGAGCGACCTTTCAGACCGGGTAATGTGATCAATGCTTTGCGGTAACCCATATATTGAACTGCAACATAATAGGTGTGCTCGGCCTGCACTTCGAAACGGTATGTTCCCTGCTCATCGGTCAAAGCACCGCTCACCAATGTCGAATCCGCAGCGCGATGTAATGCAATGGAAGCATAAGGAAGCGCCTGCCCCGAAGTTGCGTCGGCCACATTACCCCTGATGGTCAGCGGATTTTGCGCTTGGGAGCTTATAAATGGGGCAAATAAAAGCAGGAAAAGTAAAGAAAATCGCATCAGGTTAAAAAGGCCGTCAGGTGGAATAACGGCAAATTTAAACCCTACAAAGCGAGTAGACTTTGTACATTACTTCCTGATATTGGTACATTCAGGAAATCCCCTTTCTGTAAATGCCCGGAAGCACACCCGTCTGCCTTTTGAAAAACTTATTAAAGTGCGAGGAATCGGAAAAGCCCAGTTCAAAAGCGATTTCGCCCAGGTTTTGGTCCGAGTACAATAGCAATCGTTTGGATTCCGCCGTCAGCCGTTCGGTGATAATGGCCCCGGCTGTCTTGTCAAGCGCCTTCCGGCATGCCGCATTGAGCGTCTTGGCCGACATCCCAAGCGCATTGGCAAACCAATTGACTTCATGGCTGGCTTTGTAATGCTGGTCGAGCAATGTAAAAAACTCCGTCAGGATCTGCGGATAAGGCTGCGTCTGGTCGGATTTGATCTCGCGCCGGAGCAGGTTGAACAGCAGGAGCAGGTAAGTCTGTATCACCGCCTGAAAGTTGGTTTGCATGCCGTGATATTCCGCTTCAATGCTTTCGAAGATCCCTGCAATGGTCTGATCGATATGTCCGAGCTGAAAACCGGAAGGAAATACGACCGGGAAAGTATGGAACAGCAGATCGTACAGAGGGTGGTCCAGCAAAAAATCCTTCCGGATCATAGCCACAAAACCTTTTGGAACCGCGGTAAGCTCCCAGTTGTGGATCTGGCCCGGCATCACCAGGTACAGGCTTGCCGGCTGGACGGGAAACCGACTATGGTCGATCTGGTGCAAGCCATCCCCCTGTGTGAGGTAAATGATTTCAAGATAATCCTTGTGCCCGTGAGAGCGGGTCGCCTTAATCACCTCCTTCATTCTTTTAATCCTGAACAATTCATTTTCATTCAGCTTATTCTTGATCTCGATCTGCATATAATACGGCGGTGCTTTATTCTACTGTTTAAATAGAGTACACAAATTAAAGCAAAAAACTACGGACAAATAAAGAGGGCAACCCGAAAACAGGATGCCCTCTACGACATTAGCTACTCTAAATAATGGTTTTTACGCTTGTTTTGCCAGCTGGATGTTGGCCAGGATCCGGATGTTCTCGCCCAGGGCGAGGCCGCCGGTTTCGGTAAGGGAGTTGAAAGTCACGCCGAATTCCTTACGGTCGATGACACCGCTCACCTCGAAACCCACTTTCGTGTTACCCCATGGATCGCGTTCTGTGCCGCCGTACTCGGCCGTCAGTTCCACTTCCTTCGTAACGCCCTTGATGGTCAGGTCACCCAGCAGCTTGTAATCGTCTCCTTTGTCCTTTTTGAGAGAAGTGGAAACAAAACGGAATTGCGGGTACTGCTCGGCTTCGAAGAAATCGGCATTGCGCAAATGTTCGTCACGGCCAGGCTGGCCGGTATCCACGCTGTTTACATCGATCGTAAAATCGACCCGAGCGTTTTCGAAATTATCACCCTCGGTCACGGCGGAACCTCCGAAAGATCTGAAGAACCCGGTCACGGTCGAGATGACAAGGTGTTTCACTTTAAACTGTACTTCCGAATGGGCAACATCTACATTCCAAGTTGTCTGAGACATGATTTCATTGTGTTTTTGGTATGAATACATTCTTTTCCGATCCCCGGCAGGCTACATGGGATTTGTCCTGTGGCCCGGCGGCAATGCAAACTTAGCGCGAATGCCCATCCGAGATCGGCTGCTAACCCGGAGGTTACCGCTATACACGGGTATAGTGGCCGCGGGGGTTTGTTGGAGATCTTTAAAGAACTCAGCCATGTCATGGAGCCTCCTGCTCACTGCTTTCTTACCTGTTGCTCATCGGATTACGTATAAAGGCAATGCCATCACGAAGTTTGAAATGGCGACGCCCGCCTCTGTTCAATTTCGTCATCCATTCAAACCGCTATCACGATGAAACACACCTACCTCAAACTGCTGCTAGCCATGCTGGTAACAGGCACGACATTAGCCGGGCTTACCTGGAAAAGACATTTATTGCCCCTCTTTGCTAAACCCAAAACAGAAACCG
>CBFGMV010000014.1:0-122365 GCA_965649915.1 uncultured Dyadobacter sp.
GAGTGAGTGAGTGAGTGAGTGAGTGAATTTTGAATGAGTGCCTGAGTGGCCCAAAAACGTAAAAATGCCGTTAGGCATGCAATATAGGTAGCTGCGGCACAATCCTGAAATTTTCAAAATGCCTTTTCGCATGTAACCACCGCTTCGTTGTGCCCTGTTGTTACATCCCTGACGGGATTTATGTCGTTCAATTATTCGCAACTTGCTACCTATGTTACATCGCTACGCGATTCTGTCTGGTAGCTCCCACATTTGGTCATTCCCCGTTCCACGTCGGAACCCATTCCGTTCCACGTCGGCACTCATTCACTCATTCACTCATTCAATCATTCGGTCATTCACTCATTCAGTCATTCAAAATTAAATTGTGTCATTATTACACTAAAAACAAATTTATTTATATTTGTTAGGTGTTAAGTTAAATAAATGCGTCAAATTGGTCTGATAACATCCTAAACCGACATTTATGGAAGAGAATTACGTCATTGGCATTGATTTCGGTACTGATTCTGTCAGGGCATTGATCGTCAATGCTGGGACAGGTGTACAGGCGGGAACGGCTGTACAGGAGTATCCGCGCTGGAAACAGGGGAAATATTGTGATGCAGGCATTTCGCAATTTCGTCAGCATCCGCTGGACTATCTGGAAAGTCTCGAAAGTGCCGTTTTGAATGCACTGGCACAGGTTCCCGACGCTGTGCGCCGGCAAGTGAGGGGAATTTCGGTGGATACTACAGGCTCGACACCCGTCGCGGTGAACCGGAATGGGACGCCATTGGCCATGCTTCCCGAATTTGCAGAGAACCCCAACGGTATGTTTATCCTCTGGAAAGATCACACTGCCAATGGAGAAGCGGAGGAAATCAACCGGCTTGCACATCAGAACGACATTGATTTTACGAAATATGTGGGAGGTATCTACTCTTCCGAATGGTTTTGGGCCAAAATACTCCGTACGCTGCGGGTGGATGAGCAGGTGCGTGAAAGTGCTTACTCCTGGGTGGAGCATTGTGACTGGATCTCTGCGGAACTAACCGGCATAACGGACCCGCTTCAGTTGAAGCGTTCGAGGTGTGCGGCAGGGCATAAGGCCCTTTGGCACCAGGATTTCGACGGATTGCCGTCCAATGCTTTTTTCAAGGAGCTGGATCCGCTGCTCGACGGCCTTCGGGACCGACTTTTCTCCGATACGGACACATCCGACAAACCCATGGGTGTCATCTCTGGGGAGTGGGCTGCCAGGCTTGGTATTCCGGAAACAGTCGTTATCGGAGTCGGTGCATTCGACGCGCATATGGGCGCGGTGGGCGCATTGATTGAACCTTACTCTTTGTGCAAAGTGATCGGCACTTCGACCTGCGATATGTTGGTGGCGCCCAACGAGGAGGTTGGGCATCTGCTGATCAAAGGCATCTGCGGCCAGGTCGATGGCTCCATTGTGCCCGGAATGCTGGGAATGGAGGCGGGACAGTCGGCATTCGGCGATATTTATGCCTGGTTTGCTAAACTGATCATAGAGCCAGTGCGCACCCTCATCGGGGAAGAGCAGGCAACGAAGCTTTCCCGGGAGTTGATCCCGCACCTGTCCGAACAGGCAGCCAGGTTGCCGGTCACACCGAATGACATGATCGCTGTGGACTGGTTAAATGGCCGCCGTACACCGGATGCGATGCATACGCTCAAAGGTGCATTGCTGGGCCTCAATCTGGCCAGTGATCATGCACGAATTTTCAAGGCACTTGTGGAAGCCACCGCATATGGTTCAAAAGCCATTGTGGAGAGATTCAGGGAAGAAGGGGTGCCTATTCATCAGGTGATTGCGATCGGCGGTGTTGCCAAGAAATCCGCTTTTGTGATGCAGACACTGGCCGACGTGTTGAACATGCCTATCAAGGTCGCTGCATCGGATCAGGCTTGCGCGCTGGGTGCGGCCATGTTCGCGGCAGTAGCGTCGGGCGTGCATGCGACCCTGCAACAGGCGCAGGAGGCGATGAGCTCTGGTTTTGACACGGTTTATCACCCGCGTGAAGCCCAATCGCAGGTTTATCAGCAGCTCTATCAGAAATACCTGCTTTCGGGTGCATTCATTGAAAATCAGTTTTTACAAAAAGCGGAGCCTGTTACGGCAGACGCTATTTAGCAATACTTCTATTTACTCACCTGATGCTTGATTTAAAACAATTTGAGGTCTGGTTTATCACCGGCAGCCAGCATTTGTACGGAGAGGATACGCTGCGGCAGGTCGACGAGCACTCCGGGATTATCAGTCGTTACTTTGACCAGTCACCGCAAGTGCCGGTCCGTGTAGTTTTCAAACCGGTCGTGAAGACACCTGACGAGATTTACCAGCTGATCCAGGAAGCCAACAGCGCACCGGCCTGCATTGGCATCGTGGCCTGGATGCACACTTTTTCACCGGCCAAAATGTGGATCCGCGGGTTACAGATCCTCCAAAAACCGTTGTTGCATTTACACACCCAATACAATCGGGATATCCCCTGGGCCGACATCGACATGGATTTCATGAACCTGAACCAATCGGCGCATGGCGATCGTGAGTTCGGATTTATGATGACCCGCATGCGCCTCAACCGCAAGGTGATCGTGGGGCACTGGCAGCAGGAACATGTGGTGGAAGGTTTGGGGCAATGGGCGCGGGTTGCGGCCGGTCGCCATGACCTGAAGGGGGCAAAATTTGTTCGCTTCGGGGATAATATGCGGGAGGTGGCGGTTACCGATGGCGATAAAGTGGCCGCGGAAATGACATTTGGTTTTTCGGTCAATACCTATGCGGTAGGGGACCTCGTGGCGGTCATCAACCAGGTTTCAGAAACTGAGATTTCCGCATTGACCAACGAATATCAAGATGCTTATCAACTTGCTTCCGGGTTGGAAAACGGCGGTCAGCGGCACCAGGCTTTGCGTGACGCAGCAAAGATCGAGCTGGGGTTGAAGTATTTTCTCAAAGACGGGAATTTCAAAGGCTATACCAATACTTTCGAAGACCTGCACGGCATGAAGCAGCTGCCCGGCATCGGCTCGCAGCGCATGATGGCCGCGGGTTACGGCTACGCGGGAGAAGGCGACTGGAAGACTTCCGCCATGGTACGGGCATTGAAAGTGATGGGCAGTGGTCTGAAAGGTGGGAATTCGTTCATGGAAGATTATACTTACCATTTTAACCCTTCCAACAACCTGGTGCTGGGCTCTCACATGCTGGAAATCTGTCCGAGCATAGCGGCAGGAAAGCCTTCGTGCGAAATTCATCCCTTGGGAATAGGAGGGAAGGAAGATCCTGTGCGACTGGTATTCAATGCACCAGCCGGGCCCGCATTGAATGTGTCTCTGGTGGATATGGGTAACCGGTTTCGGTTGCTGGTCCATGAGGTGGAAGCTACCGAAGTCGCCGAAGAACTTCCAAAGCTGCCGGTTGCCCGCGTTCTATGGAAGCCGGCCCCGGACATGCAAACGGGCTGCGCAGCCTGGATTTATGCAGGAGGCGCTCATCACACGGTTTTCAGTCAGAACCTGACCGTGGAGCATATCGAAACATTTGCCGAAATGGTCGGCGTCGAACTCGTTGTGATTGATAAAGATACCAAACTGCGACAGCTCAAAAACGAGCTGAGATGGAGCGAGGCTTATTACAGATAAGAACATGTCGAAATACACATACCTGAAAGAGCAGGTCTACGAGGCCAATATGGAAATCCCGCGGGAGCAACTGGCGATCGTGACATTCGGCAATGTAAGCGGTATCGACCGTGCGGCCGGCGTGGTGGCAATTAAGCCGAGCGGAGTGCCCTATCACCGGCTGAAGGTGGACGATATCGTGATCGTGGACCTGGACAATGTGTTGGTGGAAGGGAATATGCGGCCCTCATCAGACACCAAAACACATACATTATTGTACAAAAGCCTGCCTTCGATCGGGGGAGTTTGTCATACGCACTCCACCTATGCCGTGGCCTGGGCGCAGGCAATGATCCCGATCCCGAACCTGGGCACGACACACGCCGACCATCTGACTGCATCGATCCCGGTGACGGAAGTGATGTCGGATGACATGATCCAGCGCGATTATGAACACGAAACCGGCATTCAGATCCTGGATTTATTTCTGAAACAGGGGCTGAGCTATGAAGAAGTGGAAATGGTGCTGGTAGCTTGTCATGGGCCTTTCACCTGGGGCAAAGACCCAGCCAAAGCGGTATACAATGCCATTGTACTGGAAGAAATTGCAAAAATGGCATACCTGACCATGCAGATCAACCCCAATGCGACGGCGATTAAGCAGAGCCTGATTGACAAGCACTATTTCCGTAAACACGGCAAAGACGCTTATTACGGGCAAGGGTGCTGATTAGTTTTTCTTGATGCGTTTGGCGGCGATGTTGCGCATCTGCTGCAATGCTTCCTGGCGTGAAATGGCCTTTTCGTTGGACTTGGCTTCCTGGATAGCCTCTTTGGTAAAGCGACCTTTGAGAAGGTTAAAAAGCGTAAAAATCATAATCGGTGGATTTGTGCGGAGCATTCAATAGCCTTGCATACCCAAACTTAGCAAAGAACAGCGTATAAAAAAAGCTGCCGGTGATTCCCATTCACCGGCAGCCAATATCTAAACGTTGAGTATAATAAGTGCTTTTTTGTGGATTAGGAAACTGCTTCCTTGCGCAACTTCTTTCCCGGGTGAAATTCGTCTTGAATCCAGCGTACAAAATTGTGGGAATTAGTCTTGTAGATTTCCATTGATAACGGCTTGATCCCACTGAATTCAACTTCTTTAACGTACTGTGCGTGCAATTTCAAAATCTCGGCCAGGGTTGTGCTGTCAGTTTTCATTAAATGTTGTCATTAAGGTTTACACTGGTTGTTGCCGACATTGCAATAAACATGTACCCGGCAGCCTGAATGCTTCCTTAATGTTGAAAAAATTATATTACTGATTCGAATCCTTATAAGTATTCCGGTAACGTCAACGTTTTTAAGGTTTTTTCAAATGTCCGATCCGGCCTGATTGTTACATAATAGGACAAATTGTGGAGGTGCGTTATTTATGCAATCGATTGCTACCGGACTGAGAATCAGATGATAGCGGAATCGTGAGCTCAAATGAGTGCCCAAATCATATCAAAAAATGGTTTTTTTGCCGATTCCAGGTTGTCAGAAGGGTATTCTTCGGTGACATCGGTGATGGAATGAAATTGTATTTTACCGATTTCAGATCGCCAGCTTCTTCTTAAGGAAGGGGATCTCAAGCGGTTTGGGCAGGAGGTCGATGATATGCGGGCTTGCTTTCGCCTTCTCAATATCACGGGTGTCGATGGTGGATGACAGCATGAAAATCCTAACTTTTTGCCTGAGTCCTTGTGGCAGCAAGTCAAATTCGTCGATAAATTCGAAGCCATTCATGTCCGGCATCTGCAGATCCAGGAGAATGATGATGTCGGGCAGGGTCTCTGCCTCTCCGATCAGATGCTTCAACGCATCACGGGCAGAGTTGAATGTCTTTACTGAATTGGTTATCCCGCTTTTGATTAGGAGCTTTTCGTAAATAAAAAGATCGAATGCGCTGTCATCTATCAAAAAGAAGTTAAGCAGTGACTCCATGGCGGGTTATTGGTTAATAGAAGGAATATTAATTTCAAAAATACTACCCTGGCCGATTTTTGACGTTACGTTGATTTCTCCTCCTAATTTCGATATCGCTTCGTGAACGATGTAGAGCCCTATTCCCGACCCGCTGTTAGTGGCTCCTGCCCGGTAAAACATTTTGAAAATCTTGTCCTGATCCGATTCTTTGATACCCGTGCCATTGTCCTCCACGATAATCCTTGCGTCGGAGGGTGTCGACTGCACCGTCAGATGCACGAAAGGGCTCGGCTTGGATTTGTCCTGAAACTTGATTGCATTGTTGATCAGGTTGTTGAAGATGATACGCAGCTTCATGACATCCGACCGGAAGACGCCTCCCTGCTGAATGTCCGTCGTCATTTTCAGGTTACCGTACTCGGGCAGATACTGGATCGTGGCCTGCACTTCCGTGACTAGTTCCTCAAAACTGATGTCGGTCACCACCGGTACCCCGCGGGCATTCTTGTAATAATCGATGATGTTGATGATGAACGTATCCAGCTTTTTGACCGACTGTCTGATCAATTCCAGGTATTCGTTTTGCGATTTGATATCTTCTTCCAGTAATGCAAGGTTGACGATCCCCAGCACCGACATCAAGGGTGCGCGCAGGTCGTGCGAAGCGCTGTATACAAACTTATCGAGCTCTTCATTAGCCTTTTGCAGTTCGATGTTCCGAAGCTTAAGGTCTTCACGCGTTTTGTAGATGTCGTAGGCGTTGGAAATGGCATTCTCGACGTACTTGTAATCCCAGGGTTTGTCGATGAACCGGAATACCTCCCCCTTGTTGATCGCATCGATCGCCGCGCTCATATCGGTATGCCCGGTGATCAGGATACGGATTGGTTTTGGGTATTTGATCCGAATTTTTTCAAAGAACTGTACGCCCGTCATCACCGGCATCCGTTGATCGGCAAGGATAATGCAAAAATCCTTGTCTTCCAGCAACTGCTCTGCTTCTATCACCGAGGAAGTAATCGTGATGTCGTACTGCTTGCGGAATGAAGCTCTGAACGAATGCAGATTGTGTTCCTCATCGTCAATGTACAGAATGGTAATTGCTTTTTCACTCATTGAAAATCAGGGATTGGGCGTGCTTTTCTTTTAACCGGGAGCGTGATCAAAAATTCTGTTCCTTCTCCCACCTCCGTATTTACTTGGATATTACCGCTGTGAACTTCGATAATTTTAAAGACAATTGAAAGTCCGAGCCCGGTTCCGTCACCCACCTGTTTGGTGGTGAAGAACGGTTCGAAAATCTTGGCCCGGACCTCAGGTGTCATGCCTGGTCCGTTGTCTCGTATCGAAATGGCAACGGTCTCAGGATCTTTCAGCCAGGACCTCACCCATATAGTAGGGATCTTTCCTTCCTGCTTATCTTTCTGAAGCGCGTAAATAGAGTTCGTGAGGATGTTCATGAACACCTGATTGAGCTTACCGGCATAGCACTCGATGCTCGGAATATTCCCCAGGTCCTTGATCAATGTGATGGAATTACCCATCTGGTAATTGAGGATAATGAGGGTGGATTCCACACCTTCATTGATGTTGACGAGATTGAGGTCGCTTTCATCCACGCGGGAGAATATTTTCAGACCTTTGACGATCTCCACTGTCCGATGGGCACCGTCTTCCATCCCTTTCAGTAATGTACCGAGTTCCGTTTTGATATAATCGAGATCAAGATCCGTTTTTAGCTGCTCGATGTCCTTCACCTTGCTCTGAAGGAGTTCAAGTGATTCGATATTCTGGATCTCTTCGTAAGAATCCAGGATTTCAAGGACGTCGTCGATATCCCGTCGGAGCGGCCTGATATTGGAGCTCACGAAGTTGATCGGATTGTTGATCTCGTGCGCGATACCTGCGGTAAGCTGACCCAGCGATGCCATCTTCTCGGAATCGATCAGCTGGGTTTGTGCGTCTTTCAGTTTTGTCAGTGTCAGATTGAGCTCGGTGTTCGCAAATTGTAATTCGGCCGTACGTTCGTTGACGCTTTTTTCCAGGAAGGCATTTTGTTCCAAAATGATTTTTTCGTTCTCCATGGAAATACGTAGTGCCTGAGCCTGTGAAGCTTCTTTTTCCTTTTTCAGAATGTTGATTTTGTCTGCAAGTGCAAAAGATAGCAAAATAACTTCTATGGTTGCCCCAACCTGCTGTGTGTAATTTGTGAATGTATTGTAAGGCAGGATATTGAGATTTCGGAGGGTGTACAGCACGATGCCGATCAGGAACATGATCCACGCTACCAGATAGAATTTGGCCGGACGGTAACCTCTGAGTGAAAGCTGGATCGCAACAGTCAGAACAAGCAGGCAGGCAGCCACTCCGGTTACGTCAATAACCCGGTAGCTGAGCCTTTGCATTCCCAGCAGGTTGAAGAGTATCGCAAATCCGTAGGAGATGAAAACGAGGGTCAGTACCTTATGGATCGCCGGCGAATTTTCCCTGCTATGCAGGAAATTTTGCATAAATAACACAGCAAAACTTCCCGCCAGGGACGGGAAAATGCGAATTGCGTACACGTTGAACATCGGGAGATCGGGCCAGATGTATTTGAATGTGTAGCCCGTAATGGTCGTCTGTGTCAACCCGATGAAGAGAATATACAGAACATAGTACAAATAGCTTTTCTCTCTGATCGAAAAATACAGAAAGAAGTTGTACAGCATCATCACGGTGAGGATACCCATTTGTATACCTGCGATGACCTCGTTCTTCAATGCGAATTGGAAAAAGCCCATTTCACTTCGCACAAAGAGCGGAAGGACCATCTGCTCACTCCCGAGGATCTTGAGATAGTATGTTTTCGATCGCCCGGGTGGAATGTTGAGCTTGAACACCGTATTCTGGTGCGGTACTTCTCTGGCCGCGAAAGGTTCGTTCAGCGAGATTTTTTCCTGCCAGATCTGACCATTTTCTTCATTATAAATCGTGCAAAAATCAATGCGGGCGTTGACAAGCTCGAAAAAAACATTGGGGTCTTCGGTGTCATTCCTGAGTGTGAACCTGATCCAGAAAGCGGAATTACTGAGGCCGAAATTGGGTGTCTGCTCCTCATTGGGAACAAAGTGGCCGGAGGATCTGACCTGCTGAAAGGTCATGGTCCCCAGTGAGTCTTCAAGGATATCAACGCTTTGACCAATGGAGATATCGCTACCCGAAAATACAACTTCGCCGGCATAGGATGCTCCGCCGAAAATCAGCAGAGTAAATAGCAGAAACAGTATTCTGTAAAATTTTATAACCATCTGGCGATATCATAAATGATTGTTAATTCTCCCCTGCGCCCATTTTCGGTCACCGTCTGCTGTGGATTTTCTCTCAGGCTAAAAATCTTTTCCCTTTCCTCATCCGTTGCGACAGGCAGGTTCACCAGATCTCTGGCGATGAGCGAGGTCGCGATAAGTCCTTCTTTGGGATAGTAGAACGTTCCATTGTTTCCCAGGTCTCTGAGTATTTCAAAACCAATTTGCTCACTCATCAATAGTGTAATCGGTGAGCATAGCGCAAGCAGATTTTTAATCCCGACGAGGCCGGAAACAGCCATCGCGATTCTGCACAGGTACAAACTACCTATTCCATATCCGGCTACTTCCCTTGAATTAAAAAGGCCACAGAATTCGGCTACATTGTAATCGCCGATGGCGTCTACGTAGCTGTAAATCCTTTTGTCGATTTTTGCGATGGCGTCTTCCATCGGCATTTTGAGATTCGGGGACCGGACTTGTACACGGGTACCACCGTAAATCTTACTGCCATCTTCCGATTCAACGATCAGTACATACGTATTAGGATCTTCAAGCCAGTTATGGACGGTCGAAGTAACCTGTTTTATCCCGTAAGCCTCTAACACTTTTCGGTGACCATCCGCGTATCTGAGACTGGTCTCGATGTCGTCCGAAGCGCGGTATCCTTTAATGCGAGCTACCATTTATTATTGAAGGTTTACGATAAAAAGTGTTTCTTCCAGTGGCAATCTGTAACTTTTTATCTCCGGTTTTGGCGCACTGGCAATCTTGAACAGGAACACTTCTGCAATATTATCTTCAAACGGAACGAGTCTCATAAATTTTTCCCGCAAATCACGCAATTTTGAGCTTTCTGTTTCATCCAGGCTAGGGCCGTTGGCCCTGGTTACCCGGGGAAATAAATAAAACGGGGAAATTAACGGATGGATCGCAAATTGCAATTCTTCTGCTTTTAGCCAAAGGCGTTGCATGGATACTCCTCCCCAAAAAAAATTCTTATAATCGTATCTTGGCATGGTGATCATACCCAGAGCGGATGCCGTTTTGACCGTATTTCGGGCTACGTCGATCAGCGCCCCACCGCCCTGGAAAGTTTTTAATGCTCTGACAATTTCTTCGTCCCGAATAATCGAAAGCGCCGTCATTTGCCCCTTACTCATACCCAGCGTCCGGATATCGATCCCGTCTCTGGATTCTTCCGCATCGTCGGGGGACCATTTCATCTCTCGTTGAACAAAATCCCGGTGACCATTGGGGTTCAAAAGCCTTATCCTGTCACATTCTCCTATAATTTCCCCGAGTGCGATCATTTGTTCCCTGTCGTCAAAATAATGGAACCGGGCACCTTCCACACTTTCAGCGGCCGTCCGCAATGCTTCCAGTTCTTTCGCAGATACGGGCACGGGCGTAGAAGGGTTTCTGTTGGTGCTACGCTCGAATATCACCGCTGCCGATTGTGGTGAAAAAACCGGCCGGATGTTCGCGGCTGCACTATTGTCTGCAAAAGTGATGACGGCGATCAGTGTAGATTCCTGCCCCAGTGGAAATAGTTCTGCATCTATTTGCAGTCCCGCTTCATTGCTTTTCAGGACCAGGTTTTCGTAGGCAGCCCCAAACGAGATGTTCGAAGCGATCTGGTCAAAATCACCGAAGGAATACGAGCGGTAGCGATCATGGAACAAATGCAGCCTGCCGTTCCGGTAAAGCCATTTCCACGGCTGGTCGTTTCCGGTTGAAGGCGCATAACATGCCGCGTTGACCACCTCTTTCAAAATAGCTTCACTAACTATTGCGGAAGGTTGCCCGACAGGTAACGAATCAGCTATACGAATGGCTTCTTCCACATCGAACGGTTCAAATGGGTTGCCTGGAACCGTTATTTTCGCCTTCGGTGATTTATTGCCGATAAGCTCTTCAAGATCAACATAATACCTCCCCGATTCGTCGAACTGATTGAGCAGGATGCGGCGGCATACGTCCGTGACGACACCACCCCCCAGGGTCACTGCGCTTGCAAGTTGCGGCCATGTACTGATACTCTGTCCAACTTCCACCAGCGAAGCTTTACCTCTTTTCGACGCATTGACCACATTCACAATTCGCAGCACGAACGGAAGCCGGTCTTCTTCTGAGGCATGTTCGAATTTTTCCAATGGGATGTCGTGCAGGAGCCCATGGAAAATGGGCCGGTCCGGTTCAATATCAAATCGTTCGACGTCGAGCATCCCCCGGTCGCTCGTTTCCATAACGACCGGTATCGCCAATTGGGCAGCGCGGACGCGGCAGCTGATTTTAAGCGCAATGTCGTCGCATTCGTCGACGAGGATATCCAGTTTGCCGCCGTCGAGCAGAAACCCGTCCAGGCTTGTTTTGTCAATGCCTTCCGGGAAGCATTCGATCGTCAGGAAAGGATCGATCTCGGCTATCTCACGGGCGGTAACAATGCATTTGTTGATGCCGATGTTGTGAAGCCCCGTGCGTATACGATTAAGGTTACTGAGTTCAATGGTATCAAAATCAGCTAGTTTCAACTTTCCGCAAGTTCGCTCGGCGGCAATGGTCAAAGCGACCGAGTGTCCGACTGACAAGCCAATAATGCCGATGGAACGCCCTGAAAGTGCTTCCTGCTCCTCGGGAGTGATCTTAAATTGATTCCGGCTGGTCCGGAGTTCGATAAATTCGTCTTCCGCCACGACATGCAAAAGGCGCTCCGACCAGGGGTAGTATATCCAGTGGCCTTCCGTGTCGATATCCCTGCCCGCAGCCCATTCGCTGTAGCGTTGTTCAACCTCCGCCGTGGGGAGCCGTTTTCTGGGATTCCGGATACGTATGAGTTCTTTTTTCTGGGAAGCAAATAAATCCAGGATGGTTTTGCCGCGATAGTCTTCGATGAACGAAAGAAACTTTTCTTGATCTGCGTAGCGCTCTTTTGAGATGAAAACCGGTTTGTAAATGTAGTTGATTTCCGCGTAGTGGTACATTTTAAGATAATTGTGAAGCCTGTCCCGGGAAGAGCTGTGGCCTGATTTAACAAATCACAAAATTGTTGTCGATCTTCGTATTAAATTCACCAGACGATTTATTGCATCCCTGAATCTTGTATATTCACACATTTTACTCGCTTCAATAATTACACAAATTGCTGAATTTATTTTTGTAAAACTAACCTCTGGTTCAATGGAGGGCAAAATATTTGGACGTTTGCACCTAAATTTCCCTTATTAGCAGTGGCTTACGCCGAAGCATGCCATAAATTTTGTCAAAAGTGCTGTGGCTGCTGATGCGAATCAGAATTAATATTATAATATTATCAATTAGTTCGGGGCAGGGTAGACCAGGGCCCCAAAAAGCACCAAGAATTCAGAATGGAAAAGGGAAAAATAAGTGTACTGTACGTAGATGACGAAATCAACAACCTCAACTCGTTCAAAGCCGCTTTCAGAAGAGATTTCAATATTTTAATCGCCACGTCGGGAAGGGAGGGGCTCGAACTCCTGAAACACAACGTGGTTCACGTAATCATCACCGACCAGCGGATGCCTGAAATGACCGGTGTGGATTTTCTCATCGAAGTCTTGAAAGAGTATACCGATCCGGTCCGGATCCTGCTCACAGGCTACACGGATATTACGGCGGTGATCGACGCGGTGAATAAAGGACACATCTACTATTACCTCAACAAACCCTGGGACGAGCAGCAACTTCGTATTATCATTAAAAATGCCTATGAAATCTTCCGTCTCCGGGAAGAAAACAAAGAACTGATCGAAAAACTGATCGACGTAAACGGCCAGCTCGAATTTCTTCTACGCCAAAACCTGCTTTCATAGCCGGTGCGACGGGCGCGAGGGGTAATACTTCCGAACCAGTCCTTTTATTCCCGGCAGTGACGGGCGGGTGTTGCGAAACATGTAGGTGAGAATAGAAAAGGCGGAGGAAAACGCTACGGCCAGCAATAATATGGCTGCGAAGATGAGGTTTCCGATGGCTTTGAGAAATATGATGATATCCATGTCTTTGATATAGCGGGTGACTGACCGGTGTTTTGTAAAAATCATACCAGCTTAGTCTGGCCACACTGATTTCACCTGATGTTGCTGGTATCCTTTTTGTTACAGGTTGGTCTTTAAACAGATCAACGGACTAAAAGGTAGAAATCATGAAAAAGATCATAGCCATAGGTGTTATCACAGGGATAGTAGTGTTTGTATTTATGAGTAGCTGCGCCAGACGGATGGAGGCGCGACGGAACCAGGAGAATCCGGATGTAGCACGAAAGAATAAGACAGAAGGTTACTTCTATTATCAGCCCCAGCAACCATCCAATGTGGATTCCAGTGCTCTGAAGAAAGATAATTAGCTTACTTCGTTTAATGCGGTTACATCAGAGATAAAAACAGGTTATCTTCACAGTATTATTATCGAAAGGCACCCCCAGATCGGATACAGCAAAGCCCAAACCGGGCTTTGCTGTATCCGGCTACCCGGAAAAACAATCAAGATAAGTATCACAGACCCTGACTTATGTTGGAGAAATTTTACTGGAAATGCGCTTGGGCGATCTTGGTGCCGCTTTGCATAAGTTGTGACTTTCCTGCTGCTAAGGTAAAGGATAACGGGAGTGACACTTCCGGCTCCTCCAAGCCGGATACGGTCATCGTTGACACCATCCCACCTAAAAATCCGGATTCATCACTCGCTGAAACCGCCCGGTTCGGACTTGAAAAAATTTTCGGGGAATCCGCCCTCGAAACGAAAAGGGGTGTGTTTGCCGAAGCGAAAGATTATCGCGGACAAAATACCAGCCTGAATTTCGAGTTCGTGGCCCCTGCGAGCGACACGATGAAATATCGCCCGTTGGTTCTGCTGGTACATGAAGGAGCCTATCTTTTTGGTGATCTCGGCAACGAAATGGGGAAAGCCATCCTGATGGCGCGTCGGGGATATGCCGCAGCTTCCATTAACTATCGGCTGGGATTTAATGGCGGAAGTGAACAGAACACGTGTGGCGGAAGCAGCGAAGAAGTAGTGCGGGCCGTATACCGTTCGGTGCAGGATACCTACGCGGCCATCCATTATTTTGTAGACAATGCCGAAGCGTTCGGGATCGATAGCCGGCAGATCCTGCTGGCAGGAAGCAGTGCCGGGGCAATTACCATTTCGGCGCTGGTGTATATGAACGAAGCTGATTTTGAAGGATTGCAACCCGGGATCAGCAAAGCGCTGGGCCGGCTGGATCCCCGGGCAGCAGAGAGCCGTTTCAGGGTGCGTGCGATACTGACCACAATGGGTTACGGCCTGTTCAGGAGCAGCTACATCACGCAAACTAATGCAATGCCCACCGTATTTTTCCAGAGGACCGGAGATAATGTGCTGCCCTACTATAAAGGCACGTTTTTGTCGTGCCCGAGCTATGAGCGAATGGAGGGAGCAAAACCCGCGACGGATCAACTGAGGACATTTAAGGTTCCATTCGAACTGAATTATGAAAATCAGGCTGGGCATCATCTCAGCTATCCCGAAGAACATATCGTCAGTCGCTATGCACAGTTTGTCAAGCGGCTATGGTCACAGGACCGGAGGCAAATCATGAACGACGCCTACACCATGGTGGAAGATATCAGGCTAACTCCTTAACCGGCTTAGCGGCAGACTTTACGGGCGAGGATTTGTGGAGGCCGAGCCTTTCCCGGATCCATGCCGAGGATTTTAGTTCGAGATATTCGTACGATACATTGGAAGCAACCAGCGTCACCGCGACGGACAACAGAAACATGGCCGTGCCCTGTCCGTAAACCGGATAGCCCAGTTTTCTGAACAAGAATGCGATACCAACCATGACGGGCAGGTGAAGCAGGTATATCGAAAAAGAAATATTGCCCACATGAATCAGCCAGGGAGGGAATTTTTGGGACTGTTTCTGAAAATGGAATACGAAGGTTGTAAAAAGAATCGCTGAACCTGCGCCCCATTCAAGAGGCCCGAACCCACCCAGAAAGCCCGACACGAATTGCCATATTACTATGGAAAGCATGCCGTACGTGACCCGACGATGAGAGAATAACTTACTCAGCCGCTCGTTCATGGCCGAATTTGCGTAAGCGAGGCCTATGACCACACCGTATACAAAGTTCCAGACGATCGGGTTAGCGATCATGTTGAGGTAAGGAATCCCCAGATCCAGTGATCTGTCGGCTTTAAAGGATGTGTAACCATAACAGGTAGGCAGGCCGACGAGCGTGAGTGCGATGAGCCCGAAGAATGCGTACCATCGGAACCGGTTGAAAAACGATGAAATGGTGATCAGTAAGTAGAAGTAGATTTCGTAGTTCAGGCTCCATCCGACGCTCAGTGTAGCGTAACCGTAGAATGGGGCCGGGGCGGTAGAGGCAGGGATAAAAAGAAGGCTGAGCACAAGCTGGCGCAGATATGCAGCATCCGGCGCGAGCCGGCTAAGCAGGAAGCAATAACCCAATGTGATGACAGCGTAGGCAGGCCAGATGCGGATCAGCCGCTTTGCGAAAAATTGAAGGATATTTCGAGCCGATGGTTGAAGCGTGCGGGTAATGTACACCATAATAAACCCGCTGATCACGAAAAAAAGGCTCACGCCGGCGGGTCCGGAATTGAAAAGGAAAGTGATCTCCCGGTGGAACGGGTCCTGTGTGTCCATTACTTCCTTTAAATGGTAAACCGTGACGAGCAATGCAGCAATACCTCGCAGTACCTGTATGCTGTTGATCTTTGGTTCGTAAGCGCCGCGTCCCAAATCTTGCTGTTGTAACATGCTGGCCAAATAGATAGGTGATGATCCTTCGCGGTGAAAGACACCGGAAGGCACTTAAAGCGTTTCAATAGGTTGAAAATTCAGGATGGCAATGAGATGGGTGCGGGGACAGTTGCCTGATTTGCAGCTTGTTTTTAGCTGAACAGCATTGCTGATTACTACACAAGTAAATTAAAGTTTACAAAAGATTCTAACATTTTTGTAAAATAATTTTATGGCTAAAAACCGGGCGGCATAGTTTTATAATGGATTTCCATAACGTCCAAACTCAGACCCATGGCGCAGGAACTTATTGTCAGCAAGGAAGTATTAATCGAGGCCCCTCTGGCCAAAGTGTGGGAGGTTTTAATTGCACCGAAGTACATCCGGCAATGGGACGACCTGCCGCAGGATTTCGAAGATTATTATCTTGAGCATGGGAAAGTAATCGACTGGTCGGGCATGACGCGGCTAACGGTGAGCGGATACGAGCCCAATGAGCTACTCGTTTTTTCGCTGTATGTTTCCAAATGGGAGTTGCCGCCTTCCTCCTACGATATCGCCTACACCTATCGCTTAGCAGAGAAGGAAGAGGGCACGGCGTTGCGTCTCGACATCGGGGATTTTTCGGTATTGCCCGACGGTCGGGACTATTATGGATCATCGCTGGAATTTGCGCGGGCGGCGCTGGAAAAAATCAAAAAATTGGCTGAAAACCGTGTTTAATAAAGGGGCTGATTATCTTTGCGATAATCACCGCCCGGCACATGGAATCTAATACGAAACTATACTACGACACCAACGAGGTTGCAGAAATGGTAGGCTGCGAACCATCGGCACTCCGATTTTGGGAGAAGAAATTTCCTCAGCTGAACCCCAAACGAGACTCCCGCAACCGGCGGCGCTATACGGAGCGCGACATTGAGGTGATCCGCAAGATCATGCACCAGCGGGACAAGCAGGGACGTACCATTAAGGGCACCCGGGAGCAGCTGCGCCGCAAAGAAGAAGCGCAACTGCTGATCCAGCGGCTTGTGCGGGTGAGGAAGTTTTTGACAGATATTCACGAAATACTTTAACAGCGCTCCCTGTGAAGCGTCTCCGATACGTTCCAATGAAGTACATACTTGCCACTATACTGGTCCTTTCCTGGGCCTCAGACACTTTTGGTCAGCAGCGTTTTCAGGCAGCTGCAATTCGTAAACACATCACATTTCTGGCTTCCGACGACCTGGAAGGGCGCGGCACGGCAAGTCTGGGGGAAATCCGGGCAGCGAACTACATTGCCTCTGTTTTTAAAGAGATAGGCTTGAAACCGGCCGGCACCCAGGGTAGCTATTTCCAGCCTTTTGAAGTTTCCTTCGCCATCGAGGGGCAAAATCACCAGCTTATGGGCCGGAACGTTGTGGGGTTTCTGGACAATGGTGCGGCCAAAACCATCGTGGTAGGTGCGCATTACGATCACCTTGGCAAGGGTTTCCAGGGAAGTTCCCTTTCGCCGGATAGCAAAAACCAGATCCATAACGGTGCCGACGACAATGCCTCGGGCACGACCGGTGTACTGGAACTGGCGCGGTACTTTTCGGGAAATGGTGTGAAGGAAAAGCATAACTACCTGTTTATCACATTTTCAGGGGAGGAATTGGGCTTGCTCGGCTCTAAATATTACACCGAAAAGCCGACGTTACCGCTGAATACCTTTGCCGCGATGATCAATATGGATATGATCGGCAGGCTGGATGACCAGAAGGGCATTATCGTCTCCGGCTGGGGAACGAGCAAGGTATGGGGCAAACTGATCCCGGAACTTGCAAAACGGCAAAATCTGAAATACACAGTAGATTCCTCCGGCGTGGGGGCTTCGGATCATACGTCATTCTACCTGAAAAATATCCCGGTGGTGCAGTTCTTCACGGGCGGGCACGGCGACTATCATAAGGTATCGGACGATGCCGATAAGATCAACTACGACGGAGAGGTCCGGATTTTATCTTTGATCGCCGACTTGCTGACCGACCTGGGGAACGAGCGCTCCGATCCTGAGTTTCTGACAGCGGGCAATCCGCATTCGGGTGCTACGACCAGCAATTTCAAAGTGACGCTGGGTGTAATGCCGGACTACAGTTATACGGGAAAAGGCCTGAAAATCGATGGCGTTTCCAAAGCAAGGCCGGCTGAAAAAGCAGGAATTCAAGTCGGGGACATTATCACCAATCTCGCCGGAGAACCGATCGGGACCATTTATGACTATATGGAAATTCTCGGAAAGCACGAAAAAGGGCAGACAGTTGAAGCAGTTGTGCAGCGGGGCGCCGAGACGAAAACCGTGAAAGTTACATTCTGAGCTGCTTATACCATTGCTCCTCGCTTACCCAGTTCAATGGCCTCCATCTGACTGATCAATCCTTCGTGCAGATTAAAGCGCAGAAGCGTCCTGAATTTGTGAAACCCTTCCCGACCCGCAGCGCCCGGGTTGATATAGAGCATGTTGTTCAGTGCCTTGTCGCGGATCACCCTGAGAATATGGGAGTGGCCGCAAAGGAATATGTCGGGTGTATTTGACTTCAATACCGGCATTACCTGCGGGTTGTAGCGCGTGGGTGCTCCGCCGATGTGCGTAATCCATACACGGAAGCCTTCCAGTTCGAAATGCAGATTCTCATGCGTGAGGGTGCGCACCTGCGGCGTATCGATGTTCCCATAAACAATGCGGAGAGGCTTGAAGGCTCGTAGCTGTTCGATAATTTCCACAGAGCCGATATCCCCGGCATGCCATATTTCATCACAATTGGCAAAATGATCGAAAACGCGTTCATCCAGATAGCCGTGTGTGTCTGATAATACTCCGATACTTTTCATTTCAACACTAAAACAATAACAACTAAAGGGCAAATATGGTCAATGAAATCGACCAAATATAAATTATTTATAATTTTATAAAGTTAAAGTAACTTATATATACATTTAATTTTCTACTTTAATGGTTTCAAATCTTAAGAAAAGTTAAATAATTCTTATAACAGTGTAAAAACCCATTTTAACTAATTTTTTAGTTGTAAAGTCTTCCGTGTTTTCCTATAATTGCAAAATGTAAGTTATCAGTTACAACTCTACTCATCATAACCACCAGACCAGCCTTGAAAAAAATCCTACTTCTGTTATGTTTATGTCTTCCTATACTGGCCTCGCATGCCCAGACCGGAGGGCGCTTTACATTAAAGGGAGTCATTGCCGACACCTCCGGCGCAATCTTGCCCGAGGCAACCATTATGTTGCTGCTTCCGAAAGATTCCTCACTCGTTAACTTCGGAAGAGCGAACAAGGACGGTTCGTTTGAAATGAAAAACCTTAAACGTATCCCATATCTTTTTAAGGTATCATATGTGGGCTATGTGCCCTACCAGCAAGATATTGACCCCAAAGACAAGGACGTGGTGGACATTGGGACAGCGAAGATGAAAGTCCTGCAAAAGGAGCTCTATGAGGTGGTCATCAAAACAGCCAGGGCCCCGCTGAGTATCAGGGGAGATACGGTTGAATTCGATGCGAGGGCTTTTAAAGTACCGCCAGGCTCCTCAGTGGAGGATCTGCTGCGGAAATTACCGGGAGTGCAGGTAGATGCCGACGGGAATATCCGGGCGCAAGGTGAGGAGATCAAACGTGTAACGGTAGACGGTAAGCGGTTTTTTGGAGATGATCCGAAGATGGCGACGAAGAACCTGCCTGCCGAAGCGATCAATAAAGTACAGGTTTTCAATGGTAAGAGCGAACAGTCCAAAGCCACCGGTGTGGACGATGGCAAGCGTGAAAAAACCCTGAACCTCGAATTGAAGGACAGCCACAAAAAAGGTGGTTTCGGAAAAGCAACGGGCGGGGTCGGTACCGACTCGCGGCTTGAAGGGAAGGTAAGCTACAACCGCTTCAATGACAAGCAGCAGTTTGCCGTGCTCGGCTTCGGGAACAACGTCAACCAGTCGGGTCTGGCGCGGAACGATTTCCAGGACTTCAAAGGCAGCCAGTCTTTCAACTGGGACAATGGCGATTTCGGCTTCAACAGCGGCCGGTATTATGGCGGCGACGACATTGCGCTTTCACCCAACTGGGGCGGGGGCGGATCCGAAGGTTTTACCAAGAACTGGGCCGGCGGTCTCAATTACAACTATGACACGAAGAAAACGAAACTCAGTACCAGCTACTTTTATAGCCAAACGGATTCGCGGTTAGGAGTACAGTCAAGTACGCAGAACTTCCTTACCAACGATTCTTACCTGACCCGCGACAGGAACAATACGAGGGGTTTTACCGGAAATCATCGCCCGGCCCTGCGTTTAGAAAAGGAGATCGACTCACTCAACAGCATTGTCCTGATCAGCAATTCGCGGATCAACCTGGGGGACACCCGGTATGAAGCGATGCAAAGCTCGCTGCGAGGCGAGGACCAGCTAGTCAACTCGGCGACCGTGAACAATGTGAGTGATTACAATTCGTTCGCGATGGCTAACCTGCTCATGTACCGGCACAAGTCCGGGAAGAAGAAAGGACGGAATTTCGCGGCCAGTCTGGCTTACAACATCAACAATGGTGACGAGGACAGGCATTTGAACTCCATTAATACCTTCGCGCAGGACTCCGCGCGGAACAGCGTAATTAACCAGTTCAACCAGACCGAAAGTAACCGTGGGAACTTTAAGGGAAGCCTGAATTTTGTGGAGCCGATCGCGAAGAAATTTACCTGGGAGACATTCTACAATTACAGCCTGCGCAAGGATAAGGTCGACCGTGATGTTTTCGACATCGAGGGCAATGTGGAAAAAGTGAACCCGTTCCTGACGCGCTACTATTCCAACGACTTTACTTACAATCGCCTGGGTACCAGCGTGCGCTATTCGCATAATGGCCTCAATTTGTCGGTGGGCGTTGCGGGTGTACAATTCGATCTGAAAGGCAAATTCGCGACGGACCAGTCGGCGGGCAACTTCACAAGAATAGACCGTAAGTTTTTCAGCCTCGTGCCCAATGTTGGTTTGAACTATGACCTGAAAAACAACCGCTATCTCTACGCCGAATACGGCCTTTCGGTTCGTGAGCCTTCCATTACCGACTTACAGCCCATTGTCGACAACAGCAATCCGCTCTACATTACCGAGGGGAACCCCGACCTGCTTCCGTCGTCGACGCACAATTTCTACGGCGGTTACCAGATGTTCAATCCCGCGTCGTTCACGAGCTTTTACGGAAACCTTTACTACAATTACAATGTGGACCAGATCGTATACAACCGGACGGTGAACACCGAAACGCTGATCACGACCACCAAACCAATGAACGTCTCGGGAAGCGACAGTTATGGCGGGTACTTCGGATTCGGACTGCCGATCGTGAAAACGAAGCTGACGGTTGGCGGTAACCTGGGCATCAATTTCAGCAATAGCCTGGCCTATGTAAATGATGTGAAGAACGAAACGGATACCAAGGGATACAGTTTCGGTGGGCGCCTGGACCTCACACCGAGCGATGTGTTCACGTTGTATACCTATGCCAACTGGAATATCAACGATACGAAGTATTCCATTAATACAAACCAGAATCAGACGATCGTTAATGCGAACTACAATGCGGACATGAACCTCAAAATGCCGAAAGAGATCTTTTTTAATGCCCGCCTGAACTACCGCAGTTATAAAAATGATCAATTCGGCTTTAATCAGAAACAGCCGATCCTGACCCTGGCGATATACAAACTGATTCTGAAAAACAAGAAAGGAGAAATCCGCCTCACGGCCTACGATGTATTCAAGAAGAATCTGGGCGTTTCGCAGTCTGTGAGCCAGAACTTCTACACAGAGCGGCGCGTGTCGACATTGTCGCGTTATTTTATGCTGACCTTTACCTATAACATGCGGGGAATGTCGGCTTCTGTGAAACGTAACGGCGGCTTTTTTTAATCATTGAACCAAATTATAATGAGAGCTATCAAAGCATTAATAATGATCTGCTTAGTCAGTCTGCCGGCATGGTCGCAGCAACTGGAAGGAGAAGTGACTTACGAAAAAACGTATCGCTGGACGAAGATCTATTCCCGGCTTACTTACCTGAGCAACGAAGAGAAAGACCGTCTTAAGCAGACCTGGGGTAACGACGACGAGCACAAGGAAAAGATGACCATGCTCTTCAACGAAAAGCAATCGTACTATACTTACCAGAAGAAGGAGGAGAATGAAGGCGGTTATTCATGGAACAGGAATGAATTCAAAATCTATCGCGATTTTGGCCGGGAAATGAAAACGGAGGTCATTCAGATGTTGGGAAAAACATACATCGTAGACGACTCGCTCCGGGCGCCGGGCTGGAAGGTGATGAATAAGATCAAAGAAGTGGCCGGGCACATGTGTATGATGGCGGTGACCGAAGATACGGTCAGGAATCAGAAGATCACGGCTTGGTTTGCCAACGACATTCCGCTATCTGCGGGCCCTGAACTTTATACGAGCCTGCCCGGGATGATCCTCGAACTGGAAATCAATGACGGCGATATTGTCGTGAGCGCCATCGACATTAAGATGAGGCCGGTAGCTGCCTCGGAGCTGGAACCGCCGAAAAAACCGAAAGGCCGTAGGATTGATAGCAAGCAATACTCGGAGCTGGTTTCTACGCATATCAGGGATAGTATGAAGGCGCACCGCAACCCGTTCTGGGCGTTGCCGTATTAGATTTGGATTAGTTTTTCAGGATAAGCGATTTATTATCCGGTAAAAAGGGAAAATGTCGCTACGACATTCTTCCCTTTTTTTGTACCTTCGCGTTTTGAAAGCACCCCGGGCGTTTGGCTCGATTATTGATAGCTATCAGTGTAATTGTACCAATGTTTTACTTAACAGTGTTTATCTATTTTTAACAACCCTAGACGATTATGAAAAAAACGCTTTTAGCCGTTGCTATGCTCTTTGTACTGGGCTCGTGTGCCAGCAAGAAGAAGTTGCTTTCCGCACAGAAGCAGGCCAATGAGATCCAAATCCAACTGGACAAAGCAAGAGCCGACCTCAATGATTGTGACAGCAGAACTGCTGGCTTGAATAATGATTTGAAGGCAAAGAATGACGAATTGACCAGCAAAAACGCGAAGATGAAAGAGCTGGAAGAGCAAGTTGAATTCCTTAAGAAGAACAACAACAACCTGCTGGACCGCATGTCTGACCTTTCTGTGATTTCGAAAGAAGGATCGGAAAGCATCAAAAAATCGCTGGCGATGATGGATGCGCAAGGTACCCAGATCCGCGACCTGAACAGAAGCATCCAGCATAAGGATTCTTTGAACATGGCGCTGGTACTGAACCTGAAACGCTCATTGGCTGATGTTAGTGACGAAGATGTTCAGATCGAGGTGAAGAAAGGTGTGGTATATGTTTCCCTTTCCGATAAAATGCTTTTCCGTTCAGGAAGTTCTGTGATCAACTCACAGGCTGAAACTGTTCTTTCCAAAGTGGCGAAGATCCTGAACGATTATAAAGAAATCGAGATTCTGATCGAAGGACATACGGATAATGTGCCCATCGCGACAGATAAAGTTTCCGATAACTGGGACCTCAGCGTATTGCGTGCTACCGCAGTGGCGCGTACGCTTCAGAAGAAATATGGTGTTGAACCAGTTCGTATGATCGCTGGTGGCCGTGGCGAATATTTACCCAAAGTGGCAAACGATTCAGCGCCTAACCGCAGCCTGAACCGTCGTACGGAGATCATCATTACGCCGAAATTGGATCAGTTCTTCAATCTTTACACACCTAACGCAGGTAAATAAGGTTAACTGAATTTTTTTCAAAGGGGTCCGTCGACATGTTGACGGACCCTTTTCTTTGAAGTAGCAGGTACTCATCCACTTTGAACTGTATGTTCCGGCTTTGTATTTTGCAGCTTACCGCATAGCAGGAATAATTTTCATAATAATATGGATATGATCGGAACCGTACCTACCCAAGAGATTATCGAAGCGGCGCATACGCTTATCAAGCCCTACATTCATCGGACACCGATCGCCACTTCGCAGTTTTTGAATGACCAGAGTGGTGCAGAATTATATTTCAAATGCGAAAACCTGCAAAAGATCGGCGCATTTAAGGCGCGGGGCGGATTGAATGCGATCCTTTCGTTACCTGCCGACCGCCTGGCCAACGGCGTCATCACGCATTCATCGGGTAACCATGCACAAGCAATCGCATTTTCGGCCAGGAAGGTTGGCGCGAAGTGCTATATCGTAATGCCCGACAATTCTCCGAAAGTGAAAGTAGCGGCAGTGGAAGGTTATGGTGCAGAAATTACTTTTTGTAAAAATACGCCGGAGGAAAGGCAAAGGACCGTAGATGGGATCATCGCGGACACGGGTGCGACTTTTATACACCCATTCAACAACTACGAGGTGATCGCCGGACAGGCCACGGCTGCCAAAGAGTTGATCGAGGACGTGGCCGTTACACTCGACGCGGTTGTAGCACCGGTAGGAGGGGGCGGCCTGCTCAGCGGTACTGCGTTGGCGGCGAAGTTTTTTTCTCCGGGAACAGCGGTCTTTGCAGGAGAACCGGAGGGAGCAGCCGATGCCGTACTGTCTTTCCGGAGTGGGAAGATTGAGCAGGCGCCGTATATCAATACGATCGCCGACGGTTTGCTGACCTACCTGGGAGACAAGACATTCCCCATCATTCGATCCGAAGTGACGGATATCTTTACCGTTTCGGACGAAGAGATTATCCAGGCCATGCGATACCTCTTGGAACGCATGAAACTGGTCGTAGAGCCGTCCGGCGCGGTGGCCACGGCTGCGGTGCTGAAAAATAAGTCGTTTTTCGCCGGAAAAAAGGTAGGAATCATTATTTCCGGAGGTAATGTGGATCTCGGGAGGCTGCCATTCTGATGGAACGGAAATCAAGATTTTGCTGTCGCGACATGCGCATCACGCGGCAGTGCCGTTATAGTAGGAAATAATGGATGCGTGTTTATATTTGAAACATTGTTTACTCTTAAAGTACAAGTATGAAAAAGCTGATTTTTTGCTGCCTGGTCGTTTTAATGGGTGCCTGCAAGGATGATAAGAAGGATCCCGAACCAGAGGTGGATTATGCACCTGGGTTCACGGGCGTTTATCAGACCACGACGGTGGATGGCGGTGTGGTATCGAGCCACGAATGGGAAGTTACTACCGAGTCGAAAAATCAGCTGAGCATTAAATATTTGAAAGCTACGGAAGTCAGTGTGTCAGGGACCAAGCTAACGCTCACACAGGAGTACCCGCTTGCCGCCGTGAAAACGACGAGCCAGGATGCTTTCGAAGTGAATGAGCAGGTGGATGTAAAACAAAGCAATGGTGTGGCCTTAAAGCAGAAGATCACGGGAGTTGCCACCAGAATTGTGAATGGCAGCGGGGTACCGCAGATCAACGTGACTTTAAAGTTCTCCCAATCCAGCAGTGGTGCCCCAGACTCGGAACAATACCTGGAATTCAAGAAAAAATAGGAAGTACAATGCATGAAAAAAGGCGGTTGAGTAATCTCAATCGCCTTTTCGTTTTTGGAGGCATTTTAACTTATGATAAAGAAACCCGTTTCGGAATGGTTCGGAATTTGTCGAAAAGGACGACGACCGGAAATGCCATGCCCATTACGAGACAAGTGATGAGAAACGCCATTAGCCAAAGCAGGAAGAGGGAGAGTTTTGCGAACACGATCATACCGGACACGATTTTCTTTGAAAGATCGCTTTGCCGGGGCTTTGGTTGTAAGTTCTGTGGGTTATTTTTCGATGTGACCGACTACCTTCCGCATATGCCGGTGAAGTCACAGAACTTGCAGGTGTTCAGGTCTTCGGTTTTACGGAATGGTACATCGGGATCGAGCATTACATTCAGAATGTCGGTCAGTATGACCTCGGATTTGGCTATGAATTCGATAGGTGCCAGCTCCTCAGTAAGTTCCAATGGATTAGCGATCAGGTTCTTAGGGTCCCGGAATGAGTAGAATCCGGATTTGACGGCATGTTCTCCGAAATTGTAGGTGGTTCCTCTCAGTTTCAGGCCTTTTTCATCCTGCATCCGGCGATACATCAGGTATTCGTAAATCCACAGCTGACGCACATAGCCCATTTTGCGGTCGGGATCGAAGCGGATTACCTCTTCGCGTTTGATGGGATCGGCGAGCTTTTGTTTGCCGGTCAATTCTACGCTGCCTGTTTTATAGTCCATCACAAACAGGGTACCGTCGTCGGCCAGCTCGATGCGGTCGATCTTCCCGCCGATGCGCACGGGGGTGAAGCTGCCTTGCAATATGAGTTCAAGCTGGGTGTTGAGCGGCTGTTCTGCTGCCAGAATCTTTTTCCTTGGTTTCTGGGCCATATGGTGCCTCAGGAATGTCAGGATCTGCTGTTCACCGATCTGGTAATAAATGCGGTTTAAGCCAAGGTCCGTTACATACCCTTTAAACAGTCGGTCGAACTCCTGGCGGAGAATGGCTGTGATATGCTCTTCCGAGGGGTCATTATCCAGCAGAAAAAATTCAAGGTCCAGGCGTTCCAGCGACGCGTGCAGCCAGGTCCCGATTTTGTCCATTCCCAGTTCTTCCTCCACTTCTTCCTTTTCTTTTACCCCGACAATGTGTTTCAGGTAAAACTGCATGGAGCAGCGGATAAACTCGTTCAGGTGAGTAGGGTAAATGCCCTTTTTCCCGAGATAGCCTCTGATCGCGGCGATGAGGGCATCGTCCTTGTGAACCACTTCTTCGAGCTCTTGCTGCTGGCGCGCTTCGAAGACAACGGTCCTGTTCTTAATGGTGATAGCAGGGTTATATTGCGCCAGCTCGTACTCGATCTGACGTACAAACCGACTCTTTTCCCCTCCGCCCGGTGCATCGTTGGTGCTCGTATACAAAATATGCACCTCTTTGGCCCGTTGCAGCAAGCGGTAAAAGTGGTAGGACATGACTGCCTCCTGATGCTGATGCGTAGGTAACCCCACCGCCTGAGCGGCGTCGAAAGGGATCAGAGAGTTTTGTCGCTTGGCCTGTGGCAGAATGCCTTCGTTGACAGACAAAATGATGATCCGCTCAAAATCCAATGCACGTGTTTCCAGTAAACCCATGATTTGGAGGTTACTCACCGGTTCACCACTGAAAGGGATCCGGGTCTGCCGGATCAGTTCGAACATGAAGGACCGCAAAGTCCTCAATGTAATCACTTCCGTGCGGTCTTCGATCGTTTGTTCGAATTGTTTGAGAAGGGTATAGAAAAGATACAAATATTCCGTTTCCAGGGCATTTTTGTAATCCTTGTACACATCGCGCAGCAGCTCGATCAGCTGATAGAACGTACGGATTACCTGTTGCGGATTGTTTTTTTGCCAATGCGTAAACAAGATCCGGAAGAGCGGATGCTCGTCGCCCAGCGCAATGAGTTCTTCCGAGCTGAGAAAGACCTGGTTACCCTCGGTAATTTCGCGTAACGCCCGCTGAATGATCGTCTGTCCGCTATCCAGAGGCGAAAGCGCCACATACTCGTAATGCCGGATAAAGGGGTGGTTCAGTACCTTGTCAATGGATTTATGGCCAAACTTCGGTATCCGGATCAGTTTTCCGCTTTTGCTTCGAAACTCAACTACATTTTGCTGCAACTCAAATATTCCGTCGACGAGCGTGTAAAGCAGCGAATTACGCATCGAGAGTCCCATGGTGACGTTCAGGTCGCTGACTGCCTCGTCCAGGGAGTAAAGCATCGGCAGCAGCAGGTTTTCATCCGCCAAAACAATGGCCGTTGTTACCGGAGCATCTGCGGGGTCGTGATCCCGCATGCGCTGATACAGCTCGCCCGCCACCTTGGTTTGCAATGTCGCATTAGGGACACCATAAACAGAGATATGCTTTTCCGTAGACAGCAGGTCATCTGTGGTCCAGTTCCATGCCCCGAATTCCTTGCTGCGCTGGTATTCCCTCAGGCTCTTACCGGCTTCGACTACCGTGTTCTCGGACATATAGTACCGGTCGGAATCCCATAGTACTTCGGCCTTTCCGGCTTTGATCAGGGAAGAGACGATCAGTCGCTCCGAAGCCGTAAATGCATTGAAGCCTGCGAAATAGATCTTTTCATCCTCCGGCCACCGGGAACTGAGCCCGGCGATGTTTTCGGCCAGGTTACGGTAAGCCATACCCCGGTAGGCCTTTCCTTTTGCCAGCAGCCGCTTCCGGAAGGACTGATATACCTTATTGATATTCTCAAAAAGCGAAAAGTATTGCCTGGATCCTCCCTCTGTTTGCAGCGTCCTGCCTTCCGGAAGGCTCTCCTGCCAGCGTGTAAGCGCATGGGATTCGGACAGATATTCAAACAGATAATCCGTTTTGACCAGATACTGATCGATCTTGTCCAGATCACTCAGCAGTACCGATGCCCAGCCCATAAACCGATCGAACTGAACGTCGGGGTCGATTTCCCGGAACGTTTCGTACAGGTCGAAAAGCAGGTGCACGGGATCTTCAACTTCCAGTTCACAAATGCTTTCCACAAAATCATCGATCGCCAGGATACCCGGACTCATCATCGGCTCCCAGGTTTCACCGGCGAGCTCCCGCATCAGGAAGAACGCGGCTCTGCGTGTGGGAACCACGATCTGGACGCGCTCAAGAGATGTGTGACGAGCAAGGATATGTTTGGCA
Source organism: uncultured Dyadobacter sp. (assembly GCA_965649915.1). GTDB lineage: Bacteria > Bacteroidota > Bacteroidia > Cytophagales > Spirosomataceae > Dyadobacter. The sequence continues at coordinate 28,332 of CBFGMV010000014.1, forward strand.
ACAAGATTCAGAAACGACTGCATCGAAAAAACTGGGTAAGGAATGCTGGGTGATGAGGTCAATGGATGCGGTCGCCACGGGGTGTGAGCGATTTCATGATTTTGGCTTCTGCATGGAGTAACTCCTTCCATCGTGCTCTGACGTTCGCCGCGGGAAGATATGTTTCCGCGAGTTCCAGAAAAGTGCGGTAGTGACCGGCTTCGGATACCATCAGTTCACGATAAAACTTTTGCAGGGATTCATCTTCCAGATTCTCGGAAAGCAGTTTGAACCGTTCGCAGCTACGGGCCTCGATGAGTCCGCAGATAAGCAGCCTGTCCAGAAATGCTTTCTCCTGGTCCCCTTTTGTGATCAGTTGCATCAGCTGGTTCACATACTCGTCCTTGCGTTGCCGGCCGAGCGGAATGTTCCGTTTCTTAAGTTCTTTGAGGACCCGCTGAAAATGCCCCCACTCTTCGGAAACGATCGGAGTCAGGGTTTCCACAAGCAATGCTTTGTCGGAGTAATGCACGATGAGTGAAATGCAGCTGGACGCCGCCTTTTGCTCGCAATAGGCATGATCGATGAGGATGTCGCCGATCTGCATGGCAGCAATATCGGTCCAGCGGGGATCCGTCGGAAGTTCCAGTCCGAGTGTAGTGAGTGGTGTAGCCATAATGCTCAAGATACTGGAAACTAGTCGAACATCGGCCAGTTGATCCCAAATGAAAACGATCTGGCCAATCCCAGGTAGCCGGGCGTGATAAAGTACCCCTTTGGGAAGAGCCCGAACTGTCCGCCCTGATTCAGGTAAGACATCTTAAAGAACAGCCTGACGCGTTTGATACGCACATTGGCGAACCCGTCGACGACCACGCTCTGGTCAAGTCGGGTGTCGTTCTGCAAATGAAACTGCTGCGTCACAGGCATATAAGCATCAGCCAGGTATGACGAGCGATATCTTGCCGCCAGACCGATCTGAATAAAAAGGACTTTGGCATAAACAAAATCATAGGTAACCTCGCCGCTTGCAAATGCCGTCGGAATACGGATGACATCCTTGTTGTCGTTCAAGGTGAGAAAACCCATTGTAGTGAAGTTCCATTTGTTCAGATGGATCGCCGAGTTGAAACCAACCCTGAGGAGCCGGAAGCCCGAGTTAAGCTGACGCGGCACAGCGGCAGTATCGTAGTAAATGTAATCGTTGATCTGGTGCACCTGGATTTCAGGGACAAACTCGATTTTTTTGGTTTTCAGGACCAGTGAAGCGTAGATCGTCTGGATTTTGGTCGGGTCAAAATTGTTGCGCCAGTCGAAATGATTGCCCATATACCGGCCGACCATCAGGTCGGGAGCCGTTTGTATACTCTGGAATCCGGCTTTGCCCCATCGCGTGTTCAATTCTCCTTTGAGGCGATATTCGACGTTCTTAGCCAGGTTAAGGTCGGCTTCCGCGGTCAGATACTGCACGGAATCTTTCAGGTAGTAACCCAGCCAGGCACCGATGATGTTATCGAATTGCAGCCCGGTCCTGTACTTAACATAGGTGTCGCCTATCTCGTTGGGCATCTGGCCTGCACTGCGCATGCCATAAAGCCTTTGCCTGACGTATGCCCGGTAGTTGAACCCTTCGTAAAAGCCCTTGATACCCACCTTGTTGTCGAACAATTTATAGTAGATGTCCTGCCGGGTCTGGGTTGTATCGAACTTCGCTTTGGGATAAACACCCTTTTCCACGCCCCGTTCGAGTTCGAGATCGGTGAACCGGTCAATGACACTCTGGTAGTCGGCCTGCTGGAAAACCTGGAAGCCATTGGCGAGCCGGTACTGCTGGTAAATATGAAAAACATGACGTCTTTCCCAGGAATTGGCATCGTCGCTGATCTTGGCCGCGCCGTCGTAGGAATAGCGTTCAACGACCCCATCGGTACCCACATTCGGAATGACGCCGCCCTGCTCACGCACCTTTTGGTTCATATGGCGGTAATGCGCAAGGATCAGGTATTTTTTATTCTTGGAAAAAAAACTGGTATGCGCCAGGAACGTCCAGTTTTGGCCTAATAATGCCCCGGAATTGATCGTATTGGCAAAACCGTAGATTTTGGTGGAGGTCAATCGCTGCGCCCGTACTCCAAAATTGAACCGGGAATGGACATTCTGGGTGTAGGCAAATGTCCCGAGAGACGTTTTCTTGGGGCCCGACATAAAATTGAGTTCGGTATGCTGGGATTTGGTGTCGACATAGGCCACATCCTCCTGCCTGATCGCGTAAGCGTCATAAACCCGGAGCCCCAGCTGCGTACCGATATCCTCGCGGGGTTGGAAAAAGAGCGGCCGGGTTGCCGTGACATGGTTGCCGAGGTCGGTGAGCTTGCCCCAGGCCTTATCCATGGGCATCCACCGGTGAAAGTTGGTAAGCCCTGTATCCACGCGGTACCGGACCGAATCGCGGTTGTTGAAGATGTCGTGCTCGTAAAAATGGAGTGTGGTTTGGGGGCCGTAAATGGTTTTGGTACTATCGTCAAGAATGGCCTGGCCTCCCTGCCCCCCTCCGCCGCCGCCGCGCGAACCACCCCCGCCACCACCGGGCATTTGCATACCGCCGGGAAGCCTCACCTGGCCCCAGGCTGTCGGTATGGTTAGGATGAAGCTGCATAAAACACACAGTAAGCTGTAAAAGACAATTCTCATAAAGGAAAATAACGTTCTGCCGTTTAAAACCGCTCGCCGATCTTTGAAGTGATCCATTGTGTAAAGGCTTCGGTTTCATCTCCGAAATCGACGGATACGGGGATATATGCGAAACGTTCTACATACCCTGTCAATGCAACCAATGGTTTTAATTTGACCATATCCTTCTCAGTCGTGACCACAAAAGTATCGTTTTTTAAGTTCTTAATCAGGTCTTCAACGTCACTTGGCGTGTAATTGTGATGATCCGGAAAAACCTTCTGGTCTGTAACGTTGAACCGGGTGGTCAAATATGCGGCGAATGGCAGTGGATTTGCGATTCCCGCCGCCATTTTAACATTCTTTAACGCCACAGGCGCGCCCTCGTACGAGCGCGGGACGTCATAACGGGTGCTCGCGAAGAAGACCGGCACGTCTGCCCCGGTGTAGCGACGGATATTTTCGAGTATATTTTCTTTTTCCAAAGGATCGAGGGCTGCCGGGCATTTCGTTACGATCACCGCATCGGCCCGCCGGGCACCGCGTCGCCGTTCCCGGAGCCGGCCGGCAGGGAAGGGGTGGTCTTTATAAAACGGTCGGTTGTAATCGTTCAGCAGGATATTGACGTCACGGCGAATGGCGCGGTGCTGAAATGCGTCGTCGAGCAGGAGCAATTCGATACCGGGATGCTTGTTATGGATTTTCAAAGCACCTTCCACGCGTTTTTCACAAACGGCGACAACTGCTTCCTGATTGAATTTGGTATAAAATTGCAATGGCTCGTCGCCGATCGTTGCTGCTGTGGCATGGCTATCGGCTTCGAAAAAGCCACGGGTTTCGCGGCCGTAACCGCGGCTAAGGATCGCCGTCGGTAGCTGGTTTGCAAGTAAGCGGGTAAGGTGTTCGATCACCGGGGTCTTGCCCGTTCCGCCAACGGTTAGATTGCCTACGACAATTACTTTTTGCGGTACTTTTTGGGAATGGAGGATGCCGTTGTCGAACAGGAAGTTGCGCACGTCGGTGATGGCACCGTAAATCCACGAGAGGGGCAGGAATGCATTTTTTATCCAGGGCAGCTCTTTCATCCTGGTGCATAATTACGTAAATTTTGTCTAATATTGTGCCCCTTTTAAAATCTGACACCGCAAAATCATGCCGTTAAAAATTGTGTATAAGCCGCATACGCTTCATTTTCGCAAGGAAGCGGGCACCTCTCGCGGGGTACTTACACAAAAAACGTCCTGGATCGTCATTGTCACGGATTCCGAGAAGCCCGGCGTGGCCGGCTACGGCGAATGCGGGCCGTTACCCGGTTTAAGCGTCGACGATGTTCCCGATTTCGAGGCGCAGCTGGCGGACGTCTGCACCATTTTCAATGAGCTGGACCTGGATGTGTTTCCATTTAACCTGGGTATCATCCTTGAACAGCTGATTCCTGAAAACCTGCCTTCTGTTCGTGCGGGCGTTGAAATGGCCTTGCTGGATATCATGAACGGCGGCGAGCGAATGCTTTTCAAAAATGGTTTTTCCAACAATGGGGAAGGCATTCTGATGAACGGGCTGATCTGGATGGGCTCTTATGAAAACATGATGGCGCAGGTGGAAGAGAAGCTTGCGCAGGGTTTTACTACCCTTAAAATGAAAGTAGGTGCGATCGATTTCGAGCAGGAATGCCGGATACTCGAAGCCATTCGAAAGCGGTTTGATCAAGACACGATTACTTTGCGCGTTGATGCCAATGGGGCGTTTACAGCCGCCGATGTAAAGGAGAAGCTGGTCCGGCTCAGCGCATTCGACCTGCATTCTATTGAACAGCCGATCAAGGCCGGGCAGCACGAGCTCATGGCCGACCTTTGCGCATCTTCGCCCGTGCCTGTCGCACTGGACGAGGAATTGATCGGCATAGCGACCTATCGTGAGAAGTTTGCATTGCTCAAAAAGCTCATGCCGCCTTTCATTATTCTCAAACCTACATTACTGGGCGGTTTCACGGCTACCAGCGAATGGATCGAGATCGCGAACCGGCTGCATATTGGCTGGTGGATCACTTCCGCATTGGAATCCAATATCGGATTGAATGCCATCGCGCAATACACGGCCCAATTTAATAACCCGCTGCCACAGGGATTAGGCACAGGCCAGCTGTATACCAACAATTTCGACTCTCCGCTTACAGTCGAAAACGGACATTTGTATTACCGGAAAGAAGTAGCCTGGGAATTACCAGGCCACGCCCTTGCGGAGCCAGCCTAAGGTCTCCGCTTCCACCGAACCCGGCTCGGGGATGAAGTTATATTCCCAATTGGCCTGAGGCGGCAAGCTCATTAATATCGATTCCGTGCGGCCATTGGTTTCAAGCCCGAACTTTGTGCCCCGGTCCCACACCAGATTGAACTCCACATAGCGTCCACGCCGCAGGTACTGCCATTGTTTCTGTTCCTCGCTGAACGGCGTAGCGGCATATTTCTGCATTAATGCGGTGTAAATGGGGGCAAAGTTCTCGCCTACCTCTTTCACGAATTCGAAAAGCTGCACTTTGGACAAATTCTGACCATTTCCTGCTTCGTCGGGTTTGAGATAATCGAAGAAAATGCCTCCAACGCCCCGCGTTTCGTTGCGGTGCTGGATGAAGAAGTAGTCGTCTGCCCAGGTTTTGAATTTGGGATAAAAACCGGAGTGGTGTTTGTCACAGGCGGCCTTCAAGGTCTGGTGAAATGCGTGCGCATCTTCTTCCACCACATAATGCGGCGTAAGGTCGATACCGCCGCCGAACCAGCAGGTGCCATTGTCCAGTTCGAAGTAGCGCACGTTCATGTGTATGATGGGCACGTGCGGGTTGTGCGGGTGCATGACGATGGATACGCCTGTGGCCGTAAACTGGTGGCTTTCCCCTTCCGCGAGGTTCATTTGCGCCCGAAGCCGCGGATGTACCTCGCCTTTTACGCTGGAAAAATTAACCCCTCCCTTCTCGATCACGCCGCCATTTTGAATGAGGCGCGTCCGGCCGCCGCCGCCGGAATGGTGCTGCCAAAGGTCTTCCCTGAATGTTGCCACGCCATCGGTAGTTTCGATGGCTGCGCAAATCCGGTCCTGCAAATCCTTGAAAAACGATTCTATATCCTCAACTGTCATAAGCGGTATGCAATGCTAACGGGCGCAAAAGTACGATAAAATGCGCTGGCGGGGCACAAAAAAAGCAGGACGTTCGCCCTGCTTTTTGTTCAATTTGTACATCCATTAGTCGTCAATACGGAGGAAGGTGCCGGCGAGGTTGAATACCAGCTCTTTGTTGTTCGATAACCGGATTTCCTGATCGGTCCGGTCTTTATCCCAATCTGTGATGAATGCGTCGGGATAATTTTTCTGCACATATTCGAGCACCTTGAGAGGGATAACGGTATCCGGCAACTTCTCGATCCGGCGGCTTTCAATGCTGTAAACCTCTCCTTTTTTGTCAAATTCAAGTTTGACCTGATTATCCAGGATCACATCATAGCTCGTTTCGAGATCGTCGCGGTCCTTTACCACCTGGGAAATCCGGGATCCTGGGAAATGAGCCTCGATATAGTCTCTCGCATTGACCGGCAGGTCTGCTTCATCCACCACCTTTTCTTTGTCACAAGCCGTCACTACGAAGAGCAGAAAGGTCAGAAATAATGCCAGTTTTTTCATAATTGTTGTCAGTTAAATGAGTAGTCGTTTTTATCCTGACAACCGGCCGGGGCGTTCCCCCTATTCAGCCCACTATTTTTCTGCCTTTTTAGGCGCATCCTTCGGGTTGAACCAACCGCGACGCGTGATCACCACCCGGTTGTTGACGCGTTCGTCGTACGTCTTGTCGAAATGTTCATTGGTCATAATGCCAAGCTGGTATTTGTAGCTCCGACCTTTCAATGCCCCGCCGTAGAGTTTGCTCAGACTGTATTCTGCGATATCAGCCGCATTGTATTTGTTCAATGTCGCATTGGGCACGTGCTTACCGTTCAGCCATATTCCAAAAACGTCCGTCCGCTTCCAGTTTTCAAACATTTCCGGGGTAGGCGCCTTTTTTACGGGAATTTTCATCCTGAACATCGTGATTTCTTTGGCGCTCACCTGTGCTTTTTGCGCATCGCTCATGCGTTCATACACCGCATACAATTGGTTTTCGAGTTCAGGGTTCATGCGCACCATCGGATCAGTCCGGCCTTTTCCGTTCTTGACGTAGGTGGTGTACTGTTCAATCGTTGCCAGGAATTCTTTCATTCCGGCTTCCGAAACTGTTTCGCTCTCAGGGGCAGGCGCGACTGTCGCCTTGATTTTTGCAGGGCTATTTTCAGCGGGCTGCTGTGAAAAGGTTTTTTCGGCAAACGTAAATGCGAGGAGCGGCAGTAGTAATGCGATCAGCGCCTTTTTGGCAAGTTGAATGCGCGGATTGCTGTTGGTCGTCATCATGGCCAGTCGTTTTTTGGTGAAAGGATAATTGAAAGAGCTTGCAATGGCGGAAACACGGTGGGCAAGAAGGGTGTCGAGTATGAGTAACTGGTATTTCCGGACGTCGGTGGAGCCGGTCAGCACGCTCTCATCGGCCAGAAATTCATGGTTGAGACGAATGGCCCGGCGGTAACCCAGAAGAAGGGGATTGAACCAGCACAATGCGATAAGAATCTCAGTGAACACAATGTCGAACGAATGCATTTGCCTGGCATGCGCCAGCTCGTGCGCAAGTATTTCTTTTGGAATACTATCGTCTTCAAATGCATCTCTGGATAGAAAAATGGCTTTGAAAAACGTGAAAGAGGCAATTTTTCCAGGGATCAGTATCAGCTTTGCTTTTTCAAGAGCAACGACCTTACACCCCGTTTTCGAACGCACAATCGACAGGATCATGAATAGCAGCCGCAATAACAATGCCGTGCTCACTAACCCGTAAAACAGCCAGGGCAGATAATCCGGCAGTTCGCTTGCACGCACGGGTACTTCGGAATGGAGTGCTTCGCTTGACATAAAACCTGGCAGTTCCTGCAAAACAGGCGGATTGGCCAGTGCTTCCGGCACTTGCTGCGAAGGCATTTCAATCGCTGCAAACGGGACGACCAATGAGAATACCATCGCTGCCAGCAGGTAAAACCGGTTGAACCGCAGCATTTTGTCGCGTTCCAGCCATACATGGTACACCGCCAGCAGGATCCCCGAGCAAACGATGCATTTGATGAGATAGCTAATCATTTTGTTTGCGTTTGATTTCTTCGTCGATGATGTTCCGTAATGCTTCCAGTTCGCTGGTGGTCATGCTGGTATCCCGTGCAAAGAACGACCCGAATTGCGCCGCCGAATTGTTGAAGAAGTTTTTGATGATCCCATTCACCTGTTTTGAAAAGTAATCCTTCTTTTCAACCAGCGGATAGTATTCTCGTGAATTACCAAACAGGTTGTAGGCTACAAATCCCTTGTCCTGCATTCGTTTGAGAAGCGTTGCAATGGTGGTAGTGGCAGGCTTGGGATCCGGAAAGCACTCGATGAGGTCCTTCATAAAGACCTTTTCCTTTTGCCAAACGTATTCCATGACTTGTTCTTCGGCTTTGGTGAGTGACATGATGATATGGGTTTGTTCTACAATAATATAGTATACTCTACAAATGTAGAATTAAAATTGACAAATAAAAACATTTGATGCAGCGTTTCGGACTATTTTTGTAACTCATAGTTTTTTGAGTATCACTATTTAAATATGATGATCCGCACAATTCTTCTGTTTCTCCTTTCTACAACCATTATTCATGCACAGCAGCTTACCTCGGTCGTCCGTGGCCATGTGAGGGATGCGGATACCGGTTTGCCGCTAGCCGGGGCCAGCGTGCAGCTCGACGCCAAGGGCAATGTTACGGATGACAACGGATCATTCCGTTTCAATGGCGTTGAAGTGGGCAGGCATGCATTGACGGTGTCGTTTGTAGGATATCAGACGGTAGTCGTAGCGGAGATCCTGCTTGAATCGGGAAAGGAGAATGTGCAGGATGTGCGGTTGAGCGTCGCCGGAAAGCAATTACAGGAAGCCACCGTTGCCGGTAGCCGTCCGCCGGCATTCACGGGTGTTCAGGCGATTACCGCGGAGCAAACTTTGCGTTATGCCGCCACCTACCTGGATCCGGCACGTGTTGCCACGTCCTTTGCGGGCGTTGCCGCAGCCAATGACCAAGCCAACGGTCTCGTAGTGCGCGGCAACTCGCCGAACAGTATGCAGTGGCGGCTGGAAGGCGTTGAGATCGTCAATCCGAACCACTTATCGAATGCAGGTACATTCAGCGACAGGCCCACTTCCACAGGCGGGGGCGTGAATATCCTGAGCACGCAATTGATGGGGACGTCCTATTTCATGAGCGGGCCATTCCCTGCGCAATACGGCAACGTGACCGGGGCTATCCTGGATATGAACCTGAGGAAAGGTAACGATGAAAGGACGGAGTTCACCGGGCAGGCCAGCCTGATCGGCCTCGATATTGCGGCGGAGGGGCCGCTGTCGAAAAAGTCGAAAGCATCCTACCTTGTCAACTATCGCTATTCTTTCACTGGCCTGATGGGGGCAATGGGCGTGAGCTTCGGAGGAGAAGATATCCGGTTCCAGGACCTGTCGTTCAATCTGAATTTCCCGACGGCCAAAGGTGGTAAATTCACTATTTTCGGAATGGGCGGCATTAGTAAAAATACATTCAGCCCTGACAAGGACACGACAGCCTGGGAATTCGAGAAGGATGGGCGATATGTGCTTTACAAAAATAAAATGGGTGCTGCCGGAGCAACATTCGACCAGCCTATCGGGCGTCGGGCGTCGCTCCGCACGGTCCTCGTCGCGTCGGGATTGAACGCTTCGCGGAAAGCGTTCGAAGTAGACCCGGTCACCCTGCAAAACCGGGACCTCCTGGGCAATGACGGCATTGTGAACGGAAGGTTTTCGTTCAATACTACTTTAAATTATAAGATCAAGGCCGGCACGACGTTCAAAGGCGGCGTGTTCCTTACTACCCAGCAGTTTAAGGTGCCGCCGCAATATCCGTCGGAGGAGATCAAATCCTGGTTCATTCAGCCTTTTGTGAACTGGTCGCATGTTAGCCGGTCGTTTATTACCGATGTGGGGTTGCATGGAATGATCAGCAAGATCAGAAAGGACGGTACAAAAGTGAGTGCGCTAGTGGAGCCGCGGGTGAGCGTGAAATGGCTGGCCGCTGTGGACAAGCAGGTGAGTTTGAGCTACGGGCTGCACAGCCAGCTGCAATCTCCGAATGTTTACTCGTCCGTTCATGGAATGACATATGTTGGTCAGAATTTCGATTTGAAGCCGACGCGCTCGCATCTGATCACATTGGCTTACCAGCAATTTTTCAAAAAAGGAAGCAGCCTGAAAATAGAGGCATACTGGCAGCATCAGTTTGACGTACCTGTCGGCAGCGACATGCGTGAAAACTTCTCTGCGGTGAATCTGATCGAGGAACGTCCGGCTGTGCGGTTCTACAACAAAGGCACCGCCCGCAATTACGGATTGGAAGCGACATTTCAAAAGTACCTCACGAATGCATTCTACATGCTCGTTTCCGGGTCGTTGTATAAAGCCACCTACGTCGACTACCTCGGCTTCCGTCGTGATAGCCGTTTTGACGGCGGCCACACATCGAGCCTAACGGCGGGGAAGGAATTCAAATCCTCGCGGGGAGGCCTGTGGGGAGTAAATGCCAAAATTCTCTGGCTCGGTAGCTTCCGGGATAAGCCGATTGACGCCGAGTACTCAGCTGCATTGAAACAAACCATTTACCTGTATGAAAGTGAGTACACCGTTAAAATGAAGGACTATTTCCGCCCCGACCTCAGGATTTATTGGAAAAAGGGAAAGGCCCGTTATAACCGCACGCTGGCGATCGACCTGCAAAACGTGTCCGGCACCAAAAATGAAGCTTACCGCTATTTCGATACGAGACAAAAGCGGGTAGTGGTGCAGGAGCAGCTGGGGCTGATCCCGGTGCTGAGTTATCGGGTTGAGTTTTAGTTTTGAATGACTGAATGATTGAATGATTGAATGAGCCGCCGTGGAACGGGGAATGAGTGGAACGGTGAATGAGTGAATGAGTGAATGTGTGAATGGGCCGCCGTGGAACGGGGAATGAGCCGCCATGGAACAGAAATAATGGAATGTACTTGTTTTACTTGTCTGTCACGGTGAGCGAAGTCGAACCGCCTTACATCCAAGAAAATTTTCAAATTCAACCGGTTCAGAATCAATGTCTTTTTTGGCTTTTATGCCAGATTTGTCTCAAATGGAGAACTTTCTCCGCTTTAAATGTGTAAATAGCATTACGATTGAGCTTTGCCAGTAGCAATGGCTTTCAACCTTAATTAATGGGGGTGACTGGAATTGACAGCGGGCTGAGGGCTTGTGTGTAAGCATGTCGGGAGTTGAGAGTACCTCCCGTAAATAATATTCTCAAACAATAACTGGCGAATCTACTTACGCCATGGCTGCTTAATCCGGAGGATTAACCAAATGCCATCATCTCTCCACCTCACGTGCTGCCGGGTGGGTCCAGAGGTGTCGAACCGCAGCGCTGGTTGGTATATTGATGCGTAAAACCAACGAGACCCTAGTATCTAAGGCTTAGACGCGGGTCCGCCGTGCACCTTGTCTGGCTCGAAAATCTAATCACGGATAAGCATGTAGAAGGCGCAGGTTTTCCCTGTTCTGGACCAGGGTTCGACTCCCTGCATCTCCACAAGTATCAATCACAAAAAGCATCAAAAGCCTGCAAATCAATGATTTGTGGGTTTTTTGTTTTTTTAAATTTGTCAAAACATTCAAATATTCTCAATTATCTGGTGAGCGTTTCGGTGAGCAGATTTTAATACAAAAAAGTGCTCACCAAAAACTTTTTAAAATATTGATTGATAGCATGTTCACCAAGTAAACATCTTAATTTTAAGTAGCTGCAATTTTATTTTTATCAATCTTAAACTTGCAAAGTTATGCTGACAAAAAGCTCCTCGCTGCTATTCTATTTGAAAAAACGCAGTAATTATTTGAAAGGAAAACTTCCAATCTACATGCGAGTGACCGTAGATGGAAAACGTATTGAAGTCGCTACAAAGCGGGAATGCGAACCGATAAAGTGGAATTCTGCTGCTGGCAGAGTATCAGGCAATAAGGAAGAAGTAAAAGGCATAAATACATATTTGGACGTGCTTCAATCCAAGGTTTACGACCTTCATCGAAAAATGATTGAATCTGAAATTGCGGTTACTGCTGAATTGTTTAAGCATAAGCTGGTTAACGACGATGAACAAAAGAAAATGATTCTCGAAATTTTTGAGAAGCATAATTGCGATATGGCTTCCTTGGTGGGTACGGAATACTCGAAGATTACCTTGGTTAGATACAGAACCTCATTAGAGCATACTCGCAATTTTATCAAGTGGAAATACAATTCGACTGATTTGAGTATCAAGTGTTTGGACTACGACTTCATGGCACAGTACGAATACATCTAAAAGTGTAGATATTTGGCATGCGATACTCTTACATAGGTATTCTCATCAAGCAAGTAAATGGGTGAGGTAAAAATTATCCATTTGGGGCGACGTCTGTTTCTCAGCCTGAGGTTTAAACGTATCAAATTCAATATCATGAGGGGGATTATTACATTCGCATTGCTGGTAATATTGCCAGTTCGGGTCATTGGTCAGATAAGCAAAGAATTATTTCAAGCACTACCCGACTCGGTCAGGCCCGCCAGCGCAGAACATCTGTCTTATAGCGAGATTGCGGGAATCGTGAGATACGGTGCAACCTCGGGCGAAGGTAGAGAAGACATCCTTACCGAAATAGATGGGCTTTGCCAGGGCTTTGGGCAAAAGTATCTCGCGCATGGTTCCCAGGAACAGAAGATCTTGCATGCGACACTCCTCACAGAATACTGGATTTATCGCCTTGCGTATATAGGACACATTGCATGGCCTATTGATTCTGCCGAAAAGTACAATTCCGCTATTCGGACAGCAATCGGTAAAGATACGGTCAACCAAAAAAGTGCTCTCGTTGCACACTATACGCACAAAGGGGACCTTCTTGTTCTAAGAAACAGTTTTACAGATGCGTACAAGGCATATGTTCGTGGGTTGAGCATCGCCAAAGAGCTTAATTCCACCTATCTTATAAAGGAGAGTTATTTGACTTTATCATTTCTTTATCTGGGTCTGGAGCTGTACAAATCCAGTATAGTCTACCAAGATAGCTCGTTGCTGATCATGAGAAGCAAGTATGTGAATTTGGATAGCGACAGGAATTTTAACAACTTCCTTTCGAATCATTACCTAAACAAGGCGTGGGATTATTTTTATATCTGGCGTGCAGAACACAATCAAAAAGACACCCGGGACTCTTCAATATTATACAGTAAAAAGTTGATTCAAAATTTGTCGTATAGGGTAGAGCATCGATTTGAAGGATTTAGAGTGTTATCGAAGATAATGTTTCGCGAAAAGGATTATTTGTCTTCTGCAATACTCATCGACAGTGCAATGGCACTTGTACCCGACTATGCCGGCACTGCTGATTACCAGAATATGCAACTCATTAAAGGGCTGTGCCTGGTTCATCTTGGAAGGCGTTTTGAGGGAAAGCGAATAATAAGAGAATGTAGGCAGCTCGGAACTACCGACTTTACCGAATATGACATTATCGAAGATCTCTATCAAGTAGAGAAGGAAATCGGGGATGCCGAAGCCGCCTTATTTTATCATGAACGCTTAATTGAGCATAAAAAAGCCTCGCAGGCACTAAAAAGTCGGAGTGAAATCTTTGAAATGCAACAAAAATTCGATGCGCACTCACGGGATTCGAGTATTCAGAACATTTTGGAGAGAGCGAAACGTAACCAGTCGTATATGGTAGTAGGTTCGTTTGGGATTCTACTGGTATTCGGTTCTGTTGGGCTACGTTATAGGCTTGCCCGAAAAAGGTCCAGTGAGCTTGCCAGTCAGATGAATGAGCTAACCGAGCTCCTGATAAGCAGGATTCAAAGCGAAAGGGAAAGGGAAAGGCAACGATTTGGAGGAGAATTGCATGACGAGCTAGCAGATACAATTGGTGCGAGCATTGAATATTTAAGGCTTGCAGGAGCAAATGCAAAGGACGAGAGCGAAATGCGATATTTCCGCGATATTTCAAACGCGCTGGAGAAAGATTTTGAAAAGGCTAATGGGAAGGCTCATGAACTATTCATGGAAGAGTTAGCCCAGGATTTTTGGAAGAGATTGATTGATTGCATTGAATTTCTCGCAACGGGGGCAGACTTAAAGGTTAGTATAGAAAAGAGAATTCCAGATTTGATCCTAACATCCGACGCAAAAACGCAGATTTTACTCATAGCAAAGGAGGTATTAACGAATATTATCAAGCACTCGAAAGCTACCCGGGTGGGCGTTGTCATTTATCGGGACGAATCCAACCTTTTCCTTGAAATAAGCGATAATGGCAGAGGAGGGCCAGTCGGCGGGAGGTTTGCTACGGTTGGAATGAAATCAATGCAGGATAGGGCTCACATGCTGAGTGGAAAATTGGAACTGCTTTCAGCCGAGCCGATTGGACAGACCGTTAAGCTCACAATTCCACAGCTTAACGGTCTGTTGTAAGCCATCTATCCGAGAATAACTAGCAAAGTATAGCTCGCGGGATCAGGTGGTGACAATTGGGTTTCGTGGTGGACTGGTAGGAAGTGTAATGGAAAGGGTTTGACCGTGTTGACCGTTTGCTACTATTTTCAATTCACCATCGAGCCCGGCGACCCTATTTTTTATTGAATTCAGCGCGCTGTTCTTACTGGCCTTTGCTGCGGTAATTCCAGTTCCGTTATCACTAACTTCGACTACGAGGTGGTCCGTTTCCTGGTATATGAGTATATCGACTTGTGTCGCCCTGGAGTTTCTGACAATATTATTTAGTGCTTCTTTCATGGCAAGAAGAATGGTTGTCTTAGTTTCCGGTAGCAAAGCCAGGTCAAAAGTGTCCCGTGTTATCGTGGCCTTTATACCTGTGCTGGCAAAGAGCAATTCTATATTGTCTGTAAATCTTTTCCAGAAATCATTTGATGCGCTTTCCAGGTAGAGTTCATGCGACATGCTTCTCGTTCTATTGTAACTTACTTCGAGCATATCAGAAATTTTAGTTAATTCCTGTTTTATCTTCGCTTCATGCGCATCCCTGGCTTTCAATCGAAGATACCTCACCCCAGCGGCGATGGTACCGGACAGCTCATCGTGCAGCTCTTGCCCGAACCTTTTTCTCTCACGTTCTCTTTCGGTCTCGAGCTGAGCTATTTGGAGCTCCGTGAGTTCGTCGATCTGTGTTAGGAGCGTGCTTGTTCGTTTCCTTGTACGTAAATACCGTGATGCCAAAGAGTAGCCAAACAGAGCAGCGGCCATACTTGCAGCCGTGGCGTAGACATTGTTGCGTTTCTCTTTTTCCAACAATCCTTTTATATTGAGATCCCTCAGTTTTAGATCGAATTTTTGCTGTGTCTCAAATACCTCGCCGCGGCTTTTATTCAGCTGCCGGTCTCCTTCCAATTCCAACAATCGCTCCTGATAGGCTAACGCACTTTTAAAGTTTCCAGCAGCTTTTTCAAAATTAACCAGCTCCTGGATCATCTCCGTTCCGTGATAACCTAGAGCACCTTGGTTTTCATTTTTTCTGATGAGTCCCCACCCCTCAGTGTGTTTACCGAGATGAATTAAACTAAGCCCTTTGGCCATTTCTATGTTGACATAGTCGATGGTTCCCCGCAAATTCGGAATCTGAGCTAATGCGCTCTCGGTAAGCTTCAGACTTGCGGTGAAATCGGATTCATAATACTTTATCCGGGCCAGCACAGCGAGCGCATTGGCACGATACCGCTCATTCGTAAGGTCAGTATGGATGACTTTTTGACCATACACAGTGGCTGAATCCTTGTAGTTGGCATTCGATTTATCGGATGCCCAAAGCATACTGTAAAGAATCACCATTTGATTAAAATAGGCAAGTTGGTGTTCCGAATAAGTTGAATTTTGCTCGAAATCAGGATACGCTCTCTTTATTAATCGAAATGAGCTGTCGAGAAAGGCTATACAAGATTTCCAAAGGTGCATGGAACGGTGAAGAGCGGCAATTGACCGATATATCCGTGCCTGCAGTGATGCGTCTTTAATGTTCTCGTTGAGTGTCAGGGCCCTTTTAAAACAATTGCTTGCTGGTATGGGTTGACCCCTTAATGTCGAAACGGTGCCTTTGTACAGATAATAGTAAGCAAGCTCTGTCATAAATGTGACCGAATCCGCACCAATAATACCGGGAACTGCTTTCACACATTTGTCAGCTGAATCGAGCGACCATCTCGCGGATCCTTCCAAATGTGTAAATCTGCCCAGCCAGTAGTGAGCAATCTTTAAGGCGTGGTCGAGCCTTGATTCTCTGTTCCCACTGGTCCAAATGTTTTGGCCGATAAGGCTTGCCAGGTGGTCGAAAGAGCAATAGTCTTCCGGAGACCAGACCTCTCTGTTTGAAGCATAAGCTAGAAGTGAGAGGATTTCTGTACGAGTGAGACGGTGTCTGTTGAGAGGTTTCAGGGTGTCTGGTAAAATCCTGTAGATCCGGTCATTCACCTGAGCAGATGTTGTATAACTTACAAAAATTAGCCAAAGAGCCAGAAGCTTTTTCATGATAGAGGATCAAGAAGGTAGTCAGCTTCAAATTACTCAAAGAAATATCCCGCGGTAAACTTTATCGCAAGTTTTTTCGAAATGGCCGTGAAAGGTGGTATGAAAATGTATTATACTGGTGTGTAGTGAGTTAGCCGAAGGGACTGGTAAACTCAGGGGAGGTCCCCTGAGCTGAGTCGTGAATTCGTTATAGGCGCGTTTGGTGATGAGATGGGCCCTCCGGAGTCAGTGCTTTGAAAGGAGTGGACTTAGGAGGGCGATAGTTCGGAAGAACTACTTATCGATTTTTAGAAAATTCCCATCCAAATTAAATATAAGATCTATTCCACTGGATAATTTTACTTCTTGGCCAAATTCCTCAGTACTCCACTCGGTGATAAAGGTACCAGGATATTGTTCCTTTACATACGTGTATATTTTGATTGGAATAACCGATTGTGGTAGTTTTTGAGATTTTTTATTTTCGATACTCAAACACACCCCATGGTTGTCGAATTTTAGTTGAATTTGATTGTCCAATATTGCTTCATACACGCTTTTTGGACCATCGTGATCAAAATCTATTTTCAAGATAGTTGCCGATGGAAAATGAAGTATGATAAATTCATTTGCATTGTTCGGTAAAAATTTTTCAGACCTTACTATAAGCCTTCTTTCTATTTTTAGAAAGTTGTCATGCATGTCAAAAGTCACTTCTTTGCCGGTGTTCAACTGTACTCTCTGACCCACTTCATCCTTGCGCCATTTTATAATGAAATCATTTGGATAGTGATATTTAATGTATCTTAAAACATTCTCGGGTAGTATTGAGTCAGGTAACTTGGACCGATTTTTATTTTCTACGCTGATGCATTTTCCTCGTGAATTGAACTTCAATTCGATGTTATTTTCAGTAATTGTGAGAGATGTTATATTTGCATGATCTTCCTCTCGAACTATTGATGAAGCAGTTATTGCTGGAAAGTGTAATTCAATAAAATCTCTTTCATTTTCAGACAATTTCGGAGGGCTTATTTCTTCTTTCTTTTCACAAGCTAGCAGGGTGAGTAATATTGCGGTTAGTATTGGAAGATGCTTCATGAATAATAGTAATTTTATTTAGATGAATACTTTTAACTATTTACGAATGGGTAATGGATAATAGTTGATGCCATCCAGATTAATATTAGGACGATATTTATTTTACAAAGTTATTTTGGACACGTGAAGTGTGAAATACCTTGAATAGGGTATTTGTTTAGCATTCATTCTCATGCTGGTAGTTCAGGCGGGGCAAAGATTGCTCAATCTGGTTCGCGCCGTATTTCCCTGACTCGGTCGCTATTAAAAACGATAATTCCGTTTCCATAAAATCCGCCGGTGGTAAATTCTTCAAAGTCAAGAAACGGAGGTGTTCGTCTGTTATAAAGATGGATAACCAGCTAATCGCCCGGGAGGCGAATATGATGTTACCGCTAAGCGTAAAGCTGTGTAATGATGTCGCTACCAGTGTGCACCATATGCGACCAATGTTTTGGTAATAAAACTCCGTTCCGGTTTAGTGTAAGCTGGTAGCTCGACGACGATCGGAACCAGTGTCATCCAGGAATAGCAGTTCCTTTCTTGCCCAAAGCTGCCTCTTTTAAAGTGCACAAATTCAAATGAATACCTTTTTGAAGGTATTCTTTAATTTTTTAAGCATACGGACCTTTGTGAAGGTCTAAGTTCAATGGAGATGACGTCTAACTTCATTTGAACAGACAGCAAATTTCTAATTGTCAATTCAACTCCAATTTTCTTATGCATTCATACATTTTACAAATCAACAGATCAACGCTTTGGTTATGGTTGGTTTGCCTACTACTGGGAGTATTCATCCCGACAATATTATCGGCTCAATCATGCTCGATGGTAACGACAGGCGCAGGTGAAATTTGGTTCAATGAAGCTAACAACGCAGTAATAGGAAAATACAACCCCCAAACCGGGGCGGTTACCAAGTATTCCAAAGCGGATGGCCCATTTCCAGGTTACGAAGTAACGGATATCGCTTTTGCGCCCAATGGAAAACTATATATACTGACCTACGATGCAAGTGTGGCTGCTGGTGTACAAACTGGGGCGCCTGGCGGATCAATGTATGAAGTTACATTGTCGGGATCGACTTATACGGCAACCGAGATCCTAAGATTTAACCCTGGTGATATGCCCAACTCCATAAGTTTTGACGCGGAAGGCTACGCCTACATCGGCTCGGCAAGCGGGCCCCAGGTATACCGGTGGTCACCGACTACGCCCCCGGTCGTGTGGCACACTTTTCCGAGCGGTAACGCGGCCGGAGATTTTATTATTCTGGACGGTTACATGTATGTATTGTGGCAACTACGGGATGATATGTTAGGATATGGGCATACTCGCCTCTACAGGGTAACGCTAGGGCCGGGCAATAGTTATGTAAGTCATGTAGACTTAGGGTCTGTTTCCAATACTATGGGGAACGCGCACGGTTTTGGTATGGCCAGAATTAACAGCGACTTGTATGTTGGGAGTAGCAATGGTTTACTTTATAAGGTTGTTCAATTATCGCCATCTCTTTCATTAGCGCCTATTTACAACAACAATGTCATGATCAACGGATTGACATCAAGGGTTGAGCCACTGGGTGACTATGCTGTACCACCCTCTATCAGCAGCACTCCCCGGATGATTGCCTGTGGAGTGACCGGGTATCGGGTGGATACTGTGGCGACCAGAGGAGTGCGTCCTCAGGGAGCTTCACTGACCTGGCATACGTCAATTCCGGTTTCTGACGCCAATGCAATATCCATAGCTCCGGGAGGAACCGTTGGGCCAGGCACCTACTATGTCGCGTTGCGTAACAATACTGTAAACTGTTACGGCCCCCCGGCAGTGGTTTCAATCTTTGCTGATACGGAATGTAGCGAGGGGAATTTGTCGTGCAGCGAAATTTCAATTAGTCCGGCACCGGTTGCGGGTGTGTCCTCGCAGAGTATGCTTTCCGTCACAATAGACGTCAGGGAGCCGGGAACGTTCCCCATCAGATCGCTCGCAGGGTCAGGATTTACCCTTGCAAACGGCACGAAGAGCATCGACGCTACCCAGACTGGCGTGCAGACATTTCTGGTTCCCGTTAACTATGACGGAAGCGCATTGGGAACTTTGAATCTTAACATTTTGAACGCAGGTACGTGCTCTCTGAATCTGGCCGCGACGCCAAAGAGAAAAGTCGTTTCAGACGTTTGGACGCTCGATAATTGTACGCCGCAACAGGTAGGCCCCACGCTTAGATAATCAAATTATGATGTTTTTTAGAAAGCTTTTAGCAAGCAATCGGTTGCTCGTGGTACTCCTTTTCAGCGTAGCAGCCAGCCGACAAGCGTTTGCGCAGGTTCATATCAACTTGGCGAAACACGTAGATGCTTCTTCCATTCCGGAAGGATCATCTATCGAGTGGCACCGTTCATCAACGCCGAATTCACCACTTTCAACGGCGGAGGTAGCAGCGGCACCTCCTGGGATTTACTATGCTTTTGCCAAAAATGGTGACGACGCCGATTGTTACAGTGTTCCAAGTGCCGTACGATTTGTATCAGGACCGTGCGTTGGAGGGAGGGTTAACCTGTCCGACTATGTAAATCCATTACAGGAATCAAATGGGTACGAAATAACCTATCATACGGGATTACCCGTCAATGATCAGAACAGGATAGCCTCACCAATGGTCGATATCGGCAGAGACACGCTCAAAACCTACTACGTGAGCGCTCGCTCACAGGACGGATCGTGTTATTCTACGGCAAGCCCGATTGTAGTGGGAAATGAATGCGCACTCCCGGTTGAGTTGATTTCATTTGAAGCTGAACGTATAGAGAGGAGCGTATCCATTAGCTGGCGAACTGCGTCGGAGATCAATGCATCTCATTTCGAAGTGCAACGAAGCGGCGAAGGCAAAAGCTGGGTGAGTATAGCAAATGTGGCTGCGTCGAATCCTGAAAAAGGCGGGTTACCTTATCAATATATGGATGCGAAGCCGTTGGTTGGCACAAGCTACTACCGTCTTCGAATGGTCGACGCGGACTCGTCCTTTGCGTACAGTAGAATAGCGCCGGTTCGCTTTTCAGCTATCGAGACTTCGAACGCTTACTATTTTCCCAACCCCACGGAAGGACTTTTACAAATCAGCGGTGTTCCTTTGCAGCAGATCAATCATGTAAAATGCATCGACTTTTTAGGGAAAACAGTGTACGAGTCATTGAAATGGCCTGAAAAAGGACTGGATCTTAAGGGGCTTGGCGCGGGTCAGTATATCATGGAGCTTCGGACAAGTGATGGCGAGACAATCCGGAAGAAAATAGTGATCCGTTGATTTGGAAGGGTACTTACAATTGCCCCGAACCATTACTGCAATGATTCGGTAAGTGTTCGGGGCACTAAGATCTAAGATATTGTGACCTCACTTATAATTTCAACTTACAACTGGCCGGAAGCATTGCGGTTGTGCCTGCTAAGCGTGCTGAGGCAATCGGCGCTGCCCGATGAAGTGATTGTTGCCGACGACGGTTCGACCCGCGAAACCGCTGATGTGATTGAGGCAATGCGTCCATTGCTGCCCCGAACGCTTATACATGTATGGCAGGAGGATAGGCATTTCCGGGTTTCGAAAATCCGGAATAAAGCGATTGCGGCCAGTTCGTGCGATTACATTATCCAGGTCGACGGCGACTTGATCCTGCATGAGGATTTCATCAAAGATCACCTTGCGGTGAGAAAGCGTGGGGCATTTGTGGCGGGCAGTCGTGTCCTGATGAGCCGCAGGCTGTCGGAAAAGCTATTGCATTCGCAATGCCCGGGAATTTCTCTGTTCCAATCAGGTTTTCGCAATATTCTTAACCGGTTCAGGATTTCCTGGTTAAGCAGGTATATGGCCAACCGTTACAAAACGCAGGATATCTATGCGCTACGCGGTTGCAACATGGCATTCTGGCGCGACGACCTGCTACTTGTGAACGGGTATAACGAGATGTTTACCGCATGGGGGCGGGAAGACACAGAGATAGCCGTGCGCCTGATCAACGCGGGAGTCAAGAAAAGGGCCATTAAATTTGGTGGAGTTGCCTTTCACCTGGCCCACCCATTCGTAGATCGCAGCGGTTGTCAGGAAAACAAATTCCACCTTGCGGAAGCGATCCGGACCAGGGCGGTTCGTTGCAGCCTGGGCGTACATCAGTACCTTGTCACCAGAGGACAGACGCAAATCACAAAATAAGATTGACATTCAAGGGAGGTTGCCAGGGTATACCTCCTCAACTTTATGAGGAATTCTTATGAAACTGCTCAATTTACAAACGGCCGGATCACGGTTATGTGTTTTCTTAACTCTTCTTGTAACAGGAGTTCCCAACTGCGATAGCCTGTTTGCTCAATCCTGCACATCGACGTTATCCGGCCTAGATGAGGTATGGTTTACGGGCACCGACAGCACGGGAATTGTTAGTTATAATACCCAAACCGGAGCGAAGCGCACTTACAGCAGAGCCGGTGGACTCCTGCGAGGTGAGGTATTGACGGATCTGGCCTTTGCGCCTGACGGTAAGCTGTACATGACTACCTTGAACAGGGCCCTGGCAAATGGCGAAGTTATTCCCGGAGCATCCGGCGGAGCTCTGTACGAAGTCACTATAGTGGGTGCCGGGACAAGGTATACGACTTCAAAACGTCTTGATTTCCCGTCTACACATTTGCCCAATTCGATCAGTTTTGATGCGGACAACAATGCATACATTGGGTTTTTTAAAAATCCTGAGGTTTGGAAAAGGTCGAATGGATCTGTTTCACTATGGCACACGTTTCCCGCAGGCTTTGCTGGAGGGGACTTTGTTATGCTGGAAGGCTCCTTGTATTTGTTATGGGCGCAAGAGCATAATGACCGGTTAGACATGCGTCTTTTTAAAGTGGCACTTGGCCCGAATAACACCTATGTAAGTCATGTCGATCTGGGATCTGTGACAGCCGTTATGGGTTCCGGAGAGAATGTGGCGGGTATCACGAGATTGGGCGGCGATTTGTATGTAGGAGGGTCCAACGGAACGCTTAGCAGGATAAATCGCTTTTCACCGACATTACCTGAATTAACCCCGGCTTTTCGTGCCGAAGTTCAGGTAACCGGCCTGAGCTCAAAGGTGGAATCGCTGGGTGATTATGCGCACCCCCCTTCCATGGGCAATAGCATACGGCTACTTGCCTGTGGTTCGTCTTCCTATCGTGTTGATACGGTTTCCGTTAGGGGAGCGATCCCTATGGGAGGGGCACTAACCTGGCATTCCTCGGCCCCTGTCTCGGACGCCAACTTCCTGCCGGTAAGTTCCATTAAAGGTCTGGTAGAAGGTACTTACTTTGTGGCGTTGCGTAACAATAATCTCAACTGCTATGGCCCGCATTCTGCGATCACTATTTCTTCGTCATCCGAATGCGGGAGAGGCACACTTGCTTGTACTGAGAGCCTGATTATGCCGGCGGTTGTAGAAGGTACGCCCTCTCAGACAGTGTTGTCATTGACACTGGACGTGAGCACCACCGGGAGATTTGAGATTAGTTTGCTGAATGGTTCGGGGTTCAGTTTAGCTAATGGTCTCAATGGCGTTGAAACCGCTCAGAATGGGGTCAGGACGGTTCGAATTCCAGTGAATTACGATGGGAGCGGTTTGGAGAACCTGAACTTCACTATCTCGAATGTAGGTTCCTGTACATTGAATTTGGCGTCCTCGTCGAACAGGAGTATAGTCTCCGAAGTATGGACTCCTGCCGACTGCGTGCCTAAACAGATAGGCCCGGCACTTAGGTAAGCAGAGTGGTAGGTCTCCAAATTAATCTTTAAGCAAAAATCAATTTTGAAACGATGAGATTTTATCCAACTGGCCGGGCTAGGGACGGGAGCGTTCACGTTGCCGGGCTTTGCAAACGACCGCCCGATCTCATCCGGAGCATTAATGGCGCCGGTGATTGCCAATTCATCGTTATCTGACGCTGTTTAGTATTGAAACCTTTTTTGCTCACCAGAATCCAATACGTATCGGTAATGTTTGCTAGAACTTACGGCCAAATATTGGCAACATAAATAAATCAAATTAACTATTGAAACGATGAAAAAGCAAGTTTGTTTGTATTCTTTGTCCCTAATTCTCTCTGTTTCGTCACTATCGTGTAAAGACAAAGAAGATTCTGTTGTACCTAAGGATAAGACCCCAGCAGAGGTATTGTCATCAATTAAATGGAAAACTACATTTGTTCGTGACTCGGTTGGTAAAGATGTTACATCTTTAAACCTGGGTTTTGTAGGTTTGTCCGAGTTTAGGCCTGATGGAACTTTTACCATAACTGAATTGAATGGATCGCCAAAAAGTAACGGGAACTGGGCCCTGACCCCTGACTACAAGAAACGCATTTTAGTTGCACCAACCTTTACGAGAGTAACTGACATTGTTGCGCTCACCCCGACTTTATTCACTTATAGTACTACCACAGCTTCGGGTAGGATAACCGTTGAGCATGTTCCACAATGATGATGTAATGACCTGATACATTCGATTAAAACCTACTACCTCGACTTATTTACGGTTAATGTTTGATGAGTAATCAATATTCATTTTTAAAATGAATATTGATTACTTTTTTATTGATTATGCAGTCATATTATAGAATCAGTAGATATATTTAATCAAGAATCAATTAAAGTTCATAAAATGAAGGTGTTTGATAATTTATTCACATTGCATTACCCTTTGAAAGGTATGAATAAATTTTATGTATTTGTAGCTTCTTGTAGTGATTTTCTTCATGATTGTGAAGACCTATTTTTACAAATAAAAACCTATTTTGTAAAATGGCTATCCTGAAATGATCTGTAATCATTCTAGCCGTAATTACTATACAAATTATAGCTACCGAAAAAGTGTCCGTTTTGTAATTGGATAGGACTGTTTTGTAAAATGACCATGCGAAATACTTTATAGATTTGCATTAGATATTTTTTATAGTTACAAACAAGCAGTAAAAATTCTTCGATTTTTCACTTTTAAATTTTGAAACATGAAACGATCATTTTACAATGTCCTTGCGTTAGCGCTCTTTTCAGGGTCAGTAGCATTTGCTCAATCTGGTAACGTTGGCATCGGAACTGCTACACCTTCGAACAAACTGCATGTGGTAGGATCTCAACCGCTGAGACTTGAAGGTTTGCAGCAAACTTCCGAGAGCTCGGACCGGCCTTTGGTTGTAGACGCAAACGGAGTAGTAAAAATCCAAAAGCCTGTCAATAGTTTGCTTGTAATGGCAGGCTTCACGTCTGATTTCAGCGGCTTTTTGGGCCCTGATAACGGGAATCAATTCAGGAACTTGATTTTTAACGACGAAAGGCTGGATATAACGGGGGGATATGATTCTAATACAGGAATTTTCACGGCGCCACGCGCGGGATATTATCAATTTTCCGCAACAATACTCCTACACAACGCAGTACCTACACCTCCCGGTGCGCTTATTCGTTTGGGTGTGAGCAAGGGAGGCAATACTGCTCCCTCTCTAAACAGCCATATGTCAATGCTAAACCTTAAAACAACAACAAGTACGAACGGTGCGACTCCGGAATACTTATCAATGACGGGAGTTCAACGACTGGATGCCGGGCAACAGATTGTGTTTTCGACGCGCGGAATTGATCCGGCAATTTGGAGCGACAATGTGGAAAGTGACGGGTTTAGTAGGAACACAGTCAATTTTATGACGATCTCCATTCTTACGGAGTAACTGGTTGCACTTGCAAATTTCAATTCGGGTCATAGTGTAGTCAAAAAGCTGAACATACATGAAAAAGCTAACTGGAATTTTTAAGATGTTTGTTGTAGCATTGTCGGCTTATCTGCCTGCTAATGCGCAGCTTACAATAGACGGTACAAATCTGGTCAACTCAGGCTATATACTTAACAACGGCGACGAAACGACAGTCGCTGCTACGCCTGGGTCAGCCTATAATGCTGGGGGTGGGGCGGTATTTGAGCATAACGAAGCCGGGCTTAAGATCGATAATCCCTGGGATGCCAATCTGGATGGCGGGAGCACTGATAATTTTAATGGCCCCCTAGGTGTGCCAGGTAATCAGGAAGTTAGCGGGAATGTAGCCCCCAATTTTTCGTCTCTCGGGCTTAAAAACGGATCCGGCAATACTTTTAACATTACTAACACCGCCGGTGTGAATGTTTTCTCGGATGCGAAGTTCGAGAATGGGATCACCTCCACGGTCAGGGAGGCCGCGTCAGCCGGCGCCTTACGTTTTCAGCCTGGCAGCAGCTACACGGGCGGCTTGGCGGACGCGCAACACGTCGACGGGTATGTAGGTAAGGCCGGTAATACTCCATTTGCCTTCCCCGTCGGCAGTGGGACCGATTCGCGACCATTGACGATGGGGGCTCCGCAGAATGAAAATGCCTTGATTACCACAGCTTACGAGCCAACCAGCGTAGAAAACCCGCAGGCTGTATCTGGCATTATCCGGGCGGTTTTCCCGGAAGGTAGTTGGGATTGGCACACTGCATCTTCGTCGGATGATGACGGACTTGCGGTAAGCGTTTCGATGCCGGACGTCAGTTCATTCGGCATCGCCCAAAACCTTCGACTGGTGGGTTGGGACGGTACACAGTGGGTCGATTTAAGCGGCAATGCAAATGCGAATGGGGTAGCGGAAGGTAGCACGCTCGCCGGAACTATTCCAAGCGGATTGGGTATCACACAAATCGGAATAGGTTCAATAGAGCCCCCATTGCCGGTGACACTGGTAAACTTCTTAGTAGAAAATGGAGAGGGTCAGACGGTAACCCTTAAATGGAACACTACCTTCGAGACCAACAGTGATCGCTTCGAAATAGAAAGAAGCTTCAACGGGGAAAGTTGGCTTACAATCGGCCTGGTTAGTTCGCACGGCGAAAGTTCAAGTATCAAATCTTATGCTTTCACTGACCCGCAGCCGGTTGATGGAATCAATTACTACCGGCTTCGGATGGTAGACATTGACGCAACGTTTGCTTACAGCAGTATAAAGAAGATTAATGTAGCCGCAAGTGAAGGCCTAAGCGCATTTCCCAATCCAGCTGTGGACAAAATTCAGTTATCGACAGGCGATCCGGGCAGCATACGGGCGGTTGAACTTTACGACAACGCTGGAAGAATTGTCTATTCGTCTAAAAGAAGTGGATCGGTTGCAATATCACCGGAGATCGATGTAAGAAAATTCAGACCGGGCGTCTATTTGATACACGTAACTAGGAAAGACGGAACTGAAAGGGTGCTCAAAGTTGCAAAACAGTAGCACGGCAGCCTACCTGGTCCATTAATTCATCACTACACACTATTGTTGAGGATCACATGAAGCTGACGCGATCATGTCGTAGCAGCGGTTAACCCGCTGCTACATTTAGATTTAGCATGGCTGCACTGCAATTTCTGATCCGGACTAAGATAAATTCCTGTTCGGCTGTACATACATTATGTTTCAATTTTGAAAGACGAATCGCTTCTGGCTGGGAAGAACAAAACGGGCAAGTACCTATATCCGGGTAGGATCTGTGAAAAATGTACCACCGTGGCTGTATTTCAGGGGATTGCCCGTATCCTTTACTTTGTAGCGAGCTATTAAACCATCGTTTGATGAGACAAATCGTGAGACTATGCTTTTAAAAACTACATCTATCCTGTTTCTGATACTACTAGGTGCGAGATCATTTGGCCAGACAACCACCGAGCAGCTCAACACTACTCTGCC
This sequence comes from uncultured Dyadobacter sp., assembly GCA_965649915.1. Lineage (GTDB taxonomy): Bacteria > Bacteroidota > Bacteroidia > Cytophagales > Spirosomataceae > Dyadobacter. The sequence goes on from CBFGMV010000014.1 coordinate 55,507, forward strand.
ATTTTGTTCATACAAGCCTGATTCTACCACATTGAACTATACCAGGGAGGTTATTCGCAAAATGTACAGTCCGACCAACCGTCCATCTGCAATGCGCGTATCAGAGACCGTATATACTATACCGGTCGTCGTGCATATCATCGAAAAAGATAGCAATCCCTTGATGACCGACGAGCAAGTGAACGCATTAATACTCAACTTGAACAACGCCTATGGCGGAACGGGTTTTTTTCAAGGCAGTTCAGACATAAAGGTCCGGTTCGAGCTGGCAAAGTGGGATGAGTTATGTAATGCAACCACCGGCATTACCAGATATAACGCGTCAGGAAACGCAACTTATGTGTCAGAAGGTGCCATGGGCAAGGGGGTCACATGGGAGCAGATAGAGAGTATGGTATCCTGGCGTAAGTCCATGTATATGAATGTGTGGATAGTGCATAAAATGGGGAATGGGTCAGATGGAATTGGAGGCATGGGCAATGGGTTGATGGGGCCTGCTGACAAGATGCTTCGTCCCAATGATGGGATTGCACCTCATGAAGTAGCACATTACCTCGGGCTTGACCATCCTTTTCCTGCCGCAAAAGCGGGTGAAGACTGCGCGTGTGGCGATGGTGACGGATTGGTGGATACTCCAAGCCTGATGAGCTTTGGAATAGGGTCTGTCTGTTCGCATGAATGGGGATGTTCCGATCAAGCTAAGGCGTTGATAAACCCCTGCACAAACGCACCCTACGGAGATGTTCAGTCGAACATGATGAACTACTTGAACGTGGGTTGCGCGCGGTTATTTACCAGCGATCAAAAGAAGCTGATGCGCGGGATACTGGAAAGCTACCACAAAACATTGTTGACATCACCCGCGCTGAATGCGATTAAACCGGTTCAATCAGCAAGCCTCGAAGGAGAGGATAGCTTCTGTACTTCCGGTCCCGATTTTCCGAGGATCGTCGCTAAATGTGTTTGCGGAACAGTATCCAGCATTACAAGGGACGGTGCCACGATCACGGAGACCAATCTTTCTAATACCAGGCCTGTTTTACCAGTTGGTCAATCCGTGATCTGGAACTATACACTCACTTGTTCCAACGGTCTTCAGGCGACAAAAGCCGTCAGGTTTTACAACCCGGGCGTGTCAAACATTCGCACGAACTGCGCATCATCAACAACTTATCAAGTTTCATTTGAAAACAACGGCGGTTTCCAAGTTAGCAGCTCAGCCGGAAGAGTATCAGGCAATACTGTCGTAGATGTGCCGAACGAGAGCCTCGTCGTGTTGACAGTATCCGATAGCGCCGGGTGTAGCAACGAGCATGCAGTGGTACGCCCGTGCTGCGCAATGGGGACAGCCACGCAAATGGCCTGCATTCCTACTGCGGACAATGGACAAGGCGGATTTTTCGGGATAGATCGGTTTTCATTTGCATCCATTGACTCTACTTCTTCGAATTCCAGGATCGACGGCGGAAACTACATTGATAAGAGCTGCGTTTCGATTGCACAGGTAAAGGCCGGTGATAAGGTGGCTGTTACAGTCAAAGGACATCACACCAATCGACATTATGTGAAGGTTTATATTGATTTTGACAATAACGGGGTTTTCGCGGACGACGCAACCCCAAGTGAACTGGTATTTTCGGCCCGGACAGCGGGCGACGCAAATAATTCAGTTACGGGTATGGTTACCATTCCCGAGACTGTTATCCGGCATGTTCCATTGCGGCTGCGAGTACTAGGAGATTTTTCGGCAGCATCGGGAGCATGCAGAATCCAGGGCCTGGTGCAGGGAGAGACGAATTATGGCTCGGGGCAAATCGAAGACTATGCCGTAGTCATCTCGAATCCGCTACCGGTTAACCTGATCAGTTTTAGTGGGCAAATTGCCGAGCAGGCAGCGCTATTAGAGTGGAAAACGACGGATGAACGTAATAGCAAAGGATTTGAAGTACAACGAAGCTCCAATGCAAGGTCGTTCGAAACGATTGGATTTGTTCCTTCTCATCAGGATATCACGGGTGTCGCCGAATACAAGTTTATAGATCAGTATGTAAAATCATTAAATGGCTACTATTACCGATTAAAGCAAGTTGATTTTGATGGAAAAAGCGAGTTCTCCAAAGTAATCCATGTCAGAGACTCGCAACTGACTGCTAGCATTTATGTAGCGCCCAATCCGGTGTCGGGAAGGCAGTTCCGCTTGACACTTCCCAGCGGAGACTCTCACGAAATTGATCTTATTGCGTCGGATGGAATAAGGGTTCCGATAAGAATTGTCAAAGAAGGAAATTCCAGCCAGGTGCTGGTTGAGATGAAAGAAAATCTGTCTCCGGGCTTGTACCTGGTACGGGCGGTAAACCAACAAAACCATCTGGAACATTCGGTTAAGATCATTATACCATGAGTATTAATAGTATTGCATTTCGGCTGACGATAATAACATTTGTGGCTCTGTGGGCCTCAACAGCTCTCGCACAGGTTCGTAGAAGTCTAAATTTATCCAAGGCAGAGGCCCTTCGAACGGCCGATAAGCAGGGTAGGGTAGGGCGCAGCACCATTTATGAAAAGAAGGTTCCCGCTGTTCGGAAAAAGCGAGGATCCCCTGATCAGAACCTGAGCAGTCAAAAAATCCCTCTTGATCCCAGTGTAAAGATGGGAAAGCTGAAAAATGGTATTACCTACTACATCAAGAAAAACACGGAGCCTGAAAACCGCGCGGAGCTCAGGCTGGTTGTTAAAGCGGGTTCCGTGCTGGAAACGGACGCGCAACAAGGACTTGCGCACATCATGGAGCATATGAATTTTAATGGAACCACGCATTTTCCCAAAAAGGAGCTGGTCAACTTCCTGCAAAAAACCGGTGTGCGTTCCGGTGCGGATCTGAATGCGTATACCGGGTTTGATGAAACCGTGTATATGCTGCCCATCCCTACGGATTCTGCCGGATTGCTTGAAAAGGGTATTCTGATACTAAGAGACTGGGTCGACGGCGCATTGCTCGATTCGGCTGAAATTGAAAAAGAGCGCGGTGTAGTACTGGAAGAATCGCGTATGAGTCGTGGCGCAGATCAGCGCATGCGCGACAAGTTCATAAAAGTGATCCTCAACAATTCGCGCTACGCCGAACGGGCGCCTATCGGGAAGGACAGTATCCTAAAAAGCTTTAAACACGAGACCCTAAGGGCATTCTACCAGGATTGGTACCGCCCCGATCTGATGGCCGTGATCGCGGTGGGTGACTTAGATGTAGCGAAAGTTGAGACCCTGATTTCTCAGAAATTCGGCTCTATTGCATCGCCGGTTAACCCCCAAAAACGTACCCGGTACGATATCGACCTCGACGGTTCGACCAAAGTAGCCATCGTGACCGACCCCGAGTATGCGCAGAATCTCATTCAATTGATTTATAAACATCCGATTACGAAAATAAAGTCGGTGCAGGACGTTAGGAATAATTTTGCACAGTATTTGTATAATGCGATGATGAGCCAACGCATGCAGGAACTCACCCGAAAGGCCGAACCGCCGTTTCTTGACGGGTGGACCCAGTATGGCGAGTTCGTCGGAAACCTGGATTCTTATGCCTCAGCCGCCCTTGCCAAGGATGCAGCTTCCATTAAAACCGCATTGACGACCCTGCTGAAAGAGAATGCAAGGGCCCGGAAATTCGGTTTTACCCAACCAGAACTCGACCGTGCTAAAAAGGATTTTTACAACGGGGTGGAAATAGCCTATAAGGAGCTGGACAAGACGAATTCGGCAAGCCATGTACAGGAATACGTGAATCATTTCCTGAACGAAACGGCATTTATGGGCGCAGCGGTTTATTTTGAATTTGTTAAAAAACACCTGTCTGGCGTGACACTGGGCGAGATCAATGATTTGGCCAAAAAATACATTACTGATCAGAACAGGGCAGTGGTGATCCTGGCGCCTGAAGAAAGTAAGGACGCATTACCTACCGAAGCCGAAATTCGTACAATGCTCGACGAGGAAAGCAAGGACGTGGCCGCTTATGTAGACGAAGTCGTGAGTTTACCTTTACTTCAAACTGAGCCTGTTCCGGGTAAGGTTAAGGCTGAAAAAACGCTGGACAAGCTCGGGGTTACAGAGCTGACACTTTCCAATGGCGTCAGGGTTTTGTTGAAACCGACCGATTTTAAGAACGACGAAATCCTCATCAGGGCCACTGCCAAAGGCGGTTATTCACTTTTTCCGGGCGAACGGGAGACGGGGATTTTCGCGAGCTACCTTGTCCAATCGGGTGGCGTAGGGCCTTATAACCAGACGCAACTGCAAAAATTCCTCGCCGGCAAGACCGTCGCTGCAGGCCCGTACATAAGCGAGCTGGCGGAGGGTATCGGCGGCAGTGCCAGTTCCAAAGATCTTGAAACGACATTGCAGCTGATTTACGCCTATTTCACCGAACCGCGCAAGGACGTAGACGTGGTAACGGGAATTTTGGCAAGCCAGAAAGCCTATCTGGAAAATATGCAAAAAACCCTAACTCCGCAAAAAGTTTATTCCGACTCATTGAATGCGGTACTGACGAGTCATAATCCTAAAATGCAACCTCTCACACCGGAAAGTATAGACAAAGTGAGCCTCGACCGGGCATTTGAAATTTACAAAAACCGGTTTGCCGACGCCTCGGATTTTGTGTTTACGATTGTTGGCACATTCAAACCCGAAAACATTAAGCCGCTGGTAGAGAAATACCTGGGCAGCCTGCCATCGAGCGACAGGGACGATACTTTCATTCACCCGAACATTTATCCTCCGAAAGGCAGGATTGAAAAGGTGATCTACAAAGGTTTGGAGCCTCAAAGCCTGGTAGCGTTGGTTTCGAGCGGAGAATATGACTACAACTTGGAAAGCAGCAGGCAGATCGTAGCGTTGCAACAGATTTTGCAGTACAAATTGACCGAATCGTTGCGGGAGGAAGAAGGAGGCGTGTATGATGTGAGCGTTTCGACAGAAATAAATAAATTTCCTAGCGGTCACTATCATTTTTTCATCGGGTTTGGTTGTGGGCCTGAAAATGTGGATAAACTGGTAAAACGAGTTCAGGAGGAGATCGCCAGCATCAAAACGAAAGGACCCGAACAGGACGATATCGAAAAGTTCCTGGCGGAGACGCGTCGCCAAACCGAAATTGCATTGAAAACTAACGATTTCTGGCTCGGTTACCTTGATCAAAGTACATTTAGGGACGACGACCTGGATGAAATTTTTGAGCAGGAGAGGTTGCTAAAAACGGTCACGGCAGTCAATATCAGCGCTGCCGCACAGCAATATTTCATTGACGACAATTTCATTAAAGTGGTACTGATGCCTGAAAAAAAGTAATTACGCAACCTTGCGAGTTGATGCAGACACGCATGAAATTACTTGCGGGGAATTAATTCGGCTCGTAATGCGTAGGCGATCAATTCAGCGATCGAGTTACATCCCGACTTCGAAAGCAAGTTCCTCCTATGTGTAATGACGGTATGCTTGCTAAGACTAAGCTGTTCGGATATTTGCTCGACGCTTCTACTCAAGGAAAGGTAGGTGAGTATTTCCATTTCCCGAGGGGTAAAGTCCAGAATTGATCTTTCGTGATCGCCCGAGTTTAAAATTTCTTGAATTTTAGTTGAGAGATAAGGCCTTTTTTCGGGCAGTGCGCGGAGGCAGGAAATTATTTCTTCCGCACCATCTGTCTTACTGATAAACCCGTCGATGTTGTTTGAGCAGATCTTTTTGATCAGAGTGGGGTTTTCGACGCTGCTAACCATCACAATTCGTGTGCGCGGGCAGAATCGGCGAATGTCATTCATGAGATGAAGGGTGTTGCATTCAGGAATGAAATAGTCCATGAAGACTAACGCATTCGCGGGGGCGTGCTGCACAAAGAAATCCAAAATCTGATGAGGGTCATCAAAGGTATGGACACTGGAAAAGTGGCCGGTTCGTTCCAAAAGCATCGCAAAAGTGGATGCCACCAACTTGTGATCTTCAAAGACCACAGCGGTCATGTTTTTCGAGTAGTACTTTTCCATAGCCTCACAGCAAGATTGTTTTGTGAACAATATAGTTTTTTTTGACCAAATGGAACGTATTGAGCCAACGCTTTCAAAAATATACCTTTTATAGGGTATGTCCCGCCAAGTCTGTCGTTCCCTACCGTTTGTCGGGCATTAACGAGTAAAGATTTACTCTTTTACGAGTATTTTAAAAGCATTACATAATCTCGTCCTTTGCGAATCAAACAAGTCAAGCATTTATTATAGCCCAAATGAATATCGCAGTAATTGATTTATATCCTATATTGAGGAAAGGCCTACGGTTATTTTTGGAGAATACTTTGACAATGGTCAATGTTTCGGAATATGAAACTATATGGCACTTTTCTGACCTGAATTATAATTCTCGACCAGATCTATTAATTGTGAGTTTGAGTCAAACTTCTGCAATAGAAAATTTCGACATTATCAATTTTTTAAACAATAATTACAATATGAATTCAATCATTTTTTACGATGAAGAGACCGATTTCGTTAGAATGAGAGAATACTTTAATTGTGGAGTTTATAATTATCTGTCAAAAAAATCCAGCCCTGATGAGCTCAAACGATGTTTGTCAAATGCCATTGACTTTCTCACCTATGGTGGTCGGGATATTTTTAGCGAGGAACGTCGGGAGTTGTTATCACAGAAACGGACGATGTCTAAGAAGGTTGTTTTGACTCAAAACGAATCGCAGATTGCCCAGTATTTATGTGAAGGTTTATCGACTTCACAGATTTCGAAAAAAATGGAAAGAAGCCCATCATCCATAAGTACGACTAAAAGTCGAATATTTAGAAAAATGTCCGTTGATAATATAATTTCGCTGCGTAATTTGCTGAGATCGCAATAGAAGTTATGTAGTATTTAATGTCATATACGTACAAATGCCGACAGTTTTAACTACATGAGTTGGTGCTTTTTTACAAGGGCGTGCTCCAATAATGTAACCAAAATCGCCATTTTGTATCAATACTTCTAATTGTCTACCTTTCTTGGGGTATCCTGCGGTTTTATTTTACACTTATACTGGTATTTACTAGTGCAGGATTAGTGCCGTACTTTGACTTGTTGAGATATGTCTAACATTTCAAAGAAAATTTATGAGAATCGCCATAATTGACACGTTTCCCATCATTCGCAGAGGACTGGTACTATTCCTGAATGAGAATTTAACAGGGTTGGATATTTTAGAATCTGAATGTATCTGGGAATTCTCTAAATCAAACCCGGGCCTGGTCCCGGACGTTTTGGTGGTAAGTCTTAGCCAAAAATCATTTATAGCAAACTTTGACATTATAGAGTTTGTCAAAAGTAGTTATGACCTCCGTTCAGTTGTGTTTTACGATGAAGAAACGGATTTCATGCGATTAAGAGAGTACTTTAATATCGGTGTTCATAATTACGTTTCAAAACAATCCGCTCCCGCAGAGCTAAAGAAATGCATTCTTACGGTGCTGGGCCAACAAGGTTTACGTAATTTAAAAAAGGCGTCTTAAGTTACTGATCTAAAGGCTTAGATGCATGGAGCTGTCATACTATCCAACAATTTTTGAGAAGGCCACCTACTACGTTAAGGAAGCAAATGGTGGGCGGAAGCCACTGTTTGACGATCTTGAATGTTACAATGAGGTCTTTGCGGGAGCTTCGTTGAGTGTAAAGCGTGCAGAGTTACTTAGAGGTAACCTGACGGTGGTGGTGAGTGAAATTCGCACTATGCAAAACGCATTATGTCTAATAAGAATGCCGCTACCAGTTGACGATTTGTATGTGATGGATTTTGTGTTGACCGAGAACACGTATAACAGAACAATTAATGGTCAACCATTCGTTTCCAGGAAGACATTCAATCACTTTTCTCTCTGCTCATCGACAGCAGAATCAGTACACCGGATTGAAGCGCTTAGCAGGAGTATGCATATTGAGGTTTGTATTTCCAGATCTTATTTAAATCATTTTTTGAAAGAAGTTACCATAAAGGATGAGTTGGGTCTGTTTTCAATGATTAATTTAGAGCGACGGGTATCGCTCATCATGAGTTTGAAAATTGATCAGGAAAAGTTGCTAAATGAACTGTTAGCGATATTCGGGAATTTTTATAGTCTTTCGAAGATCATAGCGACTTCATTAGTCTATCAGCTCTTGGAGAACATTGTTAGCCAGTCCCAAATAAATCTAAACGCTAGTTTTGACATGATCAGGCAGGTGGATGCGAGAAAAATGTCTGAGGTAACCCAGCTCATGGAGTCTAATCTTGAACGAAAATACAAACTTGATGAGGTTAGTAAACTTAGCAATATGAGCCTCACGAAGTTTAAAAAACTGTTCAAAAAAGTAAACGGCCGGTCATTCGGAGAGTATTACAACAAAATCAGAATGGAAGAGGCTGTGAAATTACTTAATGATACGCGGGTAGAAAGTTTTACCGATGTTTCTAGTAATCTTGGGTTTAAAAATCTGTCGCAATTTACAACTTCGTTTAAAAAATATTATCGTTGTTCACCCAGGGAATATATTCGGCGTAACGGCATGGCCGATGGGAATGGAGGTGATGGTTATGTACACTGACAGGGAGATGAATCAGCATAGTTAATTTTCTGGCAATGACTTTTCGTTATGACGGACTTTGGGCAAAATGAACCGGTAACGAAAAATTAAGCGTCATTCCGGAGGGAACATTTTTGGAAATTTTCAGTTCACCCCCAAGTTTCTCGGCTCTTTCGCGAATCGACCGTAATCCAATATTTTTGCCAGTGGTAAGAGAATTTATGCCTGCTCCGTTATCGCTGATTTCCAGAATAAGGCGATTTGTTTCCTCGTATATGAGTATCTCGACTTCGGTTGCCTTGGAGTGTTTAATGACATTCGTAATGGCTTCTTTCATGACAAGTAAGATAGTCGTTTTTGTCTCGGGTGTCAATATTAGATCAAATGTATCCCTGGTTACAGACACTTTCATATTCGTTCCGACAAAGAAAAGCTCAATATTTTGTGTCAGCCGCTTCCAGAAGGCCTGAGACGCTTCTTCCAGGTAAAGTTCATGTGATTTTCCTCGTGCTTTGTTATAGCTCTTTTCAAGCATGTCGGATATTTCCCGGAAGTGATGTTTTGAACCTGGTTCAATTTCGTCTTCTGCCTTCATGCGCAGATACCTTACTCCGGCCGCAATGCTTCCAGCCAACTCATCGTGGAGTTCTTGTCCGAATCGCTTCCGTTCCCTTTCTTTCTCATCTTCTATACGCGATATCTGTAATTCGGTCAGTTCATCCATTTGCCTGATAAGCGTCCGTGTCTTTTTCCTTGCTCGCATTACACGCAAGCCCAATGAGCTGCCAATCAAGCATACGGCGAGGGTTGCCGCGGCCGCATAGGCTTTGTTGCGCTTTTCCTTTTCAAGCAATCCCTGAATGCTGAGATCTCTTGTTGCAATGTCGAACTTTCGTTGTATCTCGAAGACCTCGCCTCTACTTTGATTTAATTGCGAACTTTTTTCAAGTTCTAGAAGCCGTTCTTGGTACACTAATGCGCTTTCCAGGTTTCCAGCATCCTTCTCGAGCTTGAAAAGGTCATGAACAATTTCAGTTTCATAGTAGAAAGTTGCGCCCAGTTTTTCATTTCTTCTGATCAATGCCCAACCTTCTTGTTTTTTTCCAAGACGCAGCAGGCATAATCCCTTCATCATTTCGATATTAGCGTAATCAGCCGTTTCAACTTTGTCAGAAATTTCCGACAATGCGCTGTTAGCAGCGGCCAGGCTGGCTTTGAAATCCTTTTTGTGGTAATAGATCCGGGACACTAACCGGAACGCCGCTGATCGGTGTTCTCGGGCATAACCGGCGTTATTTGTCAGTTGTTGGCAATAGACAATGGCTGAATCCAGGTAATTGTTCTTTGATTTGTCGTTCTCCCATAGTTTGCCGTATGTTTGCGCCTTATGGTTTACATGTGTTGAGCGCATGCCAGAAAATGCCGGATCCTGGTCGAAATTTGGAGCTTTCATTTTCATTAATTGATAGGAACTGTCTAGATAGCTTATACTGGGGCCATACAATTCCAAGACGAAATACAGCGTAGACATCGCAGTGTAAATCTGGCCCTGAAGGAGTAAGTCGCCAACGCTCTTGTTGAACGCCAGAGCCATCTGAAATTGTTTATAGGCAGCTGTATGCTGATCTCTCAGGGCAAGAATTACTCCCTTATACAGGTGAGAAAAAGCAAGCCCCCTGCGATAAGTTACAGTGTCATTATCAATGATTTTGGAAATCGCGTTTTGATATTTTTCGGCGGAATCCAGTGCCCAGGTAGCATTTTGCCCGAGAAAGGCGCAGCGATGTATCCAGTATCGACTGATTAGCAGCGCGTGACCAATCCTTTCTTTCTTTGTTTTGAATCCTAAATTAGCCTCGGCGATTAAGCTAGATAGGGTGTCAATTTGAGGGTAGTCTTCTGCCAAAATTTCTCCTCCTATCGAGATGTAATTTAAAACAGCAGATATTTCCCCAGGGGAAAGGTGGTTTTTGTTTAAGGGTTTCAGCGAATCAGGTAGAGCATGGTAAACTCTGCCGCTTAGCTGGGCCACAGCGCCAAGTGGTACCAGTATTACGAATAGCAGCAGCAGTTTCGGAATGGAAAAATTCGAATGATTCATATTTCGGAACAATTATTTTGTAGCAGGGTTCGCGTACTCTGATTAATTTGGCTGTACGGCCAAAATGGTAATGTTATTTAGCGAAATAATTCGGGAAAAAGTACCATTTTCAATGAAAATACCTTTATGCAGGTATGATGATGTAGTTAGCCCAAAACAAAAAAGGGTGCAAGCCATCTCGGCTTGCACCCTTTTCAGACGTGGTTCTTATGCTGATTCAGTAACCAGGATTCTGTTTTAAGTTGGCATTTACTGCGATTTGTGAGTTCGGAATGGCATATACGAGAGTTTTCGGGTCCGTGTCGGCCGGTCTGATCTGTCCGGCTTGAAGGAATTTACCAAAGCGGATCAAATCCTGCCTTCTCCACCCTTCCCAATACAACTCTCTGGCCCGCTCGTCTAACAGAATATCCAGATCGAGCGCGGGCAGGTTTGCCACGCCTCGGTTAACACGGATCGAGTTCACCGCCGCCAGGGCATCCGCTGGACTGCCGGGCGTTCCTCCACGTAAAATTGCCTCGGCTTTCATTAATAGTACATCGGAGTAGCGATACACCACCCAATCATTGTCCCGTTGTTCATTCGAGGAGTGATCAAATGGATATTTAATAACTCTTATACCGGCAGTTTCCAGGGTGTTGCCGCTTGTTCTAAGACCAATTTCTCTCGTGAAAATCAACGGTTGGGTCGCAGGGTTCCTCGCGGTCAGCGGCGTATTGCTAACCCAACTGTACTGCTGTCCTTCGAGGAAACCGACATTTTGGAGCTTGTAGTTTTTTGTTCGGTTCGAGGTCGTGTCCGCCGGGTAGTTGTAATAGATTCCTCGCCGCTCATCGCCTGAGACGAACTTATCATAGTAATTGGAAAGGGTTGCCCACCCATTCCATCCGCCCGGGGTCATATTGTAATGGGCTACTGTCGAGTAAGCCCTGCCGACAGCTCCACCTCTCACACCCTCCTTATTGTAGAGCGTGAAAATATTCTCCGTCGATTTTACGTCATTGTCTGGAGCGAAATTATCGAAATATTTTCCCGGGCCCGAGATGGTATAGCCTGTTATCTCATTTGCGAGCGCGACTACTCTGCCCATATCAGCGCCATCGAATGTAGGATTTTGCCTGTTTAGAAAAGTGCCTTTATTTAAGTAAACTTTCATAAGCAGGACTCTGGCAGCATTTTTATTCGCTACATAGGCGGGGCCCGACGCCGGGAGGTCATTCATAATCGCGTTGATTTCCGCGATGATGAAATCAATGGCCTCCTGCGATGTGAATGTCCTTGGGAGCTGACGAAAATCTTCAAGGCTTTCTCTGAAAGGTACCACGCCCCAAAGGTCCAGCACATCAAACATCGCCAGCGCCCTGACGAAGCGCGCTTCGGCCGCCTGTTGGGGCGTAGGTGAATTCCGTAAAACGTTGGAGGATTGGAAAATAGCGGTAAGTAATTCGCCAAAAGTATTGACCATATAAACGTTGTCTGCATTCCAGGTGTGCAGGTGAATAGCTCTGTGTGCGCCATTATCATCCCAGTCGCCGCCCCTTGTCGGTATAATGGCCGCGTCTGTCGAAACCTCTTGCAGACACCACCGGTTGTTGTGCTGGTAAGGGCCATTCAATGAAGAATAGGCACTTATCAACAAACCTGATGGGTCAATATTACCAGTTGTGCTTTTTTCTAAAGCGCTTCCGAGATTTTCGTCAAGGTCGGTGCAGGAAACAAAAAGCGAGCATGCCAGCAATGCTATGCCACATGGTTTGATTGTCATGAATTCTCTATTTTAATGTTTACAATGAAAAATTGACACCCAGCAGGAAGGTCCTGGCGGAAGGGTATGGGATGTACTCGATCCCGAGGGAGGGAATTCCGCCGCTGGATCCATCGGTATTTACTTCCGGATCGAAACCTTTGTAGCCTGTCAGAACAAACAGATTCTGCCCGGTAAGGGAGATGCTCATGTTTTTGAATGCCTTGCCGACATTTCCAACCCGGTAATTGAGCGTGATATTTGACATTTTCATGTAATCGCCTTTTTCCAGGTACCTCGTCGACGGTGCGGCAGAATTGGATGTTGCTTCCTTGATACCCCGGTTGAAAAACTCCCTGGCAATGTTCTTGTTGGACAAGTTGTTGATTCCTAGTACGGTAGCGAAGGTGTTGTTGAATAAATAATGTCCGAATGCACCGTTCATATTAACCACCGCTGAGAACTTTTTGTAAGTGACATCCGTAGAAACGCCTATCAGATATTTCGGGTTGGGGCTTTTAGTATAGAACTTGTTTTGAGCGGGGTCTACTGAAGTACTCGTGATGCCATCCGAACCTTCATACATGCTCGTTCCCGTAGCAGGATCGAGCCCTGCGTATCTTGCAAGGTACCAGGCATTGAGCGGCTGGCCGCTGACCATTCGCTGCCCCAGAACACCGGAGAAACCCTGTCCGCGGAGTGATGCCGTTTCGTAAAAGCCTGGCAGGCCCGATACGCTGTTTTGTAAATAGGTTGCATTGGCCGACAGGTTCCATGTCCAGTCTTTGCTTTCTAGGATGGTTCCGGTTAATGCCAGCTCTACTCCTTTATTGATGACCGCACCATCGAGGTTAACCCAGATTTTTCCGTTCGGAGCGGGGTGGGCAAGCGTTCTTTCAAACAGGCCTCCTGTCGTTTTTTTGTGAAATAGGTCCAATGAACCGATGATCCTTGATTGGAACAGGCCGAAATCGATTCCCCCGTTAAAGGTTTCTGAGCTTTCCCATTTCAGGTCCGGGTTTCCGAAGTTAGCCTGGCTGATGCTTTGAACGTCAAAAGTATACCGGTCTCGGGATGCGCCGGAATCGAATTCCCGGTTTCCCGTTTTACCCCATCCGAGGCGGAGTTTCAAACTGTTAACGACCTTGTTGTCTTTCAGGAAAGATTCATTGGATACATTCCACGCAAATGCCAGTGCCGGGAAGTTCGCATACTTGTTATTCTCACCAAACTTGGTGGAACCATCTCTGCGGACCGTCCCGGTAAACAGATATTTGTCCAGATAATTCAGTCCGACCCGAAGGAAAACGGATTGCAGCTCATTGGTAGGAGATTTGAACGAAGTCATTCCGCGCGTTCTGGCGACCGAATAGTTCAGATAATCGTAGAAGTCCAGGTCCACATCCGTAAAGCCGCGTCCATTCAGGGAGCTGCGTGAATTTGCATAATTCAGGTATTCGTAGCCTGCCACCGCATTTATGTTCAGTGCTGGGCTGATATCTTTATTAAAGTTAAGGGTATGGGTCAACTGCTGGTTTGTTTCTGAATTGTTACCCACAAAGGCAAAGCCGTTTTTGATCTGGGCCGGATCAATCATGCCCGCAATGTACCTACCCTTTCTGTTTCCAGTCTGGCGTGTTATGGCGTAAACCATCTTGTATTCCAGATCCCTGGTTAGCTTGTAGGATGGCGCTATGCTAGCCACCATTGTATTCACAACCGCCACATCCTTGTATGCTTTCAGTGATGCAAGTGGATTGATGATGGAGGGACTCACGTAGGTCAGGGAATCGCTGTTTACGGTCAGAGGACGAGTAGGGTTCCATGTTAATGCCTGCGAAATCACATTCCCGGTAAAACCTACACCGGCATCTATCGGCGCAAGATTTTCATCTGTCTGGGTGAAGAGTAGATTAAAATCGACACCGAGTTTTTTGCTGTCCAGAAATTTAAAACTACTGTTCAGACTAGCCGTGTACTTTTTTAGTCTCGACGTTTCAATAATCCCTTTCTGGTCCATGTAACCCGCTGAAATCCGGTACTTCCCATTGTCATTGCCGCCTGTGATTGCCAGGGAGTAATTTTGAACGGGAGCCACCCTGGTTATGGCATCGAAGGCATTGACGTTTCCACCAAAATCAGCTCCTGCAAGATCGTTCGGCGCGTAGAAGTTAACCGCCTGCCTGAATTCGTCGGCATTTAAAACTTCCGGTTTTCTGAGCAAACTGGAAAAACCCGTCGAGGCATTAAAACTAACCGTTGGCGCCCCGGAAGTGCCTCTTTTGGTGGTAATGATCACAACACCGTTAGCTCCGCGCGAGCCGTAAATTGCTGTTGCAGAGGCATCTTTAAGGATGTCCATTGTCGCAATGTCATTTGGGTTAAGATACGCTAGCGGGTTTCCTCCATCCGATCCAAAGCCGCCGCTTCCGCCGGGACGCGCCGAGCTGCCAGACAGCGGGATTCCATCCAAAACGAACAAAGGATTGTTGCCCGCCCGGATCGAGGAATTTCCCCGGATCCGTACCGTCGTTGCTCCGCCAGGCTGGCCTGTGTTGTTAATGACCATTACACCCGGGGTTCGTCCCTGGATTAGCTGATCAGGCGAAGTAATCACACCTTTGTTGAAGTCTTTGGATTGCAGGGACACCACGGAGCCTGTGACATCCTTTTTCTTGACAGCGCCGTAACCAATTACGACCACTTCATCGAGTCCCTTCACGTCTTCTTTCAGGACTACGTCAACTTTCGCTTCGCTTCCCGTAAGCACCTCTTGTGATGAAAAGCCGACAAAGCTGAATACGAGCGTGGTCGCCGGCGCGACTGAAATTACGTATTTGCCCTCTGCATCGGACGAGGTGCCTTTCCCGGTCCCTTTCGCAATGACAGAGACTCCTGGCAGGGCCTTGCCGTTTGCATCCCTTACAGTTCCGGAAATGGGCACGTCTTGTGCATAGACGCTTCCAAGGATAAAATGCATCAATGCCGCCAGCGCCGTGAGTCCTCTTTTTGTAATAAGTGAGCGCCTGGTGCTCTTTTTACAGAAATCATTGGGAGGAAAGAATAGGTTTACCATGTAATAATTGGTTGTGTTAAATATTACTTAAAATGCGGGTTTCCTGAAACGCCCCGAAATGGGGGATTTGCTTGTTTCAAGTATTGATAGACGGATAGACGCAACAGCGATTGAATGCAATGGCTCTCACTCCGGCTGCGCAAAATTGAATGATGTGGAGTTGTCAACAAATACTTTTAAATAGGTATATTTCTATAAAATGCCGGAATAATAAAGGTATTTGACCGGCGAAGTATCTGTCGGATGAACGGCTATAGGAAACTACGACTACATTAACCGACTAATGCATTCAACAATTTTTTCTATCGAATCCTGCTTGTGAATACATGCGGCGATGTTCATGCTTTGAAACTTTTTAAGTTCTGACGTCGAAACATCGCCAGCATAAATGACTAATTTAGTTTGTGGGAATTGATTCCCAATCGTAACGATGTCTGCCATATTTACAGGCTCTTTATCTGTGTCAAAGCCCAGGAATGTCACTGACATATCGATTTTCGATAAAGGATCAAAAGCCGTATTGCGACAGCTGACTTCGTAGCATTTTACGGCTGGTAAATTGGACTCTACTATTAATCTTAATCCTAATCTTAACAGTGGCCTTTGGTCAATAATGAGTAGATTCTTCATGCAATGTTCTGTTGAATTATAGTTAATTCGAAAACTATATTACCGAACGAGCATTGGCAATAGTAAACTATGCAATGGGTGAAATGGGTTAGGGAAAAGGAGATATGGTTTAGAAAGTATCAAGCTTTATAGGACTAGGATTTGTACCAATCCATTATATCTTTCTTTTTATCTTTCGAAATTGGTATGAATTCACCATTTCTCATCAAAAGCATCCCGCCATCTCTGACAACTACCTTGTCAATGAAAGTTGTATTCACTAAATGTGATTTGTGAGGTCTGAAAAACCCAAAAGGTGATAGAATTTGTTCGTAATTTTTTAATGTTTTCGAAGTAAGGATTTTCAGACCGTCAATGAGGTGAAAGTTGGAGTAGTTATCATGCCCGGTGATGTTGACAATTTGATTAATGGTAATCAGGTTAATCCCGTCCGAGGTTGCTATGGGGAGTTTGTTGTTCTGCATTCCCATCAATTCTGAAATTTGCGGCCTCCACTGTGCGGTAGCTTTTGTAGATTTGAGCGAACTTTTTAGTTTGATGATCGTTTCAAGTAATTCTCGCTCTTTGACTGGTTTTAGAATGTAGTCAAAAACACGCTGTTTGATGGCCGTAATGGAATATTGAGAGTAAGCAGTCACATACACCGTCGGTATCCCGGTATGTTTGATATTGTCCAATAGGTCAATACCATTGAGTTGGGGCATTTGAATATCCAAAAAAAGAATATCAGGAGCTTCCTCCCAGATAGACCTGTAACCGACAAGGGGATTTGTAAAACATTCTATTTTATCGAACATATCGGTTAAGTCAATAATCTTGGCCTTGAGTATATCCGCAGACCTGGGTTCATCGTCAATGATATAGGCAGTTGCCATTAGTCAAAATTTTAATAGCGGCAGGGTTAAATTTACACTCGTACCAGAATGCTCAGTTAATTCGGTGATATCGATTCTAGCATCTACATCGTAGACTTCGGACATAATATCTAACCGTTTCTTCGTAAGTGCAATGCCAAAATGACCGCCACGACGATAGGTGGTTCGATTAGGCCCTTGAGTTGCAAGAAAGCCGATGCCATTATCTTCGACCCGAATTTTTAAGAGATTATCCGAGGAAGTAGATAGCATGACGCAAATTCTCCCTCCTCCTGAAATCATATTTAGAGCGCCATGCTTGATGGAATTTTCAACTATGGGTTGAATCAATAGCGGTGGGACGTGAACTTTTAGGGTATCGAAATCTTCCGGTATTATGACGTCAAACACGAAATGATGATCGGTTCTGGATCTCTCAAGCGCAACGTATAGCTCGACGATCCGCATTTCATCCATCACTGGGATAAGTCGTTCAGGCGACTTTTCGATGACAAGCCTGAGCAAATCACTGAAGTCGAATAATACTTTACGTGCAGAACTACAATCGTTTGTGTAAAGGAATGAGTCAATTAGATTTAAACAGTTGAAGATAAAATGTGGATTGAGACCCTTTTGGAACACTGACATTTCGGCCTCGTGAGCCTTGGTTTTCAAATCAGAGCTTTCTTGTAGTATCTGATACTCTCGTTTTGTAAATGCTGCTATAATAAACAAATTGCTAACACCTACACCTAGTAGCATCGGGAAAGCTTGATAAAATTCATAGCCGTTAATCTGCCGACCATAGGATGCGAGGGTCAGGCCAAAACCGGCAAAAACAAATATGATTAAACAAACAAGTCCCAAGGCAATAATCCGGAATGCACCCGTTATCTCGGTCCTTATGCGAACTAAGTGAGCGACCAAAAAGCTGATAATGAGGCAAGCGAAAATGATGCAGGTGTCATTGATTAGGTAGTAACGATCCGTGATTTGCGTTGCAAAAAGTGTCAGTATTCCAATGAAGCCCGAGATCGCGGCCAGTCGGCCGATAAATATATAATTGAGCCTTTCCCATCTGCCGGAACGATAGAAGAAACGAACCGAGAATAGTAAGCAGGACATACTTAAAAAAAGGAAGAATTTATCCAGGTATATGGGAATCAGTGGATTGTGAATGGGTCCGGAGTCTATGTTAATTGGATATTCGTAATAAAGCAGGGCAAAAAAGCATAGAAATAGTATGTGGGCGCTTGCGTGGAAGATGTAGGCCGGGTCTCTCGACATCGCGTATTTCATTAAAAGAAGAACGATTGTCGTCAATGAAATCCCTAAGAATGGCAGAGTTATATTCGAATACTTTTCTGCCGATGCCCTCAGTGTCGAAAGCGCTATTACAAGTTCAGGTTTAGATTTAAGATCTGCGCTTAGTTTAGAAAAGCAATAATTGTTATGTTTCCTGCATACAACTAAAAAGGCGGTGGTAGTGTCGGACGGGAATGCATCGAAAAGCTTTACATAGGCACGCTCTTTCTCTTGACTTGGACTGAAATTGACATACTTGCCAGCCGATCGCGTTTTTATCCAGCGCTCTCGATCCTTCCTGTAAACTTCGATGTGATCTTGATATCCCGTAAACAGGTATCTCCGCGATGTATCGGCAAGTAATACCGAATAAGGGATATACATCCAAACCGACGTTCCAGGACTAAACATTGGAGTGCTTGGTGAATTAGCTAAAGGGGTTGAGGGGAGGAGTGACTTTATTTTTGCCGGATCGTTTGCATACAGCGGTTGTCCATAGACGCACATAATTTTGTTTAATGTCTTAGGAGTTTTATTCACACAAGTTGCGGATGTGGGACGACTTCCGACGGTGATAATTAGAAGGAATAAAACTAATTTCACTTGGACTTCTTTCAGCATCGATTGGTGAATCAACTTTTCAACTTGAATTTGAGTTAAAGGAAAGTAGCTTAAATAAATCAGTATGCCAACAAAGTCGACATCCTGACCAAAATTGTACCCTTACAACGTCCATTTATTTCAATTTTTAAAAAAGTAGAGGTAAATTGGTGAATCCCTATAACTTATTTTAGAATCATGCAAACTTAGATCAAAGGATCTATTTGCCAAATACCTTATTATTTGTATTTTTGTTTCTCTTACTACAACATTTAAGGTATTTTGCTGGACTATTTTCTTTGCAGATTAGCCCTACGATACTGTCAATAATCTATCTCCAATTTTGCCTTCATTTTGGCACATGAATAAAAGGTATATTTTTTGGAGCGCTGCTTTGCATTGTTTCCTGTTGGAAAACACATAGAAAAATACCATGTTCGAGGTATTTTTAGCCCGAGTATTTCGCGTAGCTTTGTTGCAAGAAATAAGGGTTTATATTCGGTTCCATTAACTGCTCGCTAAACGTCAGTTACGTTATAAGCAGCGGAAACCTGAATGTGCAGGTTGGGTGCGAAAGAGGGTGCTCTGGTGTTGTATCACTTTCATGATTTTGGCTACTGCGTTGGAATCGTTCGCCTTACCGCCGAAAATACCGGCTTCTGGATAGTATTACCAGGTCGTTTATATCAAAGCACTTTCTTACCCAGAATCTCAAATCCAACTGAACAACCCGGCGTCCGTTTTTCATGAGTAACCGGTGGTTTCGAAATGGATCAAGGTCAGCTTGTCACCGCGTATCCAATTGGGGTTGCGGCTGCGCTATAAGAATTATTAAGAACGCGTGAACCTAACCTATATTAGTAGTACCCATTGGCTCATTTAATTAATCTTAAAACCTTTACGGACAGCCGCGGTAGCCTTACCGTCATAGAACGCGTGATCCCGTTCGAAATCAAGCATATTTTTTACGTCAATGGCCACGATTATTTTGGAAATGGCGAGGACAGTCTGCAACGTACGAAACAGGCGGTCATTTGTCTGAAAGGGAGCTGCCTGATCACCAGCCATTCGGGTACCGATGAACAACATTTTATCCTTAACACAGCTGACCAATGCCTTTTGCTTGCACCGGACGACAAGCATGAGATACTGCAAATTGCCGAAGGGTCGATCCTGATGATGCTGGCCTCTGAGCCATTCAAGCAACCGAAATTGGTGGGGGAATTACATCGGTGCGAAATGGAGGATTAGTCTACCAGGTTGTGCAGAACGCTTTCATCTAAAACAGTAAACATGATTAGAGTAAGGATGATACTGGTAGTTTTATCGATATCAGTCGTGCAGTTGTCCTGTATTAATGAGCTGGGAGTATCCGGGCCTACGATTGAAGGAAGGAAGCGCAAAAACAAGGTGAGCGTCAAATATCCATATCGATCTCATCAGTATAAGCTCCTGAAAAAACCTGGCTGATGTCCATAGTGATGTTCTCGAAGAGACATACAAGCCATCTCAGTGACCATTGCCGGCAACTCAATTAGCGTTAACAATATTGCCACTTTGTTGATTACCATTACAACATTTCCCCGTCCTTACCGATGATGTTAGCGTTTCGCTACGACAACATCATCGGTGAGAGGGCAGTCAAGGGGTAGTCGTCACAGCCAAAGATAATTACGTTTAAGTAGGGCCTGGAAGCGTGTGGAATATTGCGCGATCTGCGCTGACCTTCCAGAACTCAATACCGCATCGATTGACTATTCCTGCTTCTCGTAACCTTTTGCGATTGTGAGATAACCAGCCAATTTTTTTTGAACCATATCAATTGAAAAAAATGGCAAAACTATAACGAAGGACAGCGCTGTTGAGATAGCTAATACCAGCGCAATTAGGATCCTGCAAAATGTTTCAAAGAAGGTATTCATTTGAATCGATGTAAATATAATGCTGAAAGAAAATGAAATAAAGTTATAAATTATGTAATCCAAAAATCGGTACCTTACAAAAGAATAATTGCTACAATTTTATCTGACTGCCGGTGATAGATAATATCTAATTAGTTAACTTAAAATGAGTGCTAATTCGATTTTTAAGAATGTATGAAGCTGTGTTTTTTTTGATTTATGTCAAGCGGCATTAGTAATTATTAATGACAAAAGTTGATGAACTTTACTATCATATTTTTTTCATTTTAACTGGGTCAAAAAATTTGAACATAGTTTTTTGTCATTTCTGCCGGTATTGAATTATCGACACATGTTCGCAGTGTTCACTGTTTGGTCAGCGGTAGATTTTATCAGCCAGCCTTTTCTATTTGCAAAAAGTTGAATGCTTTGTCCATGTACTACTACTTTATTGCATTGATTAAAATTTCCCCAATAATTCGATAAGAAAAAGAGACAATCTTTGCGCACTGCGGAAAGATTGTCCAAAATTACAAACTCAACGTTCTGCTTCTCATACTTACCCCTATGAGCACAAAGGTCTGACGTAAAATTATTATTTAAAATACCTTCAAAAAGGTAGATATGGTGCTTGCTATAACTTAGGAGAGGCATTAGTCAATTCCCATATATAATAACTCATAATTGTACTTATTTGGGCAGCACCTATTATTAGGTGAAGGATTTGATTCCACCGGCCGTACCGCTGCGTTGGAGTATCGTCGAACAGGAGAGTTACGTGCGTTGAGGCCGGGAGTTTTTTGAAGATCAAACACTTAGATTCCATTCCTCGATTGAGGAAAGTATGGCCTCGTAGAAGGTAGATATTCTGCTATTTTCCGGCGTGGTTCAGTATCTCGAAAACGCCCACGATTCTCTGGAAAAAATCAAAAATTATGATTTCAAACACATTCTTATCGACCGCACTGCATTTATTCAGACCGACCGCCCTGACCGGCTGACACTCCAATTGGTGCCGCCGGAGATTTGCGAGGCGCATTACCCGGCCTGGTTTTTCAACGAAAGGCGGTTTCTCAAACATTTCGAAGGTTGTGACATCAAAATGGAGTTCGAATCATTTGTGGAAGGCGAGCAGGAAATTGAGATCGACCATGTGAAATCGGGCTACGACAAAGGTTTTTCCTGATCAGACGCTGAGCAGTACCTTGTTTGCTTTGCCTGCTAAGGATTTTATTATCCAGACGGGTGCGAATGGCGCTGAGTAGATCTTTGAATTGGATAGTCATGATAGTGTGTAACACTTGTCGATTTGAGTGAGAATTACCTTCGATGGACTATGCAATTTGATGGGGCGGACAGGAACATTAACATGATTGGTTTAGCTGGGAGGCCAGACAGACCTGATTCATTGAAGGATTAGTCGCCTTTACAAGGAAGCAATAGTGGGTTCGATTTGGTTTTGATTTGACCAAGCTAAACAACCATTTTATTCAATCACACGGTAGTGGTTCGGCTAGGTCGTTACAGACTTTAGCGATAAATTTGCATGCGGTTGTAGCCAACAAGTCTAGGTGAGCAATTCGGTGAGCAGATCTTCTTCGACTCTCTGCATCTCCACTGATTGAAAAATCAAATCTTTCAAAAGCCCGTAAAATCAATTTGCGGGCTTTTGCTTTTTTCCGCCATTCCGGATTCAGACGCGAGGGACGAATTCGGCTGGAATGAATGTTATTGGTTTTTAAGTGCGAAACTAGGGAGTCTGACTTGGGTGAGGGTTTGGTGGGAGAAAAATGGATCAAAATTAAACGTCAAAAACGGACATCGCTTCTCGGATTCCTTTATTTGTATCTAAGAAGAATTCCTCCCTACTCAACTTCACTTTTGAGGGCGAACTGTTCACATCGGTTGGCTTGTGCGTTCACAAAAAGTCATTAAAGTGTAACATCGGCCATGCAACACTTGAGTTTAGCATACATCTTTCATTGTGATTACGCAATGACTCATTCAAATGTCTATAATTTATCCATATGCTTTGTGTTCAACGTCCCGTTCTAATCTGTTTCTTCCTACTCTTTGGTATAAATGTATTCACAAGCGCTCAGGACGATCTTCTTTCGACAGCGGCTATGCAGAAAGATTTTCAGTTCATTCGAGAACAACTGTTTAACGTACATGCCAATCCGTTTTCGCAACTAACGAGGGAAAGGTATGAGGCATACCTGGATTCGCTGGAGACCGGCTTAAACCAGCCGTTGCCGGTTGCTAACTTTCAGCTCAAGGCGAGCCTTGCTTTGATACCGCTCGGAGATGAGCACGCAGCGATATCCATTCGAAATGCGAACGCGCAGAAAAAAGCTCCGAGCTGGGCCGATAGTGTGGCCACCAACATATCTTATCAGCGGCTGGGTAACATCGGTTATATTTTTGCACGTTCCTTTGCGACAAGAGGAAGCAAGGATTTGCCTGTCTATGAGCGTTGTATCGACAGCATTTTTGTAGTAATCCGTCGTGATGGAGTTACGCGGCTTGCGATTGATGTAAGTAGCAATGACGGCGGAGCATCCGCGGTAGGCAATATGATCATCAAGCACATCTTCCAAAAACCTTACAGGAATTATTCCATGAGTTGGAAGCGCAGCGAAGCATATCTGGCCAAACTGACTTCATGGGGATTCAAGGATGAGACTTATCGAAAAGCCGCACCTGGTGAAATACTGCACTTCCCCTCCGGAACAGTTGTTCCGGGCAAGGTACCCCATTCATTTAAAGGAAAAGTGATTGTCATCATCGGCCCGGAGACGTTTTCCAGTGCGATCATGTTCGCAACACTCGTGCAAGATAATAACATGGCGACATTAGCCGGAGAGTCCCCTTTGAACGGTCACCCGACCCATTTTGGAGAAATGTACTCGACCGCTCTTCCCAATAGCCAACTGGAATTACGTTTTGGAGTCAAAGAATGGGTGCGGCCTGCCGGACGTGGTCATGAGAATAAACTGGTGCCAGATATTCCATGCAAACTGCCAATCAATGGAGACCGCATGAGAGTTGTTAAACAGCTTGAATGGTAGGATTTGCTGAATGGGGGTCATTGCCTCCGATTATTCGATCTGATCCCTCCAAATAATCCGGTGGTATTCCTGTACTTCAATCTTAGGAACTGTTATTCCGTTTCTGATCACGCATTTTATGTTTTTGAAAAAAGTTAGAATCAAATGCTTACCTTGACGTATTCCTAAACATCCCAAATGCCTGCCTATGTTAAGCGATAAAACGATGTACGGCCTGATTGTGCTTGTCTACTGTTGTCTTTTACTGGCACATCTTTGGCCGTTTCTATCTCAGAGATGGGTTGCGTATTCCCAAGGCAAATCGGTCGGTGAGGTTCCCAGGCCGGCCAAAAGCAAACTTCTCACAGGCAGCTTGGCATTTCTGAGCGGAGTACTATGGATTTGGCTTTATTTCAAACACTGATTTTTGTCGCTTATTACATCCTCTATATTTATGAAAGTTAAATGCCTGATCTACGAAACAGTCATTGCATTCATTAGCTGTATAGGGTTGGCACATTCGCAGCCTTCCGGGACGACAACCAAAAATATAGATTTTCAAGTATTAAAGTTCAAGCCATCTACAGGGGACAGCGTCTCTTACGAGTACGGGTTTCTGAAAGTGCCTGAAAATCGCAGTGACGCTAATACCCATGACATCGAGCTTGCTGTGTTAAGGTTAAAAGCCCAAAAGCCGACCACACACTCTCCAATCTTATTTTTGTCCGGCGGGCCGGGCGAGTCCGCAATCAGCTACATTCAGGAAGAGTATTTTCAAACACTTATTTTCGACCTCCAACAGGATCATGACATCATTCTGCTCGACCAGCGCGGTTCCGGCAGGTCTAAGCCCAGTTTAGGTTTTCCTTTACCGGCGGCGGATAACAAGAATATTTTCTTGAATGAAAAGCGCGCCATAGAGCTTCACAATGAGGCTGCCGCGATCGGGCTTGCTGATTTCAAGAAAAGGGGCATCGATATCAGAGGGTATAATACCATTCAAAATGCCGAAGACCTGGATGATTTGCGGGTTGCATTGAAAATCGAGAAAATCAATCTGCTTGCATTCAGTTACGGTACTCACCTAGCACTTGCTCTCGCCAGGAAGCACGCATCTTCCATTGATCAGATGATTTTAATAGGCACTTCTGGGCCAAATCACATGCATCACCTGCCATTTAATTATGACAAACAGTTAGCCAGCATCTCTGCTTTGGCATTGCGGGATTCTGCGATCAATGGCCAGGTACCTGATATGATGAAGCTTCTGAAAAGCCAGCTGGCAAAACTTGCTGCTAACCCCATTGTGATTCCAATTAAAGACCAGAAATCAAAAAGGGTAGTGCAAGTCCCAATCGGAAAATTCGGACTTCAGTTGATCCTCAGATTAGATGCAGGCGACAGTAACGACTTTATTTATTTCCCAGCGATGCTCTATGGAATGGAGCACGGCGACTACCGGATATTGCAGCGGTACGTCGAGAGGCGCTACAATCAGTTTAACGGGGGATTCGGTTCCGGAATATCTGCTATGCGCCAGGCATCAGGAGCGACCGCCGGGAGGTATGTGCAAATCATGGATCAGGGGAAAACCGCGATCCTGGGAAACAGCATGAATATTCCGGACATCTTTGGAGGCTGGCAAAATATCGATGTCGGAGATGCTTTTCGCGCATTATTTAAATGCGATGTGCCGACATTGTTTGTCAGCGGCACACTGGATAGCAATACGCCGGTTTCAAATGTGGAAGAATTGCTCCCATGGTTTACTAAGGGCCGGCAGCTAACCGTAGAAAATGCAGGGCATGAAGATATGTTGCCCAACGCCGAAGTTCAACATGAGATCAAGCGATTCTTTCGAAAACTGGAAGTATCGAAAGGATCTATTTCACTTTCCAAACCCCGTTTCGTTTCATTCTTTTAAAGTGATGCGTCAATGTCTGAGAACATAACCAGCAATAGGTAAGACACACTGTTTCTTAGGCAGATCTGCCGAGAATGCCTGGCTGCCAATCACGAACAACCTTCCGATCCTGACCGTCTGCATTGCTGCGAATATTTGCGTTGTTCGATAGTAAGTATTATAAAAATTACAAGAAAAAACATAGTAGTTAAGGGCAATTCCCGCTTTTGACCGTCAAACTCTCTGATAGCGGAAAAAGATTTGCAACGGGATATCGACATATGGAATGCGTTTCGGTCGGGGGACAAAGGCGCCTTTGCGACAATTTATGCGTTGCATTTCGACGCATTGTATTCCTATGGCAAGCGTTTTATCGCCGATGAAACCCGTGTGGAGGACGCCATTCAAGACCTTTTTATCAACCTTTGGCGCAGTCACGCCAACGTGTCCCCGGTAGATAATATCAAGTTCTATCTCTTCCGCAGCCTCCGCCGGGACATCTACCGCATCACCGAAAAGGAGAAGAATTTCCCGAAAGTGGAGCTGGACGCTTTCCTGCACGAGTACGACCATCCCGGCGAGGAGCATAGCATTCACGACGACGAAAAAGAGCTCGCCCAAAAGCTCGCAGCGGTGCTTCAAAACCTCCCCAAACGCCAGCTGGAAGCGATCACACTACGCTATTATGAAAATTTCAGCATCAGCGAGATCGCCGAAATTATGGACGTTTCCGATAAGACGGTCCGCAACACGCTCCACAATTCCCTGACCTTGCTCCGCAAGAATTCCCGCCTTTTCTATACGGTCTTCGAATTGGCGCTGGCGTTTATCTGGCATTGATGCCGCGTTTCCGCACGCTCAGCCGTATTTATCAGCTTTTTAGAAAAAATATTAAAATTCTTTGGGTCAACCAGGATTAAGCCTCCTTTGTATGTATATAATGCAAAAGTGAGATGGCGAACAATTACGGTGACTTCAAGGCTGAGGATTTTTTAAGGGACGATCGCTTCCGCCGTTGGATGGCTTCCGGCGGGGAGGAAGAGGCCGGTTTCTGGGCGGATTTTCAGCAGCAATATCCTCATCGATCCGGTGAGCTCAGGCTGGCGCGGTCGCTGTGGGCGTCGCTGCACGGAATGCGCGAGCAGCCGGAGCCGGGGCTTCGCGAAAAAGTGTGGGCGAATGTGGCCGGAGCGGTGGACGAGGCCGGGCCGGAAATGGTGGCCGAACGCCCCGCGCGGCCATTATACCGCTGGTGGATGGCTGCTGCGGCGATATTGATCGCGGGCGGGCTTGCTTGGAATTTTCGCGGGACGTTTAGAGGCGAACCGTTAGTGTACCGCGAGCAGGTTGGCGTAGCCAGCGTTCCGTTGAAGGAAGAAATCAATGCAAGCGCCAAACAGCAGACCATCCGGCTCGCCGATGGCTCCACGGTGCAGCTGAAACCCGGCAGTAAGCTCAGCTATTCCAATTTTTCCGGCAATGAAAGGGTGGTATACCTCGACGGCGAGGGCTATTTCGATGTGGCCAAAAATCCCGCTAAACCATTCATCGTATATGCCGGGCGCATTGTTGTGCAAGTGGTGGGTACCAGCTTTCGTGTGACTTCCAACACGGGCAAAACCAAAAGCCAGGTGGCGGTGACGTCGGGTAAGGTCAAGGTGTTTGCGGCGGGGAAGGCAGGGAAAGGTAACGAACCCGTGTTCCTCATTCCGAACCAGCAGGTGGTGTTCGATGCAAACACCCAGGCATTTGCCAAAGGCCTTGTAGATCAGCCCGTTCAGGTGAGCGGTACGGGCCAGACAAAGGAGTTTTTCTTTGACAATACCTCCGTGGAAAATGTGCTTCATACCATTGAAACGGCTTATGGCGTAACGATCCGCCACGATAATGCGGCCTTTGCGTCGTGCAAGCTCACCGCGCCGCTGGGCGATATGCCGATGTTTCGTAAGCTGGACATTATCTGCCAGACGGTAGGCGCTACCTATGAAGTATTCGGGACTGAAATCGTCATTACAGGAGGCGCTTGCGACCTCTGACCACGCTAAACTAAAATTCAACCCAAGAACCCCAGCACCATGACCAGACATTAGCCCCATTTAACCCAAAAAACAAAAAACCGGAAGCGCTGCCACGCGTCCGGTCCTGAATGATTCCCCACCATCGCGAAATGACTTTCCTGCCAGGCAATGCCCGCGGCAGGAACCGGGAATCCTATGTTCCATTTCAAAACATTTAAAACAAAACACGGGTAAAAATATGCAAAAGTTTTTCAACACGGTCCCCAAACCGTTGCACATCATGAAAATACTAGGTGTTCCCATAGTCATCCTCCTTTCGCTGGCGACGCTCGCCTTTGCCAGCGACGGAAGTGCGCAGGATTTGATGAAAAGAACCGTGACGGCGCAGTTCAGCAATCGCGAGATCGCGAAGGCGCTGACGATGATCGGGCACAAGGCCAATGTGAAATTTACCTACCTCCCCGGCATTTTCCCGCCGGACGCGAAGGTATCGGTGAAAGTAAAGAACGAATCGCTCGAAAACGTGCTCCGCGACCTTTTGGAGCCTTATAACATTGGTTACCAGACGAGCGGGGAGTTTATCATTCTCCGGAAAAACAGCTCCGGCGCCAAGCCTGGCCCGAAAGACGAAGCCCGTGTGCACCAGGATATTACCGTAAGCGGCAAAGTGACCGACGATAAAGGTGAGGCCCTGCCAGGCGTGAGCATTATCCTCAAAGGCACCCAGCGCGGCACGGTGACGGACGTGGACGGCGGCTTTACATTCAATATCCCCGACCAGTCGGCGGTGCTGGTATTCAGCTACGTGGGTTATTCGCAGAAAGAGGTGACCGTAGGCAGTCAGACGACTTTCAATGTGCAGCTTGCCAATGATAACAAGGTGCTGGAAGAGGTGGTGGTGGTGGGTTATGGGGCTATCAAGAAAGCGGATGTGACGGGCGCGATCGCTTCGGTGGACAATACTAAAATCGCCCGCGCGGCCACGCCCGACGCTACCGGTGCATTGCAGGGACAAATGCCGGGTGTGGTGGTGGTGAAGAATGTGGGCAAGCCGGGGAGCGGTTATAATATCAATATCCGAGGTATCAGCTCCATCGGCGGCTCCAATTCGCCCCTGTACGTGATCGACGGCATTCCCTCGACGGCAGGTATCAATGAGCTGAACCCGGCCGACATCGAGAAGATCGATATTTTGAAAGATGCTTCCGCCACGGCCATTTACGGCTCGCGCGGCGCGAAAGGGGTAGTGATCGTAACGACCAAACGCGGTAAATCGGGCAAAACGACCATTTCCTATGACGCCTATGCAGGGGTACGCACACCCACGCATCTGCCCGAGATGTTCGACGGCCAGGAATATGTGGCATATCGCACCGAGATGTTTAAAGCGCAGGGAAAGGATGTTTCCAGGAACAATTCGGCCTTTTTCACACCCGACCAATGGCGGAATATCGATGAAGGCAAGTTTACCGACTGGCCGAAGCTGATACTCAAAAACGGCCTGCAAATGAACCACAACATCACGGCCAGCGGCGGCGATGAGAAAACCCGCTTCGCGATCAGCGCGGGGCTTTTGCAGGAAGACGGGAATGTGAAACCCGAAAGCTTCAAGCGCTACACGCTCCGCGGTAATGTAGACCGCCAGATTACCGACAAATGGAAAGCAGGTTTGAATATTTATTTTTCCCAAAACCTGCAAAACCTCGGCAGCTCCGAAGCGCTGCGCTCGGCTTACCGCCTGCCGCCGATGACCTACCCATACGACGAAACCGGCGCGCCCGCATTCCGCGTGTACACGACGAATGCAGTGACTAACCCGACGTTCGACCAGGAGAATGAGATCCGTCAGGTGCGCAATGCCCGCACGTTCGGGAATATTTTCGTGCAGTTCGAGCCGGTGAAAGGCGTGACTTTGAAATCGACGATTTCGCCGAATTACTCCACGGAGAGGAGCGGATTTTACTTTGGGCCGCTCTCCAAGCAAAGCCTCGGCGGCTCGGTACCGACCCAGGCCGGCAACGCCAGCAGCGAGCAGCTCACATGGGTTTGGGACAACCAAGCCACTTACGACCGGCAGTTCGGCGAGCACAAGCTCACCGCCACCATCGTGCAAAGCATGCAGAAAGACCGCATCGAAACCAGCAACATTACCGTGGACGGCATTCCGTACAAATCGCTTTGGTACAACCTCGCCACGGGTGGCCGCGTGCTGGCTTATGGCTCGTCCTACACCAAAACCACGCTCGCTTCGGCTATGGGCCGGGTGAATTATAGTTTCAAAGATAAATACCTGCTCACCGCCACCGGCCGCTGGGATGGCTCTTCGCGCCTGGCGGAAGGCAACAAATGGGGTTTCTTCCCGTCGGCTTCGGTTGCGTGGAGGCTTTCGGAGGAGCAGTTTATTAAACAAATACACCAGATCACCGACCTGAAACTGCGCGTGAGCTACGGCGTGACCGGCAATGACCGCGTGAATGCCTATTCTACGCAGGCGGCATTGGGACAGACGTTCTATGATTTCGGCGGCAATTTCGCGCAAGGCTACGCGCCCAATCAGCTTCCGAACAAGAACCTGACCTGGGAAACGACGCGGGAAGTGAATGTCGGCCTGGATTTCGGGTTTTTCAATAACCGCATTACGGGTAGCGTGGATGTGTATAACCGATTGATCAACAATATCTTGCTGAGCCGCCAGCTGCCTGCGCCGTCGGGATGGGGGTCCATTATGGATAATGTGGGCAAGCTGCGGAACAGAGGTATCGAGCTGGGTATCAGTTCTATTAATGTAGTGGCAGGCAAGTTCCAATGGAAGACCGACATTGTTTTCGACTCCAACAAAAACCGCATCCTGGAACTGAACGGCGGCAAGAAGGACGACGTGGGCAACAGCCTGTTTATCGGCCAGCCGGTGCAGGTGAACTACAACTACGTATTCGACGGCATTTGGCAGACCGCCGAGGCCGAAGCCGCGAAAAAGTACAATCAAACGCCCGGCCAGATCCGTGTGAAAGACCTGGACGGCAACGGCGTGATCAATGCGGCCGACCGGCAGATCATCGGCAAGCGCGTTCCCAGCTGGACCGGTTCGCTTGGGAATACATTCCGCTACGGCAATTTCGACTTGTACATTCTCGTGTACACCCGCCGCGGCGAACAATACCAAAGCTCGTTCGATGCGACGCTGATGAACTACAACTCGGACTATAACCAGGTGAAAGTCGATTACTGGACGCCGGAGAACCCGTCGCAAACCTGGTTCCGTCCCGGCAATCCTGGCCCGTACACTGTGATCCCGACATTCCGCAAGGTGGATTTTACACGGGTGGGCAACATTACGCTCGGTTATAATCTGCCCAGCGGCCTCATCCAGCGACTGAAAATCAGTAACCTGCGCGTGTACGCTACGGCTACCAACCCGCTGCTGTTCACCAAATACGAAGGTTTCGACCCCGAGTGGCCTGCTACCAACACGTACGGCACGGCGGTGAGCACCTCGTCCTATCTTTTCGGCGTAAACCTGGCTTTTTAAATCCCGACATTTATGAAAAAGACATTATATATAGCAATGCTGGCGGCCGGAATGAGCCTGTCGTCCTGCCAGGACTTCCTCACCGAGGAAAATATCAGCGGCGTCACAAGCGAAAATTTCTATACGGATGCCGCAGGTTTTGAAAAACTGATCAATTCCTGCTATTCGTCGATGCGCGATGTGTACGAAACCGACCCGAAGCTTTTTTGCTGGGGCACGGACATTATCACCCGCGGCGAGATCGAGCCCGTGAGCGGTACCGTGGGCGACCGCGTGGTGCGCGCCACGCAGCTGAACGAGTACCGGACGCTTTCGTCGGACAACTCGGCGGTGGAAGAGCTGTTTTCCAACCTGTATGCGGGCATTCAGCGATGCAACACGGCCATTAACAAGGCGGCCACGATCCCGGGCCTGACCGAGGCCGCGCGCAGCAAGCGGGTAGGCGAGGTACGGTTTATCCGGGCTTACTACTATTATTTACTGGCGGAGAATTTCGGGGGTGTGCCTATTGTAAAAGAGGAGATCAATACCGCTGTGACGCATTTTGAGCCGAACACCGAGCAGGCCGTTTATGACTTTATCCTGGAAGACCTCAATGCGTCGGTGGCCAGCGTGGACCCCACTACGGCGGAGTTCGGGCGGGTGACGCAGGGCACGGCGAAGCATTTGCTTTCGCTCGTGCACCTCACGCGCGGCTACAAGGCATTTGGCGGGTCGGCGGATTTTACCAAAGCCGCCCAATATGCCGAGGAGGTGATCGCGGCCGGGAGCTACAAACTGGTACCGGCATTTGCGGACGTTTTTAAATCCACCAACCAGCAGAACAGCGAGATCATTTTCTCGATCCAGTTTGACCCGACCAGCTTGAAAAATAAAACCATCGGCCACGGGCAGAACCTGTTTTTCGGCTGGCGCATTTTCCGTGAGCCCGGCTTTTACGATGGCGAATACCAGACTTACAGCCGCCGCACGAGCGATTTCATGCCTACGCAGTTTTTGTACACGCTTTACAACACGGCCAAGGATACCCGCTACGACGGCACATTCCTGAGCAAGTTCTATGCGGTTAGAGATGACAAGATCGGCAGCCAGCCTATCAAAAAAGGCGACTTGCGCTTCTATTTCCCTTATCCGGACCAGTCTTTCACGGCAGCCGATTCAGCCGCATTGAAACAGGCCAACCCGAATGTGGAAATCGTCCGTTTTGACAAATGGAAGCAGGATTTCCAGGGCATAGGAGGCGCTTTAAAATTCCCGATGATCAACAAGTTCTTCGACCCGCTCGCGAACTTTCCCGGCAACAACGAGAAGGCCTATTCCAGCACCCGCGACATCTATTTGTTCCGGTTAGCGGAAACGTATTTACTCGCTGCGGAGGCTTATTTTAAATTAGGTCAGAAAGACAAAGCCGCCGAGAAGCTGAATGTGGTGCGCCAGCGCGCCGCGGCAACCGGCCAAAGCCTGAACGTCACCGCCGCGAATGTAGACCTCGATTTCATCCTCGACGAGCGCGCCCGTGAGCTTGCAGGCGAATACAAGCGCTGGCTCGACCTGAAACGCACGCACCGCCTCGACCGCGCATTTGAGCACAACCCGCTCACCAAACTGACCAACCCCGGTGGCGTAAGTGAGAAGTACTACCTGCGCCCCATTCCGCAGTCGGTCATCGACCGGGATACGGAAGGGTATCCGCAGAATCCGGAGTATTGACCATTGTCATCCTGAGCGGAGTCGAAGGAGGGTAGCGTGATGTAAAGGGCATCTCGCAGGTCCCCTTCGACTCCGCTCAAGCTGACAATCGTTCCGTAGACGGCCGTCTAGCATTTAACCACAAAGCATCATGTTGAGAGCACTTACAATTTGTACCATTCTTAGCCTTGTATTATCGCTCCACTTAGTGAGCGGTCAAACCTTCAATGTCTCCGTCAGGAAGCTCAAAGTGCCGGCGCGTTTTGAGATGCCGGAGATCCTCGTACCCGATTTCAGCAAGGCCAAGCGCTTCGCAATCACTGATTTCGGTGCGGTAGCAGGCAATAAGGACAAAATTTCCGGGGCGATCCGCCAGGCTATCGACGCGGCGCATCAGGCAGGTGGCGGCGTGGTGGTGGTGCCGGCCGGCGAGTGGCTGACGGCCAAGGTGCATTTGAAAAGTAATGTAAACCTGCATTTGGACAAGGGTGCGGTGCTGCTGTTTTCGGAAAAGCCGGAGGATTATCTGCCGGCGGTGCATTCGAGCTGGGAGGGCATTGAATGTTACAATTATTCACCGCTGATTTATGCCTACCAATGCAAAAATGTGGCGATCACCGGTGAGGGAGAGGTGCGGGCGAAAATGGAAGTTTGGAAAGAGTATTTTGCCCGCCCGAAACCGCATATGGAGAGCATTAAGCGGCTTTATAACCTCGCGCAGGATCACACCCCCGTGGAGCAGCGGCAGATGGTGAACGACACGGCGCATTTGCGGCCGCAGTTTATCCAGTTCAACCGGTGCGAAAATGTGCTGATGGAAGGCTTTACGATCACTAACAGCCCGTTCTGGACGATCCATCCTTATTTGTGCAAAAATGTCGTGATCAGCCGGTTGAAGGTGTACGCGCATGGGCATAACAACGACGGCGTGGACCCCGAAATGAGCCAGAACGTGTTCATCACCGATTGCGTGTTCGACCAGGGCGACGATGCGATTGCCATCAAAGCCGGCCGTAACCCGGAAGGCTGGCGGCTGAAAACGCCTTCGAAAAACATCGTGATCCGCAACCTGACGGTCAAAAACGGGCACCAACTGGTGGCGATCGGCAGCGAGCTTTCGGGCGGGATCGAGAATGTGGACATTTCGCAGTGCCAGGTGGTCGACGGCGCGAAACTCAACCATTTGCTTTTTATTAAAACCAATGAAAGAATGGGGGGCTATGTCAAAAACATCTACGCCTCGAACCTGACCGCCGGGAAAATAGACCTGGGCGTACTGGGCATCGAAACCGACGTGCTCTACCAATGGCGCACGCTCGTACCGACCAAAATCCGCAAACTGACGTCGATTTCGGACATTTACCTGAGCAATATTTCGGTGAAGGACGTGAAGTTCGAGTCGCGCATTTTGGGGCAGAAAGAGCTGCCGGTTAAAAACGTATCCATGAAAAACATCACGACCGGCAAGGTGCAGGAACAAAAGGAAATCCACGAAAACGTCCTCGATTTTCAGCATTGAAAGCGGGGCGTGTTATTTCAGTTCTAATGAAAATATTGCGCTTTAAGATGTGTTCGGCTGCTGCATTAGTAGCTGTATTGTTTATATCAAATGCGACCCGCGCGGCCCGGTTCGACTTCGTCACTGCCCACGCCAAAGTTTCGGTTTACTACCAGCAAGGCGGCCCTAAACTCGATTCGATCGCGGCGCATTTGCTGGCGGCGGACATTGAGCGGGTAAGCGGGTATTTGCCGAAAGTGGGCACCGACCTGGCCAATGCCAGCGGGAATGTAATCGTACTCGGTCGCGCCGGTTCGGAAATTGTCGGGCGCCTGGGAAAGCAGGCCGCCGATGGCGCATTGGCAGGGCAGTGGGAGCGGTATTCGCTGCGTGTTTTGAATAAACCTTTGAAAAACATCACACAGGCACTGGTGGTAGCCGGCAGCGACGTGCGCGGGACGGCCTATGGTGCATTTGCGATTTCCGAAAAGATAGGCGTTACGCCCTGGTACTGGTGGGCGGATGCGGTGCCGGCGCGCCGGAAAACGCTCTCGCTGGACATCCCAAACTACACTTCCGCGTCGCCGTCCGTCAAATTCCGGGGGATATTCATTAATGATGAGGACTGGGGCCTGCAACCCTGGGCCGCGAAAACCTTCGAGCCGGAAACGAAAGACATCGGTCCGAAGACCTACGCGAAGGTGTTTGAGCTGCTGTTGCGCCTCAAAGCCAACCTCATTTGGCCGGCGATGCACCCGAGTACCAAGGCATTTTACCATTATCCAGGCAATATCAAAGCTGCCGAAGATTACCAGATCGTCGTGGGCTCGTCGCATGCGGAACCCATGCTCCGCAATAATGTGAGCGAATGGAACGAGCAAACGATGGGGCATTTCAATTTTGTGACCAACCGGAAGAAGGTGGAGCAATACTGGGAATCGCGGATTAAGGAGAGCAGTCATTTCAACGGCATTTACACCACCGGAATGCGGGGCGTGCACGATGGCGAAATCCAGGGCGTGAAAACAATTCCCGAAACCGTGACATTGCTCGATACGATCATCCGCGTGGAGCGGGAAATGCTCCGAAAGTATGTGAATAAGGACATTACCAAAGTACCGCAGGTTTTTACACCTTATAAAGAGGTTCTGGAAATATACGATGCCGGATTGAAGGTACCCGAAGACATTACTCTCGTGTGGCCGGATGATAACTATGGTTATATTCAAAGGCTGAGCAATGCGGCAGAAAACCGGCGTTCTGGCGGCTCGGGCGTGTATTATCATGCCTCTTACTGGGGCCGCCCGCACGATTATCTGTGGCTGAACACGACGCATCCCGCGCATATGCGGGAGGAAATGACCAAAGCATATGCATTGAATGCGCGCCACTTGTGGGTACTGAATATCGGGGACATCAAGCCCGGCGAATATGCTATGCAGCTTTTCCTGGATATGGCTTATCATGTAAAACCATTTGAAAAACCGGGCTATTCCAAAATGCATTTGAAACAATGGCTGGCCAGTATTTTTGGGAACAAAAATAGCGTCGCCATTTCGGAAGTACTTTGGCAGTATTACAACCTCGCATTCGAAAGGAAGCCCGAATACATGGGTTGGAGCCAGACCGAACCGACTACCGGCATTCGCAATACCGCTTATAACCACCATTATTACGGCGATCAGGCGCAGCAGCGGCTCGACGATTACAATAAGCTTTTATCCGAAACTGCCGCCATCCAGTCGCAAATCGCTGAAAAAGACCAGCCTGCGTTTTTCGAACTCGTGGGTTACCCCGTGAAAGGGGCCGCGTTGATGAACCGCAAATTCCTCTACCGCGACAAAGCCTTGCTATACGCCCGACAGGGACGCCTCAGTGCCGCGCATTACGCCAGGCTCTCGGGGCAAGCCTATGCCGAAATCGTCGTAGAAACGGGTATTTTCAATGAAAAATTACTGAATGGCAAATGGAAGGGCATGATGGACCTGATGCCGCGCGGGCTGCCGGTGTTCAAAATGCCGGACATCAAACCCGCCGTGACGCCGAACCTGCCTGCATTCCGCGCATTGCCCGAAGGCCTGGATACTACCGACGTGGCATCAGGCAAAAAGCGCCAGTTTACGCTGCCTGCATTCGACCGATGGAATAAGCAAAAGCGGTTTATCGACGTATTTCTGACGCAAAATGTCGCCAGAAACTTCCGCGTCACTGCCTCCGAGCCGTGGATCAGGGTAAGCGCAACGCAAGGCGCATTGCAGCCGGACAATGCCCAAAGCGAGCAGCGCATTTGGGTGGAAATCGATTGGGCGAATGCGCGCATCGGCGATTTGAGCGGTCATGTCAGGGTGGAAGCGGGAGAGGATATTTACGATTTTAAAATCACCGCCAACAATGCGGACGCCAACACATTACCGGGTTTCAAAGGCTATGTTGTCAGCGATAAGCACATTTCCATGAATGCCGCCAGGTATACCGGTTTGAAAAACACTTCCACGCGCAATTGGGCGGTTGTAGAAGCGCTGGCAGGTAACGGCGACGCATTGCAGGCATTCCCGCTCACATTCAGTGGAACGCCGGATACGACGAACGTAGCCAAAAATCCGGCGGCAGAATACGAATTCCACACATTCGCCGACGCTCCGGCGACCGTAACCGTGAGTACCCTGCCCACTTATCCGCTCAACAAGGATTTCGAAATGCGTTATGCCGTAAAAGTGGACGACGGACCAGTTAAGATATTCAATTTCAAAACCATCGGCCGCAGCAATGAATGGAAGCAAAACGTGCTCGCCAACTCGGCGAAACGCACGCTGGAAATACCAACGCTACCGGCCGGTAATCATAAGCTCACCATTTACATGATCGATCCCGGCGTGATATTGCAGCATATATTCGTAGATTGCGGAGGAAGGCAGCCATTTTATGGAACTTTGCCCGCAACCTGGCATGAATCAAATTAGATTACGAGATTTGCGCTTATTGTCAAAAAATCATATTTGAGCGCGTGCCCAAACTTGGAGTAACTATAATCAAGCCTGCAACTCACGAGTAGCATTACAGGCGAAGTCTCCCCAGTCTTTTATAGAGAGTATCTTAATGCGAAAGGAAGAAATTGGACGATTGGAGCTTTGTTGATATGCGCAGCATTGAATTGCGGTGCGTCAACTTCCGGTGACGAGTGTTGTGTTAGAGTACAAACGTTGATCCTTCCTCAAATGCAAAACTTCCTTGCCCGGCATCTGGCCGATTGTGCGTAACAGGCAATCAATAAATGTTAAAAGATTACATAAAAGCTCGGTTACCGAGTTCTTTTCAAAATGCTCTTGTCAAACCGTGAGTAAGTTCAAATCCGATAAATTGTGCACGAAGGGTTGGGTTATGGCATTATAGGAATTTATAGGCAGTCAGGAAGCTGTTTATTTCCATCATGTCGGCCATTCCGGTTTTCTTCATCATGTTTTGCCTGTGTGTATTAATGGTATGGGTGCTAAGGAACAAGCGCTCCGCTATTTCCTGGCTGGTCATTTTCTCGCCAACTAATTTTGCAATTTCGAGTTCCCGCTTACTTAGGTTTTCAAGCTTCTTAAAACGCCCGGATTCATTTTCAAATACATAAATCCACTCCTCCTTTTCTGTGGCCAGCCGAAGATGCTGGCGATTGCTTCGTTTTAAATGGGAAATATCCGATATCAATGCTAAAAGAAGTAAAATGTTGCCGCTGGTATCCTGTTGCAGCACAATACCTTCCTGCAAAATCCGCACTCTTTCTCCATTTGGTCGTACCATTCTGAAATCAAAAAAGGATTTGAAAGTGCCTACATCTGCCGGACTCAAGGTGGTCACGTAATCCGTCATCACCATCGACATTTTTTCTAGTCCAGTGTAGTCTACCGGTTCAAGTTTAGATAAAAAGAACGCTACACCTTCGCGCATGATCACCTCATTACTCCATCCGATAATGGGTTGCAGATCTCCGATTGAACATAGGTAACGCATTTTCTGAAGATCAATGACAGCGACTGATGCTTTACGAAGGCGCAACGTTTCTTCCAGCAAAGGATTGGACTGAATAATTTCACTGCGAGGGTCGATATCCGAAGTAAGTGTTTCGGAACGCCAAATCCGCCGAAAGGAATGTAGGTCAAAAGTGGTTTGCACGGTACCGGATCGTTGAGTATGGCTCCAAAATACTGAATTGCCAGTATTGTGCACATTGGTTGAACGATATATTTTTGTTTTCTGGGTTGCCGCGTGTAATCCCCCAACTCACCCTTCTTGTCAGAATTTTGATGCAAAAACGTTTACCATTACAATTCTTTTTCTTCTTAGTGTTGTTGCTGGGTTGTACAAAAGAAATTTCCGTGCAGGTACCCGGCCCGGTCGTGCGCGAGGGGCAAATCGCCGGAAGAATTATTTTGCCTGCCCAAACAAAAGTCGACACTTCCGGCCTGACCGTTCTTTCATCCGCTGGAAAAGGCATCCCAGTTGCTTCCCGATTTGCAATCGATACAAGCGGAAATGTATCGACAACAGTGCTCAATAACCGGAATGGCGACGTGCTTTTGCTTGGCTACAATTATCCCGGACAGACCGATTACGATATTTCCAGCGAGTCGACAGCACTGGCGCTTCTGATGAACACGCTTACATTGCGCTCATTATCTGTGTCGGGCAAGCTGGAAATGATCGGAAAAATTAAATCGGATCCTTCCTACAAAGAGCTTGTAAATCAGGTAGCTATGGGGCTGCAAGCGGGAAAAGCAATAACCGACACGACCAATACGGGTCTGATGACTGCAATCACCGCGGTTTTTAAATCCAGTACCGGACTTAGGACAACACAAACTGCCGGGTATCGTGACCCAGTGAAAATAAAGACAGCCAATACTGAGGTACAGCTCATGAATAACCAGGTGGCTCATACCTATGTGGCAGGCGTGTACAAGGACGGAAAGCAGGTAGGCCCTCCATACGTGATCGCCGGACGGACACTTTTTGCAACCAGCCTTTCGGAAGCGGCCGCAGGCGTGTTCGGTGACGGGTACGGGATTCCCGCACCTGCGCAGTTTACACTTTCGGGAAATGGTGAGTATACGATAAGGATAAGGTCCGGCAAACCTTTTGAGGGAGACGAAACCCTGGAAAGCCGCATGGCTAGGAACCACAATGTCCACCGATTCCTTTTGGGGATACTGCGCGACCTTTTCCCCTTTGCCTCGGACTGCCCGACCAGCGTTGCCGAATCCATACCGAAGCTGCTGACCAGTATGATGGCAAAGCGCGAGACTGCATTGGCACATGCTAATTCCTCCGCCGTGTTTGCGGCGCTTGCTCTGGACATTACCGGAGAAGCATTGCAGAGTGCTGAGGAAATACTGGAAGACTGCGGGGGAGATTTGGATGCATTCAAATATCTGAAAAGTATCGGCAAGACGCTTTCGCTGCTGGGTATTGCGACCAAATTCATGACCGGGGCCAATATCACAGCGCATACGAACGACCTTTTCCAGGCCAAGGCCTCCATTGATACCTGTTTCCAGGTTGTAGGATTAAAATTGGTCAAATGCGGCGAGCTGCCCGGTTACAAAACTGAAATCGTGAGCGGCGACGATCAAAGAGGTGAAGCCGGAAAGGCACTATCTGCACCATTGGTGGTGAAAGTCAAGACAGAAGACGGAAAGCCGGCCATTAAAACAACGGTCAGTTGGGCTGTAAAATCAGGCGGAGGCCAGGTGAGCGAGGCGGAAACGGAGACTAACTATGATGGTGTTACGCAAGTAAGCTGGACACCGGGCAAGGGAGTCCAACAACTGGAAGCTTACGTCAACAAAGCCAAAGGCTCGACGACAGCTTTGTTTAAGGCGACGGCATTTGATGGTAATGACCGGAAAGCCGAGATCGTTTCCGGCAACAGCCAGAATGGTCAGTATGGCAAGGAGTTGGCAAATCCATTAAAGGTGCGGGTGCTGAACGGCGAGGGCAAACCCGAAGTGGACGTGGCGGTCGAATGGAAAATCCTGGCTGGCGGCGGCGGATTCAAGAGTCGCCAGCATATCACCGATGCCCAGGGACTGGCGTCGGCCTCGTGGATATTGGGGCCGTCGGGTGGCCAGAACGTGGAGGTCATTGTGAAGAAAAAGGATGGTACATCTGCCACTGGTTCACCGGTTGTGTTTACGGCGATCCCTACGAACGCGCTTCCGTATCGAATTGCAATTGTAAGCGGGAGCAACCAGGAGGGATTTCTGGAAAAGCAATTACCGAACCCACTGATGGTAAAAGTGACAGACAAAGATGAAAAACCACTTAACAATATTGCCGTCAATTGGGAAGGTTACTCTTCAAACACAGGAGTTCCAAAGCCATTTGTATCGCTTACAAATGCAAATGGAGTCGCGGAAACAGTCTGGACGCTTGGAAACAAGCCGGGGAATTATAGTGTGTACGCCACTTTAAAAAATCACGGTGGCCTGCATGTAAATGGTTCTCCGTTGCAATTCAGCATAACTGCGCAGGCACCAAAAACAGAATGCGAATTAAATCAATATACAGCCCCTCAGATTTTATCTTCAAAAAGAGAAGCAGATGCAAACGGTTTGCGGGTCATTGTCAATTTTAGAGCCGACGGCCCCGGAATTCTGGTAGGTGCCGGGAGCGGAACTTGTGAGCCGGAAAAACTTTGTTATCCCGTAAGACTGTACTTTCTGAACCCGGGAGGAGAATGGGGTATTGCAGCCAATGGATACTCCGTGAAATTGATTTCCGGTACCGTCAACGCCGGGACGCTGGAAATCAAACTTGCCTACGGCTATTGTTCATTACCATCAGCAAACGAATGTTGGGAAGCTGTGTATCCGCAGTATCAGTGGAAAGTTCAATTAATGAATAAGTGTAATCAACGATCTGCTGAAACAAGTATATAACCCGCAGCATACACTCACGCGATTTGATAGGCACTCAGGAAGCTGATAAGTTCCATCATGTCACGCGGAGCATATTCTGACGGTGCGCATGGACCCTATGAATACCATCCGGGATTCAAAGTAGGTTACGAATTTTTTGCAAATAGGGCCATGCGAAGCGGGTTACTAAACGTTTTTTATTGTACCGCCATCCACCCGGATGATCGCGCCGCTGATGTAGTTGGCGAGCGGACTGGTCAGGTAGAGTACCGCCCCGGCGACTTCTTCGGGATAGCCAAACCTTCCGGTATCGTTGGGTATCAGGTCCTGGACGGCGCGGTACTTGATTTCTTCCAGACCAGTGCCCCAGCCAAACTTCGGCGCCGCATCGATCAGCCATTGTTCGACCATCGGATTGATGATCGCTCCGGGCGAGACGACGTTGGACGTAATGCCGGTCTCTTTCAATTGCCGGGCAAGGGAAGCCGACAAATTGTGGCGTGCCGCAAGCGTTGCATTGTAATGCGGCTGCTCTTTGATCGGTTGTATAGCCAGCCCACCGCCGATGTGGATCACACGTCCCCAGCCGAGTTCTTTCATTTGCGGTACGATCCGGCGGATCATCCTTACGTAGGAAACGACATTGGCATTGTAAATTTCCAGCCAGTCGTCTGCCTCGGCGTCCGACCAGTTTTTGTGGCTGACCACCCCCGCATTGTTGATCAGGATATCGATCTTGCCGTTTGATAATGCGGCTTCCGCCACGGCATCTGCACCTTCGTCGGTGGCTAGGTCTCCGATCGCTATTTCTGCCATGCCGCCGGCTTCCCTGATTTGCCGGGCAACTTCCGTGGCGCGCTGCTCATTTCGGCCATGAACAATTACCGCAGCACCTTCGGTTGCCATCATCAGGGCGATCGCTTTGCCCAAACCCGAACTTGCACCTGTCACCAGGGCGCGCTTTCCTTTCAATTGTAAATCCATTTTCGGTTTTGTTTTAGTAAATAATAAGTAATCAAAATCTGTCAGCTTCTGCTGAGTTTGCCGGGCGCGTTGCCGAATGCCCTTTTATACGCGTATGAGAAGTGGGAGAGATCACTGAACATTTTTAAAATCTCTGCCAGATACGTCCGGCATTGTTTTCGGATACAAAATTCGCTATCTGGCGAAATCTCAGGTTTGGTTAAAAGTCCAATCTGCTTTGTTGAAACGTTCAGCTGGCACGTAGTGAGGAGCGAGCTCAGGCCGCGATCAACGAAAAATTGTCTTAACTGACATGGTTTGACATAAGGATGTCATTGCCGGCCTGCGACTTTGTGGCAACAAAACAAATGTTGGCCAGGGTTAAATTTTTCCTCTACCTGAATCTTTTATCCCTTATTGATCGGGGCCGCCCGACAGACCTAATTTGCACCTGTATTTGTAAGAAATCGATAAAATCAAATGACAGGAACATTCATCAATGTAAAAGAAAGGGTTACCGTGATCGGCCTTGGCTCCATGGGCGCGGCCCTGGCGGGCGCATTCATCGCAAACGGTTTTCAGGTAACGGTATGGAACAGAAATCCGGCGAAAGCAGAGCCCTTTGTAAAAAAGGGTGCGGCATTGGCGGCAAGCATCGCTGCGGCGATAGAGGCCAGCCCGGTGACGGTCATATGTGTATCTGATTATAAAACGACCAACAATTTAATCGGTAACCGGGAGGTGGCCATAGTTTTAGCCGGCCGCACGATCGTGCAACTGAGCACTGGTACGCCCAGCGAAGCGCGTGAGCTGGAAAAATGGTGCAGAGCGCATGGCGCGGCCTGTCTGAACGGCGATATCCTCGCATGGCCGAAGCAGATCGGCACTGGCGAGGCAACCATTTCGATTAGTGGAGACGAGCAAAAATTCGGAGAGCACCAGGCCACCTTAAACGTCCTTGCGGGCAACATTAATTTCCTGGGGAGTGAGGCCGGTGCTTCGGCAGCGCTTTTTTCGGCAGTATTGGCCTATCTGGCTGGCAGTTGGATAGGATTTTGCCATGGCGCCTTGATCTGTGAAAACGAAGGATTCAGGACAGATGAATTCGGCAAGCTGATTCATAGCATTTCACCCATGCTTGCCAGCGAATCCGAACACATGGGGAGGGTGATACAAAACAGCGAGTTTAGCGACCCTGAAAGTACCATCCAGACCACCGGACTAGACCTGCACCTGCTGGTCCAATTATCGAAGGAAGCAGGTATCAGCAGTGCGCTACCTGTTTTTGCCGCAAACATTTTCCAGCAGGCAATCGATGCAGGATATGGCAAAGAGGAGCACGCTGCTATCATTAAAGTAATGCGGCAACCGGCCGTTTAAAAGTTCTGGCTAATCCAAGCCGCCGGTATCATTAATGGCAATTGGCTAATGCGATTTAGGTAACAGATGGCAGGATCCGGGATCATAACCGGCATTATTTCGATTAACATACTCTTTATGTGTGTTTCCCCACTCTTCCAGTACGTCAATTACTGGCAATATACTTTGGCCAACAGGAGTGAACCGGTATTCTACGCGTGTGGGGACTTCGGCATAAACCTCTTTGTATATGATGCCGGATTCTTCCAATTCTTTCAGATGAAGATTTATGATACGTGGATTGACAGCCTGCATTTCACGGTGGATTGCACTCGGGCGGCAGATACCCCTGCGCACGCAGTCCATGATCCATGCTTTCCATTTGCCGCCCACCACTTTGATCGCAACGGCTAATCCGCAATCGAGTAATTCTGGGATTTTTTTCTGATACATAACTAACATGATTTGATCCAAAGATAGCAGATAGGTGGAAAGCCGAGGTAGGGGAAAAATTTTTCCCCATACAAAAAACTATGGCTTATTCTTCCAATTTAATCGTCTGTATCAGAGTTAACAGTCTGGTTAGG
The DNA here is from genome assembly GCA_965649915.1 of uncultured Dyadobacter sp. Lineage (GTDB taxonomy): Bacteria > Bacteroidota > Bacteroidia > Cytophagales > Spirosomataceae > Dyadobacter. The sequence continues at coordinate 99,808 of CBFGMV010000014.1, forward strand.
TGTTCGATTTGGATCCCACCATCTCCACCAGTATCATTACAAAAAGCATCAAAAGCCCGCAAATCAATAATTTGCGGGCTTTTTGTTTTTCCGGAACGCAGCAAAACATTTAGTATACTTAATAAGCCAGTGAGCAATCCTGTGAACAACTCATTGTGTTTTTAGCTAGCTGCAATTTTATTTCTATCACATTAGAAAAACGAAATGTTGTCTAACAAAAAGTATCTGCTAATTCCTCCGCAATTTTCAATTGCATATGTCCAGCCGGAGCTCGGAGGCATGGTTTGTCTGTCGTTAGGGGCGCCGGCGATCTACACTTGCGAATAGTCCGTAGGTATCAGAAAGCTATTGGTAATTTTGGAAATCGTGTTCGCATACTTTGGGTCTCCTACCAGTTTCTTCCACGCGGGATCGGCAATGAATGCCGCCCAACCCTTGTCGCGCGCCTCCATGCTCTCACAGGTTAGCAGGTACGTTAGGCGTGGAAGCTTGTCGCCGGCAATGACATCTCCAAAGAAGACGGGGTTAAGCCCGGCTCGCTTGAAAATGGGGAATTCGCCGTCATGGAACATGCCGATTTTTCGGGCGACGGCTTCCTCACTGTAACCTTCATACGTCCTCAGTTCGAACACCCTCGGAGCTGCCGCCGGCACCGTGATGGCTGGCCAGCCCTGGAATGCGATCATCAACGAGGAGGTGAACCGACTGTATAACGCATTTTCAACCGGGATTCCGTTGTATGCCGCGCTGTTTTTAATATAATCCTGATCCGTCTTCAATGTTTCTTGAACCGTCATGCGCTGTTCCAGAGAAGCATAGGGTATCAGCGCGAAGAACCTGGCCGGGTCAGACGCACGCCATTCCCGGAATACGCCTACCGACTTAACGCCAAGCTTGTTCAATGCCGGGATCAACGCCGTTCTGAAATAGTTTTCCAGCTGCGACTGATCTGCCCCGAAACGGAATTCGTATTCGCGCCATTCGTATATTTCCCTGCTTGCGGCGGGTGCGGTGCTGCTTAATGTGTTGCTGGTGCTGACGGCCGTACCTGATGCGGCCACGAGTGAAGATTGAAGAAATTTTCTGCGTTGCATGGAATGGAAGTTTTCAGAATAACAGGTTAAAAGTGCTTTTTGCATTGAGTACCGCTACGCTGGAAGGGGACCAGCCATTGAGCAAAATCGCGATAGTCGTCTGATGCTCCGGAAGATAGAATACTTTTCCTACAAACCCATAAACATGTCCGTCATGGCCGATCGCCGTCCCATGATCCGTTTCGATTTTCATCAGTCCCAACCCGTATTGCTTGTAATATTTCAGCTCGTCGGGCAAAGTATTGGGGTCAATGTCCTGGTAGGTATGCATGCGGGCGAGTGAGGCGGGTGATAGGATTTTTCCCGTGAGCAATGCTTCCAGAAATGCGGCCACGTCGGTGGGCGTTGAGATCATCCCACCGTCAAGCTGGCCCTCTCCACCCACGGCATTGTTATCTACCCAGGTCACTTCCTGCATCGAACCGCCGGTTTCAAAATAAGACTGTGTCAGCGAGGCCGGTAACACCACGCTGGCGTAAGTATTGCGCAGGCCCAGCGGTTCTATCGATTTTTCGCGGACAATATGGTAAGCACTTTGCCCGGTCACGGTCCGGATAATCTCCGAAAGCAGCAGGTAATTGGTGTTACAATAATTGCCTTTGCCAAGCGGGTAATCTGCCGGTTTATCATACACGAGCGTCAGGTTTTGGGCGGCCGGATACTTGACGATCCGCCCGCTTGCAATGCCTTCGATGGTCTCATCGTCAAGATATTCGCGGATCCCCGACGTATGGTTCAGGCATTGTTCAATGGTCGCCTCGCTGGCATTGGCAATGCGATTGGTTACGCCCGATGGCAGGTGTTTACTGATCTTGTCGGTGACGGAGAGCTTACCTTCTTCCTGTAATTTGAGAATGGTAACGGCTGTAAATACCTTCGAGATGCTGCCCATCCTGAGCGTGTGTCCGGGGTTCATGGCGATGCCTTTCGCCTTGTCGGCATAGCCGCCTGTGCCTTGCCAGGTACCCCTTGGCGAGCGTACCGTCACACTCACGCCTGAGGCGCCTGCTTCCATGAAACGCGTAACGATGCGCTGGTACTTTTCCGCATCCGGATGATCGACGGGCGGGACGTGGTCGGTGGTGCAGGAAAGGGTCCAGACAGCCAGGACGGGGATGAGAAAGGCGGCTTGCAATGCCATGCGGATAATCCGACCGCGGAATGGCCGGCGGGGGAGTTGGTTTTTCATCTTTGCTGATTTAATGTTCAGCACAAAGATGGAATCCTGCACAGCTGGTGTCGTCCCGGCGTATAGGCTGGCACGAAGTTAGGCTGGCAGCACCGTGGGTTGCTATTGGAGGTGGATGTCCTGCCGGGTGAGGAACTCGCTGGGCGATAAGCCCGTATGCTTTTTGAAATTGCGATTGAAAGAAGTTTTGGAATTAAAGCCGCATTCGAAAGCCAGATGCAGCAAAGTGTACCTCTGGTTTTCATCAAGCACGGCAATCCGCATAAACTCTTCGATCCGCAGTGCATTAATGTAGTCGTAAAAACTCTTGTTCCCAATCATATTGATGACCTGAGAGAGGTGGTTGGCGTTGGTGCCCAGCTTTTCGGACAGCTGCATCAGGGTAAGTTCGGGGTCGGTGAAAAGCCGCTCACGTGCCATCAGGTTTTCCAGGTTTCCGTAAATAAGCAGAGCCACGTCCTGGCTCAACCCCGACCTCGCATATTTCGATTTCTCGCGGGCATCCTGCGGTGCATGGCTCACCTCAGCAATGGGTTCAGTAGCCGGCGCGTCGCCTGCCGCAATCGACGGCGCAGCGGAAATTTTGGGAACAGGATTTCCTCCTTCCCATGCTAGCCTGGACTGATCGGTAAAAATTCCCGTTTGCCGGATACCAAAATACCCTATGAAGCAAACAAATACCACGACGGTGCCGAAAATATAGGCCTCGTTGTCGAGGAAAATCGTTAGCCAGATCACCGAAATCCCTGCAATAAGGTACCGCAGCCAGGTCAGGTTGATCTTTTCCGTATTAGAGAACTGCGCATCAATGCGCTTGCGATGCTTTTGCAGCCTGATCCACGAACACAGCGCATACGACACACCGGAAAGTACAATCGCATACAGCAGCAGCAACTGTCGCTGACTAAAACCCTCGCCTTCGTGCTGGTACACCCAGATCTTCTGCCCGGGCGTCAATACATAAAATGGTGCAATATAGAGGTATGCCAAAGCCACAGGGACGAAATGCAGCAGGCGGTATCGCCGCCCCGGCGTCTGCGATGTAAGCTCGGAAGTGTACAGATACAGCAATGGGCCATACGCGAGCGGAAGGGGGATTTCAACACCCAACAGATATGGAAATTGAAGGTACTTCCCGCTCGTGACGGAATAGTAAAACCCCAGATGCACGCCGATCAGCAGCAACCAGATCAGCAGTGTGTAGTCGGCACTGGTCTTGTGGTGCTTGCCCCACAAAATGACGGCCAGGAAAAAGGTAATAGCCAGACCTATCAGACTCAACATATCATAGGATGGAAATCGAATGTCATTAACGCTGGCTAACTTAACGATTTTGCGCCAATCGTGCTACCGGCCCTCAAACCACTCGACAGCTTGCTCACAGACGCTTTGTCAATCCCGATCCGGGTACACGATCCGACCACATTTTATTTTCCGATTCAAAAGTGTCCTTACCAATGGTTCTCCGAAGAAGCTTCCCATCGCATTGTCGGACAGCTGCCACCCCGCGATCTGCCTGGAATACATACACAGACAGGTTCATTTGCACCTTTGCCAAGCATGCGGGCAATAGGAAACCAAGCGGCATCTGACTTACTCGGCTGCATTGATCATAGCTCCATCGATTTCATTTAACCATACGGTGGCGGTTTAACTAGGTCATGACAGATTTTGGCGATAAATTTTTAGCAGGCTAGTTCTCTTTGAATTATCTTCCGTTTATAAAAATGGAATATGTAGCGAGGAGATATGATGCTGAATGGATTGAAAATTAACCACTTAAAGATAAAATTATGAGAGCAATTAATCCGTGGATCAATTTTAATGGCAATGCTGAAGAAGCTTTCACCTTTTACAAGTCAGTTTTTGGGGGCGAGTTCACAAAAATCATTCGCTTTGGCGACCTGGCGGGCCCTGATTTTCAGGTAGCAGAAAATGAAGCAAACAAAATAATGCACATCGCTTTGCCTATTGGTAAACACAATGTGTTAATCGCCAATGACATTCCCGAATTTATGGGACGGGTAAATGAGGATGAAAACAGGTCTAAAATATCCGTTAGCGCAGACAGCCGTGAAGAGGCGGACAAAATATTTAATGGACTATCGGCAGGTGGAGATATTGAGGGGCCCATTGACGACAGCCCCTGGGGTACATACGCCGGAATGTTCCGGGACAAATATGGCATTGAATGGATTGTAGAATTTGACCCAAATGGCAATGGCCAGATTTAACCGAAAACGAAACACTGTCACTTCTGGCAGTGTTTCGTTTTTTATTTCCTGCCTGTGCATCAACGGATGCAAAATCGTAGCTACAAATCTGCCGGAAGTTCCCGGACAACTTACAGGCATTGCAATGGATATGGCCGGATGAGGTTGTTGCGCTCGTCGTTCTGACAATCCTTGCATTTACAATCAATAATGCGGCAGGCTAATTTAGCTGTGCCAGGACCGCCGCCAGAATACCCATTGCCAGGCAGAGCGGTGTGTAATATTTCTGATCGTTTTTTCCGAACCTGGTGTGCTTCACTTTTCTGAAAAAACCTACATAATTAAAATCGCCGATAGCCCTGACAATAAATATGGCTGCGATAACCCAGAGGCCGTAATGGTCAAGCCAGACAGGGAGCGGCAGGTGAAGTAATCCTCCTTTCGACAAAACAAATATGCCTATTCCCAGCAGCCCGATCGCTACGATAAAACACGGAACGATGCCCGGCATATTCGCTTTGATCATGTTGTCTTGCGTAGGAAAAACGCCTTTTGATCCCCAACGGCCGCCCACTCCCCAATAAAAATGGAGCCCGGACAGAAAGAGAAATATCAGGAAAAGAACCAGTGATATAGTATATGCCATTTTAATCAATTTTAAGGACCCATTCCGGTTGTTGTATCTAACAACAAATTCTGGAATGGGTCTCGTGACAAAGTACGGTACTTTAATACCAACTTCATTGTCAATGGGTGCCAGCCTTGCTAATACCCGGCTTGCATTTACAATTGTATGCGCTTTGTTACTGATTTTCGCCTCCTCCAATCAAAGGTTTAGTGTGAGCATTTGACCCATGCAGCAAAGATTGCATATAAATGCCACCGGTAAAGCCGGCTTCACCATATTGTGCATAGCATCCTACCTGAGTGAGATAACCTGTCCGGTGCCGGCTCCGAATACGCTTTTCCTAAATCCGTATTCCAGCGTTTTCATCGAAGTCGGCACCTCTCCCGGAAAGTAGGGAAAGTACTGAGGCGAATCCTCGATGACGGTCGGGCTGACAGCATTGATGCGGACACCATTTTGCAGTTCGATCGCCGCTGCCCGCACGAACCCCTCGACAGCCCCGTTGGCGGCTGATGCGTTAGCGAAGTTGCGCTGGGGTTCGTGGGTCAAAGCGCCGGTGATCAGTGTAAATGAGCCATTCGGACTGATATGATGCTGGCCGATCAGGACCAGATTGATCTGCCCCATCATTTTGCCGTCAACGCCTTTTCTGAACGCTTTGTCGCCCAGGCGCTCCCATGGACCAACATAGGTCGGGCCGGCCGTACATATGAGCGCATCGAAACCGCCGATCAGTTTATACATATTTTCAATGGATTCCGGGTTGGCAATATCGACTTGAACGTCGCCGCTTCTCAGACTGGCTTGCACGATTTCGTGTTCTCCGCCGAACGCATTGACTAAATGTCTGCCCATGGTGCCCGAAGCACCCACAATGATGATTTTCATGTCGTATGTAATAATCAAAATTTATGATTCCAATTCTGTCTTTTTGCGCGCAAATCCGGCTATGTATTCCACTGCGGGCAGCCCTGCAAACACGGTCCATGGAACCAGGGCCAAGGTCAGGATGAATGTGCGCTGATACAGGGGCAACGGCGACAATGCCAGACCGAAATATTGGAGAAAGAGCGTGATGGATGGATAAATGACTATCCAGATCTTGAACGAGGCGATGGCCCTGGCGCGCATTTTCATGTTTTGCTGATTTGCGTACAATGTGACTTTAATGACGCAAAGGTATTTGGCCGACGGGGCTTCGGTGTAGGACAAAAATCCAGTTATACAGGATTCAGGCGAAGTTTTGCCGGAAGAGTTCGGGGGTGTAACCTGTGTGTTTTTTAAAAAAACGGATGAAGTAGGAGACATCCTCATAGCCGAGGAGCCAGGCAATATGATTAATCTGATCGGAAGTGGCCAGCAGGTGTCTTTTGGCTTCCAGCAGTATATGATCGTTGATCACCTCCGAGCAACGTTTTCCGAGTATGGTTTTGGTTACTGCATTGAGCTGATAGTTGCTGAGATTTAATGCATTGGCATAGTAGGATACTTCTTTGTGCTCTGAAATATGTAATTCCAGCATCGCCAATAGTTCTTCAAACCGATCTTGCAGATAACTTCCGCCTTCGTTAGCGACATTTTCAGGATTCTGACTTTGCCTCGCGAGCCGGATAAAAAAATTGCTCAGGCTGTTGTGAATTGCCTGCTGGTAGCCGTGCTCGCGGGTAGAAAACTCGTGGAAAATATCTCCGGCGGCCGAGTACAATTTTTCAAACCGCTCTGCTGCGACCGGGCAATGGTTTTTACTGCTTACTTTTCTAAAAATCCTGCTCCCTACTTGCTGCGCAGGATGGTGAAAATCTTTTCCAAATTGCATTAAATAGCCCGTCGAGCCCCTTTCCAGCGTCAGCTCATGAACCTGACCTGGTCGCATGAAAAACACCGTGTGGTCTTCGACCGGATATTCTACAAAATCGATTGTATGCGTGCCGGCTGCTTTAAGAAGAACCAGAATGTAAAAGTAACTGTGCCGATGCAACGGCTGGACCATATGGGCATCTGAAAGCAGCGAATCAATGGTCCGAACCTGAAAATTGCCGGCAAAATCAGTTTCATTAGCGTCGGCCTGGATATGTCTTACGGGTATGATTGCCACTGTTAACTAAATTGGGAATTTGCATAAATATAGTAAACATCGGGCGTGTGCTACGTCGGGCGGCCGTGCTGTGAGAAGATCAAGCCGGTTCTGCAACATCTCCGAAAGTCATCGGGCGGGACAGGTTAAACAAAGCAATGACATCGGGTAGGATGTGACCCGTTTTAACTTTTGAATTTTTAGCCGGTAAAACGGCGACATTGACACTCCACATTCTCATTCGTTTACAAATGAATCGAAAAGTCTTGATCGTCACCGGGGACGGTGGCGAAAGTTACGAAACACTTTATGCTGTGCACCGCTTTCAGGAAGCAGGCGATATTGCCGTGATTGCAGCCCCCAGCAAGCGCCGCCTTAACCTGGTAATGCACGATTTTGAACCAGGTTGGGATACGTATGTCGAGCGGCCCGGCTATTGTCTTGATGCAGATCTGACGATTGACGAGGTGGTGGTGGCCGATTATGACGCCGTTTTGCTGCTGGGCGGCCGTGCCCCAGAGTACCTGCGCAATCACGCGGCGTTGTTGGAAGTGGTCCGTGAGTTTGACCGCCAAGGCAAATGGGTGTTTGCCATCTGCCACGGCATCCAGATTTTGGTTACAGCTGGATTGGCCCATGATCGAACACTAACTGCTTACGAACATGTACGTGCCGAAATCGAGATGGGCGGCGGCACCTATTCGACCCAACAGGCCGTCCGCGACGGAAATATAGTGACAGGGCAGACCTGGCAATCACACCCCGAGTTCTACCGTGAAGTCTTTGTCTGTTTTAATCAGGTGTCAACTAATGTCACGGCTTTTGAAGATCAGCAATTGTAATGTCAGTACTTGATCGGACAAGATAGTCAGCCGCCGGGGACTTCCTCCGGCGGCTGACAAATTCATCATTTGAATTAAATTGTATACTTCTCTCTAAGTATCCTGGACTCACGTTCGCCAATACCCAGTTCCTTTTGCATGAATGCTTCCACGCTTCCGTATTCGGTTTTAAGCGAATTGAAAAAGATGTCCAGCAACTCCGGGCGAAGTTCCATCTTTTTGTTAAGCTGTTCTACGGTCATGCCGGTTTGCTCGGCCAGTGGCTTCATCATCCGACCCATCATGGGGCGCAAGTATACGTTCGAAGCGGTAAAGTCTTCGTTGATCGTCTGGCGCGGTACACCGAGCGTGTACAGCAAAAGCGCTGTTGCCATTCCAGTGCGGTCGCGGCCACCGGTGCAATGGTAGAGCATGGAAGTAGTATCGTTCATGACCAGTAATTTCTGGAAAAGCGGTCGATAACGCTCCCCGAAATACTTGATCCCGCCTTTTCCGTAAAATTCTTCCAGGAAACCTTCACCTTTGAACATTTTGCCCGTCTGCTCCTTCGACATCATTCCGTCGTCGCTGCCGGCCGGACTGAGGAGGTAATCGGTATTGGGCAACAAACGATCGGGCGCTTGCGCGGACTCCTGCTTACCGCGGAAATCGATAACGGTATGAATGTGTCTGGCACGGAGCGTGTCCAGGTCCGAAGGTGTAAGTCCCTGAATGGAGGCACTGCGGAATACCCGGTTCCATTTGACCTGACGACCGTCCGTGGTTTTATACCCGCCCACGTCCCTGAAATTGACTGCGCCGCGCATGTGAACCAGTCTCTGCGTGCTGTCGGCGAGTTGGCCGAATGAAACAACGGGGGCAAGTAACGTAAAAATGAGAATGAGCTTTTTCATGAAATGGTGTATTAAAATTGGATTTGTTTACTTGATAATGTCCCAGCGGAGGCCTGCCTGACCTTTGCGGCCATACCATTCGCTGGATGTGGTCCGGCGAATGTCACCCATGTACATTTTGATGGGCGAATCGCTGAGGTTGTTAAGCTCCACAAATGCCCGTAAGCGCTTGCTGATCGTGTAGGTTGCCGACGCGTCGATGGTGAAATTGGCATCAGTCCAGATGTAATAATCAGGGCCAAGCTGCTGGTTGATGGTTTCCAGCGACGCACCGCGGTAGTTGCCTGCGAGGCGGACCATGATGTTATTCTTTTCGTAGAACAGAATCGCATTGAAGAGGTTTTTCGACTGATTAGGCAGTTGGGTGCGATCCATTTTTACATTGCCTTCCAGTCCCCTTGGTACCTTCAGACGACTGTCAATAAAAGTGTAGTTAAACTCCACCCCAAAACCGGAAAAGAATCCGGGCAGGAAGTCGAGACGTTTGTTAATGCCCGCTTCAAAGCCGATCAGCGACGCGTTTTGCAGGTTTTTAGCTTGTGTTATCAGGTAGCTGCCGCCGTCGATCGTTTGCATGCTCATATTGGTGAACACCACGTCCTCAATACGTTTGTGAAATACCCCTCCCGAGAGCAACCCGATGTTGGGAAAATAATGCTCACCCATCAGGTCGAAGTTGTTGGAAAATGTCGGTTTCAGATCAGGGTTACCCTGGCTGATGGTCATCGGCGTTTTGGTATTGTCGATAGAGGTACCGGGCGTCATGTCGCCGAAGTTGGGCCGGATGAATGTGCGGGTATAGGCGGCGCGGATGTTTGTGTTGGTACTCAATGCATATTTCAAATGCAGCATCGGGAGCAACGCATTGTAATTGTTCTTCACGTTCGTTGGGGTAATGACGGTCGTGGCCCGCGTTCCGGCAATGGTAGCTGCGGAGCCTTCGAGGTCCATGCGGGTATATTCGTTACGCACGCCGGCCACGAGCCGCAACCGATCACTGACCTGATATTCACCCATGATGTACGCCGATGCCACCTGTTCGGAACCTTCGTAAAGCGCCGTCGGGTTTGTTTTAGGGGTTACTTCCACAAAGCCGTTTTTAGTAAGCGATTCGGCGCCATACAAGTTAAAAAGCTGATCCTTGGTAAGCGGGTTCATCACATACTGGCTATGGTCGCCAGGCATATGGCCGAAAAATTCACTTCCTTTCGCCGGCTTTGCAGTTTGCAGGCTGGCCAGGCTCAGCAATGCCGGTGAGTTAGGCACACCGAGCGCAGCGGCAGGCATGAATACAATGCTCGATCCGTAGGTGCTTTCCCGGTATTTGTGGCGGTATTTGACCCCGAATTTCAGTTTCAGACTTTTAGAAACTTCGGTTTGAAGGTTCAGCTGCACATTCCGGTCGTGCTCGCTGTTGTTCAACTGCGCGATCACGAGTTGCTGGAGCGTCAGCTTTTGCGGGTCCATGATCTCCGATTCATTGGCCAGACCAGCGTCAAAATGCATCGGATCACCCCCAACACCATTGGGTGAATCGAAACCCCAGTAACGCTTACCATCTGAGGACAGGTTATTGAAACCGCCCGTGATTTTCTGCCTGAAAGTGCCTATCGGCAAACCTTTGGTACCATAAGTAGGAGGTGTTTCGAGAAAATACCTCGATTTGTAGTCGCTGTACGACCAGTCTGCTTTGAGTTTGGAAGCCACCTGATGTTCGCCGCCGATTTCACCTCCCTGAATGGCCGTCTGATAATGTGAATAGCGGTAATTGTACTGATAGCGGCTATTGGTATAGTCGATATACGATTCCGAAACGGGGCGGATATCATTGAACTTGTTGAGCATCCCCCTGAAAAAGAGCTTGCTTGCTCCATTGAGCTTGTACTCCATTCCCAGGCTGAGGCCCATCGTCTGGCGTTTACCCATGTACCGCTTCAACATCACCGAATTAATGGATTTCTTCTGAGCCGTCTCGGCCGAGCCCGTGTTGTAGCTGACATCAAATGCATCGGCGCCCCATTGGCGGTCCCAAATGGCCCCGGCAAGCACAATGCCAAGTTTTTCCTTAAAAAAGCGGTCGCCGTAAATCAGCGAGGCATTGTAAGTGCCATTTTGAGAAAACGAGTTGTATCCGCCGGCCAGGCTTGCATTAAGCTGGCGATAAGCCGGTGCTGTTCTGGTGATAAAATTGATGGAGCCTCCAATGGCGTCGCCTTCCATATCGGGTGTAATCGCTTTGGCGACCTGCACATACTGAATCATTTCCGACGGGATCGCATCCAGAACTGACGACCGGTTGCCCAGCACATTGGAGCTCGGCAATCTGCTGCCGTTGAAGAGGGTAGAGGTCCATGCAAATGGCGTTCCGCGTACGGTCGCCTGGTCGGCTTCCCCGTGGTACCGGGCCACCGCCACGCCCTGCATGCGCTGCACAGCTTCGGCGATGTTGCGATCGGGTAGTTTGCCGATGGCGTCGGAAGCCATTACGTCTATGATCGCATTGGAATTTCTTTTAATGCTCATCGCTTTGATCTGAGACGGAGCCATGCTACCGGTAATGAGCACTTCGCCCAGCGTGTTCTTGCTATCGGGCCGCAATTCTATATTGCCCAGGTCGGTTATACCTTTGCCGATCACGATATCCATTTCTTTCGGGGCATAGCCGACATACGTAATGGTAAGCTGCGCATGTCCTTGCGTATGGGCGACGAGCGTGAACGAACCGTCTATTTCCGTAGAAGCAAAGAGGTTGTGCGCCGGCATTCGCACCGTTGCGCCAGGAAGACTTCCGTCCTTGCTGATGACCGTGCCTTTGACCGTCTGTCCACGAGCGTGCGGTGCGAGTGCCAGCAGGATCGTCAGCGACCAGAGTAGCCTGCGTTGTAATCGTTTGTCGGAGAAGGGACCGACGTTAGTAAAATTGTACATGGTAGTCCGGGATTGTTTACGGCAAAGGTGCCGCGACTTCCTTCTCACTTCAACCCAAGCCAACAGTTGCTACCCGTACACGTCCTGCTTGTTGGAGTGAGACGATGAATGATTTGATATTCAAATACTTATGTATTATTAACAAATCATTAAGAAAGCGTGCAAGCATCTCCGGCATCACAGGGCAACCGGTTCCTTAATATCCAGGTAATACTGAAATCCTAAATTTGCATTGGAAAAAAAAGCAATACATGCATCATATTATCGCAATCGGCATCTTTCAGGCGATCATCGCTGCGGGTATGCTTTGGAAAGGCAAAGTTCGGACGAGCGCAGATTCTTTGTTGATCATGTTTATTGCCTGCATCGGATGCCACCTTTCGATCAAATTTGTGATTTACACGTTCGTGAACGACGAGCAGGTAAGGCAGCAAATGAATACTTTCATTGGCTTTTGCTACGCTCCGTTGCTGTACCTGTATGCGCGCAAAGTAGACGACGGCGCTTTTATGCCTGCCACGCGCTGGTATGTATTCCTGCCGTTTGTTGCTGCCGCCATCGCTTATTTTACCATTGCAGGTGTAATTATGGTCTCCGGAACATCGGGTTACGGACTGCTCAAATGGTACAACCTGGGAAGCTATTGCGGGATATTGCTTTCGGACGTTAGTTACGCGTCGCTTGCATTACGCATCAGGCTTGGCTTTGCGGAAGAGAAAGTGGTGGAAAAACGCATTGTGGCGGTGATTGCCTGGTGTTTTTTGGGCATGGTATGCGTGTCAGGCCCCGTTTATTTTGTCAATACATTCTTCAACGCCGACCTCATGATCCCCGTCCGCATGATCACCTATACGGCATTGAGTGCGCTTTGTGTGATGATTATTTATTACAAATTTGTCGCCGGCATCACACCGGATGCTTCTTCACCCCGTACCGAGACAGCACCGATCGTGCCAATCGGTGCGACAGAGGGCCCGATAGCGCGAAAGGCCGTACTTTCCGGGGAAAAGCAAAAGGAAATATGGGAGTCATTAGAGGCACAAATGCGCCGGAATTTGTTCTTCACCGACTGCGACCTGAATCTCGATAAATTTGCCGGCCTGACCGGTGTCAACAAATACCACCTCTCCGAAACGCTGAATAGTTTCGCTGGTAAGTCATTTTACCAGTACATCAACGAATACCGCATTGCCTACGCTTTAAAGGAAATGGAGATGGTTTCTGCCAGCGATTCGGAGGAGTTCAATTTTCTTTCTCTCGCCTATAAGTCCGGTTTCAAGGCGAAGTCGTCCTTCAACCGGTATTTCAAGGAGATAACCGGTTTCACACCTTCGGAGCATCTGAGGATACTGCGCCAGCCCAAAATTGCGGTGTGACATCGGGACTTAAATCTTGATCCGTAAAATTCTTGGTTTTGCTATCTATTGATTTTGTTACCAGTTAAAAGTCAATCCTTCTTGTCTTATTAGTGCATGCGCAGACGGTCTACAAACAATGCACCTATGAGAAAATGCTACATTTCCTTCGTCTTCATGTTGTTTACTTACGTTGCCTCTGCGCAAAACGTAAAACCTTGTAAACCCTGCGAGGAGTTAAAGAATCTTCAACTTCCGGATGTTACCATTTTAGTCGCCGAGCCTAATGCCGGCGATACGATTAGAAATCCGCACGAACCGTGGCGCGGAACTATCGTCATACGGAAGCCTTTCTGCCGCATAATGGGAAGGATAAGTAAGGAAATCAATTTTGAGATCTTATTGCCCGAACAAAGCAATACCCGTTTTCTGATGTCGGGAGGAGGAGGCTTTGTCGGCAGCATTCAAAATGATTTTAAGTCTAAGGTAGACGAGGGATTTGTAACAGCTGGTACAGACACGGGGCACGAAGGTGGTAGCGATGCCAAATGGGCGTACAACAACATGGAGCGACAACTTAACTTTGGTCGGCTTGCCATCCACCGTACCGCCGTGGTTTCGAAAGCCATAATGCAAAGTTACTATTGCGCGGCACCTTCCAAATCGTATTTTGTTGGCTGTTCCCGTGGGGGCGGACAGGCGATGGTCGAGGCCCAGTATTATCCCGGGGATTTTGATGGGATCGTGGCTGGGGCACCTGCATTTGCATGGCCGGCAATAGCCGCGAAATTTATACAGCACAGCCAATATAATTATCCTGACCCCAAAGAACTGAGGCCGGTCATCACCAAAGACAATCTCAAACTTTTACAGAAGGAAGTGTTGAAACAATGTGACCAACTTGACGGTTCGGCTGATGGGATTATCGGCAATCCGGGCAAATGCAGGTTTGATTTTTCTAAGCTGTCGGTTTGTGCCGACGAAACACCGGGAAGCGCGTGTATAACAAGGAAACAGTTGGCGGCAATCAAATCTATTTACAGTCCTTTGGTTGCAAATGGCAAACAGATTTATCCCGGTTTCCCTTTCGGCGGAGAAGATGAAGGGGGCTCCTGGGATCCCTGGATCACCACGCCAATTTCCTCCAAGACACAGGAGCCAAGTTTGCATTATATGTTTTCTACAAACATTTTCAAGTATCTCATTTTCAACGATTCCACTTTCGATTATACGAAGTACAATTTTAAAAACTTTGCTTCGGAAACTGCTTATGCGTCATCTTACCTGGATGCCACAAGTACTGATTACAGCGAGTTTAAAAAACGCAACGGCAAGATTATCTTTTTCCATGGCTGGAATGACGCAGCGCTTTCGGCAAACGCGACCATTGAGCACTACAATGGGATATTGAAAGGCGACAAAAACGCTCCATCTTTTGCAAGACTGTTCCTCCTTCCGGGCGTCCTGCATTGCGGCGGCGGCCCGGGCTGCGACAATGTGGATTGGGTCAGTCTAATCATTGATTGGGTAGAAAAAGCAAAGGCGCCTGACCAGATCGTCGCTTCGAAGGCGGTTGGGGGGAACGTTACTACAAAAGAAATTTTTGCTTACCCGAAGGAGTAGGTTACGGAATAACTCTTCACTACCTGCTCCCAATCAGCCTTTCTAACCTCTCCATCATCTCATCCTTCTCCTTCAACATCCGTTCATACAAAGCAATCTTCTCCTCATGAAGCTGCATGATTTTTTCGACAGGATGAAAGTTAATGGTGCCATTGTTGAATGAATTTTCAAAGGCGACATCCTGAAATGTATTCGCAATAATGTTCACCGCTTTCTCCTCGTCAAAATTCAGAATTGCCTCGGCCGGAATTTTGAGAATAGCGGCAACCTGCTCCAAAATGTCGGAATCGATTTTTTCCTTCTGTTCGAGGAGGGAGATCTTTTGCTGGTTCCAATCCTCACCAAGCTGAAACGCGAGCGCGTCTTGTTTCAGACCCATCAGCTCGCGAAATCGCTTTACGTTACGGCCTTCGTGGATCTTCGGATTGGAGGTAGTATGTGCCATTCGGAAAGGGTGTTTGGTGAAAAAAGGCAATTTATATAAATCTGCCCGGATGTGCTTGGATAACTTACGGCATTGCCATGTATGTTACCGGCCAGAAGTGTAAACGGTATTGACACTTCTCTTTGCCCCGGCGTTTGGAATGCGCGTTTGTTTAACCGCCATGTCGCATAATGCGTTTTATTATTTGGCAACTGCGCTTTCACGTTACCGGCACCGGGTCAATTGGGCCTGGTGAGATGATGATGGTGAATATTTAATCTCCTATACAACCCTGGCCTCTCAATAAGGCCTCTTTGCCATAGAGCTAGTGTGAAATTCTAATCAACCAGGAAGCTATGCTCGGCTGCAACACTGCTAACTTTTTCGCTTATGAAGCTTTTATATCTACCTTTTTTGTTTTTAGGGTTTCAGTTTTCATACGCACAGGATTCGGTGCGGGTGGTTTTTAGCGAGGAAGAACCGGCCGCGACATTTGTCAAACAGCGATTTGTGGACCGGTATGAGAACGTTTTTATGACCAAAATACC
The DNA here is from genome assembly GCA_965649915.1 of uncultured Dyadobacter sp. Taxonomy (GTDB): domain Bacteria; phylum Bacteroidota; class Bacteroidia; order Cytophagales; family Spirosomataceae; genus Dyadobacter. The sequence continues at coordinate 115,619 of CBFGMV010000014.1, forward strand.
TTCTCGCCATATGATGAAGGCAGGGCTTACATTCTTGCCGAATTACCTGTTCAGTATCGGGAATGGGTCTACAAATGCCACACAGATTGACCTGGGGTACGAATATAAGTTGTTGCCGTCCTGGTCGGTAGGAGCGGAAATAGGGGTGAGCGGGGGCTCGGGCAGAAACAACGGGATGGCGGCCATCATTGCTGGCAGAGTCTATGGCCGCTGGTATTACGATATGCTCCGGAGGATCAGCAAAGGGAGTAGCAGCAATAACTTTACAGGAAACTTCCTTGCGTTGGTCGGTGAAAGACAATGGGGACAGGAGGTTGTAAAAACCAACTTTAAAAGGATAGGGGTTGAGTTCGGCATGCAACGACGATTCTTAAATAGTGGACGGCTGGAACTGGGAATCGGGCTTTACTACCAGGACTATCAACAGGATCGCTTTTCGGGCCTGATTTATGAAGTCAGCAAGTCGTCCCGGATCGCGATTGCCTCCCGGACGAGTATGGGCTTTGCCTTCGGGGATTGGAAAAGGCAGGTTGACCAACCGTTTTGCGAAGTGTTGCGTTGCGACGACTTCGTAAAACAACAATGGAAGCTCCAATGGCCAACCATTTACCTTTCGCCGGATTATTCTAACGGAAACATCGGCTTATCCTATGAACGAAAGTTGAGAAGCAGCCCGTTTTCGCTGAATTCGCATATTTCATTAGATTATATGCGCATTGCTTCGGAAGATTTTCCGGTACCGGGAGTAAAGCTGGTTGCCAACGACTATCAGTTGCAATCGTCCGTGCATTTGCGCTACTATGTCAACCAGAAAAAAGCATTGAGGCGAGGCACTGGCGGGAACAACCTGCAAGGCCTTTATATTGCGCCATATACACATTACCTTTTTTACCACAGTGAAACTTATTCCTGGCAAGATACGAACAAACGTCACCTGGGCCTTGGTGCCAGCGCCGGTTTCCAGCAAGTGGTGTTTGGCAAAGCATTCATCGACTTCTCCGCCGGAATGAGTCATAATTTGCTTAAAATAGATGCGAATTCGAAGCGTTATCTCGGCTATGTGCGATTGGGTTTTGGATTAATATTGTAGTGTGAATAATTCCTTAAAACCGGGTTCTTTGTTGCTTCCAGGATAGCTTTCCAGGTTCACCGTCGCTATCTCTGTTTAGGAACGATGGTCACAACGACTCGTTTATAGCGCGCAAGACTCGGCACTCCCTTGTTCGTTACTTTCAGAATGAAGTGAACCGTCTGAGGGCTTTCCACTTCGGGCGCTTTTACTTCTTCGATAACCGATAGGTTGTCGGCTGGCATGATCGGGATTGTTTGCTTCAACGACCCTGCTTCCGGGTATTGAAACCACAAAAAACTTAACCCATCTCCATCCGGATCAACTGAGGCACTCCCGTTCAATGAAAAGGTATCGCCAGACCTGACGGTAAATTGGTCCGGCGTTGTCAGTTTAGCTACCGGCGGGTGATTGGCCTGTTTGTAGCTCTTGGTACACCAGTCCATACGAGCAGCAAAATCATGCTGGATTTCTTCCCTCCATCGCCAAAACGTCACGTGATTGTTTTTGTATACCGTCGTATCCTTGACCCAAGCTCTTCCCCAGGGTGCTGGCTTCCAGGGGGAATAGGTATCTTCGGCATTCGTCCAGAACGGCCGGGTTTCCTCTTCCAATGGCACGATCCATTGCGCTTTTGGGTCAAACGGAGGTTTGTAATATTCATACCGCCCGCCCCAGCCTCCCCAGTTGGGATGCTCGGGTTCACTAAGCCCATTGGGAACCAGAGCCAACCAGGATGGGGTATCGCCTTCCATACCAAATGCTACATCAGGATAAACAGCTCCCAACGGACCATGCCCATGCTGAATGTTTTGCAACAGCCAGTCGTTTTTGATCACTTCATTGTTAGCTCCCGGTGCCACACGCATGATGGCACTCCAGGTAGCTTGCTGGTACGCTCCGGGGCTGGCGATGTAGAACAAATCAGGGAAATTTTTCCGAATCCAGGGCCCTGAGTTATCCTGATCCGAAATGGTATACACCCGAAGCTTGCTGATGAGCCGTTTGGCTTCCGCTTCCGGTTTTGTTTCCCGTATTTTCCAGAGCGCCTGGGCCAGCGTGTTCGGTCCACCCCATACCGAGATCCACAATGGACGCTTGTCTGCTTTCTCCAACGTTCGGACGATCCAGTCGGACCCTTCCGAATCTTTTCCCTTTCCGACGCCTTCCATGCCATAGACAGGCAACCCTTTTTTAACCAAACTCATCAATTTCTCCGCGGTTGGAAATCCCGTTTCGTGCTTAACAAGTGTAGGTTGTACTTTCCCGTATGCAGCGATGGTTTTTCGGATCAGTTCAGGACGAACATGCTTGCTTTGATGAATAGAAGTCGATGCAATAATCCCTTCCAGGTCCATTTGGTTGGTATAGAGCATTAACCGTACCATGGATTGAGAGTCGTCGGGTTCATTGCCGATATCGGTGATGACAATCAGCCGATGCCGGCCGGCCGGTTGTGCGGCCGCCGAAAGCATCGACATCGTGCAAAACATACAAAAGATAGCCGCTACTATTTTCAGTGATTGCTCCATGGATTTATTCAGTTTGGTGAGTCTCGACAATTGGACGATTAATTACCTATTTGACGACTACACGCACCCTGTCCAGATTTTGAATACGCGTAAATGGTGTTTTCCCGTCTCCTTCCCGCTGGGATGCCACCCGTAATGTCGGGAAATAGGTTCCTGGTTTAGAAAATGTATGAGTCGTTTTTACCGTAACGCGGGAGCCTGTCTTATCCGTTGGGGTAAACGTGGCAGCATCCGGGAAGGCGTTCGCAAGCTTGCCGCTGTTTTCGGGCAATCCCTCAAAGTTCCAGCCAGCCGCCACGACCTTACCTCTGTTTTCAGGCACCTCAATATCAGCTGTAAATGTAACGGCCTGACCAACCCTGACATCGGCGCGTTTGCCCCCATTCGCTTTCAAAGTTACGACAGGCTGAATCCCTCTTCGTTCGTTGGCGGTCTGCGGGACGACGACCTGTCCGTTTGTAACAGTATATTTAGTCGAAGCCGCCGGCTCGATGCCTTTCTCGACCCAGGCGCTGAGGTCCAGCAATGCCTGCTGCAACACGCCTAGGTAACTCACCGTGCGGGTAGGGTCATCTTCTGCCGAAATATCCCCATGCAGGGCGCGGTCGGTGTACCAGAGTCTGAAATGGTTGTCCAGGCTGTCGCCAAGGACTTCTTTGGCCCTGGCACGGTACCAGTCGGCCTGCCAGGCAAAGGATTCCCGGTCCCAAAGGGATTCCAGCAGGATCATTTTCCCGTTGAATTTGCCCGTGGGCAATACGCCGGCTGCTCCCCGGGTAAACATGGGCCCCAAAAGCATAGGGCGTTGCGGGTAAAGCGGCTTGCCGGCTGCGTCCCGCAACTGGTCCCAAACGGGATACTGCTTACCCGGATCCTGGTGTCGGTGGTAGGTTTGTACCGCCAGAAAGTTGGAATTGTCCACCATCACCTCATCTCCCGGTTTCACCAGGGCCAATGTGGCGGCGTCCGCAGGTCCCAACACGACTTTATCACCGACGATCTTCGTTATCTGTAAGGTCTTACCAGCTCCGGCCCCGCTTTTAATGAGCAAGTCTCCGCCCAGAAAATCAATATCGGGCATTGTATTTTCCAATTGAAATGCAACCGGCATTCCCCCTGGCAGGCCGCCCATGCTTTTCCACGCAGCATCGGCGGTACCCCGATCCCGCTCCGACATCGGCTGGGTTAATTCAAGTCTGATAGCCTGATCAATCGGAATCCCGATTTTGATCTTACTAACCTGTTGAAGACGCGCTTTCAAAAGCGACGCAGTTGGATTAGCCCCCAAATAACCTGGTTTGTTCCAGAAGTCTTCCTTAAAATACTTGCTGTCGGCCATGACCACACCCTGATAGAGTACCAGGAAGCCATGAACCCCCATCGTTTTATAGCCAAACCAGGATTTAGGCGGAAAACCCATATTGGTCACTTCGCGAAGCGCTTCTTTTTCCTCTTCATTTAAACCGGCATACATATCTCCGCTGCCACCCGGCTCCAATGCGTCGATAATCTGGGGGAACTTATCCTTTAATACCCGCATCGCATGCATACGGACCGTGAAGACATTGGGAATGGCTACCGGCGATCCCATCACCATCGGTACCGCACCATCCCAGACGCCGTCGGTATTCTCCATGCCGCCGACAGTCCGGTAAGCACCACCACTGCCGCCAAAGCAATAGCCATAGGAACGGTGCTGCCCGTACAAACGATTGGCTACTACCCGGGCATATCGGGCCGAAGCCGCATTGGCACGGTAAGCCCCGATGGTCGGATCGTTCGCCTGTGGTTTGGCAAAGTCGATGGGCCCTCCTTCATTGGTTTCGATAAAAAAAGCGCCGTGCGTAACGGAGAACCCGATTTTATCTTCTTCGCCGGTTGCTCCCTGCGAGAGGTTTTCATTGTCGGGAAAGGGCGTGATGTACTGGAAGAAGCGGCCCTGATAAACCTCTTTGGTTGGGAAATAAAAGGAAAACCGGGCACCCGTTCCCTTGAAACCGCCGTGGACATACCGGTGACGTACCGGTATATCCCGCCACTCGTCCACATCTACATAGGGTTCTTTGAACAGCGTATCGGAAACAGCAAACTGTTTAGCCAGTTCTGGGCTTAGCTGGGACAGGTTGTTTTGCGCATGCAGGCTGGTAGCATACAAGACGGACAAGCAAAATGCAGCTTTACGAAATGAGGGAACAAGCATGGTATTATTGATTTGTTCGTTTGGCAGTCGCATCGAAGTTGTACAAGGTACCTTTCAGGTTATTTTCATCCACCTTACTTAAATTAATGGAAATCTCACCCACTTGTGAAGATTCAAAATAGATGACCAGATTGGTACCGTTCTCTTCTACCTTGGTAATCGGACGTTTCGGTTGGCCGGGGTCTGTGGCATTGGATAATTCTCCGGTCAGTTTACCGTCTTTTCGAACAAGGTCTGTTACAAATTTGACATCACCATTGGGTGATCCGATAACCGATATTTCCCATTTGCCGGCAAAAAAATCAGCTGGAGCAGCGGTTTGCGAGAAGCCGTTAAAGGCAAAACCTACCAAAAAAACGAACAGAACAAGAGTTTCTCTTTTCATGATTTTTGACAATATAGTTGACATTTTCTTTTATTGGTTTAAGTGAAGGAAATGGATTGTTTGGAAAGAAAAAATTGGGGTTTTGGCTTGGTAATCAATCGTTTTGATATTGATCATTAGAATTTATAAATCGCCGTCAAGAAGTACGAACGGGGTTGAATGAATGCCCCGGCATACACCGCATTCTGATTGGCTTCACGTTGGGCGGTCGTGAAACCCTGGAGGTCGGCGGCAACCGGGAAGCCACCGGGCCGGATAAAGCCCATCATACCCAAGGTATTGGTTACATTGTTGACGTTCGTCTGTATACTGAGCGCCTTGCTGAAGGCATATCCCGCACCTAAATCGACCTGGCTAAATCCGCGCAGGAAGAACGCATTCGGGACGTTGGCTGCACGGCTGCCCATGTAACGATAACTCCCGAACAAGGTAAACTTTCCAGCCGTGTACGTTGGTGAAATATTGAGCATCAGGTTAGGTACGTTTTCAGTCCGGTTGCCCGAAAAGTCTTCTACCACGTCATCTTGCGGACCAGGATTTCCCGTGATCCACACACCCCAGTTTTTAGCCGTGGAACGCTGCAGGGTAGCGACGGCCCGTACAGAAAGTTGCCTCGTCAGGTTGTAATTACCTTCCAATTCCAGACCGTATGTTTGAATGGAATTGTAGATAGTAGGGGTAAAATAGTAGGAATTATCGACCGTCGTCGCAAAAGTGGAGGCCGGTATGCCGCTGAGGATCGAGTAAAAAGGCGTAGCAAACAAGCTCCATTTCTCCCGCTGTACTTTTATACCGGCTTCCACCTGTTGAACGCGCTGAATTTTGGGGTCGAACAATGGCGCACTATTCGCGTCCAGATAAAGGAAAGGGGATAAATCCGGAGCCTTTTTCCCATCCGAGAATCGGGCATAAAATGCCATATGTGGCGAGAATCGATAGTTTAATGCTCCTGAGAAAGACAGCGTTTTAAACGTTTTATCAGGCGTAATGGGCGTTGCACCCGCAACAGAATAGAGGTTATCATACACAGTCAGCGGGTTGCCATCAGCTCCGCCAAAGCCCACAGCGCTGGCGGCCGGGTTGGCAGTACCCAACAGGTTTGTCCCGTGTATCCGCACGTGGTCGTAACGTAGTCCACCATCGAACGTCAGGGCAGGCGTTATTTTCCAGGTCACCGCACCAAAGCCCGACAATTGCGTTTGCCGGTAATCATTGGTATTAAAGCTTCCAAAGCCTACCGCGGCAACGCCCCGGGAATTGGTAAACTGATAGTTTTTGCCATCCAAGCCCACAGAAGACATGATAACCGGATGCGGGTTGTTTTCGACCGTTGAAACAATCAGACCGGCAATGCCCGTATCGTAGGTGAGATGTGAAATACCTACATAGCTACCCAGAGTAAAGCTCAGCTTATCGTTCACCTTTTTGGATACCGACACCTGATCGATTACTTCCTGAATTTTGGTATGATTGGTTTGCAGGGGTGAGAGCAACAGCGAGTTAGGCAATATGGCCTGGCCCGGGAGGTCCGCTGTACTGGTCTTGGTAAAATTGAAACCTG
>CBFGMV010000015.1:0-120720 GCA_965649915.1 uncultured Dyadobacter sp.
GCGGCCGCGATGCTGAGGAGCCGAGCAGCCTCCAGGAAGCGGGCTTCGGCGACGTATCGGTCGCGTATCGCGGGTGCCAGCTTTTCGGCGGCCGTGCATTTTTTGATAAACAGGTTCATCTCACGGATATACCCGTAATCCCAGCTTGCCCAGGATTTGGTGTCCCAGCCGTTGTTCTGGAAATTGTTGTAACGTCCTGCTTCCGACCAAAACGCCTCATTGAACTCACCCACCGTTGTCCATCCCGGCACATCTACATCATTAATCTTAAAGGTCCTGAATGTCGAAAGATCCACGTAGCGGTTGTACAGGTCGCCGAGCACCGAAAGTACCTGTCCTTCATCGGTCCAGATCTGGTCTTCGGAAAGTTGTGCGGTAGGCGGACGGTTCAGGAAATCGTCGCCGTTACAACTCCAACCCAGTGTCAATACAGCAATTGATAGTACTTTGAATATATTTTTCATGTCGGATTCCAATCGGTTTAAATAGATAGGTTGATGCCTATGTTCACAAACTTGCTCTGGGGATATTGCAGACCGTTATCATCCTGGATCTCGGGGTCGATGCCGTACTCTTTCAGGTTATCGATAGAGAACAGGTTATAGCCATTGATATAGAACCGGGCGCGCTGCAAACGGAGCTTTTCGAGAATGGATTTGGGCAGGGAATAGCTCAACTCGATCGTCCGGGCGCGGATGTATTTCACATTGTGCAGCCAGAAAGTTGAGTTTTTGTAATTGATATGCCCACCGTCATTGTAACGCAGCGCAGGATATTTGCCCGGGATCCATTCGCTGTTAACATCGAACGGGTCAGCGCGGTGCCATCTGTCAAGGAAAATGCTGTTCAATGCACCCTCGTTCTGATAAGGCCAGCGCTGCTCGTAGTTTTGGTTCCAGGAGTACATGCCGCCACCGGAAAAGTCCGCATTGAAGCCGATCCCTTTCCAGCTCACCGCGAAATTCAATCCAAAGTTCACATTAGGCTGACCTGTCGCATTATAGCCGATGGGCCGTTCGTCCAGTCCGTTAATCACCTTATCCCCGTTGATATCCTTGTAGATCAGGTCACCCGGCAGCAATGTGCGGTTGCCCTGTCCGTCGATATTGACCTGGTACTCGGCAATCTGCTGTGCCGACTGGAACTGTCCAGTGGCTTCGTAACCCCAGAAAATATTACTGTACCGGTCTTCCTTCGAGTTTCGGTAGCGGTCCCAGGAATTGTTGAAGATCGGCTTGTAAGACGATACGAATTTGCTGCGCGTGAAGGACACATTGCCGCCGATCGAATAGTTGACATTACCTGCTTTGCCATTGTAGGTCAATGCCCCCTCCCAGCCTTGCTGCGAGTCGCTGTTTACGTTTTCATCGGGAAGGGGGTACCCCAATTCACTCGGAACCAGGATATCGTACTTCCGGCCCAGCAGACCGGTGCGCAGGCGATAAAAGTAGTCAACGCTACCCGTGATCTTGGTGCCAAGCAATGAGAAATCGGCACCGATGTCGGTAATCTTGCTTTTAAACCAGGATATAGTGTTGATGATCTGTCCCTTGTCGCGGCTGGTCACCACTGCGTTTCCGCTCAGGATCACGTTGCCTTTGTTATAATCATAACCCGGCAGGTACGCGTAGGGACTCAGCGGCTTGTTGGGGTCGTTGTCAAACAAGATATTGTCGTCCCCAAGGATACCATAAGATGCTCTGAATTTCAGGTCATCCAGAATGCTGCGCTGACCGACCAGCTTTTTGAAAAATTCTTCCTCCGAAATTCTCCACCCTACCGAAGCCGATGGGAAATATCCCACACGACGGTCCGGTGCAAATTTCCAGGACGCATCCCGGCGGGCCGAAACTTCAACATAATACTTACCTGCATAATCATAATTAACCCTACCGATATACCCTATACGCGCCCATTCCGTGTCGGTGTCATTGTAAGTATCCATGGTGGGGAAGTAGATCAGCGGAAGCACGTTGGTTTTGGGCACGGCTTGCACCCATTGCTCCTGTACCCGCTCATCCTGCCACTCCGAAACGAACGTGCCGCCGATGGTATGCTTCCCGAATGTGTTATTGTACGCCAGCTGCCCCTGGTATACATTCCGCATTACTTTTTTAGTACCCCGTTCTCGCCAGGGATTGGTACTGCCGCCGGTTACGGTATAGGTATCGTCCGTCGGGTTATAGGTGTAGGCCTTATAGGTATACTCGTGCCCGTTCATGACGCGATCGGCGATGTAGTACGAGTACATGCCTCTCGCTGTCAATCCCTTAACACCCAGAATCTGGTATTCTGCCGAGAAATTGGTTTGCAGCACACGCCAGTACTCGGTCCAGTAGCCGCCGAGCTTCTTGTTATTGTAAGCCCAGTTGGTTTCGTTATGCTTGATATCGTTCAGATACTCAGGGTTATCGTTCGCATATGGGCGCTCGAAAGGGCGGTTACGCAGGATGGCGAAGCGAGGCAGCCAGTAGTCATCGGCTCCCGGAATACCGGGCTGGTCGCGTTTCTCGATCCGGCCGTTGATCTGCACGCCCAGTTTCAGGCGGTCGGTGATCTTCGCATCTACATTGCTTTGTATGTTGGTACGGTCGAATGTAAATTCCCGGCCCAGCACGGAATTCTGATTCAGGCGGGTTGCTGAAATGTAATAGTTTATTTTATCCGAGCCTCCGGTCATGTTGAGGTTGACCGAGCTAAGCGGAGCATTCTTTTTAATGATGAAATCCTTCCAATTGAAAGTCTGATAGCCGCGTTCCGTACCTGCCCGGTATTTTTCAAGTTCGGCCTGGGTAATGGAGGTTTTGCCAAACTGATTCATTTCTCCCTCCGCTTTACCAAGCATCCATTGATAGGAATCATTGACCACATTCGGAAAACGGGACCAGTTTTGCCAACCGGTATAAGCATCCACGCTCACGGTGTTCTTCGCACCCATTTTGCCACGCTTGGTGGTCACTACCACCACGCCATTCGCCGCACGAACCCCGTAAATAGCCGCAGAAGCGTCTTTCAGTACCGAAATGCTTTCTATATCATTGGGTGAAATATTATTGAATTGTTCGACATCCTGCTGAATTCCGTCGATTACAAACAAAGGATTGCCCATATTCCGGATCTGCACATTGGCGCTTGCGCCCGGGCGGCCATCCGGCATGCGGAAAGTGACGCCGGGAATTTTACCTGCCAGGCCGGAGCTGACGGTCGATCCGCCGTGCACCCGTTCGATGTCCTTGCTCGTGACGGTCGCGATGGCACCGGTCAGCGATTCTTTTTTCTGAGTACCGTACCCTACCACGACTACTTCTTCCAGCGCTTTGTTATCTACTTTCAAAGTGATATCCAGCACACTCTGGGCCGACGAAACGGCTATTTCCTGGGACAAAAAGCCCACAAATGAAAAGATCATCACATTTTCTCCCGCAGGCACGGTAAGCGAATATTTACCCTTTTCGTCGGTGAGCGTGCCCGTCTGTGTGCCTTTCAGAACGACGCTAACGCCGGGCAAACCCACGCCTGCTTCGTCCTTAACCACACCGGAAACACTCTTGTCTATCGCCGCCACGCTCACTTCCACGACCGGTATTTCCTCCGAAATGCCCTCTGCCGGCTGGGTAGTGTGGTCGGGTTTGATGACGATCAGATCGTCCTTAACCTGATAATGCAGTTCCAAGGGTTTTAGTATCGCATCTAAAACGGCTGACAATGAGCCATTTTTCACTTTCAAAGATACCCTCCTATCCGATTGGATCAGTTTGGAACTGAAAATGAACCTCGCATTGGTTTGCTTTTCCAGCTGCGCGAAGATCGTCTTGATCTCCTCGCTCCGGATATCAACGGTAACCTTCTGGCTCAGTGCAGACTGAGCTCTCCCGTCGTGCGCCCACGTGATGCCTGCGAAAAGGCCAGCCAGGATACATTGTATAAATGTGATTCGCATGAGCTTGATGAGAAAGTCTTCTGGTCGTCGAACTTTTTTCATATTTTTGAATGAATTTGTTGTTTAAGGAGATTATTCAACGAAATCCTCCCCGTTCATCCATTGTCCAAATGGATGTACAGTAATGTCCGTTACCGTTGGGGAGCCTGAGATCAGTCATGCTGGAACATGGCTGGTCTTTTTTTTTAGGCAAGAGGGTAGCTCTACGTCATAGGCGGCGTCTCAGTGTAAATTGTCAATATGTAGCCTTTAAATCACTTACATCCTTTCCCCAGTATCGTTATCTGGTTATCGGCTATCTCGTACTGCGCATCGAGCGCATTGCAGATCACTTCGAGCTTCTCCCGGAAGGGCTGCCCGATCAAGGTCGCATTCAACGGGCAACTGCCCATTTTCTCCCGGTTATATCTAATCCGGACGTTGTAGGCCATTTCCAATATCCTGAATACTTCGGACACCGGCGTTTCATCAAATACAAATTGTTGCTTGGACACATCCTTTTCGGACGAAACCGCAATGGGTGCCGACACCTGGACGATCTTGCCGCTCTCCTTCGAAAATGCGATCTTGTCGTCATGATTCAGGGTCACGCCTTCCAGTTCGGGCTTATCCAGGACTGCTTCTTTCTGGCTGTTATCAAGGTTGTTGATCGAAAATACAGAAACTGTTCCCGTCCTCACTTCCACCTTGATCTCCTTGTTGTCGGATGTGGCGTCGATGATGAAGCTCGTTCCCAATACCTTTGTCGCCAGCCCGTAGCTGTACACCAGGAATGGCTTCTGCTTATTTTTTACAATCTCAAAAAATGCCTTTCCGGTCAATGTCACTTCCCTTCGTTTCTTATTTGCTCCTTCCGCATAGCTCAACCGTCCGCCGGGTTGCAGTACAACCGAACTGCCATCCTGCAACAATACCGTCATCGGTTTATCGCTGTCGTTGAATTTGTGAATGGTATCCGTCAAACTACCACCATCCTGCACGGCGACTTCCTGTGCATGATTTTCGGCCTTTTTGTAATAGAACCAATAGCTGACCGACCCTATACTTAAAATCAATGCAGCCGACGCCGCTACACGCATCCATTTCCAACCTTGCCCACGACTCGCCTGAAACGGTTGCCGCTCCGGCTCGACAGGTTTGGGTGTGTCGTCATGCATACGGCTTTCCACTGCACTCCACATCCGGTCGCTTTGCTTCCGGGTGGGTTGATGCCTTCCGGTATCTTTTGCCAGCAGAATGACGTATTCCTTCGCCGATTCGATGGTTTTCCGTTTTCCGGGATTCTTTTCCAGAAAGGCTTGCCATTTTCGGTCGTTTAGCTCGTCGGGATGCATTACCCAGGCGATAAACTCTTCATTTCTGATCAGCTCGGTCAGAGAATAAGGATCGTGTTTCATATTCGCGGGGTGCAATGATCGTCTTTCAATAGTACAGAGCGACGAATTGCGGAAATGACCTCTTCAAAATGTAAGTTTTTTGAAGAAAAATTCTAAAAAATCAGTAACAGGCAGGAAATCAGGGCAGAAACAAGCAAAATTTCGCGACTTTGTCGCATGGAGGTGAGTGCCTTATAGATGAAATTACGCACCGATTTTTCATTGACGGACATAATATCTGCGATCTCCTCAATGCTGAAGTCGTCGAAATACCGCAGGGTCAATGCTTCCAGCTGACGCTCGGGCAACTGCGTCAACAATTCCTGAATGCGCTGCGCACGCATGGAGGACGACTCCACTTCTATGAGTATTGCTTCTGAATGGGCATGATTGGCCGGCATGTCCTCATCGTCCAGGCCCGTGATTTCTTCCATGGAAGGAAATTTGTCCGATGCGAGGTGAATGCGTCTCCTCAATGCGCGGTAGAGGTAAAATTTGACCGAGGTAACATGCTCGGTCAGGTTATGTCTTAACCGCCAGATATCGATAAAAACATCCTGCACGGCGTCCTCCACCAGGGATGAATTAGGCGAAAGTTTGCTTCCGTAGTTGTAGAGTGTCCGGTGGTATTTTTCAAAAATCGCGGTAAAGGCCTGTTCATCGCCCATCCGAATCCTTTGCCACAGATCACAGTCCTTGGTATCGCTCGTTGAGGTAGCAATGTGAATCACCGCTTTGAATGGTTTTTGTAAGAACCCATAAAGCTAAAAAATTATCCTTAAAATACCATTGAAGCAGCGGGTATCCTGTTTGAATTTGAGTGTGTATAAAAAAAGCTGCCTGATGGGGCAGCTTACCTGTTAATCGTATTCCGGCCATGTTCCTTCCACGAAGCCTTGTACACATTTCAGCGGATGCCCACCAGCCGAGCAATCTCCTCATGACTAAACTGGGTTTCACTGAGAAGGTTTTTAATGAAAGTTACGCTTAGCTCTTCCTTGGCTTCCTCCTTTACAATATACAAAACAGCTTCCTCGATTGTCATAGGTTTCGGTTTGGGGTTGATAGTTCTCCTTATTGAACTCTTTGTTAAGTTCCCTGTTTCCCAAATCGATATAAATTTCAAAAAATACAGCAATTTTGCAATCTTCCTCTTCGAAAAATCACGACTTAGCAGCCTCTTCGCCAGATCAATTTTAAACCTTCACCAGCTTCATAAAATATCGTTACGCTTCATTCCAAAAAAGAAAAGGGTGCCAAAACATTTAGACGTTTCGGCACCCTTTTGGTAACGCTATTCTACAAGCTATTTCAGAGCTTGCCTAATTCGTGGATCAGTTTTTCTGTTTCTTCCAAAGACGTCGCGGGAAAGTTGGCAATGCGGAGCTGAGTGGCCTTACCGGCACCATAACCGCTTCCGATTACCATGCCTTTTTCCTTGATATTTTTGATAATATCCGCTGAGGGAGCTTCGGTATCGGTCACGATCACAGTTTGGGACCGGAGCGACTTCTCCTTCACGAACGCTGAAAAGCCCGGAGTCTTTTCAATAAACTTGTACAGCAGGCTCGCCTTCTGCTCAGTTTCCTTGCGGATGTTTGCTACGCCAATGCGGTTAAAATCCTCCGCAACCTTGCCCAGCAGATAAATACCCATGACATTCGGTGTCGCAGGTGTTTCGTTGTTCTCTGCATTCTTCCATAATGTAGGCAGGTCGTTGTGCGCGCCGATGGAATAAGTGTTGCGAATGCTTTTTGCCTTTTCCAGGCAGCGCCCGTTTACGATCCATACGCCTAGTCCAGCCGGCAGACCGAATGCTTTTTGTACGGAGAAAAACGCCGTATCGATCAGGCTGTAATCGAGTTCGGGATAGGGTGCAGAAGACACCATATCTACGGCTATAAACTTGTCAGGATGTTTCTGTTTCAGTTTATGAATCTCGGCAACCGGCATTTGCACACCAGAACTCGTCTCATTATGCGTAGTTGCAATCAGTTCAGCATATTCGGGCACTTCAATTTCCGAAGCAACAAACCCTTCGCCCATCGGTTTTTCAAACTTATGGGCGTATTTGTTCAATGCATTGGAATAGTCGTAAAACTTCTTTGAAAACGAGCCGTTCACCAAATGGAAGCTTTCCAGTTCCACACAGCTGAACAGAATACGTTCCCAGGCTTCCGACGCCGATCCCAAAAAGAGAATTGCGTGCGTGTCCGGCACGTTGAGCAATGTTCTAAGCTGGTCGACCGTGAATTTATGCAGATCGCGGTATTGCTGGCTGCGGTGGGAAATCGAACCCAGCTGCTTTTCGACAAACGTCTTGAGGTGTTGCTCAAAGGTAGGGTACAGAGCCGCTGGCCCAGGAGTGAAAAATGTTAATGACATGTCCAATGACCGGATCGCCGGTTTGATGAATTCTGAATGATTGAATGACTGAATGAGGTTGTTTTGAAACGAAACCGGCCAGATCATTTACTAATAGAGCATCCGGAAACGGATCGTTCCCTCCACCTCTTTCACTTCCTGGATAAATTCCTCCGTATAATCCTTGGCTATATCGACGATCACATAACCGATATGCTCATTGGTTTTGAGATACTGGCCTGTGATATTGATATTGTTTTTAGCAAAAATCTGATTCAGCTTCGCAAGCACACCCGGCACATTGGCATGGATATGCAGCAAACGGTGCGAATCTTTCAGTTTCGGCAACTGTACCTCCGGAAAGTTCACACTACCGTAAGAGCTGCCATTGTTCATGAATTCAAGCAGCTTGGAAGGCACGAAGTGACCAATGTTCTCCTGCGCCTCTTCGGTACTTCCTCCGATGTGCGGGGTCAAAATCACATTCGGTAATCCCAGCAGTTCGCTTTCGAACATTTCGTCATTGGTCTTCGGCTCTTTCGGGAACACGTCGACGCCTGCACCGGCCACCTTGCCGCTTTTCACAGCATCTGCCAGCGCTTTGATATCCACGACATGCCCGCGTGACAAATTCAGGAAGATTACGCCGTCTTTCATCAGGTCAAACTCACGCTTGCCGATCATGTTCGCATTTTCTTTCCGACCGTCCACATGGAGACTGAGCACATCCGAAATAGCCAGCAACTCTTCCAATGAGCTCACCTTCTTCGCATTTCCGATCGACAGCTTTTCGACGGCATCGTAGAAATAAACTTCCATTCCAAGCGCCTCGGCCACTACCGATAGCTGGGTACCGATGCTACCGTAGCCTACCATTCCGAGTTTCTTGCCGCGAACTTCAAAACTTCCGTTCGCCGATTTGTCCCAGATGCCTTTGTGAAGCTGGTTGCTCTTTCCAACGATATTACGGATCAACAGGATCATCTCTCCCACCGCCAGTTCCACCACAGACCGGGTGTTGCTATAAGGCGCATTGAATACTGCAATACCTTTCTTAGCCGCCTCATCCAGATCAATCTGATTGGTACCAATGCAAAATGCGCCGATAGCCATCAGGCGATTGGCATTTTCCAGCACGCGTTTCGTGATGGTTGTTTTGGAACGGATACCGATGATAGACACATCTTTGATCCGCTCGCACAGTTCGTCTTCATCCAATGCACCTTTCACGAACTCCACATTGAAGCCCTCGTCTTCAAATGCCTTGCGCGCAACAGGATGGACGTTTTCAAGCAAAAGTACCTTGATCCTGCTCTTGGGATAAGACTGACTTCTGCTGAATTTATTATCATATAAAAAATCATCGAAAGAGGTGGCGATGTGATCAGCCACCGCTGTAACGCGCGGACGCTCGATGTTTTCGGTAAATGCGTAGAAACGGTTAGCGAGGCCGGACGCTTTCAGTTCATAGTCCGTATAGCCATCACCGATGGCGTAAACGTCACCGGATAGATTTAATGCAGAAAGTATCTTGATCTTTCCACCATCCATGGACAACACGTTCTCCTCATCGATACCGATGATATTTCCTTCTTCGTCAAAAATAAATTCGTTGGCATACACGTGATCGGCCAGAATGCCCATTTCCGTAGCTACCGGCACGATAAATTCCTTAAACCCGCTGGAAACGATAAAAATCTGCTCTGTATTCTCAGTCAAAAACTGCGTATTCCGCTTAAACGAATCCGAAACCTTAGTTCTCAAAAAGGAAACCAGTTCATCGATATGTGAGCGGTTTGCTTTCAATAAGGCAATGCGCTGGCGCAGACCATCCGCAAACGACATTTCGCCATTCATACCCATGTTGGTCAGGTCAGAAATTTTCTGAACAATCTGATCACGCTCCGGGTGGCCTTTCAAGGCGATCGCAGCTAATTCGTCCAACCCTTCCACTTTGGTGAAAGTGCTGTCGAAATCGATGATAATGTACGGTGGTGGATTGAGAGTTAATGTGGACATGAAGCAGGAAATAACTGGAAAAATGATCGAGTTAACGTAATTTTTATCTCTAAGGGTCCGGCCTGTTCGAAACAGGCCACAAAATTACCAAATCTGTTTAGATATGACACTAACAAAATAATCTTTGGATCAGTTTTCTTGTCTGCAAAAGTATCTCAGGCTCCCTGTGTCAGAAACTCCACGGCGCGGGTCTCCGACCAATAAAAGCCCCCAGCCAGGCGCGCAGGCCTGAAACCGCAATGCCCGCCGTCACGCGTAGCGACCATACACACCGACTGGTGCGCTTGGATCAGGTCCAGTGGCAGGCTGGAAAAAGGTACAATCGGATCGTTTTGGGCGTTGATGATCATTGTTGGAACTGCAATAGCCTCCACAAAATGCATGGAACTGCATTTCGCATAATAATCATCCGCACCGCTGAATCCGTGCAGCGGCGCAGTATAAATATGATCGAAGTCGTAAAGTGTCCGGACATTGTTGTGGTCTTTCAGGCTGATCTCCACCGGAAAGTGTGCTGCCTTCGCGGCAACCTTTGGTTTCAGGGTATTTAGAAATCGATGCATATAAACCCTGTTCTCGCGCCGGATAATGGACAGGCTGCATGCTTTGAGATCCATAGGAACGCTGTAAACCAATGCATTCTTAATTCGCTGGTCCAGATTTGCACCCATTTCACCCAGATATTTAAGGGTGAGATTACCTCCCAGACTAAAACCCATTAAATGCACGCGGTCGTAACCTTTGGCCAGCGCATGCTGCATTACCAGGCCGAGATCGTCCGTGGCTCCGCTGTGGTAAAACCTCGCTGTCCGGTTCATTTCGCCTCCGCAGCTTCGGAAATTCCACGCCAGGCAATCGAAGCCCTTGCGGTTCAGCAATTTCACCATGCCGGTGATATACTGACGTGTACTGTTCCCTTCGAGTCCGTGAGACAATATGACCAGTGGTTTTTTATACTCCGCGTCTCCATATGACCAGTCAAGATCCAGGAAGTCGTCATCGGGAGTTACAATTTTTTCACGAAAATATTTTATACCAGTTATCTGTCGGAAAAGTGCGGGGTAAATGCTTTGGAAATGCCCATTGGGAAGCCAATAAGGTGATATTTTTGATTGGAGTTGAAGTAACGGCATGATACAAAACTCATTAAAAAATGCGAAAATAATTTTATAGTAAAGAACTTAAGTGTTGTAAATATGCTTTTTCTGTCTAAATTTGGCTTTACAAATAATAAGAACAATTCTAATGGCAGAAGGTACAGTTAAGTTTTTCAATGAATCTAAAGGATTTGGATTCATTCAACCAGCATCAGGTGAGAAAGACATTTTCGTTCACGTTTCAGGTCTTCAAGACGATATCCGTGAAAACGACAAAGTGTCTTACGAGGTAGAAAATGGAAGAAAAGGTCTAAACGCAGTTAACGTAAGAGTTATCTAAGGTTAGTCATAATAAAGACATTTCGAAAGCACGTCTCCGAGGGGCGTGCTTTTTTAATGCCCCGTTTTCATTTTCCCTTGGTCATCGCTTCATATGCCTTTTGTGTTTCCGGGTCGGAAGGCTCCGCCCGCATGGCTGCCCGGCGTGATGCAGGATCTTTCATCCATCGGTACACCCAGGAAAAGCCGGCATTACCGTAGTAGTGACCATACGAACCGTAGGCCGGATCACTCATTGCTTCCGGAAGGTCAATAAATCGATATTCCTTTTCTTTCAGTTTTTGTACCAGCACCGGCAGAAAGTCCGTGTTCAACCGGTTATCATGGCAAAGGTAGATCTGCTTAACAGGTTTTCCAGCTACTGCCACCGCCAGGCTATCGAAGTAATCGAAAAGCCGGAGACTAAGTGCCACATAACGATTGCCAATGGCCCTTGCCTCGTCCCGTTTACCATCTTTCAAAGCCTTTTCATAAAGTTGTGTGTAAAGCCAGTCTTCGCTTTCGACTGTGAATGGCGTTGAAATGTAATGTTTCCCGGTCAGGAACTGCTGCATGCGCACCTGCTCCACGCTATCCTTGCCCATTCCATTGAAGGGGAAACGGAAGTATACCAGGTTCTTCCCCGCATTGTCCGCCATCGGACGGCTCAGCTCCTCCCCTTTCAGCACTTGTTCCCTGAACGCGTCGAAACCGATTTCTCCCATGTTCGGATGTGAATAGCTGTGGTTTCCCACTGTCACGTAGCGCTTTGAAATCCAGTTTTGAAGCAGTGACCTGTTCTTTTCAAAAGCGTTGTTGAGCCGCAGGTTTCCCTCATTGATAAAAATAGCGACAGGAAGGTTCAGCGAATCCAGTCTTTGAAGTAACCCGGACGAATAACCGCTGGCTTCAAACAAATGGACATTAGGCACATCATCGATGGTAATGGCAACGCTCCGCTGCTGTGCAGAAGCGGATAAGAAGATCCCGGCAAACAGAATTGTACAAATCAGGTTTTTCATGACTGGCCTTTAATAGTTTATAAAAAAAGAAATGCACCACCTTTCGGCAGTGCATTCATCCTCAATTCAACCCGGTATTCTGTCACGCCCCTGGCGCTCAACCATCCATTGTGGATATTCAGCCTTTAATGCGCTGACGGCATTCAATCTCTGAAGTTCGTCGTCGGTTAGCACCACGGCTATCGCGGCTATGTTGTCGGTCAGCTGCTCAGGCTTTTTAGCACCAATGATCACGCTCGTCACGCTTTGCTGGTGCAGGAGCCACGCCAATGCGATCTGCGCAACAGATACTCCGTGCGCCGCCGCAACAGGCTCAATCACATCGATGATATCGTAAGCTTTTTCCTTATCAATGGGAGGAAAATCGAAATTATCGCGACGGTTATCTCCGCTCGACTGGCCGTTACGGGTATACTTCCCCGACAGAAAGCCTCCGGCAAGCGGGCTCCACGGCATCAGTGCCAGGTTCTGGTCCTTCATCATCGGAACCAGTTCCCTTTCCAGGTCACGGCCTGCAATGCTGTAATAATGCTGGCAACCCACAAATTTCGTCCAGCCATTTCTCTCGGCAATGCCATTGGCCTTCATGATCTGCCAGGCGGCATGATTACTCACACCAAGGTAACGGACCTTACCCGAACGTACGACATCTTCCAGACCCCGCATGGTTTCTTCCAGCGATGTTTCCACATCCACACCATGAATGTAAAACAGATCAATGTGATCGGTACCCAGCCGGGTGAGGCTCTCCTCCACCGAATCCATGATATGCAACCTCGAAAGACCGATCTGGTTGGCACCGGCAGCCATCCTGCCCCGTACTTTCGTTGCAATCACAACATCGCTGCGTTTGATACCCAGCTCCTTGAACGCCTGCCCGAGGATCACCTCAGACTTGCCGTAGGAATACACATTGGCAGTATCAAAGAAGTTGATCCCGCTATCCAAAGCGGTTTTCACCAATGCACTTCCCTCTTCCTGCTGCAACTTGCCGATCACTTCAAAATAGCCATCCCCGCCGAAAGTCATCGTCCCGAAACAAAGCTCCGAAACGAGCACGCCGGTGTTCCCTAGAAATTTGTACTTCATGTGTTTTAGGAGTTTAGAGTTTAGGAGTTGTGAGCTGAGGAGTTGAGAGATTATGAGTGGAGAGTTTAGGAGTTCGGTGTGTTGCAATTTCGCACTTTGGAATTCAAAAGACTATGAACTTTAAACTCATATATTTTTAAACTCGCATACTTTAAACTCATACACTTTAAACTCCTAAACTCTAAACTCCCATGCCGCCCCTCTACTCAAACAGATCTTCGGAGCGTTCGAGCATCAGAATGGATGATTGCGGAACGATCACATATTTCTGACCGTCGTATTCCAGGTCAATGGCATTGCGTTGCAAATAAATCGCCAGATCACCTTCCTTCGATTGTAACGGCATATATTTTACTTTTTCCTCGGTCTCCTTCCACGGCTCGTCCTCGGCAGCCACTGGGATAGGATACCCCGGGCCCACTTTGATCACATATCCGCTCTGTACCTGCTCGCGCTCCGTTACAGTCGGAGGAAGGTAAAGTCCGCTGTTGGTGCGGTCGCTGGGGCTTTTGGGACGGATCAAAACACGGTCCCCTACTACGATCAGGCTTTTAAGCCTGTTGTCGGATGTTACTTCGTACATTTTAATTGATACTTAATCGGTAATAAGAACGTCAGGTAGTCCTTCAAAAATTGGGTAACAAATAATTAAAGGCAAATGTTTGCAGCTACCTTTTAAAACTGGAAGTAAATAAACTGGTTTTCAGAAACTACTCCCAGCAGGTAGTTTGCCAGCAGGATCAGCGGAAACAGGATGAAGAATACAGTCGTGTTCCGGGTAGGTATTTTCAGATAATAATGCTCTTTGACCATCAGGAAAACGATGAGGAACAGGCAAAACCACATTTCCACATGATTCATCGGAGTCTGCAACGGCTCGGAAAATGAAAAACCGGCCATTTTTTCAAGAATCAGAAACGACCGGCTAACCGGCGCCTTGTGGTTGCGGAAGAATACCCAGGTAATGGTTACCAGCACAAAGGTAAAAACCATATTCAGGACATCCATCAATGCGTTTTTCGGCATTTCGATCCCGGCTTGTTTCAACCACTTATCGCGCAGTGAGGCCGCGACCTGGTAAAAACCGTGCAATGCGCCCCAGATCACATAGTTCCAGCTCGCACCGTGCCAAAGCCCGCTCACAAGGAACACAATGAACTGGTTGCGGTATTTGATCCACTCTCCCTTTCGGTTTCCGCCCAATGGTATGTAGAGGTAATCTTTAAACCACGACGATAGCGAAATGTGCCATCTGCCCCAGAATTCTGAAATGGATTTGGAAATGTAAGGCGTTTTAAAGTTGTCCATCAAAGTAAAACCCATTACACGGGCTGCACCGATGGCAATGTCCGAATAGCCTGAAAAGTCACAGTAGATCCGAAATGCAAAGAAAACAGTGGCAACGATGAGCGTCAGTCCATTATGCTCTGAAGGCTTATCGTAGGCGTAGTCGACGAGCATGACGAGGCGGTCGGCGATCACCATTTTCTTGAAAAACCCGAAAGCCATTTGCATCAACCCTTCCTTTACCTGCTCGAAATCGTATTTAAAAAACGAGTGAAACTGAAAGAGCATGTTTTGCGGCCGTTCGATCGGCCCGGCCACGAGTTGCGGGTAAAACATCACATACAATGCATAAATCCCGAAATGTTTCTCGGCCGCCTGGTTGCCGCGATACACCTCGATGGTATAGCTCATGGCCTGGAATGTGTGGAACGACAAACCGATCGGCAACAGTAATGCACCACTTCCGGTGGTCATCCATTCGGCGATCGGGCCGGGTATAAGCCGCGTGAATGCTGGGAATGCCGGTCTTAAATGCAGGTTGGCAAGGATGGTATTCACCGATTCCTGAACGAAATCGTAATATTTAAAAAACGCGAGGATACCAATGTTGGAGATGAGACTGATGACGAGCAGGAGTTTTTTCTGGCGCTGCTCCTGGGATTTTTCGATCCAGATCCCGGCGTAGTAGTCGATGATGATGGTTCCAAACAGGATCAGGATAAAAACCGGCTTGAATACCATATAGAAATAGCAGCTGGTAGCCAGTAAAAGCATCCAACGGCCCTTCCACGACAGGCTGAAATACGCCAGCGTGACCACTATAAAAAAAACTGCAAATTGAATCGAATGAAAATCCATCAGGTCAAATGTACTCCCGGTTGACTATTTCCTCTTTAATAATGAACAGGGGACGGTTTTTGGATTGAAAAAAAATCCGGAGCACATATTCTCCAATGATTCCCAGCGCCAGCAATTGCACCCCGCTGAACAGGATAATTACAAAGAGCAGGGAAGTAAAACCTTCTATTACATGGGCAAAAAACATCTTTTTGATCACCACGGTCAAAAAATACAATAATGATATGAGAATGGCGGTAACACCGATCCGGCTCATGAACTTCACGGGAAATTCACTGAAATTAAAGATCCCATTGTAAGCCAGCCCGAAAAGCTGCTTAAAAGAATATTTGGATTCCCCCGCCGCACGCGCATCACGCTCGTATTCGTACCCCACCTGCTTAAAACCGATCCAGGAACGCATTCCACGCAGGTAACGGCTTTCCTCGGGCATTTTTTTCAGAACATCCACGACGCGCCGGCTGATCAATGCAAAATCGCCGCTGTCCAGGGGAATGTCAACATAGGAAATAGAACGCAGGATCCGGTAGAACCAGTAATAGCCCATTCGTTTCACAAAGCCCTCTTTTCGTTTTTTGCGCACTGCATACACCACGTCATTTCCCTCCTGCATCAGCTTATAAAATTCCGGCAGCAACTCCGGCGGGTCCTGTAAATCACCATCGATCACAAAAAGTGCTTCTGTGCCGCGTGCCGCCGAAATCCCTGCGGTAAGCGCCAGCTGATGTCCGTGGTTCCGCGAAAGAAAAACGCCGTGGTAACGATCATCCGTCAGCGCCAGTTGCCTGATCCTCATAGCCGTATCATCCCTGCTCCCATCATCGATCAACACCACCTCGATTGATAGCGGGCTGGTATCCATCAGCGCATTGATGCGTTGTACGAGCAATGGGAATGACTCCGACTCATTATACAGCGGTGCGACGATGGAAATTTGAGGGGTTTTCAATATGATATGCTTTTCAATGACCAATGGCGGCAAAAATACACCTTTCGGTGCATTATCGAAACATTCTGTTATTTAAGGTATTGTCACTTTTCCAAGAATGCCGCCTTCCAACGAACCTCCTCCCACATTGATAATCCCCAGATCGTAAGTGCCGGGCAACAATGCGGTATGCGGTATTTCAACATCGGAACCCTTGTCGTATTGGCGGAAAAAATTACGTCCGGAATACTTGTGCGGCTCCATTTTAAAGAAGTAAAGGCGACCCGCATTGCGGACGAAAGCATATTCCCCATTGGACCTGGCCGGAGAAACAGTACCCTCGGGATCATTGAGATAAATACCTTTTTCACGGTGTGTCACGGTAACCTGTCTCGCCACCGGGAAAGGTTTGGTGAATGCGTGTACCTGACGGCCCAGCTCATTTCCCTCCTTAGGGTAGGAATAAACACCCATTTTCACCAGGCTTTTCATCAGGTTATCCACATACCTGGCCCCCTCGGAGTAGGGCACGTGGCCCAAACCGAAGCCATTATGTTCCTGGTTGTATCCGTTTACAGTATAGTATTTTCTGCGTTCGGTAATGACCGGCAGATAGGTGTAGATCGATACTCCCCAGATGATGATCCCGATAAAAGCAGCCAGTTTCAATGCGCGTTGACGCGCGTGCTCATGTTGGGTTGAAACAATAAATGAAAGATATGCTACTGCCAAAAACAACGCAGGGTATATTTTGTAGTTGCTGACAATCATCACATTGAATCCGAAACGCGGGCGAAGCAAACCGATGACCAGCGCCTCCACGAGCAGGAACGTCAGGATACCCAGAAGGAAGGCTTCCGCATCCGACATCCGACCAGCGGCTGGTACTTTCGATTGCCCGAATGTCCTCTGAAACCAGGGAACCAGTTGCCGGTAAAGCCAGATCACCACCCAAATCATCACAAAAAATGCCATCACCACCGGCAATGCAGAGCGGACGACAATAGACTTTTCGGGAAGCAGGTCAAACAACCCGCCCAGGAAAGCAAAAAAGCCTAGAACTGATAAATGAGGGTATTTTACAAAAAATGCAAAGCTCGACTCGTTGCCCTGTGCCGACATCCCGTAAAAGTATAGCCCTACGGCCATAGCGCCGATCAACAGCCAGCCGATCAGATGCTTGTATTGCGACCGCAGCAGCAGTATCATCACACCCGCGGGCCACACGAAAATCCCGCTGCTCATCGCATACGTAGCGCATACCGCCGCAAGCAATGCGCCTGCAAAGCGGTTTCCTGAAAGCAGGAACATTGAAAGGCAGACGAAGAAAACAACAGGCTGGTGTTGCAGGCCGCATATCGCCCATAGGAAGATCAGATGATACTGCAGTTGGAAAAGCAGAAAAGGTACCGGCAGAAAGTACCAGGCGCTGAGCTTAGTCCGCCGGAATGCACGCCAGAATATCGCCAGGGTACCCAAAGTGAAACACGCACCGGCAATGTGCAGGAATGTAAAATTGAGGTGTCCGGTAACCCAGTAGTAAATTACTGTCACCAGCTTTCCGATCACCATGCGGTGTTCGTTATTCGGCTGAAAAAGGAGTTTCAGTTTTTCCGGAAGCGCGTTGCTGGTTATCCATTTATGCAGAAAATCGGGAAAAGGGTCAAAATCGTCGTACCACGGCAGGTTGACCGAATAGTACAGGATCGCTGCTATCCATACCAGCACCGGTAGTGCCATCACTAAAACTGCAAGCGGCTTCTTAATGCTATTGTCCACTTTCGGTATCTTTCATGTAAATGGCTTCTTTGCCAAAATAACCAGCGGTGCACTTGTTCCACCAGTGACTGCTATCTGTTTTGATATCGTCATCGAGGAAGATCGACATCGGCTTGGAACGGACGGGCGGCAGGTAGAGAATATTTTCCCGGGAGTTTTTGAGCAATGCATACCGCTGATACATCTCTTTATCGAATGCTGCTGCCTTACCCTTGATCAAATCAGTATAAACCATCCTTACATTATTGCTCTTCAGGAACGAAAGTCCCACCGATACCAGCAAAATGCCATAGACAATGCCGTACCGCGGTGTAGTGAACTGCAACAAGGTGATTTTCCGCTTTCTGAAATAATGAAAAACAACACCGATAATGTAGAACCATCCGATCAGAAAGAAGAAGTAAACACAATTGATCACACGGGGTGTTGGCTCGATCCCTACTCCGTAATAAGATGGGAATAATTGGGCGGAAAGAACACCTGTAAACAGTAGTACGGCATACCAGACAGGAACCGAGAAATAGTTGCGGGCACCTTCCGACATACGTGTCAACACGAATAGCCAGGCCAGTGAGAAGAACAGCAAAGGTGTCCGGAAGACCCAGTCATAACCGAGCAATGCCAGTTTTTTAAAAGATGAAATAACGGAAAACGGCACATTACCACCCAGCGGATTTCCTCCGATACGTGCCGCATTACCCGGTGACGCAAAATAGAAGTAGCAGGAAGCTGCCGTAACCAGCAACATCGCTCCCATGAATGCGTCGACCTTTCTATGGAAAAGCACCCGGTACGCCACCCAAGCTCCTACCAGCAAAACCATAATCAGCAGGTTTGTTTCACTGCTTCCGATGACGGCAAATATCAGAAAGCCGGACAAAACGCCCACGAATATCTTGGCAGGCTGTGTATCCTGCCGGTACCAGCGCAATACGAGCACGATCCAAAGCAGGGTAAGTATATTAGGAACCGTATAAGTCACAAATGCAGCCATCCAGTAGAATGCTTCCACGATACTGGCCATTTTGAGAATATATAAAAAGAAAACCGCGCCCGCGAAGCCCAGGTGGGCCAGCCGTGATAAGGTTGGGGTGAGGTGCCTGAACAAGCTGTACAGCGCGAATACCATTCCAAAAAGCAATATCACGGGCAGGATTTTAAAACCGGTGATCGAGTGGAAAAGTAGCGGGCTGGTATGATTGAGGAAAATACCGAAGTAACGACCCGTCCATTCGGTATAATATAGCTTCATGGCTTCGAACCAACCGATTTTGAACACCGTAAAAATGTAGCAAAAATCATCGGCCGGCGAGGGATGGTTGAAATAGGAAAGCGCCAGCAACGGCACCAGCACAGTCAGCATCAAAAGAATGTTGATCCAGTTACCAACAACCCGGTATTTTTTATATAATCTATTCATTGACAGTTTTTTCTATAATATAGCGCGGACGGCCTTTCACTTCTTCATAAATCTTGCCGATGTACTCTCCTATCAGTCCGAGCGCCATCATGTTGAAGCCGCTGAAGAAAGTAAGCGGAAGCATTGTTGACGTCCAGCCTGGCACAGTATGGCCGATCAGGAATGAAAAAAGGATATAGACGACGATCATCATCGCTATAAAAAAGTTGGCAAACCCGAAATACAGCACCAGCCGCATCGGGAATGTCGAAAATGAAGTGATGCCATTCCACGCGAAGAGCAGCATTTTGTTCAGCGGGTACTTGGTCTCACCGGCTTCCCGTTCGAGGCGGCTGTAAAATACCTTCTCGTTCCGGAAACCGATCAACGGCACGATACCCCGGAGAAACATATTGATCTCGCGGAAATTACCCAGCTCCTTCAAAACACGCTGGTCCATCAAACGGAAATCCGCATGATTAAATACCACGGGTACTCCCATTTTTTGCATTAATACATAAAAACCTTCGGCTGTAAATCGCTTGAACCAGGTGTCGGAAGTCCTGTCGCTTCTCACGCCGTAGACTACCATCGCTCCCTCCCTGTGTTTTTCAATCATAGCCGTGATCGCATTGATATCGTCCTGAAGGTCCGCATCGATGGTGATAAAGCAATCGAACTGGTCGACATGCTTTTCCAGGCCAGCCATGATTGCACTTTGGTGCCCGAAATTCCGGGACAGCCCGACACCGATGATATCCGGGTCTTTGCTGCAAAGCGCCTCGATAATAGTCCAGGTTTTGTCCCGGCTGCCATCATTGACAAAACAGATGCGACTGTCCTCCGCAATGAGCCCTTGCTCTTTGATTCCTTTGAAGTACGTGTTTAGTTTAGCATACGTCAGATACAAGATCGCTTCTTCATTGTAGCATGGTATGACTAAAAGTAAACGAGCTGGATTCATATGTCACCCTGTTGGTTGAATCGACAAAAATAGCAGTAATAAGTTAATATGCTCCTTTTCATACCGCACGGGCCATTAATAAGGCCTATTTACCTGTCTCAATTATTTTCCGGCTGTTCTTCTTCAAAATGGTACTCGTCAGCAGGGGGTACAACAACACCGCCAGCAGGATCAGCAGCGTTCCCATATAAAATCCCTGTGTCATCCGTTCCTTCTCCCCGAAAATAAAAAAGGCCAGCGCAATGCCATACACCGGTTCCAGATTGATCGTGAGATTGATCAGATAGGCTGAAAATTGCTTCATCAGCTGCGTGGCCATCGTGCTGGCATAAACTGTGCAAACGAATGCCAGGAACAGAATCCAGACCCAATCACCCGCCGCCGGGAGAAATGGTGCTCCGCCGTTCCAGTCATGGTACTCCGCGATACCCAGAAACAGCAATGATAACAAAGTAGCCCCCGCCATTTCATAGAAAGTGATCACATAAGCATCAATTCGCTGCACGAGCCTGCTGTTGTCTACCGTAAAAGTCGCGGCCAGTATTGCCGAGGCCACTGCCAGCATTAAACCCAGCGCATGGTCAAATTCAAAACGGAAGACCACATACAACCCGGCAAAGGCCAGTACGCCCAATCCTACTTCCAGCGGGCTTACGCGCCGTTTGTTGACCAACGGTTCAAGCAAACTTGTCCAGAGCGAAGTGGTCGCCATTCCTGCAAGGCATACCGACGCCGTGGATACGCGCGCCGAAGCAAAGAACAGCATCCAATGCGCCGACAACACAAAACCGACCGCCAGCATTTTGACAAGATCACCGGAAGCCGCAGCAAAACTTTTTTGCCTGAACAGCATAATTGCTCCCAATCCAAGCGCCGCCAGCAACGTACGGTACAAAACCAATGCAACAGGTGATATCGACACCATCAGCCCGACGATGGCCGTAAAACCCCAGATCAGCACCAGGAAATGCAGATGCAGATACGAACGGACCGAATCGGATGACAGCATATTACCTCGGTAATGTTTTATACAAAACCACACCGATCGCGGAAAAGACTATGTTGGGCAGCCACACCGCCAGAAGCGTATTGATGGTCCCTGCCTCTGCCACGCCTTTGGACAACAGGAAGAAAAGGATATAAATGAATGCGAGCATAAAACCCAGCGCGATCTGCCAGCCTACCCCGCGCCGGCTTTTGCGGGCCGAAACGATCACACCGATGGCTGTGAGAATCAGGATCGCAAAAGGTTGTGTAAACCGGGTGTACTTTTCGATCAGGTATACTTCCAGCCCATCGGCGCCCCGGCTTTTGAGCAGATCAATGTAGGCATTGAGCTCCGGAAGCGTAAAAGTTTCGAAGAGGTTGTAGTCACTTTCAAAATCCTCGGGAGAAAGGTTGATCGTCGTATCGACAGCCATTCCACGGCTCAGTTTCTCCCCCAGGCTATCGAGCGTCCTCACCTGGTAGTTCTGCAATGTCCATTTCTTTTTAGCGGGCTGCCAGACGATCTTATCGGCGTAAAACTTTTGCAGGAGCTTGGTGCCCTTGATCGTCTCCATCGTAAACTTATTCCCCGTTTGCGTGGTCGTGTTGTAACTTTCCAGGTAGGCGTACACATCCGGCGCGATGGTGATGTGTACATTGTGACCACTGAAATAGTACTCGTTCTTCACATAGGTTTTTTCGAAACTGTTCCGGATTTTATTGGCTTTTGGTAAAACCCACCCTACCTGAATGAATGTGAGAATCCCCAACACCACTGCGCCGGCCATATAAGGCAGCAGCATTCGCATAAAACTGATGCCGCTGCTCAGCATGGCGATGATCTCCGTCCGGGCCGCAATGCGTGAAGTGAAGAATACCGTCGCTATGAAAACCATCAGCGGACTGATGTAATTAATCCAGTAAGGGATCAGGTTGAGGTAATAGTCGATCAGTATTTCCTGTAATGGAGCCTTCTTATCCAGGAAGTCGTCTACTTTTTCGGTATAGTCGATCATGCAGATAATGAGCACGATGACAAATGCCACGAACACGTAGGTTATCAGGAAGTTTTTGATCAAATAGCGATCGAGTATCTTAAATTTCATGGCTGACTATGGTCTCATCGGCTGTACCAGCAGGTTTTTGGACACCTCGAGACTGATAAACAACGTCTGTCCGGCATTAATCTGTACAGAGGCCGACTTATCATATTCATTGATCTCTTTTACTTCTATCACGCAACCCAATGTGATCCCCGACCGGTCGAGGTGCTGCAGGAACGACGGCGCGTGGTCCAGCACACCCATCATCAGCACTTTTTCGCCTACCATGACGTCGGTCAGAAAACGATAGTCCGGCTCGGTCAGATTGCCTTTTGCATCCGGGATCGGGTCGCCGTGCGGATCGAATTTGGGGTGCCCAAGAAAAGTGTCCAGCTTTTCAACCAGCACTTCCGAAGGGATATGTTCCAGCTCCTCAGCGATGTCGTGTACCTCGTCCCAGCCGAAACCCAGTTTTTCTACCAAAAACACCTCCCATAGCCTGTGCTTCCGGATCACCTTGATCGCCACTCTCTCGCCGGCTTCGGTGAGCGTCACCCCCTGGTATTTTTTATAGTGGATCAAACCCTTGTCCGCCAGCTTGCGCAGCATATCCGTTACGGAGGCGGCGCGCGTGGATGTGCTTTCGGCCAGCGCGTTCGTGCTCACCTCTACCCCGTCCCGTCCGGAAAGTGAATGAATGATCTTTAAGTAATTTTCTTCTGTGAAGGAATTCTGCATTGCTATTAAGCCCCGGTTACCAGTCTTTGATATCTGGCAAAAGTACGACTTCCAATTCGGAAAATAAAAAATTTAGACTAACCTAAAAATATATTAAGAATTTCCTTATCTTTGTTTTCAGCAAACTAAATTGTTTATTTCGGAGACACAGGAAATGATTGACGATTTAAAGATAAATAGATCCTTGCAAGAGAAAATTTCAGATGAAGGCCACCAACTCCGGTCGCTTTCGGAAGTTCACTCCTCGATTTCAGTACCTGAAGGAGCTGGTTTCTGGAAAAAACTGGCCGCATTTACCGGCCCCGGCCTGATGGTCGCGGTTGGTTATATCGATCCGGGCAACTGGGCAACAGACATTGAAGGTGGCTCCCGCTTCGGATATACACTACTCTCCGTAATCCTGATATCCAATCTATTCGCGATGCTTTTACAGCATTTGTCGCTCAAACTGGGCATCGCATCCGGTCGCGACCTGGCACAAGCCTGCCGCGATTATTATTCCCGCCCCGTTTCGTTTGTGCTGTGGATACTTTCAGAAATCGCTATTGCAGCCACCGATCTGGCGGAGGTCATTGGATCAGCCATTGCTCTGAACCTTCTTTTTGGTTTGCCGTTACCCATTGGTGTCCTGTTCACCGCCTTCGATGTGCTGGTGGTGTTATATTTTCAACAAAAGGGTTTCCGCATCATTGAAAGTATCGTTGCAGGGCTAATGAGCCTTATCCTGCTCAGTTTCATATATGAAATGATCGTTTCGCAACCCTCATTATCAGGTATCGCGGGTGGCCTGCTGCCTAAAAAGGAGATCGTAACCAACCCGGGGATGCTTTACATTGCTATCGGTATTCTGGGTGCTACGGTAATGCCCCATAACCTGTACCTGCATTCCAGCATTGTACAAACGCGTAATTTTAAAAAAGACGAGGAGGGAAAACGCTCAGCCATTCGCTTCGCTACCATCGATTCGACGGTATCCCTTGCGCTGGCATTTTTTATCAATGCCTCCATCCTGATCCTGGCCGCGTCGGCATTCCATGCCAACGGCCATTTTGAAATTGCCGACATTACCGACGCCTATCATTTGCTGGACCCTGTTCTCGGAGTAAGTCTGGCGGGTATCTTCTTCGCATTGGCTTTGCTGGCTTCCGGACAGAGCTCTACCCTCACCGGTACGCTTGCCGGACAGATCGTCATGGAGGGATTTCTGAACATTCGTCTGAAACCATGGGTACGCCGCCTGCTGACCCGCGGTATCGCCATTATCCCTGCGTTGATCATCTCTTACCTTTACGGTGAACGGGGTACGGCGGAGCTGCTGGTTTTCAGCCAGGTCATCCTGTCGTTACAATTGAGTTTCGCAGTAGTACCGCTGGTGTTTTTCACTTCCAATAGCCAAATCATGGGACGTTTTGCCAACTCCCGCCCCCTCACCATGCTGAGCTGGACCATTGCATTGATTATTATGGGACTAAACGGCTACCTGCTTTACAATACCTTCACAGGTTAAGCACCACTCAACAAATTAAATTTCGATTTCTTAATATCTTCTTTGCAAGCGGTTTCCTAACTTTCGCCGTTTTCTCAAAATAGGTGGATGGAATCAAAACACAAAGTTGACAAGGTAACGGCAGCCGGCTTGCTGGTAGCGTTCGGTATTATATACGGAGACATCGGTACGTCACCACTCTATGTAATGCAGGCCATTATCATGAATGAGGTCATTACCGAAGAAATTATCTACGGGGCTATCTCCTGCATTTTCTGGACGCTGACACTCCAGACCACCATCAAATACGTGATCCTGATCCTCCGGGCCGACAACCGCGGCGAGGGAGGTATTTTCGCATTGTACGCGCTCGTCCGAAAGCATGCCAAGTGGCTGACCGTCCCCGCTGTGATCGGCGGAAGTACATTGCTGGCCGACGGGGTTATCACCCCTCCCATTTCGGTTTCTTCCGCTGTCGAAGGTTTACAACTATTATACCCTAATATCCAGACGGTTCCGATCGTCATCGCAATCCTGACGATGATCTTTGTCATCCAGGCATTTGGTACCAAAGTAGTAGGCCGTGCCTTTGGCCCGCTGATGGTCACCTGGTTTGTGATGCTCGGCTTGCTGGGTCTGAACCAGATCAAGGATCATCCCGAGATCCTGAGGGCGCTCAATCCGATGTATGGATATGACCTGCTTACCAAACATCCGGGCGGCTTCTGGATGCTGGGCGCCGTGTTCCTCTGTACCACCGGGGCCGAGGCGCTGTATTCCGATCTGGGCCATTGCGGCCGCGAGAACATCCGCATCAGCTGGATTTTTGTCAAAATATGCCTTCTCCTGAATTACTTCGGCCAGGGTGCTTGGTTGCTTACCGAAATGGGCAATCTGCTGGATGCCCGTAAGCCTTTCTACGAAATCATGCCCGAATGGTGGCTGCTCCCGGGCGTCGTCATCGCCACGCTTGCCGCCATTATCGCCAGCCAGGCTGTTATTACAGGCTCCTTCACATTAATTTCCGAGGCGATCCGTCTGAATTTCTGGCCCAAAGTACGGCTCATTTACCCGAGCGACCAGAAAGGGCAATTGTATGTCCCGAGCATCAACTGGCTGCTGTGGCTTGGCTGCTGCGGCGTAGTGCTATTCTTCCGCAAATCATCGAATATGGAAGCGGCTTACGGGCTCGCCATCACCCTCACGATGATTATGACCACGATCCTTTTCTCCTACTATCTGTATGTAAAACGGGTTAACCTCTGGATCGTGATCGTGTTCATGCTGCTATACCTCTTTATCGAAGGTATGTTCCTCGGCGCCAATCTCTTGAAATTCACTCATGGAGGCTGGTTCACGATTATGGTCGGAACGATTGTGGCAGGACTGATGGCAGTGTGGCTGAAAGCATTTTATATCAAACTGCGTCTTACGGAATACACCAAACTAGAAACCTATCTCCCCGCTCTTCACGAGCTCAGCCGCGATATCAGCATCCCGAAGTACACGACACACCTCGTGTTCATGACCAATGCGTCCCGCGCTACGGAGATCGAAACCAAAGTCATCTACTCGATTTTCCAGAAACGGCCGAAACGAGCAGACGTATACTGGTTCATCCACGTCGATATCATGGATGATCCTTACACGATGGAGTATAAAGTACTGTCCGACGAGGACAATCACGATAATGTGATCAAGATCAACTTCCGGCTTGGTTTCCGGGTCGACCAGCGCATTAACATGTTTTTCCGCAAAGTGGTGGAGGACATGGTGCTGAACAAGGAAGTGGACATTACCAGCCGCTACGAATCCCTGAGCAAGCAGAACATCACCGGAGACTTCCGTTTTGTAGTACTCGAAAGGTTCCTGTCTTTTGAAAACGACCTACCGTTCCTGGAACAGCTCGTAATGAAGACTTACTTCTTTGTGAAAGACTTCACGACACCGGAAGATAAATGGTTCGGCCTGGACAGCAGCTCCGTCAAAATCGAGAAGGTACCGCTCATTATCAGGCCGGTCGAGAATGTCAAACTGAGACGGGTATTCTCCTAATCTCTCAAAGCTTCAAAGGATCAATTCCGGCAAATAATAAGGCCAGAATTGATCCTTTTTATTTAAACCATTACTTCAAATAAACGCCTTCTTCCTCCGCGCGGCTCAGAACAACTTCCACTTTTTCGCTAAGCGTCGTGCTGAGTGAGTAACCCACGTAATCGGCATGAATGGGGAATTTGTGATGGCTTCGGTCGACGATCACGGCCACCTGTACCTTTTTCATGGGTACTTTCAGAAATGGCTCCAATGCGAACGCGAGTGTCCGGCCTGTGTTGAGAACGTCATCGGCAACGATCACGACCTGATTTTCCACGTTGAGTTCGCGGTCAAAAAGGATCGGGCTTTGCTCATGTATGTTTTTGTCAAACCGCAATTCGATCAGTTGAACATCCAGGGGTGATATTTCCACCAACTCTCCGGCCAATCGTTTGGCAAAAGCATATCCCTCACCCGCTATTCCGGCGATAATAATGCCTTTTTCCTCAAAATTCTGTTCATATATCTCGAAAGCGATCCGGCGTATTTTCTGGCCCGTATGATGCGCGCTCAGAATCTGACGTCTGGATACCGTGCTATTTTCAGTCATTGCAGGGATTAATTGGTTAAAATCTTAGCAGCGGTAAAAATAGCAAATACATATTACCACTTCATAAAGCGGCGAAATTCTTTAACCAATTGGCGAACGTCAGTTCATGCAGCGGGAGTTCCAGGCTCACAATCCCCATAGCTACCTTCGATACTCCGATACGCTCCGTCCGGATCTCCATCAGCGCCTTTTCATAAGGTTTGGGAAACTCCGGATGTGCCTGAATTCCGATCATATGGTCGCCCACGCGGAACATACCGATCGGGCAATCCTGCGTTTCGGCGAGAAGTGTACTGTCCGGCGGCATTTCCATTACCTGATCCTGGCACATCATCAGCAGATTAAAGGACGATCTGGCCGGTAACATCCACTCTTCATGGCTCAGTACCTGGAAATTATGCACTCCTACACACCAGCCAACCGCAGATTTCTCCACCTTGCCGCCCAATGCTTCGGCCAGCAACTGATGCCCGAAGCAAATGCCCAGGTATTTTTTTCCCGAACCATAAATTTCCCTTACAAATACTTTGAGGCGTTCAATCCAGGCCGCATCGTCATAAACAGACGACTTTGAACCGGTACAAACGTACACATCGCATTCATTCCCGGACTCCGGAAAATGCCCGTTGCATACATCATAGAAGACAAACTCCCAATCCGGGGCTACCTGAGAAAACAATGCGGGAAACATCTCGCGATAATCACCCGCTATAGGCATCAGTTCATCACGTACATGGTCGCATTCCAGCAGTCCTACTTTTGTCATTTCTATCTACTTACTTTTTATCAAAAAGCTGGTTCAATTCGATGGTAAATTCAGGCAATGTGACCGAAGTCAGAGCATTCCCGACGGTAAATGGTTTTAAGCCAATGTATTTCGCTTCATCATCCAGCACATATACAAACACCACTTCATCATTCGGTTCTACCAGCCAGTATTCCTTTACGCCAGACTCTTCGTACACGTCGAATTTGTCATTCATTTCCTTTCTCGTGTTACCCGGAGAAAGTATTTCAACGATCCAGTCGGGCGCGCCGAGGCAGCCTTTTTCATCGATTTTCGTCGGGTCGCAGACCACCGAAATGTCTGGCTGGACAACCGTGAGAATTTCTTTGTCAGATTTTACATCAAACCTCGGAAGCCGCACGTCAAATGGAGCTGCAAAGACCTGACAATCCCTGTTTTTAAGCAACTGCCATATTTCAGACGAAAGCCGCATTGATATCTTTTGATGTCGCGTAGCAGGTGCGGGCGACATTTTGAAGATTTTGCCTTTAATCAATTCAAGACGCTCTTCAAACTGCCATTTCAGATAATCGGCATAGGTATACGTGCCATTCAAATCCAGTGTGTCGATGCTATTCATGTCTCAATTTGAGTGATTTCAGATTAAAGATAGGCTATCAAACCAAGCTACCCTATTTTCAAATGGAAAGATTTCGGCCTTGTTAATGCCTCGTAACCGACCGTCGAAAGCGTGCAACCGCGGCCGGAATTCTTTACACCTGTCCAGGCTAATGCAGGATCAAGGTAATCGCAGCGGTTCATAAACCAGGTCCCGGTTTCCACCTGTTCCCCGATCTGCAACGCCGCATCGACATCCGACGTCCAAATTGACGCGGTAAGGCCATACTGGCTGTCGTTCATGAGTTTAATCGCCTCTTCGTCGCCTGAAACCGGCATGATTCCAACCACAGGCGCAAAAGTTTCCTCGGTCATGATGTCCATCGAATGGCTCACATTCACCAGTACCTGCGGAGCCAGATAGGGCGTTCCCGACTGATGTGCAGGGAACAATGCAGGGTCGATCAACGCGGTTGCGCCGTTTGCGACGGCTTCGTCGATCTGTTTTTGTGCAAAGTCAGCTGCCGATGTCCTGACCATCGGTCCTAAGGTCGTTTCGGGGTCCCGTGGATCGCCCAGCACATAGGTTTTTGTCAATTCTTCAAACCCTTTGACAAACTCGTCAAATATATCCTGGTGGACATAAATGCGCTCGATCCCGCAACACGACTGGCCTGAATTGAAGAACGAACCATCAACCAGATTTTCAACCGCATCGGCCAGATTTGCGTCTGCCCGCACGTAAGCGGGATCCTTACCACCCAGTTCGAGCCCACCGACGATAAATCGCTCGTTGATGGCCTTCTGTACCGCATGGCCGCCTTCCACCGAGCCGGTAAAAGCAACGTAGTCAACCCGGGTGTCGCCGATTACCTGTGCAACCTGATCGTGGCTCAAATGCAAATATTGGAATACACCTTCGGGTAAACCTGCATATGCAAATGCAGCGGCATACCGCTCTGCGCAAAGCGGGGTCTGCTGCGCATGCTTCAACAGCACCACGTTCCCTGACATAATCGCCGGAATAACCGAGTTCACGGATGTCAAATAGGGATAATTCCAAGGCGCGACGACGAAAACTACTCCCAGTGCTTCTCTTTTCACAAATCTTCTGAAACCCGGAATTTCATCTACCTCCACATCGGCCAGCGCCTTTTGAGCCACCGAAATCATATAGTTAGCCCTTTCCTGAAAACCGCGACGGATTTCGTTCGCCGTATATCGGACGGGGCGCCCCATTTGCCAGGTCAGTTCCAGACCGATCTCTTCGGCATGGATCAGGAAATACTCCACAGCTTTGCGGCATATCGCTTCGCGCTCGGCCAGTGTTGTTTTTTTCCACTCTTTTTGCGCTGCAACCGCTTTTTCCAAAGCAGCTTCAACAGTTGCCGGGCTTGCCAATTCGCGCTCCACATACACTGAGCCGTCGATCGGGCTTATCGTTTTTTGAATCATTTTTTGAAAGGAGAAAAGGAGGAAAGGGAGAATGGAGAAAAGGGAGCCGGAACCGAGAAACGGCTTCCATCCTCCCCTCCTCCATTGTCCTTCCTCCCATTTTAAATAGGTGTTACATAAGCGGAAGTGATACCGCCATCGACCAGGAAGTCGGTGCCGGTCACAAACGATGCCTCATCGGATGCCAGGAACAGGGCGGCGTAGGCCATTTCTTTGGCCTCACCGAAACGCCCCATCGGGATATGGACGAGCCTGCGCTGTTTTTTTTCTTCCGTGTTCAAAAACTTCATCAGCAACTCCGTGCGCAACGGGCCCGGACATAATGCATTCACACGGATGTTCTCACGTGCGTGGATGACCGCCAGTTCACGGGTCAGCGCGAGCACGGCGCCTTTACTGGCGGTGTATGCCACTTGCGGGGTAGCGGCTCCCAAAATCGCTACGAAAGATGCAGTATTGATGATCGATCCGCCTCCTGCACGCTGCAGTGCCGGTATACCATATTTACAGCCCAGAAATACACCCTTCGCATTGATGTTCATCGTCAGGTCCCAGATCGACTCTTCGGTAGTCATCGCATTGTCGTCGTCGCTGTGCATAATGCCCGCATTGTTGAAGATGATGTTCAGTTTCCCGAATCTCTCTTCGGCAAATGCGACGGCAGCCTCACAGTCGGCGGCTTTGGAGACATCCGAATGCAGGAAGAAAGCTTCTCCCCCGTTTTTTACAATTTCATCCGCAGTTTCCTGACCAGCGGCATCGTTCACATCGGTCACCACGATTTTGGCACCTTCTTTGGCAAACAGGACAGCGGTTTCTCGGCCGATACCGCCACTTCCGCCGGTGATCAGGGCTACTTTATTCTCTAAACGCATTGGGTTGGTTGGTTATATATTTTGATAGTAATTGAGTATTTCAAATTCGAAATCCGGCAATCAATTTGGATGCATCCGGTTATATATATTTGACCTTTGCAGCATATCCGTTCGAATTACAAAAAAACAGATTGCATAGGCTATCGCAGGCCAAAAGTTTTCCGATATCAGGAGGCATTCGTCGTTTTAATATGCGCTTTTTACAAACAGGAGGCCCCTCCTGCACCCGGAACCGCCATCCATTAAATCTGTTCGAAATACCGCTTACGCTCCCAATCCGTGACGGCGGTATCGTATGCCCTTTGCTCGGTTTTGAAAAAATGCGTGTAATGCTCCACTACTTCCGGTCCGAA
Organism: uncultured Dyadobacter sp.; assembly: GCA_965649915.1. GTDB lineage: Bacteria > Bacteroidota > Bacteroidia > Cytophagales > Spirosomataceae > Dyadobacter. Next base: position 31,367 of record CBFGMV010000015.1, read on the forward strand.
TGCCGCTTTTGCAAATGGGCTGTGTTCGAACAATGTGATCGCTTCCGCCAGCGTGTAAGGCACGCGCGGCAAATGCGCTGCCGCATAAATATCGCCGATAAAGCATTCGGGTGGTTCGATACGGTTGCGGATGCCGTCGAGACCTGAGGCCAGCGAGGCTGCAAATGCAAGATAAGGATTGCAATCCGCTCCCGGGATACGGCATTCGATCCGCAGGCTCGCGCCGCTTCCCACCACCCGGAACCCGGCCGTGCGGTTGTCATAACTCCACGCCAGGCGCGTGGGTGCCCAGGAACCATCGACAAATCGCTTGTAGGAGTTGATAGTAGGTGCATAAAACGGCATGACGTCGGGCACATGTTTAATCCATCCCCCCAGGAACCAGCGAAAAATATCGGAGCCTTTTACCGGCCCGAATTCCTGGTTACCATCAAAGATATTCTTCCCGTCCTTCCATAAACTCATATGAATGTGGCTGCTGGAACCCGCCTGATCCGTGGCAAACTTCGCCATAAACGTCACCGAAACGCCCATGGCGTCCGCTACTTCTTTCAAACATTGCTTATAAATAATATGATTGTCGGCCATGGACAACACATCGGCGTATTTTACATTCAACTCATGCTGACCAAGCCCCCATTCGCCTTTGGAAGTTTCGACGGCTATTCCGGAATTTTTCAGATGCCTGCGCACCACGGACGTAAACTTTTCATTCCGTGTACCCTGCATGATGTGGTAATCTTCGAGGTAATAACCTGCCGGGATCAGATTTTGGTAGTTTTGCTGAAACGCCTGCTTATAGCTGTTTTCAAGCAGATAGTATTCAAGTTCCGAGGCGGCGAAGCATTGGATGCCATCATTCCCCATTGAATCCAGTTGTTTTTTCAGGACCGATCGCGGAGCTATGGATTCCGGCTTGTGCGTTTTGTCATTGTGAACATCACAGATGACGATCGCGGTTTTATCAAGCCAATCGGCGATCCGCAGGGTGGCCAGGTCGGGGACCAGATGGAAATCGCCGTAACCCAGTTCCCAATTGGCATAACGATAGCCGGGAATGGGATCCATTGCCATGTCCGTCGTAAGCAGATAGTTACATCCATGCGTTCCGGACTGTATCACCGAATCCAGAAAATAATCAGCGTCCACCCTTTTGCCCATCATCCGGCCATAATGGTCCGTAAATGCTACGACAACTGTCTCGATCAATCCCTCTCCTACCTTTGCCGAAAGTTCGCTTTGTGTCAGAAATCCTTTTGTACTCATCAGAAAGGGTTAGTTTACAGCTTATATCTTATCGCAACTTTTCAACCTTGGTATTTAACGGAAACTTGATCACTACCTTTTTCCCCGACGCTTTTTCCAGCATCGGTGTCAGTATCTTCCTCGCATTCACTTCCGTTTGTTCAAGGATCCCCATATCGAGCGCCGATTTCTGGATCTGTTTTTCAGCCTGCTTATAGGCTTCCTGAACCAGCTTTGCCTCATCGGTGAACGCGTATTCGGTATTGTAAACTTTTGATTTGCTGTGATCTATTTTAAAAACACACAACTCGGGCTCCGGCATGTTCACGACCAATGTCTCGTCGTCGGAGCTAATGTCTTCCATTGAAATTTTAGCCAGATCCACACAGCCAATCGCCTCTCCCTGCACGATCAGAATGGCTTTCGCATTCGGCAGCCACATTTTTACAATTTCCTGTTCCACTACATCTTTGAAATTGTACTTGACAACTTCCAGTTTCCCCATGGAACTGATCTCCTGCAATACGACGGTATGCATCGTTTCTGTTTCATTTTCCCCAGTTAGCCAACCGGGCAGCCCGCTGCCGGAGCGAAAGCCTGACCATAATGCATGAATCCCCGCCAGCAACAAAATGAGCACCAGCAGGCGCACCAGCCATGATATGAGCCGCATAAGCTATTGTTTTAGTAAAATGCCTTCTGTTTCCTCCGCCTCCCGGGCCATCCGCTGTGCGATAATACTCGCCGCGATCAGCTGTAATGCATGGTAGATCATGATCGGCAACAGCATCAGTCCCGCTTCCGCACCTGAAAACAGCACCTTTGACATCACCGCACCCTGTACGAGCGATTTCTTGGAGCCGCAGAAGACGGCGGTTACATTGTCCTGGCGGCTGAAATGCAAAAGCTGGCCAATAAAAGTCAGCAGAAAATAGATCCCGAAAAACAGCGCAAGCATTCCTGCTCCTAAAAATACAATTTCTTTCCATCCCATCGAATCGAAGAGATGCTCTCCGAACGACTCGGCAAAAGAAGTATATACGATGAGCAGGATCGACGACTGATCGAAGTAGCGGATGTATTTTTTATTACGCTCCGCCAAATGGCCCCAGCGCCTGTTCAATGCAATGCCGGCAAATACTGGTATTAATACTTGCACCGCCAGTTTTCCGACTACCGAGAGCAGATCAAATTGTCCCTGGCCTGCGTTTCCCGGGCTAGCGTGCCCCGGCCCGCCATCGAGCACCAGCCCCATCCACAGGGGCGTCATAAAAACGCCGATCAGGCTCGAAATACTCGCATTGAAAATCGCCGCCGGAACATTGCCCCGTGCAATGGAAACCATTACAACAGACGACGACACCGTAGAAGGCAATGCAGTAAGGAAGAAAACTGCTACCCACAAATTCTGCCCTTCGCCGCTATGGAAAAACGGTCGGAAAGCCAGCGCGATCAGAGGAAACAGCAGGAAGGTCGACAGATGCACCATGACATGCAGCCGCCAGTTGACCAGCCCCGCCTTCAATTTTTCAGGGCTCAGCCTGAGTCCGTAAAAGAAGAATATAATGGAAACGGCATAGGTAGAAACAGTCGAAAGATGAAGCGGACTATCTTTCATTCCGGGCCCTGGCCAAAGCCACGCGAGCAGGATCATACTGAGCAATGCAAGCATGAAACCATCCAAACCCGCTTTCCTGGCTGTATCGAGAAATTTACGCATGTTGGGAATTACGTTCAGCCACGTCAGCCGGCTGACTATTGATTATTTACAAAAAAATGGAAAACTGTCAGAAATAAAACCCCGGACGACGATTAATAGTGTCTTTTTCTTTCAATTTGCTATTTCGGGTAAATACGGGAACCGTCTCTCTTTGCTGCATAGCATTCCGTTCCATGCTCCTTAAACTACTTTCAAATGACATTTCTGGACAAATTCCTTTTAACGACCGGCTTCGTCCTGTTCAGTCTCGCGCCATCAACAGCTCAATGGAAACTCCTTTGGGCGGACGAGTTCGATAGTGAAGGTGCCCCCGACGCAAATGTGTGGCAGCCGGAAAAAGGGTTTACCCGAAACCACGAGGATCAATGGTACCAAGGCGAAAATGCCTATTGTAAAGGTGGCTACCTCATTATCGAGGCTAAAAAGGAAAGGGTAAAGAACCCAAACTACGTAGCAGGCAGCACCAACTGGAAGGAAAATCGCGAGTATGCCGAGTACACATCTGCAAGTCTCATAACCCGGGGCAAAAAAAGCTTTCAGTATGGCCGGTTTGAAATGCGCGCGAAGATTGATACGCGCTCGGGGCTATGGCCTGCATTCTGGACGCTGGGCGAAAAGGGCGAATGGCCCGACAATGGTGAGATCGACATCATGGAGTTTTACGGCGGAATGTTGCTTGCCAACCTTGCCTGGGGCTCCAAGGAGCGCTACAAACCGATTTGGAATACCAATAAAAAACAGATCAGTACTTTCAACGATCCGGACTGGTCATCCAAATTCCACGTTTGGCGAATGGATTGGGACGAGCATTCAATCAAATTGTATGTGGATGATATGTTAATGGCCTCGCAGGATCAGGCAACGGCTGTTAATGCGAAAAACAAAGACATTACGCCCTTCAAGCAACCGCATTACATTCTGCTCGGGCTTGCATTGGGAGGCGATAATGGCGGCGATCTGTCAAAAACAGACTTTCCGGCCCGCTTTGAGGTGGATTATGTAAGGGTTTATGAAAAAAAATAGGCTTAACGAACGATCAGATCGGGCCTAGCCGTCTGAACTCCTTTCCTGCTCTTTTTGGGCGCTTTCTTCCTCCTTCCCCACCAGATCACAAAACCGGTGACCGGCAGCGAGGCACAAATCAGACTGGCAAAAAATACCAATATTTTCCCGGGTAAACCGAGAATGGCTCCCGTATGAATGTCATAATTCATGCGGCGAAGCAACTGCGCAAAGTTCGCGTCGGCGTACTTTCCCGTATAAGGGCCTTCCGCTTTGATTTTTTTGACCGAATACTGATCGAAATAATTGTAATCCACATTGTAGTAAGTCCCTTCCCTGAAATTCACATAGGAATAAATGGATTCCGCCTTTTCAGTTGGGAATGAGATGTTCAGGCTGGAATATTTTGGATACTCCTTTTGCAATTGATACCAGGCTTTATCCACAGCCTGCATCGGGCTGGTAACCGACGCCGTCGAAACGGTGTCGGAAGGCGGGTTGTAATACACATCCGAACCTTTTCCGCCTGTGGCCGTATACAAGCCTTGCGAGAACCATTGAAAGCCCCAAACCAGTCCCGTAACCGCCAGGATCACACCGATGGACATGATATAAAAGCCCAGCACATTGTGCAGATCATAGTTTTTACGTCGCCAGGCCGCATTCCACTTAATGGAAAACCGTTGCTTGGCGGCCGATTTGTTTTTGGGCCACCAAAGCACCATTCCGCTGATCATCATGAAAAAGAAGACCAATGTCGCAGATGCCGTCACCGGTTGACCGATCTTTTCAGGTAACCAGAGATAATAATGCCCGTGGAGGATAAAATGGAAGAAATCGTCGTCCTCATTCCAGACGTGCTCCACCTTTCCGGTGTACTGGTTGATGTAGGCTACGTAATAATATTCGGGATCCAGATTGTAAAAACCGACCTGTGCATTGCGGTCGGGTGTATCATAGAGTATCCCTTTAGCCACTTTGCCGGGGATCGCCTTTCTGGCAATTTCCGCAAGCTCCGAGGGAGGCAATACTTTACCGCCCGTCGGGCCCTTCACGAACATGTAGGGCTGTGTAATGCTTTTGATCTCCTGCTCAAACGCCAGGATACACCCTGTAATGGAAATGATAAACACCATAATCCCGGACAACAGGCCCAGGTAGAGATGCAGTTTTCCAATCAGCTTTTTCATCAGTTTTCGCCCCTTCTATCTTATTTAGACTCAATTAAGACTACGAATATAGGACGAACGATGTGAAATGCCAAAAGGGAGGAGAGGGAAGCATGAAACCTTCCTCTCCCCCTCTTCCCCTTTTAAAAGGATTAAAAATCATAGCGGTAAATGCCCTCCACCTTCGTGCCGGGCGGCATGTGTACCAGCGTTTTGATCAGCCCGTCGTGCAGACTGAAAACCCAGCCGTGTAAATGGACCTCCTGGCCCTGGAACCAGGCATTCTGAACAATGCTTGTCTGAGCCAGATTATGTACCTGCTGGATCACATTCAGCTCTACCAGCCGGTCGAATCGCGTTTTCTCGTCCTCTATGGCATCCAGTTCGGTCGCATACTTGTCGTATACGTCTTTAATATTGTGGAGCCACCGGTTGATCAACCCGAGATCCTTATGCATCATGGAAGCTTTCACACCTCCGCATTGATAATGGCCTACCACCAGGATATGCCTTACTTTCAATACTTCCACGGCATATTGCAACACGCTGAGCATATTCATGTCCGTATGCACGACCAGATTGGCAACATTACGGTGCACGAACATTTCGCCTGGCTGCGAGCCTGTCAGGTCCTCGGCAGGTACGCGGCTATCGGAACATCCGATCCAGAGAAAATCCGGCTTCTGATCTTTGGAAAGATCTTCAAAATAATGCTCATCAACGTTGAGCTGTTCTGCGGCCCAGGATTTGTTGGCGGTTAACAGGCGATTAATAAGTTCCATAGTCTTTGCTGTTGTAAGATCGCGTTGAATAAGGTGGAGATGCCGGCTTCGGTGCGCTTCCCCGAAATACGATTCAAATGCTGCAAGGTAGCATAAATGTGTTGACAAGCCTTATATTCATTCCAAAGCGTACATCCTTTTAGCGGAAAAAAATCCGTAATTTTGCACTCTTAAAATCCGGAGAGGGTTATCATAATGCCATTTAAATGACCGGTTACGGCGAACGCCGGAAGCTAACAGCCTAATATGAAATACAACGAATATAAAAATCTGAGTTATCCGCAAATCGGTGACGAAGTACTGAAGTTCTGGAAAGACAAAAAGATCTTTGAAGCGTCCGTAGAAACACGCGAAGGCTCCCCCACTTTTACATTTTATGAAGGCCCGCCTTCTGCCAACGGTACACCAGGCATTCACCACGTGATGGCACGGGCGATTAAGGATATTTTCTGCCGTTACAAAACATTGCAGGGCTTCCAGGTGAAACGCAAAGGTGGTTGGGACACCCACGGGCTTCCTGTGGAATTGCAGGTTGAAAAGGAACTCGGCATTATCAAGGACGATATCGGCAAGAAAATCTCGGTGGCGGATTATAATGAGAAATGCCGTCAGACGGTCATGAAATTCACCGACCAATGGAATGACCTGACCGAGAAAATGGGTTACTGGGTCGATCTGGACAATCCTTACATTACTTATAAAAGTGAATACATCGAAAGCCTCTGGCATTTGCTGAAAAAGCTGTATGACAAAGGTTTGCTTTACAAAGGTTACACGATCCAACCCTATTCGCCGGCTGCCGGAACAGGCCTTTCGTCACACGAACTGAACATGCCCGGCACTTACAAGGACGTAAAGGATACGACCATCGTGGCCATGTTCAAGGTAAACGATGCCGCGAAATGGGAAGCCTTGGCCGGCTCTGCCGATCTCGACATCCGCATTCTCGCCTGGACCACCACGCCCTGGACGCTTCCTGCCAACTCCGCATTGACGGTGGGCGGCAATATCAATTATGTTTTGGTCAAAACCTTCAATCCTTACACACACGAGCCTGTGGCCGTTGTGCTCGCAAAGGATCTGGTAGGCAAATATTTCTCCGAAAAAGGGCACGACGGCGATTTCGAAGGCTATGCTGCCAGTGACAAAAAGCTGCTTCCCTGGACTGTTTTGAAGGAATTTAAGGGTAAAGACCTGGAAGGAATCGAGTACGAGCAGCTTTTGCCCTACGTTCAGCCAACCGTTGGTCCGGCCGAAACACCCGCATTCCGGGTCATCCTCGGTGATTTCGTGACCACCGAAGACGGTACTGGTGTGGTCCATACCTCTCCTACCTTTGGTGCGGACGACTTCCGTGTAGCGCAGGCGAATGGCATCCCGGCTATTATGGTGAAGGACGAAAACGGCAAGGAAGTGCCTATCGTCGACCGTCAGGGCCGCTTTGTGAAAGAAATCACTGACTATGCAGGCCGCTTCGTGAAACCTGAATATTACTCCCAGGCAGAACAAGACGACCCGGAATTCCGCCCGACCGATGTGCTCATCGCTATTAAACTGAAAGAAGAAGGCAAAGCATTCAAGGTAGAAAAATACGAACACCCTTACCCGCATTGCTGGCGTACCGACAAGCCTGTACTCTACTACCCGCTCGACAGCTGGTTTATTCGTACGACGGCCGTGAAAGACCGTTTGGTAGAGCTCAACAAAAGCATCAACTGGAAACCCGAAAGCACCGGAACCGGCCGCTTCGGCAACTGGCTCGAAAACCTCGTTGACTGGAACCTGTCGCGCTCGCGCTACTGGGGCACGCCGCTGCCGATCTGGCGCAACGATTATGGCGATGAAATTTGCATTGGTTCAATCGAAGAGCTGAAAGACAAGCTGGAAGAAGCCATTATCTCCGGCCACCTCACCCGCGAGCAGGCATTGCATAATTCGGATTACCTGCAAAAACTCGAACATGGCGATTATGATCTGCACCGACCGTATGTGGACGATGTGGTATTGGTAGGCAAAACCGGCCATATCATGCACCGCGAACCGGACCTGATCGACGTTTGGTTCGACTCGGGCGCAATGCCGTACGCACAATGGCACTACCCGTTTGAAAATCAGGAAATCTTCGATAAGGCCTATCCTGCTGACTTTATTTCAGAAGGTGTAGACCAAACCCGCGGCTGGTTCTTCACATTGCACGCCATTGCGGGCATGTTGTTCGATTCGGTTGCATTCAAAAATGTAGTTTCTACCGGTTTGGTCCTTGACAAGAACGGCAATAAAATGTCGAAACGCCTCGGCAACGCCGTAGACCCGTTTGCGACTTTGGGACAATACGGCCCGGACGCGACCCGCTGGTACATGATCACCAATGCGGAGCCCTGGGATAACCTGAAATTCAATATCGACGGCATCGGCGAAGTGCAGCGGAAGTTCTTCGGAACGCTGGTCAATACCTATAATTTCTTCGCATTGTACGCGAACCTGGATGGTTACGAATTCCACGAAGCGAATTCGGTGCCTATTGAAAAACGCACCGAGCTCGACCGCTGGATTTTGTCCAAACTGAATACTTTGATCAAAGAAGTAGGCGAGCAATTCGACGATTACAACCCAACTAAAGCAGGTCGCCTCGTGCAGGATTTTGTGACGGACCAGCTTTCGAACTGGTATATCCGCCTCAACCGCCGCCGCTTCTGGAACCCATCAGCTGAGCAAGGCGAAGGTTTAACGGAAGATAAAGCCGCCGCTTATGAGACATTGCACCACTGCCTGGTAACTGTTTCGCAATTAATGTCGCCTATCGCGCCGTTTTTTGGTGAATGGTTGTACAAAAACCTGACAGACAGCGACCGCGAAGCTTCGATCCAGCACAATGCGCCATTCAAATATGAGTCGGTACACTTGACTTACTGGCCAAAAATCGAGGCAGAAGTGGTGGATACCGATCTCGAAGAGGCGATGGACCTCGCACAGCGCATCAGCTCACTCGTGCACTCGATCCGGAAAGGGCACAAGCTTAAAGTTCGTCAGCCCTTGTCCAAAATTCTGATCCCTGTTTTGAGCGAAAAGACGAAACGTCAGATCGAGCAGGTGGCATACATTATTCTCTCGGAGGTGAATGTGAAGCACATCGAGTTCGTGCACGACGACAGCGGCATTCTGAAAAAGAAAATCAAACCCAACTTCAAAACCCTCGGCCCGAAATTCGGTCCGAAAATGAAGGAAGTAGCCGCTGCTATTTCAGCGATGAACGAGGATCAGATCCGCGAAATCGAAGGCAAAAATGCCATCACATTAACTGCCGCCAGCGGCCCGATCGAAATCGCGTTGACCGATGTGGAAATCATCGCGGAAGACGTTCCCGGATGGCTGGTAGCCAGTGAAGGCGGCCTCACCGTCGCCCTCGATATTACCGTCACCGAAGACCTGCGCCTTGAAGGCATCGCCCGCGATTTCGTAAACCGCGTGCAGAATCTGCGTAAGGACAGCGGTTTTGAAGTAACCGACAAGATTCGCATAACCTTACAAAATAACGACGGCCTGCTCGCCAGCGCAGTAACCGCCAACAAAGACTACATCTGCCAGGAAGTACAAGCCCTGGACCTCAACCTCGTAGGCGACCTGAACGGCGAAGCCACAGAGATCGAGATGGATGAGTTTCTGCTGAAGGTGAAGATTGAGGTGGTGTAAAACCATAAATGATGCAAGAATACGAGGCATATCCATTTGTCCTCAATGAGGGGAAAACACACTATCATTTTCAAAGCATCGGCAAACGTGGTGTTTTTGAAAAGGCTATTGCGTTTTCCCCTCTAAACGTAACTGTGTACAATTTGGCACTCCTCGATTTCGATCCGGATGCTGGCGAATTTGTCGATGATACGATCACTGATAATGGTGACATGCCTGAAGTGCTTGCTACGGTAATGGCCGTCATCATTCAGTATCTCCGGCAACACCCCCATCACTGGATTAATATCAGTGGCAACACCCCGTCCAGGACTCGATTGTATCAAATTGTAATTCGGAAAGTATTTACCGATTTCTCCGACATTCTATCCATTCAAGGCTACAGAGATGATGGGTGGTTTGATTTTGAACCAAACGTGTCATTTCAAAGTTTTTTGATTGGCTGGAAATCATTAGATTCGTAAAAGCAACCTATCACAGGTATGAAAGTCCTAGAAAAAAAATCAAGACTCTCTTCAATTCTTTCTCCCAAATTTACGATTGACAACTCACTTCCAGACTTGTCAGACCACCCTGTTGTCAAAGCGAAAACTGAACGGGCACGTAAATTTCTCGAAGAGCATCCCATTCCCGAGCATCTGCTAAGAAGGAAATAACCCCTCATGCAACTCCAAACCTCCACTGCCATCATCACCGGCGGCGCTTCCGGGCTTGGCGAAGCGACGGCACGGCTATTTGTGAGTCAGGGAGCCAAAGTGGTTATTCTTGATCTAAATGAAGTTGCGGGACAGGCGCTCGCGGACGAATTTCCCACTCAAATCAAATTCCTTAAAACCGACGTTACCAGCGAGAGCGAAGTCCAAAATGCGTTGGATGTTGCCTTGCAAACCTTCGGTAATATTCAGATAGTCGTTAGCTGCGCGGGCATTGCTCCGGCACGCAAGATCGTCGGTAAGGCCGACGGCATTTATGGTCCGCATTCTTTTGAGCTTTTCGAGAAAACGGTTCGCATTAATTTGCTCGGCACATTCAATGTGATGCGGCTGGCTGCATTTGCGATGGAAAAGAATGAACCGAATGCGGAAGGCGAGCGTGGCGTGATCATCAACACCGCCTCCGTAGCGGCTTACGACGGGCAGATGGGTCAAGTTGCCTACGCAGCCAGCAAGGGCGGCATTGTGAGCATGACGCTGCCCGTTGCGCGGGATCTGGCTAAGTCCGGTATCAGGGTGATGGCCATTGCGCCCGGTTTATTTGAGACACCGCTTTTAATGGGTCTGCCCGAAGAAGCCCGCATTTCGCTGGGACAGCAGATTCCTTTTCCTTCAAGGCTTGGCAAACCATCTGAATATGCGTTACTTGCGAAATCCATTGTTGAAAATCCCATGCTGAACGGCGAAGTGATTCGTCTGGATGGGGCCATCAGAATGGCTCCGAGATAGTAAAACCTGCCGATAATGAAAGGACATTACTTATTAAAATGGTTGTTCCTGACGGTGCTCTCCGTCGGCGTACTGCATTTTCGTGAAGCCATCCCCACAGGTCATTGCAGGATTGAGCAGGTTGCTACGAATCAATCTCTTAGCGAGAAAAAGGCTTTCCATTTTGAACGTTATAAGCCTTCTGAAAACCAATCTGTACGCTTTGCTCATTTCAAATACGCGCAATTCCGGCGTTTTTCCATTCTCTCGGGTAAGCTAAGCAGTGCAGCAGCCAAACAGCCTGTATCAAGCCTCGGCCCTAACCGAATTTTCCTGCAAAATCAGCATTTCCGGAGTCGTACCCTTTCCTCCGACGACCATTCCATTTCCCAATCGTAATGAAGCTTCCTGCGCGACGCGGATGCTTGTAAGGATGCTCGAAAGTACGTCCAGGCTGCGCTATGCCCAGCCCTTTTACTTCATTAAAACAAATGGAAATGGAAATCAAGCGAACACTTTTCTTTCTGCGGAAATGGCTTCTGCGGCTCGCGATTTCGTTTATGCTAGGGCTTTCGAATGCGATCAATCAGGATTCGAAGAGCATTGACGATACTTCTTTTAAAATTGAAGAAACAATCAAAAAATAATGAGACATGGGAATCAGAAGATACTGATTCCCATCTTTCTATACATATTAAAGTCCTCTTTTTCAGCCTCTTTATCCGTTATGATTGTCGACAACCGGTCGGTCGGGCAAACGTAATAGGCCTCCGCCGTTCCCAGCTTTTCGGTGGTGGCCAATGCAATTACTTCTTTGGAAGACTCTACCATCGTGCGTTTCACTTCGCTTTCCTCGAAATCCGGCCCGGTAACGCCCAGTTCGGTGTGAATGCTACAAATGCCGAGGAGGCATATATCGGCTCTGAATTTTTTGAAAAATTGAATACAGTCGTTGCCAATCGTGACGAAGGAATCTTTCAACAAACGCCCTCCCGCAAAAAGCACCTCCACATGCTCATGCTCTTCCAGAATGGATGCAATGGGGAAGCTGTTGGTGATAACGGTCAGTTTCAGGTCTTTGGGAAGCATTTGAGCGATCAGCAAGGCTGAGGTGCCTCCGTCGAAGATCACAACCTGGCCATCTTTGAGGAACTGCAAGGTCTTTTTTGCAATAATTTGCTTCTGTTCATTGTCATAAGTCATCCGGTCCTTGAAATGGTGTGGACCTGGCGAATGCGGCACTGCACCTCCCCGCACTGATTTAAGCAACCCCTGATCGGCCAGCTCCTTAATATCCCTCCTGACTGTATCTTCGGATACATTCAAAAGTGTACTTAAATGCCCCAGATAGACTTTTTGCTCATGCCCGAGCTGATCCAGTATGATCTGGAAACGTTCTTCTTTTAACATAGGTATTCCCGATTATGCTTGCAAATTTAACAAACATTTTAGATTTAATATTGCAAAATGTTGCATCAATAATTTATATTTGTTGCAAATAATTGCAAATACTAATTTATTGAATCATGAAAAAATCGATTGCAGTGGATATGGATAATGTCATCGTCGACATTGAGGAGAATTGGATCAACTGGTATGCAGACGCATTTGGGGTGCGAATCACAAAAGAAGCGATGCATGGCATTCCCGAGGATCAGGCGTTCCCCGACCCGCTGGCCGCGAGAAGCCTAATCTACCGCCCTGGCTTTTTCCGCCATGCATCCGTTATTCCCGGCGCACAGGAAGCCATTATCAAATTGCAGGAAAATTACGAAGTCTATATTGTCTCTGCGGCCATGGAGTTCCCAAACTCGCTTCCGGAGAAATACGACTGGCTGGCCGAACATTTCCCGTCCATCCATTGGAGAAACATCATTTTCTGCGGCGACAAAAGCGTTATCAACACCGATTACCTCATCGACGACCATTTGAAAAACCTGGATTTCCACAAAGGCAAGCCTATTCTGTTTACCGCAGGGCATAACAGGGGTATCAACAAGCATACGCGGGTGAACAACTGGGAAGAGGTGTTAGAGTTGCTTGAAAAATTAGAAGAGCTGCAACAGGTCATTGAATGATCTTAACAATCGTTTGCGTCACCTCATTGACCATTTTTGCACGAATTAATCCGGCTTTCCGTATAACGATATTCCTGTCTGCGGTAAAAAGACGCGTCGGCCGGATGAAACTGTCCACTGGCAATGAACCATTTAAAAAATCGGTTACAGACAATGGGACTGCATGCATATCCCTGGAATTCTGAGAAGTGATCTGGCATAGGATCAAATCATCGCCTGGCAAATCGGCCAGCACGAGCGCTGGTCGTCTTTTGGAACCCGATAGGTCAGAGAATGGGAAAGGAATGACGACAACTTCCCCTTTTACAAATTTTGCCATGCCTTGTCTTCTTCATCAGTCAACCAGTCTTTTTCAAGTGTTTGCTGGCTGGCACAGTGTGTTAAAGTCTGATCCTCGTCAATGCTTTCTTCAACAATGTCGTTGACGGTAAAAGCAATTATCTCCACCTGCTTCCCGATGAATGAAGCGGGGATTTCAAGCGAGATACTTGTATTTTCCGGTGTAATCAGCGCCCTAATCATGACATTATCGATAAGTTGTTAATAAATTTAGACAATTATCTGTATTCTGCAATCAACCCTGCTCCTGCACCCGCGCTTTCAACTGCAGCAACTCATCCCGTAACCTCGCAGCTTCCAAAAAGTCTAGATCTTTTGCGGCTGCTTCCATTTTGCGCTGGGTTTCGGCCATGAGTTTTTGCAGGTCGGTTTTGCCCATGTATTGCACCACCGGATCGGCGGCAATGCGGACTTCTTCCGGCTCCACGTATACCTTGCGGACTTTGGAATCGGCTACCGAAGTTTGCTCCATAATAGCCTCTTTCGACTTGCGTACTGTTCTTGGAGTAATGCCATTCTCTATATTGTATTCCATTTGAATGCTCCGGCGGCGGTTTGTTTCGTCGATCGCGAGCTGCATGGAGCCTGTTATCGTGTCGGCGTACATAATCACTTTTCCACGGTCGTTACGCGCGGCGCGACCGATGGTCTGGATCATCGAACGAGTGTCACGCAGGAAGCCTTCCTTATCGGCGTCCATAATGGCAACGAGCGACACCTCGGGTAAATCGAGGCCCTCGCGCAGGAGGTTCACGCCTACGAGTACATCGAAAACTCCCAGACGCAGCTCTCTCAGAATTTCCACGCGGTCCAATGCCTTCACTTCCGAGTGGATGTAGCGGCATTTGACACCAACCCGGTCGAGGTATTTACTTAATTCCTCGGCCATCCGCTTGGTTAGAGTAGTGACCAGAACACGATCGCCGAGCTTGATGCGTTCCGTTATTTCTTCCAGAAGGTCGTCGATCTGGTTCAGGCTGGGGCGCACCTCGATTTCAGGGTCCAGCAATCCGGTAGGGCGGATAATCTGCTCAACCACAACACCTTCTGACTTCCTTAACTCGTAATCAGCAGGCGTAGCGCTTACAAAAATGGTTTGAGGCGTCATGTCTTCGAATTCCTGGAATGTCAACGGCCGGTTGTCCAGCGCGGAAGGCAAACGGAAACCATATTCCACCAATGCTTCCTTTCGCGAACGGTCGCCGCCCCACATGGCGCGGATCTGCGGCATCGTCACGTGACTTTCGTCCACCACCATCAGGAAATCCTCAGGAAAATAGTCCAGCAAGCAGAATGGGCGCTGTCCTGGCATCCGGCGGTCGAAATACCGCGAGTAGTTCTCGATACCAGAGCAATACCCGAGTTCCCGCATCATTTCCATATCAAATTCCGTGCGCTCCTTCACGCGCTCTGCCTCCGCCAGCCTTCCTTCGGCAGTAAAGTATTTGATCTGCATTTGAAGGTCGTCCTGGATTTCCTTAATGGATTGGTTCAAGACATCCCGACCCGTCACAAACAGGTTTGCAGGAAATATAGCAATCGCTTTTTCGGAAGATAACTTCTTGCCCGTTTCCGGCTCGATACGCTGGATTTCTTCAATTTCATCCCCAAAAAAGATGAACCGATAAGCAAAATCCGCATAACCGGGAAACACATCCACCGTATCGCCCTTCACACGGAAGGTCCCCCGGTTGAATTCCACTTCGGTACGGCTATAAAGGATCTCCACCAACCTGAACAGAAACTGGTTACGCGGCACAATATCGCCCAGTTTGGCACTTACAATGCTTTTTTTGTATTCCAAAGGGTTTCCCGCACCATAAATGCAAGAAACCGAAGCAACCACGATCACATCCCGGCGCCCGCTCATGAGCGACGAAACCGTATGTAAACGCAGCTTTTCGATCTCCTGATTGATCATCAGGTCCTTTTCAATGTAAGTATTGGTCGTGGAAATGAATGCTTCCGGTTGGTAATAGTCGTAGTAGCTAATGAAATACTCGACGGCATTGGTAGGGAAAAACTGCTTGAATTCGCCGTAGAGCTGCGCCGCCAGCGTTTTATTATGGCTCAAAACGAGCGTCGGCTTGTTAACCTGCGACACCACATTAGCCACCGTAAATGTCTTCCCGGAACCGGTCACCCCAAGCAAAGTCTGGGCGGGTTCCCCGTTTTCAATTCCTTGTATTAGCTGTTCGATAGCCGCTGGTTGATCGCCGGTCGGCTGATATTCTGAAGTGAGTTCGAAGTTCATAGTAAGTTGAAGAGCAATAACGGAGAAACGCATTCCAAAGATAGATTAGTTTCTTTGAAATGCGTTTCCAGTTTACTGCCAGTCGGTCGCCGCAGGGCGAAATACCTATGCTTGCTTTTGCACGAGCTCCTGTGCGTTTTCTACCGCCTTCTTTTCTTTCCAATGCTGCCAATCGAGGCCCAGCAGTTTGGTCATGCTTTTATCCACAAATGTGTGGCGCACGAGGTTCATACCGCCGCGTACAGCGGTAAAAATCGAATTATTGGCACGCAATGCGAGGCTGAAACCGCCATCGACGTAGCGAATGTAATGCCACCAGAGCGAAGGAATAAAGATCGTTTCTCCGTGATGCAGGATCGTTTCGTAGCCGGTTGCTCCTTCCAGAGCCGGGAATTTTTCGTAATCCGGGTCAATAGGATTTACCTTGCTCATCACCGTGAACGGATGATGGTACAGGCGGCGGCTTTCTTCAGGAGAGAATAAAATGACCTGCTTGCGGGTCTGGAACTGCGTCAGAAACACGTTCGAACAATCCATATCATAATGCAGGTTCGTAATGGAACCTTCTCCGCCAAAGAACACAAACTTGTAGGATTTCAGAAATCCATCCATGATCGTCGGAAAACGGATGTCGTTTGCCAGCTCGGGAATTTTCTTGAAAATATCAAAAAGGAAAATACGGAGATCGGTCGGGCCTTTCTCAATGAGGCTCAGGTAATCGCCAAATTTCATTGTCTTGGCTATCTGGAAATATTTGTCAGCGTCGTGGATGTGGTTGTCCACCAAAGGAACATCCAGGTTGCCGTGATTTTCACGTAACCAATCAAAAGTCCATTTTTCAACGGCCGGCCAATCCTTTGCCAGGTCAGTAAATACTACCGGGCGACTTGGTTTTAAGTAATTTTCGATGAATTCCTCGCGCGTAAGTCCGCTGCGCTTCTCTATGGGCACTAATTTCATAGCAAGAAACTGAGTAGTAGGTAATCAACTATTTAATGAAATGCGGGAAACTGACGCTTTCCGGCAACGCCTAACCATCTGTCTCAGGCGGTCATACAGGCGTCAAATGTATTAAACAGATTTCAAAAAATATAAATTTCGCAGAATATAATAAAAGATTACCCTTAAAACAGATAGGCTTAGTAGAATAAGTAAATAGACTCAGGCCTTATTCTTTTACCTTCAATCTGTTATTTTACAGAAACCTTTCAGCTACCCAGCCTGCGCGGCCAGCCTGCCAAGCCATGAAATATTTCACCATCCCCCCGCCTTCCGACCTCGCCAGATTTGTTCGGTTCTTTTGGATACTGGAACATGATGTCGCCGACAGTGAGCCGTATTTTCACCGGACCATGGCGGACGGCTGTGCTGAAATGGTTTTTCATTACCAGGGCCGTTTCGACGAAATCATGGGTGACGAGAAGAAGCAGCTTTCTTTCCGATCGGGCATTCATGGACAGTCCCAGTCGTTCCGGCGATTCGTGATCGGCGAAAACTTCGGGATCTTTGGGGTGTATCTCTACCCATTCGCCATTCCGGCATTGCTCGGCATTCCGGCCGCTGAATTCAGCGATCAAATGCCCGACCTTACCGAATGCCTGGGGAGTAAAGGGACTGAACTGGAAGAAAAAATGATGCTCGCCAAAGACCACGCCGATCGTGCGGACATTGTCTCGACATTTTTACGCGACCATCTCCGAGCCATGCCGGCTTACGAACCCGCGGTTTTCTCGGTCATCAGCGACATTATCCAAACCAAAGGTCTCGCCAAAGTCCCCGAGCTCGCCGACCGCAGTTTCCTCTCCACCCGGCAGTTTGAAAGGAAGTTCCTCGCGTTCTCCGGTTTTAGCCCCAAGCTGTTTAGCCGGATTATCCGTTTCCATGCAGCCCTCAACGAATACGGCAATCATCAGAAATCGCTGACCGAAATTGCTTATGAATGTGGCTACTACGATCAATCGCATTTTATACGCGATTTCAAGGCATTCTCAGGAGAACACCCCAAGACCTACTTCTCCGGCCATGCAGAAGGTATGGGCTACCGTGATGCATGATGTCGTATTTTTCCAATTTTCAGGTTTCCCGCCATTCTAGTTTTGTCTGAAACAAAAAACAAAAACTCATGAGCGCAACAAAAATCCCCCAGGGCCATCAGGCCGTCATGCCCTACCTGATGCTGGACGGTGCGGCCCGGTTCAAAAATTTCACGATCGAGGTTTTCGGCGGAACAGTTTCTTCCACCCACTACCAGGAGGACGACCCCGAAATGATCAAACACGCCGAAGTTTCCATTGCCGGAAGCACCATTATGTTCTGCGACAGCCGCGCCGAATGGCCCGCGCAGCCCGCCAATATGTTCGTATATGTTGAAAATGCGGATGACACTTATCAGAAAGCACTCGGTGCAGGCGCCACAAGCGTAATGCCCCCGGCCGACCAGGACTACGGACGAAGCTGCGGGGTTACTGATCCTTGCGGCAACACCTGGTGGATCACCTCCGTCCTGTAATCACAATGCCATCTTTATGCTATATTTAGGCTTGAAGATGGCATTCTTAGCATGATCAATTACGACAACAAGACTTTTATCCCTCTTTCCAACTCTGACAATGGAGAGGTTGACTCCCAAATGCAGTTTGTATATAAACAAACCGGTAACATCGTAACCTCTACCTACTCGGGCGGACGTATCCGCACCGGGCACCTTATCGCATTAGTTGATGCGCACGGAAACCTTGATATGCGTTACCATCAGGTCAACGACAAAGGTGAGATCACGACAGGTATATGTAAGTCGACCCCGGAGCAACTTCCGAACGGAAAAATCCGTATGCATGAAAAATGGCAATGGACTTCCGGTGATCTTTCCGAAGGGGAATCGCTGCTGGAAGAACTGTAACAATTCATCCAACCTAAAAACATTTATGGTACACAGGCTTCACTTCGCAATGCTCGCGGCAATGATGATCGTTGCCGGAACCACTTCGGCACAGACCAGCAAAATCGTGTCCGGTTCGACCAAATTCAGCGTTAAGTTTATACTCGGAACCTGCAACGGCACATTCGATGCACCCAGAGGCGAAGCCGTTTTCAACGAAAAAACCCCTGAAACTTCGTCGTTCGATGTCAAAATCCCAGCAGGCACGTTCAAAACCAACAACAACGGTCGGGATAAGGATTTGAAAAGCGAGAAGTATTTTTGGGTTGAAAAATATCCCGACATCCATTTCAAATCTGCGAAAGTCGAGAAAAAGGAAGGCAAATACCAGGCCACCGGCACGCTCACCATGCGCGACGTATCCCGCACCGTCACTTTGCCCTTCGAGGCCAGAAAGAATGCGGATGGCACTTACGCCCTCGCCAGCACCTTCGATGTAAACCGCCTGGATTACAAAATCGGGGATAAGGACTGGAAACTCAAGGACGTCGTTACCGTCACCCTGCAAGCTACCATCAGATAACAGGCATCCTTTGTGCTGCGAATCAGACCAGTAAAAATTTATTTTCTAGTAATTGTAATTAGTCTAAATAATATATTCCTTTGTGAATGTAATTAGTCTAAATTAGATATACTGTGAAATATCTTTTTACCCTCATCTCTATCCTGTTGGTTATCAATCCAGTGCTTGCTCAGCAAGAAAGCGGCTCTATTGAAGGGAAGGTATTTTCAAAAAACGGCCAGGCAGTTACCGGGGCCGGTATCTATCTTAAAAACACCACATTCGGAACATTGACAGACGCTGACGGTCGCTTTGAATTAAACGCTCCGGCAGGCCTCTACGCTCTGATTGTCAAAACGATCGGTAATCAAGACCATGCATTGGAAGTATCCGTTCAGGCAGGCCACACCGCCAAACTGGGCGAAATCACACTGCCCGAAACACCCATTGACCTTAACGAGGTGGTCATTACAGGCCAGTCTGAACCGCAATCGCTCCGGAACTCGGTTTATCAGGTGCGAACGATCGATAGTGAGCGTATTCGTCTGCGGGGAGCTACCAATCTCCAGACCATCCTTAATACTGAGCTCGGAATAAGGTTTTCTAATGATCTAACCCTCGGTACCAGCGATATACAGCTCATGGGAATGTCGGGTCAGGGAGTCAAAATCCTGCTCGATGGCATTCCAATGGTGGACCGGGGCAGCACCCGCGAGAGCCTGGGACAGATCGACATCAATACCATCGAGCGAATCGAAATTGTAGAGGGACCCATGTCGGTCATTTATGGCACGGATGCATTGGCGGGTGTGATCAATATCATTACTAAAAAGGGCCGGGGCGGCTCCTCTCTTACGGTCAATGCGAGGGTTCAGGAAGAAACTGCCGGTGACGAGTACGATGCATTTACAAAGAAAGGCACCCATAATCAGGGAGTGGGCGTAGCGTGGCAGAATGAGCACCTGCAAGTTTCAGGAAATGTTAGCCGAAACAATTTTGGTGGCTGGCAGGGTGCGTCAACCGGGCGTGCCAAAGCATGGATGCCTAAGGAACAGATGCTTTACACCGCCGGGGCACGTTTCAGCGGCAGCAAATGGAACATCGGATACCGTTTTAATGGCACCGACGAGACGATCAAATACCTGGGCGACTATAATCCGCTGAATGAAGCCGTTGATAAGGATTACATCACCAAACGCTGGTTTCACCAGGCACAGTCGGAGGTCAAAGTCTCGGATAAACTGAACTTTACCGCGGTTGGCTCTTACACGGACTATTCCCGAAGAACATTAAGCACCAAACTAGACCCGGCCGGTCGCCGGACATTATTACTCGAACCGGGCTCGCAGGACAAATCGGTTTTCAAGACTGCTTTTTTCCGGGGAACCGTATTTTACAAAGCCGCCGACTATCTTTCAATATTGGCCGGAATTGATTTTTCGAACAACAATGCATCCGGTGCGCGCATTCTCGATACCCCGACTATCAACGAATATGCCCTTTTTCTGGCACCGGAAATCCGCATCGGTCAGTTTCTGAAATTAACCCCCGGCGTACGGTTCCTTGGAAATTCTGTCTATGATGCCCCTCCCGTCATTCCGTCCCTGAATGGCAAACTGACGTTCAGCAAGACTTGGGATCTGCGGTTCGGCTATGCACGTGGTTTCCGTTCCCCAGCCCTGCGTGAATTGTATTTCGACTTTCATGACGCCTCCCATTCCGTCAATGGAAATGTCAATCTCAAAGCTGAATATTCGGATAGCTTCAATTCGTTCGTCGTGTGGCAGGCCGTGACTCGCGAGGGATTTAGGGTCAGCTCTACACTTGGCGGCTTCTACAACATTTTCCACGATATGATCGACTTTGGAATCGATCCGAACGACAGGACACAAACCACCTATCTGAACATCCACCTTAATAAAACCACGGGGATTACGCTGGATAATAAGATATTCTGGAAAAATCTGCAGGCGACCGTCGGCGCGACTTACATTGGCCGGTACAACGAGTTTTCGGACTCTCCCGAGCAGTTCGGCAGTTTGCCCGAGTTTGTGTGGTCAACGGAAATCAACACCAACCTGCTTTACACGTTTAAGAAAGCGGGGGCGAGCATTAACTTTTTCTACAAATACTCCGGCAGCCGGCCGGTTTACGAATCCGCGGACCAGATCAATGTCCATCTCGCTAAAACGGAGGGGTTCCACATGGCCGATCTGACGGCCAGCAAAACGTTAGGCAAGCATATCAACCTGCTGGGCGGCATCAAGAACCTCTTCGATGTAACCAACCTGCAAAATACGTCCACGGATACCGGTGGAGCACATAGTACCGGCGGCACGGTACCGATGTCGTTCGGAAGGTCCTACTTTCTCGGTCTCGGCTTTCAATTCACGAAAAACTAATTATCAATACCCTTTCATTATAACTCCAATCCATTATGAAGAAAATAGTCCGGTCGTTATTACTGGTTGCTTTCCTGGGAACTTTCAATGCTTGTAGTGACGACGAACCACCACTACCTGATAACCTCGCTGCTTTCGAAAGCGCCGAAAAGGGTTTTGAAGGTGAAGAAACCGAGATCAAGATCGCGCTCTCCAGAGCCGTTGACGCGGCAACGCCAATCTCTGTCTCCCTTACACCTTCGCAGCTTACCTACGGCACGGAATTCACCACCACTCCGGCAGCGACGAACAACACCCTTGCATTGTCGGTGCCGGCAGGACAATCGTCAATCTCTTTCAAAGTAAGCAGAAAATCAGGCGTGCTTTTGGATGGAGATGAAAGCATCGCATTCAAAATCGCATCCGTAGGCACCCCTGCATTGATAGGAACCAATTCGGCATTGAAATTAAGCTTCAAAGCCATCGTTTCCGAAGGTACGTCTATCCAGCTCAACGGGATCGCAGACAAAGAGCCGGGCAGCAGTGCAGCCAATTCGGTGTTCCTCGACCTGAGCAGCAACGTGCAAACGCCCGTCCTCCGCGACAGCTGGGATCTCGGATTTTACGGTGGTACAGATTTCCGCGTGACCATCAACGGGACCAACGGCGCTTCGGCCCTGGCAACCACAAAGACAGATATCAATGCTGTTTCCGATAAAGATTTCAAACCCGACTCATTAGCAGTTGGTCAGGGCACCGGGAAGCTGTCGCTGGTCGACAACGCGGGCGGAGACCTGACTAAAACTGTCATTCAGGCGATTTCAGCGACCGATGCAGATAATAAGGTTTACATTCTGAACCGCAAAGGCGGCAGCGGCACCGTCCTGCCCGCAAGCGACCTTTACAAAATACGTGTTCTGCGCAAGGGAACAGGTTACACGCTGCAATATGCCAAAGTAAATGAAACTACCTTTAAAACACTCGACGTCAACAAGGACGCAGCTTACAATTCCGAATTTGTATCGCTGGAAAAAGGCGCTACGGTGGATGTAGAACCTGCTAAAGACCGATGGGATCTGAGATGGGGCTATAGCATGTACTTTACCAACTTCGGAGCCGGCCTAATCCCTTACGGATTCTCCGACCTGGTGTTTATCAACAACCTGGCCAACGTCGAAGCAGCCGAGGTACTTACTACAACCGCTACATATGACGCATTTGCCGAAAGCAACCTCAACGGCATTACATTCAACAAGTCGGCGGATGCCATCGGATCTAAATGGCGTGTGACTTCCGGTGGTCCGATAGGTGTGAAAGCCGACCGCTTCTATCTCATTAAAGATCCGGCCGGTAACATCTACAAACTGCGTTTCCTCAGCTTCCATGCTGACGATGGCGGTGTTCGAGGCAAACCTAAACTGGAATACAAGCTCGTTAAAAAAGGAGCCTGATCTTCAAAAACCATCCTATCAGTTACCGCATTTCAACATCCGGTAACTGATCGGGTCAAACACTTCGGAATATGCTATTAAAATCTATTATTCTTTCGGTTTGGGCCCTGGCGGCGACTCCGGAAATGATGCCGTCACAGCACGCCGTCGCACAAATAGTGCCTGCCAGGCCGGAAATTACCGTTATCAAAGACCTGAATGCGAACACTAAGTCCTACATTTATTTCAGTGTGGCAACAGGCAAAGAAGTAGCGGCCAGCGAAGCAAAGACCAGAAACTGGGACATTGCATTCAGCAAGACGACGATCGCTACCAACAGCGGAACCAGCGGTCCCGGCGAAGGCGGTGCCATTGTTTTAGAAAAACCATTTGACCAGGTAAGCGAGGCTCCCCGGGACGGCTACAAGGCCGACAGCGATGCCGGCTTCGCGATACCGGGCGGCAGCGGCAACTCCTGGTATAAATATGATATGAGCGTCCACGCCATTTTACCGATCCCCGGAAGAACACTTCTGCTGAAGACCGCAGATGGGAAAGTGGCCAAAATCGAAATTATCAGCTACTACAAAGGTGCACCGGAAGATGTACCTACCGAGGAATCCAGCTACTACACTTTCCGATACGCAATGGCCGGTCCCGACGGCAAATTCTGAAACTTCCTGTATTCCGGATCGTAAAAATCCGGAATACATGTTCACCGGATGTACTTCCAGTTCCGGATTTTCCCCTCAGCAAGCCATTCGAGTGCAGTAGCTATCCTTTTCTGCCTCGTGGTTTCGGCTTTGGCCTCTACGACCCATTCGACATACTCCTTTTTCTGGGTGTAACTGAAACCGGTAAACGTTTTGAGCGCTTCCGGGCTTTCCTCCAGCGCTTTCCGGAAATACTCCGGTACTACCAGGTCCCTGCTTGCCGGAGGTTTCGATTCCTTCGATATTTTGACCCCGCTGTCTATCAGTTGCATGGCCTGCCGGATAAATCCTCCCAGATTTTCTTTTGCAGGAAGGTCTTCCATCCCTCCGATTTTTCCGAGACTACCCATCCCGGTCCTTTCCCCATTTACCGCGAGTAGCTTATCAGGGTCCCTCAGCCGTGATTCGAGCCAGAACCCGAACGAGCAATGCTGCTTGAATGACGCCATACTGCAAAGAATGCTTGCCTTATATTCAAAGTGGGGGAAGCTCCATTTCATCGTTTCTTTTACGTCCGGACAAACCTCGTGCACTACCGAGCGCAGGTATTCGAGAATGGGCACCGCAAAATCGGCCGATTGGGCGATGTAATCATCGATTCGAGGATCCGTGTGTTTCATTTTATTTATTTTAAGCTTCCCTGGCCGTTAAACCTCCCTCATTGCTTTTCCAATATTCCTTTCATGTTAGCGAGTCCATCCTGAAA
The DNA here is from genome assembly GCA_965649915.1 of uncultured Dyadobacter sp. Taxonomy (GTDB): domain Bacteria; phylum Bacteroidota; class Bacteroidia; order Cytophagales; family Spirosomataceae; genus Dyadobacter. The sequence continues at coordinate 55,737 of CBFGMV010000015.1, forward strand.
ATCCTTCCCGATAGATTCCTCCATGTTCATAAAAGGAAGCATTAAATTCATCGGGATCGGCATTTTGCCCGTAAAGCCCCACCGAACTTTAGTCGAAGTCGAATCGATGGCTTCGGTAATCATATATGCATCGCTGGTGCTTTCGAACGGTTTCAGAAAACGAAGCTGCGTATCGACCCGCTGGCCTTCGTCGATTTTGGTAATCTCCTGCTCTCCCTTGCCCACGTCATCATTTCCATCCCACATGGAAACAAATCCTACCGTACCATCCGTGCCGGAAAACTCCTTCTTCATGTTGGGATCACGGCGGCCCCAGACACTCCAGTCGTTCTGCTTTTTGAGGGATTTGAGGTATTCAAAGACCTCCGCTTTCGGTTTGTTGACCACAATGTCCTTTTCAACGGCATAATCTTTGGGCATTACGAAGGCGGCGACGAGAATAAGTGCGATAAGGCCCAGAATAATGTAGAGTATTTTTTTCATCGAGGGACTATTTTTGGGTGAATAATTGAATTTATACTTGACTTCATCAAGATCTTCGATAGTTTCAGTATTGACCATTCCCGCCTTTTCCAAAACCCTGACGGAGGCGGTATTCGCGACATTAACGTATGCAATTACATCCCTTGCTTTCAATACCCGCTTTGCGAAACGGATCAACCCGGTCGCTATTTCGGTAGCCACACCGCGCCCCCAGAACTCCTCCATTACCCGGTAACCTATTTCGATGTCTCCCCCAACCTTGTCCAGCTTCGCCGCCCCGATCAATTCCCCGGAAAACCTGTCCTCGACCAGATACCTGCCCAGGTAAGTATCCATACTATATTCTTCCAGAAAACCCTGAAGCATTTTGTCCGACTCGGCCCGCGTCAGCGAGTAGCCTGTGACAAACTTCATGACGTTGGCGTTGTTGCTCAACCTGAAATACTTGTCCCCATCTGACGACGTCATCTTGGTAAGGACAAAATGTTCGGTAAGAATTGCTTTCAGCGCCATTGGTCAGAAGTATTACCTGTTCTGCGGACTCCCCTTAGCAGGTTGTAATATACATTTTTTATCAAATAGTCTCATCACTCCTTCCTAAGAGGTTTCCAGGGGTCAAGATGAATGTTTGAGAGGAAAAACGCAAGCCTGAAATTTACAGTTCGGTCGAACTAGTTACCTTATCGCGTTAGCATGCAGGTCCGGGCTTTTTAACCGCAGGCATTGCGGTCAGGAACTTCTCATGTGCCTGAATAGGCCATTCCGGTTTCTTATCTTAGTTATACGCTCCGTTAACGATCATTAACATTCATTAATATTTGCAATCTACATTTGAAACGTTATATTTGAATTATTGCCTGTTTGTATCACAATTCCGTCCCCAATAGTTCCAATCATTCTTGAATTCATTATAAAAGTATGAATTTTTCAATGAACTGATCTATATCAGCATCATGACAAAAAGAACTTTTGTATTGTTTTTCTGGCTCGCACAATTTGCGGTTTCCCTGCTGTTTTCGCAGCAAAGGGCCGTTGCGTGCAAAATTGATATCGGAACGGACGCGTTTTCACCCTACGCCGTCGAAGAAAAATCGGGCACAGGCAATTTTGTGTTAATCGATGATACGGTCTGTAAAAATGAGACGATCGTCAGAGCGGATGAATCCGAATGGAAAGAAAGCCTTTCCGACCTGCTGAGCCACCGCCATTCTACCTATCGCTTTCTGACGCTGGTTTCACAGGCAGCTCCACACTATGAAATCACCAGGATTCCCAAGGTCATCAGGGAGTCCATTCAATTGCTTACCCCCTGTAAAGGTGGAATTACGCTGCCCGATTATTACAGCTTCCTCCACCGTCTTTGCCCTTTTTGACCTCGCCGCAAGCGTTCTTTCATCACATCTTTTGTAGCTGACAAAGTATGTCGTTGTGCCCAGTTGCGCACATACGACCCCATTTGCCATTATGCTATCCATCCTTTGTCTGCCGGCCTGCCGTGCAGCAACAAGGCTATTCCTATTCCCCTGAATTTGCCAACCAATTTATACAAACGCATCATGAAAAATTTTAAATGGCCATTCCTTCTGCTAATCAGCATTTTCACTTACGGCTGCGCTTCTAAAAGTGAAACTGTTTCCAATGCGAAGGATAGCATTCTGACCATCCCCGTAACAGAATTAAGGCCCCAGAAAACAGAACTGCACCGCGAATACGTAGGCGATATCCACGCCATGCGTAACGTCGAAATATATGCCCGGGTGAAAGGTTACCTGGAAGAAGTATACGTGGACGAAGGTAAAGAAGTCAGGAAGGGCCAGACTTTGTTCCGTATCAATAATGAGGAGTATGAGGCACAGTTGGCCAAGGCCAAAGCCACGCTGCAAAGCGCCATTGCCGAAGCAAAAGGAGCCGAGCTCGAACTTAAAAGGGTAAAATTGCTGGTAGAAAAGAATGTTATCACCAAAACGGAAGTAGAGGTCGCAGAGGCGAAGCTTGCTGCTGTCAATGCAAAAATCGAGGAAGCGAAGTCCGAAAAGTCCAATGCCGCCATTCAACTGGCGCATACTGTGATCAAAGCGCCATTCGACGGCGTCATCGACCGCCTTCCCCACAAAATGGGCAGCCTGATCGACGAAGGAACTCTGCTGACCACGCTATCGGACACTAAAATGGTTTACGCCTATTTCAACGTATCCGAAAATGAGTACCTGGAATATGTAAAGGCAAGGGGTAAGGCAGACACCAGAAACGCCATTGTTGAACTGGAACTTGCCGACGGCTCATTCTTCAAGCACAAGGGCAACATCGAAACCATGGAAGGCGCATTCGACGAAGGAACGGGCTCCATTGCATTCCGCGCCCGTTTTGCAAACCCCGAAAAACTGCTGAAACACGGCTCCACAGGCACGATCCGCCTCACCAATACAGTCGATAATGCAATCCTCATTCCGCAGAAAGCCGCATTTGAAATTCAGGACAAGAACTTTGTGTATGTGCTCGGGAAGGACAACAAGATCAAGACGCGCAGCTTCGTGCCGCAGTCGCGGCTATCTACTTTTTACGTGGTAAAATCAGGCTTGGAACCGGGAGAAACGATCGTTTACGAAGGACTTCAGTCTTTGCGGGACGGGGCTACCATCAACCCCAAAACCGTCTCGATTGACACAACCGATGTATCGACCGACAAAATCGAGCTTACCTCGCGGTAGCCGCCCTTCTATCACCTGAATTGTAGATTATGTTTCAAAAATTCATTGAGCGACCCGTTCTCTCACTGGTTATATCCATATTTATAACCCTGCTCGGACTGCTGGCAGTGGTCGAATTACCTGTTTCGCAGTTTCCTGATATCGTTCCCCCTTCTGTCGTAGTAACGGCAACCTATACAGGTGCCAATGCCGAGGTTTGCGTGGACGCCGTGGCTGTACCCCTTGAAAAAGCGATCAACGGGGTGCCCGGCATGACCTATATGACCAGTGTCTCCGGTAACGACGGCGTCACGACGATCAGTATTTCGTTCAATGTGGGTGTCGACCCGGATCTCGCAGCGGTAAACGTTCAGAACCGCGTGCAGACGGTCATCGACGAACTCCCCGAAGAGGTGATCAAAGCCGGTGTAACCACCGAAAAAGAAGTGAACAGTATGCTCATGTACCTCGACATTATGAGCACCGACACCGCGGCGGGTGAAGATTTTGTTTACAATTTCGCCGATATCAATATTCTCAAAGAGCTGAAAAGGATCGACGGCGTGGGTCGCGCGCAGATCATGGGTAGCAAGGATTACTCGATGCGCGTGTGGCTGCAACCCGACCGTATGAACGGCTATCATGTTTCCGCAGACGAAGTCATTCAGGCGATCCGTGATCAAAACGTGGTTGCAGCACCAGGGAAAACCGGTGTCAGCTCGGGCCGTGAAAAAAATGTGTTGCAGTATGTATTGAAATATACCGGAAAACTGTTCGAACCGGCCCAATACGAAAACATTGTACTCCGGTCGAATCCCGATGGTTCGGTGCTTAAATTGAAGGATGTTGCCAAAATCGAATTCGGTACGCTGGAATACGATATGGCCTCCAAGTCGAACGGACGGCCTTCGGCTTCCATCATGATCAAGCAGCGCCCCGGCTCCAACGCCCAGGAGGTGATTCAAAATATCAAGAACAAAGTCGCCGAGCTGAAAAAGACGACATTCCCTCCCGGAATGGACTATTTCGTATCCTATGACGTTTCCCGCTTCCTGGATGCCTCCATTCACGAGGTAATCCGCACGCTGATCGAGGCATTTATACTGGTGATCCTGATCGTTTACCTGTTCTTGCAGGATTTCCGCTCGACACTCATTCCGGCGTTGGCAGTGCCGGTTGCCCTCGTGGGCACATTCGCTTTTATGCAGTTATTTGGGTTCTCCATTAACTTGCTGACGCTTTTCGCACTCGTACTGGCAATCGGTATTGTCGTCGATAATGCCATCGTCGTCGTCGAGGCAGTGCACGCCAAAATGGCCGAAAAGCACCTCGGCGCAAAGGAGGCCACGATCGAGTCTATGAAAGAAATGAGCGGGGCCATCATCGCGATCACGCTGGTTATGTCCGCAGTTTTTGTTCCTGTTGCATTTATGTCGGGCCCCGTCGGGATTTTCTACCGGCAATTCTCCATTACCCTGGCGATCTCCATTGTGATTTCAGGCATCAACGCCCTCACGCTTACGCCTGCATTGTGTGCATTAATGCTGAAAAACACGCATGGGCAGCCAGTTAAAAGCAATCCTCTCACCAGGTTCTTCAATGGATTCAACAAGGGTTATGACGGTGTGCAGAGTGGTTACCGGAAACTTCTGGCATCCATAGTAAGCCGCAGGATGATCACGATCGGACTGTTACTTGCATTTTGTATCGGCACTTATGGTATCAACACCATTCTTCCCAGCGGATTTATCCCTACCGAAGATCAGGGGGTAATTAACGTCAACGTCACAACGCCGGTGGCCGCCACCGTCGAAAGAACGGAGGCCGTTCTGGATGAAATTCAGAAGGTAGCTGAAAGCCTGGAACCCGTTGAATCCGTTTCTTCACTGTCCGGTTACAGCCTGCTTACGGAATCCGCAGGTTCATCCTATGGAATGGCGATGATCAACCTGAAACCCTGGGATCAGCGGAAGGCTTCCGTGAAAGACATTATCGCAGAAATGGAAGCCAAAACGAAGCATATCACCGATGCCGAAATTCAGTTCTTCCCACCTCCTACCGTACCTGGCTTCGGTAACTCCAGCGGTTTCGAGCTGCGTGTGCAGGACCGGTCGGGGAATGAGGATTTGCAAAAAACCGCCGAGGTGACCAACAAGTTTGTGAAAGACCTCATGGCCACGCCCGAAATCGCTGCTGCATTCAGCAGTTTCGATGCGAGCTTTCCACAGTACATGATCCACGTGGACTCAGACATTGCCGCAAAGAAAGGCGTTTCCATAGACGTCGCGATGAGCACGCTTCAAACCATGATCGGCAGCTACTATGCCTCGAATTTCATCCGGTTCGGGCAGATGTACAAAGTAATGGTGCAGGCTGATGCCAGCTATCGTAAAAATCCCGAGGACATTCTGAAACTGTATGTCAAAAACAACCGGGGCGAAATGGTGCCGTTTTCAACCTTCATCCGCCTCGAAAGAGTGTACGGACCTGAGTTGCTTACGCGCTATAACATGTATACGTCGGCGATGATCAATGGAGATGCCGCACCGGGTTACAGTAGCGGGGACGCCATTAAAGCTGTGGAGCGGGTGGCTGCCGCCAGTCTCCCCAAAGGTTTCACCTACGACTGGTCCGGTATGACGCGCGAAGAGATCCTTTCGGGCAACCAGGCCATTTTCATCTTCGGTATCTGTCTGGTTTTTGTGTACCTGCTGCTTGCCGCGCAATATGAGAGCTTCCTGCTGCCCTTGCCGGTTATTCTATCACTTCCTACCGGCGTTTTCGGTGCATTCCTGGCCCTTAAATTAATGGGACTTGAGAACAACATTTACGCACAGGTTTCGCTGGTCATGCTGATAGGTCTTTTAGGTAAAAATGCTATCCTGATCGTAGAATATGCGATTATCAGGCAAAAAGAGGGTCGTACCGTGATCGAAGCAGTGCTGGAAGGTGCGACTGAGCGGCTTCGCCCTATTCTGATGACCTCTTTCGCATTTGTCGCAGGGCTTATCCCCCTGGTGATGGCTTCCGGCGCCGGGGCCATCGGCAACCGGTCTATCGGGGCTGCTGCCGCGGGAGGTATGCTGATCGGTACTATTTTCGGGGTGATCGTCATACCGGGGCTCTATGTACTTTTTGCAAGCCTTGCCAAACCCAAGAAGACCCCTCCACCGGTAGTAGCTCAGGAAGAAGCGTTGCTACACTGATTTTCTTTCAAGCCGCGGCATTTCGTCCGCGGCTCTTCATATCAGCATTTACATTAATGAAAAACTATAAAAGGCTTTCCCCTCTACTTCTGGCCGCATTGCTCTTGTCCGTTTCGGGGTGCAAACTGACACAACCTGTCGAGCAGCATACACGGATTAAAACGCCCGAGACATTTGCCGGTAAAACCGATTCAGCAGGGATCGGCTCCATTCAATGGAAGACCTTCTTCACCGACCGGCATCTGGTAGCCCTGATCGACACGACGCTGCAAAACAACCTCGACCTGAAAATGGCAGTGCAGCGTATCGAAATGGCCCGTGCGGGGATTACAGCCGCGCATGGTGCGTTACTGCCCACGATATCCGGCGACATCTCCGGTGGCGGCCGGAAATTCGGCGATTATACCATGGACGGCGTAGGTAACTATGACACCAATTTCTCCGGAAACATCGACAACGATCGCCGGCTTCCCGCTCCCTTCATGCCGGATTATTTCGTTGGCCTTCGGAGTTCCTGGGAAGTGGACATCTGGGGTAAGCTGAAGAACCAGAAAAAAGCAGCGTACAACAGATTTTTGGCCAGCGAAAAAGGCCGGCAAGCCATTGTAACGGGGCTTATCGCCGAGATCGCCCGGTACTATTATGAACTGTTGGCGCTCGATACCGAACTTGATATTATCAGAAAAAACATCGCATTACAGGAATCTGCCGTTGAAACGATCAAAATCCAGAAAGAGGGAGGCAGGGCCAATGAACTGGGTGTTCGCCAGCTGACCGCTCAACTCCTGAATACGCGAGCCCTGGAATTTGAGGTAGCTCAAAAGATCGTCGAGACTGAAAACAATGTCAATCTGCTGACGGGGCGTTTTTCGCAAACTGTAACCAGAGGTACAACCCTCGAACAAACGATGCCTGCCTCGATCAGTGCCGGCGTTCCTGCAAATATGCTCCGAAGACGTCCGGATATTCAGCAGGCTCAGCTGGATCTGCTGGCCAACTATTCCGACCAGCAGGCTGCGCAACTGGCTTTCCTGCCTGCTCTGAACATCACCGCATTCCTGGGTTTCAATGCCTTTAAAAGCAATCTGCTGTTTTCATCGGGATCGTTGGCATACAATGCTCTGGGCGGACTCACCGCTCCGCTCATTAATCGCAAAGCATTGAAGGCAAATCAGAAACGAGCCGAAGCAGCGAGCCTGGAAGCGCTGTATGCTTATAACAAATCGGTTTTGAATGGATTCAGAGAAGTTAATACCAGTCTCAAAAAACTGGAAAATACCCGACAGATCAGTGATTTGAAAAGGCAGGAAGTCGAAGTTCTTCAGCAGGCGGTTGTCACCTCCAAAGATCTTTTCCTCACAGGCTACGCATCCTATCTCGAAGTGATTACCGCGCAGAGAAGTGTGTTACAAGAGGAACTGAACCTAACAAATGTGCAGAAGGAGCAATTCCTTGCATTGGTAGAGTTGTACCGGGCGCTAGGCGGCGGCTGGGAGTAGTTACCTGTTACCATGGGAGGAGGAAATAGTGCCTCCTGTGGTGACCCTATCAGATTTCCACCGCTATGGATCTACTTGTTTCTTCGAGCATGCTGTTTTAATTGAGATCGATTATTGTTTGTTTTGCTTGCTTACTAACAAATCATCCAAAAACCGGCCAATTGCCTCACTTTCAATCCGTCCATAGTAAATTCTCCTATTGATAAGTACCGTCGGCGTTACTTCTATTCCGCGTGAGCGCAATTGAGTCATGCTTTTGACGATCCTGCTATTTTGACTTTTTGAATTCAGACACGACAAACATTCACGTCTGTTTAGTGCCAGACTTCCGATTAGCGAATCTATATCGGTTCGGCTGGTGGCATAAAGTGCATCATATGCATTCCAGAACTTACCCTGCTCTCCTGCACATTCGGACAACAACATTGAAGCTGTAACGCCGGAAGACAGGTTAATAGCTTCAAACCGAACGTGCTGTTTATATTTTTCGAATATTTTGCTAAGCTCCGGATATACACGCTTGCAAACCGGACAATCAAAATCAGATACTATCGTAATTGAAGTCTCGGCATTCTCATTCCCTTTGATATGAACTAAGACATCGTCCAGCCAGATCCCCGGCGGCTGTGGGCGACCTAGCAATACCCTGGCTCCATATTTTGCCCGTAGCTTCTCGACAAATCGTATCTTCAAGAATTTCTGGTAGCTATCGTACAGGATTTTCTTCCCGATTTCACTATCCAGCCGATGTAGTTCAAAAGGGTTTTTCTCATCGATCACCCCTCCGTACAACGCATTGTCTCGAATGTATTTCGACTGGGTTTCCACCCTTCCAATTCTCTTCATTTCAATCGCGAGCAAAGAATCGATTGTCAAGCCTCGCGCTCCTGCCTCCATTTCCAAAAGCCTGCTATTTATCAGCTCATTAGCCGCAATGCTTCGTGCGTCGAAAATTGCGAATAAATACTCGTACAATGAATTTTTGATCAAGTCATCAACTTCATCCATGTATATGGCTTGTCCAGCTGCTTTTGCCGCGATTCTTCGATCTGCAGGGCGCTCACAAGTGGTAAGAACAATGCACGAGCACGTCAGCGCGAGAGATCCGCTGATCAGACTTAACCCCTTCACCTGGCTCTCCTTATGTTGAAAGTTGTATTCCCGGGATCGTTTGTCCTGTCGACTCCATAGCCTTGCACATGCGAATCGCCTGTCACTACATTGGTCACCCAATCGACGGAATACAGCTGATTTACATTGTTATTATTCTCATCATCTGTTTTTAAAGTTCCCATACCCGCTTGCCCACCCACAACAGGCAAAGTAAACGTTCCCAGAACTCCGTAACTAAACCCCAAATCCGGAAATTGCGCATCCTGGTTTGGTCCAGGCGTGTTCTTCCCCGCTATCGCCCAGAACTGGAAGTTTGTGCCGTTTTTACTGATCACATTCGGACTAAAATCTCCCTCTAACAAAGCATTCTTATTGTTGTTGTCTTCATTGTCTATGTAGACGTTCCAAACGCGTGGTTCCATATATACTGTCTTATTATTCCCCAATCTCAGCAAAAGATATTCCGTTGGTGCATTGAACGTCATAAACCTAAACGCCGCCCCATATACGACGCAGAAAGTATGCCCGGTGTTACCATTTCCGTCTATCGACCAGGAGCCCGTCCAACCGGAACCCGTCGTATTACCATTATCCTGGTTATCCATGAAAATTTTAACCTTTTCTGATCCAGCTGGGCATGCATCAATTGCTGGGATCACGCCTACCGGATAGCCTTCCGAAAGGTTTCTGGTTACCTTGTAACGTGATTCAAATGACCTCTGATAGTTTAGCAATCTTGCGCGAACCGCTTCCTGCATCTCCTTCGAAGCCGTTGTTTCATCCTCCGCCTGATACGCGTGTTCCTCCTTTTCGCACCCTGCCAGGTAAGCCGTCTCAATCTTTTCAATGATTGGCTCCAATGCTGCATCGTCAGTTATTTCATTTTCTCTCTTACATGAGAGCATGAAAAGTAAAAATACAACGGCTGGGAGTACCAGGCCGGCCATCGGAAAATGATGGTTTGGGAAACTTAAATTTCTCATGGTATATCTGTTTCTTACACTGCAAAGAGACTGATTTAATACCTCATCCGAAAAAAGAACCGGTTGTACTTTACACCCAAGTCGGTTGTATTTTACAACTTGACCATCAATAATAAATCATCTACTTTGCAGCATTCCTTCCTTTCACACACTTGGAAAATTATGACAGATTTCTTCCAGATGATCAGGGCCGTCCGTATGATGAAAGGTGTCAAGCAATCGGACATCGCCCAGCTTTTACAGGTTCGCCAGCAATCTATAAGTAAGCTGGAAAATGGCAAGACTCGTATTTCGAGAGAAACAGCGGATAAAATAGCCAGGTACCTGGGTTTTCCCGACCGCTTCGAGATGGAAACTTTCTACGATAATCATATCAGCGAGAAGAAGGCACGCGAAAACCTGATAGCATAAATCCTTGCTACCAGTCAATAATTCGCATTAACCCAATACTAAATGGACACCTTCCTAAACAGTACTGATGCTCAACTTCGACCATGTTAGTTCTCCTTCATCAAACTTATTCCCAAACCCCCATGGCATTTAAAGGCATATTAGCTGGCTCTGCGTGCATTACCCTGCTTATTCTCTTCGCTGTCTGTTTTTTGCTTCGGTGGACCAACACACCTCCTCACCCCAACACAAGCCACATTGTAGCAATCAATAAACTACTCTATCAGTTAAGAAAAGAGTGCATCGCCGGGCAAATTGATGTGGCACAAAACACCGTAGAAGATGTAAAGCAGGAATGGAGCTACCTGGATGTGATTTTGCGAGGTCAGACCTTTTGCCCGTCCGACAGTTTGCAAACATTGGATTCGCTTGTACGACTGATGCTCAACAAAGACAAATCAAAATGCCTGCTGCCCATTGTCCTGAATGAAATTAATTTGGTCAACAACAGACTTGACAAAGCCCATTAACACAAAAAGAGCACGGACATTACGCCCGTGCTCTTTTGTTATTAAGTATGACAAATACTACTGTTTCTTCTTAGTCCCGGCCAAACTTGGCTCTTTCGATATCACGATCAAGTCCGCCAGCATTCTTCCCGTTTCAGTAAGATAGATATCCTTTTTCTTTTTCACATCTTTCGGAGCTTCGGCCACTTTTGAATCAGCCTCTTCTTCCTCATCATCCGCATTGTCTTCACCGAGCTGCTTCATTGCTGCGCGTTTCTTTTCAGCCTCGTCGCGCTCAATTTTCCGCTTTGATTCTTGCAAAGACACTATTTTGTTTTCACGTGCCTGCTTGAAATCATCGAGGGTCTTCACAAGCGTTTTAAGCTCTTCATCCGTTTTCAGGCGGTGTTTGTATTTGTCGCGCAGCTGCTCAACCACTTTGGGATTGATATTATTGGCAACTTCATAGCGTGAAGATGCTATCTGATCCCAGGGCAATGCGCTGGCTTGCGATCCTTCGCCGTATTCATTCACTTTAAACGCCGTAGGCAATTCCAGATCAGGCATAACGCCTTTCAACTGCGTGCTGCTGCCGTTAATGCGATAGAACTTGGCCACGGTCAGTTTCACCTGTCCCAATTGATCTGTCTCCTTAGGGACCCATTGATTAAGGTCGATCAGCGTTTGAACCGTACCTTTTCCGTACGTTTGCTCACCCACTATGATTCCGCGCTTGTAGTCCTGAATAGCGGCAGCAAAGATCTCCGAAGCTGAAGCACTGAAACGGTTAACCATTACAGCCATCGGACCATCGTACGCTATGCTGGGATCGTTATCCGACTGTACTTCAATTTCTCCCTGACCTTCTTTCACCTGCACCACAGGACCACGATTAATAAAAAGCCCGGTCAATGATACGGCTTCCGTCAGCGAGCCACCTCCGTTATTGCGCAGGTCGATCACGATTCCGTCAACATTGGATGCCTGCAAGTCGGTGATCAGCTTCTGAACGTCGCGGGTTGTGCTTGAAAACTCCTTTTCTCTATGCTGAGCACCTTCAAAGTCGCGATAGAATAATGGGATATCGATCACCCCAATTTTGAAGTCTTTATTGCCATTGTTAATAGAAACAATCTCGCTCTTTGCACGCTGCTCTTCCAGCTTGATCTTCTCGCGGACAAGGCGATACTCCTTCGGCTGAGCCCCGGCTATCGCATCTGCCGATATTACCTGCAAACGCACGACCGTCGATTTAGGTCCTTTAATCAGTTTCACCGCATCGTCCACGAACCAGCCAACGATGTCGACAAACTTACCCTCGTCGCCTTGTGCCACGGCAATAATTTTGTCTTCCTTTTTAAGCTGTTTGCCTTTGAATGCCGGTCCGCCAGGGATGACCTCGACGATCTTAATATAATTGTCCTCTTCCCGCAGCAATGCACCAATACCTTCCAGCGACTGGCTCATCTCCTGCTTGAAGCGATCCGCAGAAGTGGGCGCCATATAGCTGGTATGCGGATCCAGAGATTCGGCATAAGCATTCATAAACATCTGGAATACCTGTTCGGTGCGAATCCGGCCAAGTGCACGGTCGCGTGTTTTATACCGGTCGCGAAGTGTCGTGATCACCGCAGTGTCCGCCTTACCCGACAGTTTGAGGTCTAATGCCTCGCTTTTCAGGTATTTGCGCCAGGTATCGTTCAGCTCATCCGTATTCTTCGCCCAGGCCGCTTTTTCACGGTCGGTGTTCATGGACTCGTCCGCTGTAAAGTCGAATGGCTTCGGCTCTTTCAGCAGCGTCTGAATGTATTCGCTCCGTTCTTTATAGCGCTTCCGGAAGACATTGTAGATCTGAAAAGGGACATCAAGTTCCCGCTTCTGCAAATAGTCATCGAAAGAATTCTTATACTGCTCAAACTCGGTAAGATCCGTTGCCAGATAGTAAAGCTTACCATGGTCAATCGCATCAATGTATTTATCGAAAATCGCCGCTGAAAGGGAATCATTCAGTTTCGTTTTCCTATAGTGATAGCTGGATAAGATCCTCGTTGTCAACTCCTCCGCCTTAAATTGCGCCGGAATGGGCTTGATATCTTCATCCATGGAGGTAGTCGCTGGTGCCGTCACCTCCACTCGTTCCTGAACAGGGCCCCGCTGCCAACCCAGCAACACAACCGGAATAAGAGTGATAAGATACTTTTTCATTGTCGCATGTTTCCTATTTTACAATTTCCAATAATTCTACCTCAAACACCAGGGCCGAATAAGCCGGTATCTGAGGACCTGCCGCACGCTCGCCGTAAGCCAGCTGATAAGGAATGAAGAGTTTCCACTTCGACCCCACAGGCATCAACTGAAGCGCCTCGGTCCATCCTTTGATAACACCATTGACCGGAAATTCAACCGGCTCGCCTCTGTCGACCGAGCTGTCAAAAACCGTTCCATTGGTCAATGTGCCGTGATAGTGTGTTTTTACTTTATCAGTGGCAGCAGGCTTGGGACCTTCGCCGGTTTTGATGATCTGGTATTGCAGGCCGCTTTCGGTGGTGGTCACCCCCTGCTTCTTCTTGTTTTCTTCCAAAAACTTCTCGCCTTCCACACGCACGACCGCACCTTTTTCTTCCATAGCCTTCTGGAAATAGCCCTGGATGAACATATTCGCGTCTTCCGGTGCGAATGCGGTCTTTTCTCCCTTCAATGCCGAGGCGATGGTTTTTGTAAGCAGTTCAGTATTAATGCTGTTGATTCCTTGTGAAGATAACGAATTTGCAAAGCTTACCCCAATCGCCACCGACAAAGAATCCGCCTGGGTTTTGAGTACGACCGGGGCCGTTGTTGCTTTTACAGGTGCAGCCGCTGATTTCTTTACTGTTGCAGCTGGTTTAGTGGTTTTTTTAATAGTCTGTGCTGTGCCTTCCGCGGTTGCCAATACTCCAAATGCCAGGGCTGCTAAAATGGTTTTCTCTAATTTGTACATTGTACTGATGGACGGTCAATAAGATTGAAATTGAATATATAAGTGTTATTAACGAACTCAATTACAACAAAAACACAATCAGTACCTAAAAAAGTTTTAAAAATGTTCCTACGGGCGTATAAGCGGCAATTTCGTGCCGGAGAATAACCCGGGTGCCTCCTCCTTGGAAAAATCTAATTTTATATCTTAGGTTTTAGTTAAATCATTCTGTTTTTACCAAAATAAAACTCTACCTTTGCGGCAGTTTTCAGAAAACTTACTACTATACTCTAAATAAGTCAATTATACTATGGTATCTGTTAGACCGGATGAAGTTTCGGCCATCCTGCGCGAACAACTTGCAGGCGCTCGATCAGAAGCAGAACTCGAAGAAGTAGGAACAGTCCTTCAGGTTGGTGACGGTGTTGCCCGCATTTATGGTCTTTCCCAGGTACAGGCAGGTGAGCTGCTTGTTTTCGAGAACGGCCTTAAAGCCCTCGCTCTTAACCTCGAGGAAGACAATGTTGGAGCCGTATTACTGGGGGATTTCAGTGACATCAAAGAAGGTGCTACTGTAAAACGTACCAAAGAGATCGCTTCCGTAAAAGTAGGTGACGGAATCATCGGCCGTGTGGTAAACACGCTGGCTGAGCCGATCGACGGTAATGGCCCTATTTCAGGCGAGTTGTTTGAAATGCCGATCGAGCGTAAAGCTCCCGGTGTTATCTACCGCCAGCCGGTAACCGAACCGCTTCAAACTGGTATCAAGTCAATCGACGCGATGATCCCCATCGGCCGCGGCCAGCGGGAATTGATCATCGGTGACCGCCAGACAGGTAAAACTGCTGTTGCGATCGACACGATCATCAACCAGAAAGAATACTTCGAAAAAGGCGAACCGGTTTACTGTATCTACGTAGCCTGCGGACAAAAAGCTTCCACGATCAAAAGTATCGAAGCAACTCTTCGCAGGTACGGCGCAATGGACTATACGGTCATTGTAGCAGCTGGTGCATCCGATCCTTCTCCGATGCAATTCTATGCTCCGTTTACAGGCGCTGCGATCGGTGAATACTTCCGCGATACCGGCCGTCCTGCATTGGTTATTTACGATGACCTTTCGAAACAAGCGGTTTCTTACCGCGAAGTGTCCCTGCTCCTCCGTCGTCCTCCGGGCCGCGAAGCTTACCCAGGTGACGTATTCTATCTCCACAGCCGTCTTTTGGAACGTGCTGCGAAAGTGATCGCTGATGACAACATCGCTGCCAACATGAACGACCTGCCGCCTTCATTGAAAGGTAAAGTAAAAGGTGGTGGTTCACTAACAGCCCTTCCGATCATCGAAACCCAAGCTGGTGACGTTTCGGCTTACATTCCTACGAACGTAATCTCGATCACCGACGGACAGATCTTCCTTGAATCCAACCTCTTCAACTCGGGTATCCGTCCTGCGATCAACGTTGGTATCTCGGTATCCCGCGTGGGTGGTAACGCACAGATCAAATCGATGAAGAAAGTTTCGGGTACCCTGAAACTGGATCAGGCGCAGTTCCGCGAGCTGGAAGCATTTGCGAAATTCGGTTCCGACCTCGATGCCGCTACCAAGCTGGCGATCGACCGGGGACGCCGCAACCAGGAAATTTTGAAACAAGCGCAATACTCGCCGGTACCTGTCGAATTGCAGGTAGCAACCGTTTACGCATCCACCAAAGGTTTGCTGGATACCGTAGACGTAGCTCGTGTGAAAGAATTTGAAAAAGACTTCACTACCGTGCTGGCTGGACAATATAAAGAAGCACTTGCTGCTTTGCGTGCCGGGAAACTGGACAACAGCGTAACAGACGTTATTGAGAAAGTAGCTAAAGAAGTTGCTGTAAAATATCGTTAACCGGTCAAAGGCCGGAGCCAACCAGCTGCGGCCTTTCCTACTACATATTCAATAGGATCACCGGATCGCTTAAAACACCCAGAGAATGGCAAGCTTAAAAGAAGTACGTAACCGCATTGTTTCGGTTAATTCCACACAGCAGATCACCAAAGCCATGAAGATGGTGGCGGCCGCAAAGCTGCGTCGTGCGCAGGATGGCATCCTTCAGATGCGCCCTTATGCACAGAAGCTTGGTGAAATGCTTTTGACGGTATCGTCGGGCGCGGAAAGCGCTGGTGACAGCCCTTTGAAAGCGGTTCGCGCCGTTGAGAAAGTGCTGATCATCGTCGTCACTTCCGACCGTGGATTGTGCGGAGCATTCAATACGAATGTAATCAAAGCTACACTCCAGCTGATCGAGCAAAAATACCCGGCTCAGGCAGCAAAAGGAAATGTAGAAATATTTTCAATCGGTAAAAAAGGAGCGGAATCGCTGGTACGTCGCGGCTTTACCGTCAACACGGCTTACACCGACCTGTTCGGAAGACTGAGCTTTGTGAACGTGAAAAATGCTGCCGAAGAGATCATGAAAGATTTCTCGGAAGGCCGCTACGATGCAGTGGACATTGTGTACAACGAGTTCAAGAACGTGGCGACACAGATCATTCACGCCGACCCTTACCTGCCGATTCCTGTCGAAAACAAATCGACTAAGTCTAAAAAGACCGAGGTGAATTACATTTTCGAACCAACCGAAGAAGAAATTCTTGCAGAGTTGATTCCAAAATCGCTGAAAATCCAGTTGTACCGTGCCGTTCTCGAATCCAATGCATCGGAGCAAGGCGCACGTATGACGGCCATGGACAAGGCGACTGAAAATGCACAGGAACTTCTTAAAGACCTGCGCCTGGTTTACAACCGGACACGTCAGGCAGCAATTACGAAAGAGATCCTCGAAATTGTGGGCGGTGCAGAAGCTTTGAAAAACTAAGGTTTCACGTCCTATCATAAAACGGCCGGGTTGTAATAATCCGGCCGTTTTTTTGTTTATTTAATACTGTGATCTGTTATTTAAATGAACAAGTTATGGCTGATTTGATTGAAAGAATTACTGTAAATCCTGATCTGTGTAATGGAAAACCGACCATTAGAGGAAAAAGAATTACCGTGCAGACATTCTCGAACATCTGGCAGCTGGGGACAGCCGGGAAACCATTTTGGATCAATTTCCCTCACTGGAAGATGCTGACATAAATGCTTGTCTAAACTTCGCAGCGCAAATGGCCGGAAGAAATTAAAAACCAACCAACCACACCTTATGCAACATCCCAAAGGCCTTTTCAAACTACTCACATTTCTCGTCATTACCGGCTTCGCATCGATCAGCTACGCGCAAAACCTCGACGATATTATTGCCAAGCATATTCAGGCCATGGGCGGGAAAGAGAAACTGGCCAAACTTGAAAGCATGAAGATTACTGCCGAAATGGATGTGATGAACATGAAGGTGCCCGTCAGCACGATTATTGTCCAGAATAAGGGATTCCGGAGCGAGACAACCGTGCAAGGAATGACCATCGTGCAGGCAGTGAGCGGCACGAAGGGATGGGCCATCAATCCAATGTCAGGGCAAACGAAAGCAACTGCACTGCCCGAAGAAGCCGTCAAATCGATGACCGCTGAAACAGATCTGACCGGACTTTACAACTATAAGGAAAAAGGATATAATCTGACGCTGGACGGCGAAGAAGAATTGATGGGAGCCAAAGTTTATAAGGTGAGCATGCTGCTGCCCAATGGCATCAAGCGAGTAAACTATATCTCCAAGGACACATTCTACATCCTGAAAATCATAGCACAGACCAATGTGAACGGGCAGGATGTCATGTCTGAAAACACGCAGTCGGATTTCCGGGCTGTGGATGGGATCTACTACCCATTCTCATCGGAGGTAACAACCTCAGCAATGCCTGGTACCAAGATGGCGTTGAAAATCACGTCGCTGGAAGTCAATCAAAAAATCGACCCCAATATTTTCGTAATGCCTCAGTAGCGCTCGGAAAGCCACTTTATGAAATCCCGGAATAATTTTTTCGGGATTTTTTTTATGCATTTGAAACTAATTTTTACATTTGCATGTATATACATTAAATGTTGATACACAAAAAAACCGATATAAATCATGGCTACTACTAAATGGGTGATTGACCCAACACATTCCGAAATCCAGTTCAAAGTGAAACACCTGGTGATTTCCACTGTAACCGGCGCATTCAAAACTTTTGAAGGCGGTATTGAAGCTGAAAACGAAGATTTCGACGGTGCTACCGTCCACTTTTCCGCTGATGTGGAAAGTATAGATACCAATCAGGCTCAACGCGACGCACATTTGAAATCAGCCGATTTCTTCGACGCCGAGAACCACCCCAAATTGTCATTCTCTGGTAAACTGGTAAAAAAAGGCGACGATGATTACAGCCTCAGGGGAGATCTGACCGTAAAAAATGTTACCAAGTCGATTGATTTCGCAGTAGAACATGGCGGTAACATGACCGACTTCTACGGCAATAACAAATCGGGTTTCGAAATCTCCGGCAAGATCAACCGTAAGGAATTCGGTCTGGAATGGAGCGCAGTAACCGAGGCCGGCGGCGTGGTCGTAGGGGATGACGTGAAACTGATCGCCAACGTGCAGGTTGTGAAGCAATAATATTTAATAAACCGTTCCTCTTACGAAAAGCGTGGATATTTTTATCCCGCTTTTTTTGTTTCCAGCCGGTTCGTTAATACATTTCAATTTCCATTGGGTAAACAAATCGGAATTGTAGCTTATCAGGGGGAAACGACATTCTATCGTCCTAATAGTTATTATTTTCGGCTCAAAACGATATTTACATTGATCATTGAAACACGCGCCTATGCCCGTGCGGGACTTTTAGGCAATCCTTCTGATGGTTTTTTCGGAAAGACGATATCTATATCTGTAAGAAATTTCGGTGCTTCCATTTCGCTTTACGAGTCACCGGAACTGCACATCGAGCCCCAGCCCCAGGACCTTAACACTTTCCGCAGCATTTTTCATCTGCGCGATTCCGTGAATATGCTAGGCTACAATGGAGGTATTCCGCTCATTAAGGCGGGTATCAAGAAGTTTGGCGACTATTGTGAGGAGAATGCCATCAGGCTGCCCAACAAGAACTTTACCGTCCGCTACCGCTCATCCATCCCCAGGCAGGTAGGCATGTCAGGGTCCAGCGCGATTATCGTGGCATTGTTCCGCGCATTGATGCAGTTTTACAAAGTCGAAATACCATTGGAAATATTGCCGCAACTCGTAATGGTTACCGAAACCGAAGAGTTGGGCATTACCGCCGGCTTGCAGGACCGTGTGATCCAATGCTATGAGGGTTGTGTGTACATGGATTTTGACAAGAACATGATCCAAACGAAGGGTCATGGCCGCTATGAGCGCATTAACCCTGAATTGTTGCCTAAACTTTATGTGGCATATAACACTAATCTGAGCAAGGTCTCGGGGAAAGTCCATAACGATGTCCGAACGCGGTTCGACCGTGGTGAACAGGACGTAATCGATGTGCTGGGGCAGATCGCCCAAAAGGCCGAAGATGGCCGCACGGCATTGCTGGAAGGCCGCGCGGACGATCTGCACGCGTTGATGAACGAGAATTTTGACCTGCGCTGCAAGATCTATAATGTCCCCGAATCCAATAAAAAGCTGATCAACGCAGCACGCGCATGCGGCGCATCGGCCAAATTTGCAGGATCCGGTGGCACCATCATAGGCATTTACAAAGACGACGATATGCTGAACCAGCTTTTTGTGCAACTGAAAAAATTCAACGCACGGGTGATCAGGCCGTTTGTGGTTTAGAGGCTGTAAGCTGTAAGCCTTAGGCGATAAGCTACTTGAACGTGCTATAAGCTATATGCGAGCCATTAAGTGAATCAATGCCTGTTTTAATACATAATAAAAAAACAAAGCTTTAAGCTCAAAGCCTATTGCTTACAGCTTAAAGCCCTTTAAAAAAACTATGATCCGCAAAGCCGTTATACCTGCTGCCGGGCTTGGAACCCGGTTCCTGCCTGCAACCAAATCGATGCCCAAGGAAATGCTTCCGATTATCGACATTCCGACCATTCAGTATGTGGTACAGGAAGCGGTAGATTCCGGAATTGAAGATATTCTGATCATTTCCGGAAAAGGCAAGCGCGCCATCGAAGACCATTTCGACCGGAATGTCGAACTTGAAAGCCGCCTGGAAGAAAAAGAAGACCTGCTGTGGTTCAATGAAATGCGCCGGCTGGCAGATATGGCCAACGTCCACTTCGTAAGGCAGAAAGAGGCCAATGGACTTGGTGATGCCATTTATTATGCACGTCACCATGTGGGGAACGAGCCATTCGCGGTATTGCTGGGCGATACCATTATGGATTCGGTGATCCCGGTTACCCAGCAGCTCATGGATACCTACGAGCAATACGGCGGATCCGTGATCGCAGTCGAAGAGGTCCCCGCCAATAAGGTGAACCGGTACGGGATCGTAGGCGGCAGTCCTCTCAGCGATTCGATCATGGAACTGAGCACGCTCGTCGAGAAACCGGCGATCGACAAAGCGCCTTCCAACCTGGCTATTGCCGGCCGTTACATCCTGACGCCCGAGATTTTCAATACAATAGAACAAACACCAAAGGGTAAAAACAACGAGATTCAGCTTACCGATTCCCTTTTGCTGCTTTTGAAACGCGAGAATATATTTGCGCACCACATTGAAGGCAAGCGTCACGATATCGGGGATAAGCTCGATTATCTCAAAACCACGGTCGAGTTCGCATTGAAAAGAAAGGAGTTTGCGGAGCCGTTTCGTCAATTCCTGATCGATATTTTGAATAAGTAATTAAACAAGCCATAGCCATGCCTAAACAAGTCGTCGTCAGCGGAGCCACCGGAAATCTCGGTAAAGATGTTGTCAGAAAACTCACAGAGCTCGGCTATGGCTTGCATATTAATGTGCGGGAAGGCAAAACGGACGCTTACCGTGATAACCAGAACGTTTCGAATTATCTGGCCGACCTTGCAAATGCCGAACAGGCAGAGCAGTTTGTAGCAGAAGCTATCACCAATGCAGGGAAAATCGAGGCAGGTGTATTGCTGGCAGGCGGGTTTGCAATGGCCGGACTGACGGATACCACCGATTCCGACATTGAACGAATGCTGACGATGAATTTCAGAACCGCATTTCACGTCGTCAAACCGTTGATGAAACATTTCGATGCCATGGGTGGCGGGCAGTTCATTTTCATCGGCTCACGCTCAGCGATCGTGCCGGAAACCGGGACGGGAAGCTTTGCTTACACCCTCGCAAAATCACTGATTTTCCAGATGGCCGACCTAATCAATGCGGAAGGGAAGGAAAAAAACATCTCCGTGACCGTGATTGTCCCCAGCATTATTGATACCCCCGACAACCGCACGGCGATGCCGGGTTCGGATTTTAGCAAATGGATTCCGGCCAAAGATATGGCAGAAGGCGTAGCATTTGTACTGAGCGATACAGGGACAAAATTACGGCAGACCGTTTTGAAGCTTTACAACGAAGCCTGAGTCAATCCCACCACGCTCCGGTCCTGCGGATGTGCTGCCATTTGATCCAATATGACCAAAGAGCACATTACACCCATGTCAAAAGATATCCGGAGTGTCCAGCACGGCAATTTTCACCTGCGAAATAGTGCTTCTCTGTTTCTTTAAGACGGTAAACTCGTAACGCTTCGTTTTGAACTTCTCTCCTACCGCCGGAATGCGGCCGAACTTCCATATCATGTAGCCCGCCAAAGTTTCGTAATCAGGTCTTTTGGTAATATCGTGCGGTAATTTATCGTTCAAATCCCCGATAGAGGCCGAACCCTGGACTGTGTAGGTATTATCCGTCTCATTTTTTACAATAGGCGCCTCGTTGTCGTACTCGTCCTGGATCTCCCCTACCAGCTCTTCCAGAATGTCCTCCATTGTCACGATCCCATCCACCCCGCCGTACTCATCGATGATCACAGCCATCTGCTGGCGGTTGACCTGAAATTCACGCAGCAATACACCGATTGGCTTCGATTCATGTACGGTCGCAATCGGCCTGATCAGTTCCCGGAGTACAATCTCCTTACCCTGCCGCATTTTCAGGAGCAGATCTTTCAAATGCAGGACCCCTATGACCTGGTCCAGCGTATCTTCATAAACCGGCATTCTGGAATAGCCCTCTTCGATCACCTTTTCAAGCTTGGCTTCGGAAAAATCATTCACATCGACGCCTACGACCTGCGGGCGCGGGATCATGATCTGGCGTGCAACCCTTTCGGAGAAATTGAATGCGTTTTTGATAAGATCATAATCCGCCGCCTCGATCATCCCGCTATCCTTCTGCTGTTGGACCAGGTAGCGGAGCTCATCGCTGCTATGCACCTCGCTCCCATGCGACGGCGTAATACCCACGCCTTTCAGGATCACATTTGCAATGCCGTTTAACAACCAGACAACCGGCCGGAAAACCAGGAAAAAGCCGTGCAGGGGGTAGGAAAGCATCAGAGTCGTCGACTCGGGCCTCTGAATAGCGATCGACTTGGGGGCAAGCTCACCAAAAACAATATGCAGCACGGTAATAATAGCAAATGCAGCAGGTAGTGCAATCTGATGTGCGAGTTCGGGATCGAGCGAAATACCTACCAGTTCCATGGCACTGATGAGGATCTTGGACACTACCGGCTCGCCAATCCAACCTAAACCAAGACTAGCCAGGGTGATGCCGAACTGTGTGGCGGCCAGGTATCCGTCCAGATTGGAGACAATTTGTTTGGAAAGAATGGCCATCCGGTTGCCTTCCTGGACTTTTTGTTCCAGCTGCGAAGCCCGGATCTTGACAATGGCAAATTCAGCAGCTACAAAAAAACCATTCAGCAATACGAGCACTAATGTGATGAGAACCTGGATAACCATGGAGGTTGGTAGATCAGTTTTAAGTTAGAATGCGTTTCAAAGCTGCATTTTAACAAAAAATTATACCATTGGGAAACCGGTGAGGCCTTTAATGCTTTTCCTGATGTCCGACTCCATCCCTAATTTTTGTAAATTGAATCCCTTATGAAAAGTGGCCACGCCGATCTACCATTGCATTACGGGAAAGTCCCGATCTGGCTCGCACAGCGTATGAGTGCGCTGGGCGGGTCCATTGTGGAAGCCATTGTCATGGAATACGGACGGGATGCATTGCTGCAAAAAATGAGTGATCCGTTCTGGTTTCAGTCGCTGGGGTGTGTGCTGGGAATGGATTGGCATTCATCCGGCATTACCACCTCGGTAATGGGCGCGTTGAAACAATCGGTCAATCGCAAGTCGGCCGAGCTAGGCATTTACATTTGCGGAGGCCGGGGCAAATATTCGAGGCAGACCCCGGCGGAGTTACTGGCCATTGCAGATAGAACGGGGCTGGACGGCAACCTGCTCGTCCATCACAGCAAACTATCCGCCAAAGTTGACAACACGGCTATTCAGGACGGCTTTCAGCTGTATCTGCATTCATTTGTCCTTTCCAAAGAAGGTCACTGGGCCGTTATTCAGCAGGGAATGAACACCGATGACAGGTTGGCGCGGCGGTACCACTGGCATTCACCAAGTATTCAATCATTCATCGAGGAGCCACATACATTCATCTATGGCCAAAATCAGGGCAGTATTTTGAACCTGACCGCCAAAGCAGCAGCTCCCACGCGCACCGGCATTCTGGAACTGACTAAAGAAAATCCCGACCGGATCATGCGCGAAGTGTCCAGGCTCATCATGCCCGATCACCACGACGTCCGCGCAGAAGATGTGAACCTGAGAAGACTCGGCGCTGTACTTGCATTGGCACATGATAATCCCGTCGGAGACATGGAGTCGTTGCTGATGCTGGAAGGCGTGGGTCCCCGAACGATTCAATCGCTTACGCTGGTGAGCGAGATCATCCACGGAACCCCTTCCAGGTTCAGCGATCCGGCCCGCTTCTCATTCGCCCACGGAGGCAAGGACGGCCATCCGTTTCCCGTGCCCATTACCGTGTACGACGAATCCATTCTGACCCTCGACCGGGCTATTCACAAAGCTAAAATGGGGGAAAAAGAAAAGTCCGAAGCACTGAAGAACCTTTCGAAAGTGTCTGCCCGGCTGGAAAAGGACTTTGAGCCCAATAACCGCTTCAATGACATCGTGCAACAGGAAAGAGACAACTCCTGGAAATACGAAGGCCGGACCGTCAAAGGAAAGGCGAAAAAACCAAAGGGCCGGGACGGCCAGTTGGAGCTGTTTTGATTGTAATGGTTTGATTTACTAACTTTAACAATAGGTTTATACGTGCTCATCGAGTACATGACCAAACACCTGAGAAGCTGATGATACTGCGTTCCCAATCGCCGGTTCTGCCTAGTTCACTGGATGAATTCATCCAGTGGGAACCCGTCGATGGATTTAAATATGAATGGAACGACGGTATAATCATCAAATCTGGCAAAGTGAAGAAAAAACATCTCTTCATCATCAGAAGGCTACAACAACTATTCTTCCAAACGGTCGCTTTTTCCGGAGGTGGCGCACTGATTATGGAGCAAGACGTTATGCTCAGCGACATCCAGATGCGCAGACCTGATCTTGCTTTTTTCAATGGCGAACAAATTGATACATCCGCAATCTCCGGGGAAGAGCCGATTCCGGAATTTTTAATCGAAGTAATATCTCCCAACGACGATGCCGAAAAAGTAGAAGAAAAGTTGGTGGAGTACTTTCATTCGAGCGTAAAAGTAGTTTGGCATATTTATCCTGATAACGAGGTGGTGTATGTGTATACTTCCAGAAAAAATGTTCAAATCTGCACCGAAACGGATATTTGCTCGGCATCACCGGTGATGGAGGATTTTGAGATATCCGTTAAAGAACTGCTTTCTACAACCCATTCGCCGCAGTAAATGCAATAAATTCTTCCTTTTTTAATTCCTTTGTACCCGGTTCCTTATGAAACCTGACTCATTCTGCATTAAGCAACGGCCTCAATGATCTCCAAAAAACATCTCAAAACACCTTTGTCCCTCATGGCTGCCACCACGATTGCGGTGGTATCCTGTATGAAAATGTCGCCCTCCTCGGGACCCGTCTCCAAAACTAACAGCACCAAACTGATCGTAAAAGAAGATGCGGCAACCGGGAAGGCAAGAGCCAAAGAAATTCGCGAAAAAACCGTCGTCAAGCTCGCCGACGGACTCAAACTCGACCTCTGGGCATCCGATTCTCTGGCACCAGACCCTGTTGCCATTGCCATGGACGACGCAGGCAGAGTATACCTGAACAGAACCAATCGCCAGAAAAATTCAGAATTCGACATACGCGGCCACCGCAACTGGATGACCGAATCCATCGGCCTCCAAACGGTGGAAGATCGTCGTACCTTCCTCCGCAAAACATTCTCTCCTGAAAAAAGTAAGGAAAACAACTGGGTGAAAGACCTTAACGGCGACGGCTCCCACGATTGGAAAGATCTCGCCGTCGAAAAAGACGAAGTATGGCGTATTGAAGATACGGATAACGATGGCATTGCTGACGTGTCCATGCGCATTCTGGACGACTTCTTTACCGAAGTTTCCGACGTGGCAGGAGGCTTACTCGTGCGTGCAAAAGACGTTTTCGTGACCATCGCACCGGATGTCTGGCGTTTGCGGGACACCAACGGAGACGGTGTACTCGACGAGAAAACATCAATCAGCCACGGTTACGGCGTTCACATTGGATTCAGCGGCCACGGCATGTCCAATCCGATCGAGGGGCCTGATGGCAAGATTTACTGGAACATCGGGGACATCGGGGCCAACATTACCACCGCGGAGGGCGTCAAACATGAACACCCCAACTCCGGCATTATCGCACGATCGAACCCGGATGGCAGCGATTTCGAGATTTTCGCCCACGGATTGCGGAATACACACGAGTTTGTGTTTGACGAATATGGCAACCTCATCAGCTCCGACAACGACGGCGACCATCCCGGTGAGAGCGAAAGGCTGGTACATGTGGTGGAGGGCTCCGACGCAGGCTGGCGCTCCAACTGGCAGTATGGTAAATACACCGACCCCAAAAACAATAGCTACAAGGTCTGGATGGATGAAAAACTCTTCAAGCCACGCTGGGAAGGCCAGGCCGCGTACATCATTCCCCCCATTCAGAATTTCCACAATGGCCCTACCGGAATGCAGTACAATCCGGGAACAGCATTGGGCAAGGAATGGAAGAATAAGTTCTTCCTGGTTGAATTCGTAGGTAACCCCGCACGCTCACCGATCTGGTCATTTGGTTTGAAACCCAAAGGCGCATCATTCGTGCTGGATGGCGAGAAAAACATACTGACAGGAATTCTGCCGACAGGCATCCGTTTCGGCCCGGACGGCGCATTGTATGTTGCGGACTGGATTAATGGTTGGGATACTAAAAACTATGGGCGCGTCTGGAAACTGGATGTTACGGACCAGAAAAACGATTTGAAAGCGGTTCGTACAGAAACCAAACGTCTGATGCAGCTGGATTATACCAAACAATCTGACGATGCATTATTGCCGCTGCTTTCCTATGAAGACATGCGTATCCGCCAGAAAGCCCAGTTTGAACTCGCCTCCAGAGGTGGAAAAGGCGCCGCTGTGCTAAGCAAGGCCATTGCCCAGACGGGTAACCAGTTCGGTCGGATTCACGGAATCTGGGGAATGGGCCAATTAGCCCGTCAGGACAAGTCATATGCCAATGTGCTGATGACGTTACTGAAAGATTCGGATGAGGAAATCACTGTTCAGGCGGCAAAAGTGCTTGGTGACGCTAAAATTGCAGAAGCAGGACCGCTCCTGATCCCGATGCTGGCCAGCAAAAATCCCCGTGTACAATTTTATGCGGCGCAGGCGCTGGGACGCATCACCGACAAAAATGCGGTAGCACCATTGCTTGCCATGATCAAGACTAATAATGACGAGGACGTGTATCTTCGCCATGCGGCGGTGCTCGCGCTCTCACGCATAGGTGAAGTAGCGCCGATCGTCGCATTGGCCAACAGTTCAGAAAAATCGCTTCGCGTCGCGGCAGTACTGGTACTGCGCCGAATGAAGAATGAACAGATCAGTACTTTCCTAAAAGACAAAGACGAGTATATTGTGGCGGAGGCCGCCCGTGGCATCAATGATGACACATCCATTCCGGCAGCGTTGCCTGCACTGGCTTCCGTGCTGAACGAAAAACGTTTTAAATCCGAGCCGCTGCTGCGCCGCGCCATCAATGCGGCCTTGCGCGTTGGCGGGGAAGCGCAACTGAACGATCTGATCTCATTTGCCAAAAGGAAGGATGTGGACCAGGAGCTTCGTGCGGAGGCCCTGGCTACGCTCGGAACCTGGGCAAGCCCCTCGGTAATGGACCGGGTCGATGGACGTCACCGTGGTCCGATGGAGCGTGATCCGGCTGCTGTAAGGGCTAAGATCAAACCGATGGTAGCGGATCTTTTGCAGGAAAACGAAGCTGCGATTCTGATTGCCACGGCGCAAATGCTGACGAATCTGAATGTAAGCGATAACAATGCTGCGCTGGCAAAGATCCTGAAAAATAGCAGTGATCCGAAGGTCCGCGCCGCGATGCTCGTAGCATTGAACGATCTTAAGTATACGGATATGGAAACCGTCATGAAAAAGGGTATGAGCGATTCCGATGCCGATGTCCGTACAGCGGCTCTTGGAATGGTTGGAAGCGTCACGATGTCGAGAGAGGCGCTGACGGATATTTCGAATACCATTTTCGAAAAAGGAAGCGTTCGCGAGCAGCAGCAAATTCTGAAAGTACTGGGCAGCCTGCCGGTGACGAAGACCGAAACGATTTTCACCGGCTTGATCGGTAAAATGGCAGATAACAAGCTGCCGCAAAACCTGCTGCTCGACCTCGGTGAAGCCATTGACTCTACCAAATCGAGTGCATTGATCGCGAAAATCGCGCCGCTACGGAAGCAAGGTACCACCGCCGCCGACTATCAGGATGCCTTGTTCGGTGGAAATGCACAACTCGGCCGCCGGTATTTCATGACCAGCTCGGCCGCGGAATGTGTGCGTTGCCATTCGATCGGCGGGCAAGGCGGAGAAGTCGGGCCCAATCTTTCCAACATCGGTAATGTACTGACGCGTGAGCAAATCCTGCAAGCGCTGGTTGAACCGAGTGCACGGCTTTCCCCGGGATTTGGGATGGTGATGCTGACTTTGAAAGACGGGACATCCGCTGCCGGCATCCTTGCTCAGGAGAACGAGCATGAGCTGGTACTGAAAACATCGGAAGCAGAGCCCTTAAAAATTGCCGTTTCCCGCATTGCCAAACGCGAAAACGTGCCTTCCAGCA
The DNA here is from genome assembly GCA_965649915.1 of uncultured Dyadobacter sp. Lineage (GTDB taxonomy): Bacteria > Bacteroidota > Bacteroidia > Cytophagales > Spirosomataceae > Dyadobacter. The sequence goes on from CBFGMV010000015.1 coordinate 83,872, forward strand.
TGCCACCAATGGGGAACATCATGTCGAAACGGGAAATCCGGGATGTGGTTGAATTCCTATCTGGCTTGAAGAAATAGCCGAAAACTTCCTTGTATCGATAAACCCCGGAATTTTAGAATTCCGGGGTTTATTTTTATACCATGGACGAAATTAGCCATTCAATTGTTATCAGATTGATTTAGGTATATTTGAAAAAAGTTAAACATGACAACGTATCTAACCGAACGAATCGCCATTGATCCAGACATTTGCAATGGTCGACCTATCATCAGGGGAATGCGGATTACCGTTCAGACCCTGCTCGAATTCCTTTTTACCGGAACGACCAGGGAAGAATTGCTATATCAATATCCCGCCATCGAAAACGAAGACATCGATGCCTGTTTTGCGTTTGCAATTGAGATGATGAACCGGAACTATTTCATCAAAGAAATAAAGCATGTCGCCTAAATATCTAATTGATGTAAATTTGCCCTACTACTTTTCAATTTGGAATAGTCCGGATTACATTCATCAACTGGACATCGAGCGCACAGCAAAAGACTCCAATATTTGGTCCTACGCTAAAAGCGCAGAGATGACGATTGTCACCAAAGATTCTGACTTTTCAAACAGAATTCTCATCTCTACACCACCTCCTCGCATCATCCATTTTCGTACCGGCAACATCAGTATGAAAGCATTTCATACCCTTGTTTCAGAGGTATGGGATGAGGTAATTCAGCTGAGCCAAACCTACAAGCTGGTTGCCATATTCAACGACAAAATCGAAGCATTCAACTAGCCCAACTCCGGCACGGTTTTAATTCATCAACAATCCAAAAAAATTTGAATGGAATTAGACAAGAAAGAAGCGGAAATCGTTAGCCGGGCCATTCAGGCCTGGGAAGATGAAACACGCATTTCAAAGGAACTGGCCACAGAATTGCGGGGCAGTTACAGCGTCCGGAATGCGAACGTGGACGTTATCGCAGTGTACGCGCTGATTTCCGCTGTTTCTTGTGGTTTACTGGCATTTGGAGCACTGGTACTGGACGAGAAATGGATCGAACTGTTGCGAAAGCGCTGGGGATTTTCGGAGAATATCGTCGGTATTGGATTCACGCTTATCGCCGGTCTTTTTGTATACCTGGCCAAAAGACGTTTGAACAAAACGCAAGGTGCCAAGATCAGTAACGAGGTTTACAACATTACCATTATCCTGACCGTCGCCATTGCCATTACCTACTGGACAAGAGGATTGCTGGACGGGTCGGGCAACTACGCTATACCCCTCCTTTTCGCTGCAATAGCATATGGCGGCATTGCCATTTTCCTGCGATCCACCCTACTCTGGGTAGCTGCCATTGCAGCACTCGCAGGCTGGTGGGGCGCTCAAACGCACTACTGGTCGGGAGGAAGCTACCGGTTCATGGGTATGAATTATCCGCTGCGAATGACCGTCTTCGGTCTCATCATATGGGCGCTATCCTGGATTATGGGCAAAATCCCATCGCTCGCCTTTCTGAAAGAAGTGACTTATACGATCGGCTTATTTCTGTTCCTGCTCGCAGGCTGGACATTGTCTATGTTTGGCAATTACGCTGATTACGATGGCTGGAAAGCCCTCAAACAAAGTCATTTCTGGTTTTGGGCACTGGGGTTTACATTGGTTCTGGCAGGCATGCTCTATTATGCATTCCAAAACAAACAGGAAACGTTACGGGACCTCTGCCTTGTCTTTTTCCTGCTCAACATTTACACCCGCTATTTCGAGTATTTCTGGGATCGTACCAATGCAGGGATTTTCTTTGCAATCCTGGCGCTGTCATTCTGGTTTGTGGCAAAAAAAGCTGAGCAATGGCGCGGTAAAACAGCAGCATAACCTTTATTTATCATTACAATCTCAACCATGAGTAATCTCAGACCCGTCCGCCCGGAAGAACTCGACCTGATCCGTTTCCTGCTCGAAAAACTGAACCTCGACCCGATCGCCTATCCGGTCAATGCCGAGGTGGACGAATATGAAGGTGGAAAAATGGGGAGTATCAGCCTTGGAGGTGATGTAAACGCCTACGCAGGCGATCTGATCCAGGTCGAATACGTGGATATAGATGATACACCGGTCGTGATTACATTAACACAAGACAGCAGCGGGCATTTGCTCGATCTGGATTTCTGGAAAGTTGATTTTTCGAGGCTCCTGGAATACCCTACTCCCGATAAACTGATCTTTGGCAAAACAACTCCCGATAGCTGAGCGGTCAGGCTTCCTCATAGTCAAGGTCTTTGCCATACGTTTCTTCCATACTCCGCAGCGACAACAATGCGAGTGAAAAACAGATCGCTCCAACGATCGCACCCGAATGCAGCACGCCCCACCCCGGCTTAAGGAACTGGAACAAAGGAAGTGTAAGAAGCACGGTCGCCCTCACATTATTAGCAACCGAAGTAGTGACGGTCGCGCGGAGATTCGTGCCAAACTGCTCGGCGGTGGTGGTCAGGAACATGGCAATGTAGCCGATAGAGAAGCCCAACCACATATAGCAGGCGTATAAGGCGGAAGCTGATTGTATTCCTCCGAAAAGCAGCCACACCATGCCTGCAAAAGTCATCGCCATCATCAGCAGGATAGCCTTTCGCCTCGACCGCAGCCATTGACTCAGAATCCCGCTAAAAAAGTCGCCCGTCACCACACCTATGTACGTGTAGAGCACGCAGCTGCTGGCCTGAATGTCGCCTGCAATACCCAACGCTTTGGCAAACTCGTTCCCGAACGTGGAATAAATGCCGATGACCATATAGGTGGGCAGGCCAATTCCCATACAACGCATATACCGCACGAACCGTGACCAGCTCGTAAAGATCGTCCACCACGGGACGAGCTTCGAGCCGCGATTTTCCAGGCTTTTATTAAAAACAATGGATTCCAGCACATTAACCCGGAGGATCAGCAAGACGAGTCCCATCCCCCCACCAATAAAGTAAGCCATTCGCCAATCGGTGAGCTTCACTGCGAAGAATGCGGCAATGGCACCTGCAAGCCCTACACTCGCCATCACCGATGCTCCATAGCCGCGCAGCTCCTTGGGCAATATTTCCGCTATCAGAGTGATACCAGCACCCAGCTCACCGGCCAACCCGAATCCCGCGATGAATCGAAGCAGCGAGTAGATCTCTACATTGTGTGTAAAACCGCAGGCGATGTTGGCCAGAGAATAGGTCAGAATAGAGCCGAACAGTACCGAACGCCTTCCGAACTTGTCCCCCAGTATTCCCCAGATAAAGCCGCCGATCAGCAATCCTGCCTGCTGCCAGTTGTAAATGTTGGCGCCGATCTGCGAAGTAGCCTCTTCCGACAAACCCAGGTCTTTCAGGCTCGGTACCCTGACGATATTGAATAACAACAAATCATAAACATCCACGAAATAGCCCAATGAGGCAACGATAACAGGTAATGTAAAAACGGCACTGAATTTGGGTTGAGCGGGAGTGACTGCGATCATAGGGATTACATTTATTCATCAAAAGGCTTGCGGCGCATCGATTTAACGGCTGCATTGTGCTGTTTGGCCTTTAATCTGTTCAATTTAGAAGCCAGCGTAGGCTTGGTTGGCTTACGGTCCTTTTCCACGATAAGTGCCTGACGGATAAGCCTGTCGAATTTTTCGACCACCTTATCTTTATTCGCCAGCTGCGATCGCTCGGTCTGATGGTATAATACCAGCACTTTACCGTTCGTTAATTTGTTGGATAATTTTTCGGTAAGCTTTTGTTTGTCCTCTCCGGTCAGGAATTGCGAATTCGGGATATCAAAACGCAGTTCAACCTTGGTTTCTACCTTGTTCACATTTTGCCCTCCCTTGCCACCGCTCCTGGCCGTCTGGAAAACCAGTTCAGGGTGCAGGATTTCAGGATCGATCATTTTTTCAAAGTTTTGTTAACACGTGTTAATGCCTGGAAACGACATTAAACCAGCATCTAAAAGTAACGTCCAAGAATCGATTTTTAACAACAGGAAACAATTTAAACATAAAGCCATGGACACCATGCGGACACTACGGATATTCGGGTTGCTCATTTTAATGCTCGGCGGTGTTTCGATTTCGAACAAAACGCAGGCTCAACCCGGTTTCAGCATCAATTTTCAAACCTTTTACGACGAACTCTCTCCTTACGGACGGTGGTCGCGCAATCCACAATACGGCTCAGTCTGGATCCCGGACGTCCCCCGCGGCTTTCAACCCTATTCCACATCCGGATATTGGGAAGTAACCGAGTATGGTAATACGTGGGTTTCCGAATACGACTGGGGATGGGCTCCGTTTCACTATGGCCGCTGGTCATACGACGACTACGTTGGCTGGTTCTGGATCCCCGACTATGAATGGGGCCCAGCCTGGGTCAACTGGCGCTCCGGTGGCGGGTATTACGGCTGGGCACCGCTGGGTCCCGGCGTGAACATCAATGTTTCAATCAACATTCCGTCGTTCTGGTGGGTCTTTGTGCCGCAACGCTACATTACCAATCCACGCTGGCATAACTACTGCGCACCGCGAGGCCGCGTGTCGCATTACTACAATAACACCGTCATCATCAACAATTATTATCGCAGCAATAACCGCACCTATGTTTACGGTCCGCGCAGGGACGAAATCCAACGGGTAACACGCCGCGATGTGCCTGTACGCACCATCGATATGAGCCCGAGAGGCCGGGGACGGGTAATTGTGGCTGAATCGAGTCGCGGTAATGACCGCTACGACTATGGGAACCGCGGTAATGACCGCGGAGGCCGTACCAACAACGACAACCCGCGAATCGACAGAAGCAACCGCAACGATGACAACCGCATCGAACGTGGAGACGATTCGAGACGGGGCTCGCGGAACCCGTTCGACGACCGCAGTAGCCGTGCCGAACGTAACCGCGAATCGGCGCCGGTTGAAAACCGGAACGACCGCTACGAAGCCCCGAATCGCCAGGAACGCAACCGCGACTTTGGCAACCCCGGTAACAGTCCGGAACGGAGCCGCGACAATGGCAATCCCGGCTACAACCCGGATCGTCAGAACCGTTCTGAAAGAATGGAAAGACCCAATGCGGAACGAACAGAGCGTAGCAATCGAACTTTCGAATCGCCCACCCCGCGTGTGGAACGCCAGGAAAGAAGCGCACCAGAACCCCGCAGCAACGACCGCGGCAATCGCGGAGGTGATAATGGCGGAGGCCGGGGTAATGACAATGGCGGAGGCCGGGGCGCCAGCGAGCGAAGCAGCAGAGGTCCGAGATAATTGCGTGTGTTAACATAAAAACAACCCGGCGGGATAGTAGTATTTCCCACCGGGTTGTTTTTGTTTGTAAGACTTCTTATTTCCGCTTTAAAAACGTAGAAAAATGTTATTTTTAGCTTGATCCAAAACCCACGCTATTGAATGGAAATACAATTTGACATTGAGTTTAAAGAGAGTGCACCTAAATACATGCAGATTATCAAATCGCTTTTGCAGGCGATTAGCAAGGGTAAGCTGAAAAGAGGAGACAAGATACCTTCTATCAACCAGTTAAGTGAAGAATACCTGCTTTCCCGTGATACTGTTGAAAAGGCCTACAAGCACCTCATCAAGGACGGCGTACTGATTTCGGTACGCGGCAAGGGTTACTTTATCAATCGGGTGGACATCGAGACATCCTTGCGAATACTGCTTGTTTTCAATAAGATCAGCAATTATAAGAAGCAGGTTTACAATGCATTTGTGGAGAACATCGGACGTAATGTCAATGTGGATCTGCATATACACCATTCCAATACTAATATTTTCAAGAATCTGATCAAAAACAGTCTCGGCGAATACGATTACTATGTGATCATGCCGCACTTTTACGAGAAGGCCGAAGAGGCGATCGAGACACTAAAAATGATCCCGCCCGAAAAGCTGATCCTGCTGGACAAGGACATCGAATTCAACAGCAAGAAGCATTCGTCCGTTTTCCAGAATTTTGAAAAGGATATCGTCCATGCGCTCAATGAAGCCGTCGATCTGCTGAAAGTTTACAAAAAGCTGATCCTCATTTTCCCGACCATTATCCGCTATCCGAAGGAAATCATCAAGGGTTTCCGGATTTTCTGCATTCAGCACGAATTCGAGCATGAAATCATGTATGATTTCCATGAAGACAGCATGGCCGTAAAAGACACTGCCTATGTCGTCATTGAAGAAAATGATCTGGTGAATCTGATCAAAAAGTGTAAGGAACAGCAGCTGACCGTCGGAAGAGATATCGGCATTATCTCTTATAATGAAACGCCTTTGAAGGAAATTCTGCTCGACGGCATCACAACGATTTCCACGGATCACGAGCAAATGGGTAAAACGGCCGCCGAAATTATCCGGGAGGGTAAAAGGGCCGTCATCAAAAACCCTTTTACCCTCATCCGGCGAAAATCACTTTGATATAATATATGTCAGTCTGAGCGGAGCCGAAGACAGTCTGAGCCAAATGTCAGTCTGAGCGAAGTCGAAGACAGTCTGAGCGGAGCCGAAGACAGTCGGTACGGCAATGTCGTACATGCGCTTCGACTCCGCGTGACAACGCCTCACAATCCTGTCGCTACCGTCAGTTTTCCGCGCTCATTCATGAGTTCGTTGCGGACATTCAGGTTTCTGAATAACCCGATCGGGTCGAGCGCCCCTCCGCTCAGGCGCATAGCCTCACGTACAAGCGGGCGCACGTCGGTGCGGAAAGCATTCTGCAAAATTTGCTGCGCCAGCACGACGTCGTTCTGTATTCTGGCTTCTTCCAGCTTCTTACGGTCCACGATCAATGCTTGTGCATGTGCCAGCAAAATCGCTTCCACTGATTGCAGCAGGTCTTCCAATGGATCTTTCACATTATGGCTCGCGTCGATCATCCACGCGTAGGTGTCGCTGGAACGTCCGGCGCGTTTCATCCCTTCTATCAGTTCCACAAAAATCAGGAAAAGCATATAAGGGCGAATGCTCCCGACCGTGAGATCGTCATCACCGTATTTGGAATCATTAAAATGGAACCCAGCCAGGCGGCCTTCCATCATGAGCGTCGCTACGATCTGTTCAATATTGGCATTCGGCAAATGGTGCCCCAGATCAACGAGCACATCGGCCTTGGCGCCCAGCTTCTGGCAGAAGAGCAATGAACTCCCCCAATCCTGTATCACTGTCGAATAGAAATTGGGCTCATAAGCTTTGTATTCCACATACACTTTCCAATCTTCGGGCAATGCAGCGTAAATTTCCTGCAACGATTCAAGCGTATTCTGGAAGGACCTTACAAAGTTGGATTGTCCCGGAAAGCAGGAGCCGTCCGAAAGCCAGATCGACAATGCTTTGGATCCAAGATCCTTTCCATACCTGATTACTTCGATATTGTGTTCGACCGCCTGCTTCCGCACCTTCGCGTCCACGTGCGAGAGCGAACCGAATTTATAAGAATGCTCCTGATCCTTCTGATCCTGGAATGTATTGGAATTGACCGCATCGAATTTCAGGTCGAGAGACGATGCCAGTTCGATCACCGGTGCCGCATTGCCGGGTATGTCCCAGGGAATATGCAGCGAAATAGAACCACTCGAACGGTTCAATGCATGGAGCAGCCCCACATCCTCGATTTTCTCTTCCAGTGAGCGTGGCTCCCCTACCCCCGAAAAACGGCCGAAGCGGGTACCACCCGTACCCAGCGCCCAACTCGGGATCGCAACCTGAAATGCCTCCAATGCTTTGACGATGTCGTTCGCATTGATGCCTTGTTCGCCCAGCTGCTCTTTCAGAAATATAAACTGGTTGTTATGCCGTGAAAACAGGCTGTCATTATGCTGATCGATCTGATACTGTTCAATTTTCATATTAAAATGGTTTGGTATGAAAATAGACTTGCCGGGCTTTTACACCTGACAAGTCTACTAGGAACAAATTCTTACTAATTATCTCAGGAATGCCGCAGGAACACCTCCGTCTACATTGATGACGTTTCCGGTGCTTTTACTCAACAAACCGCTCACGAAGATGTACACTCCGTTGGCGATGTCATCGGTATGGATCTCCGCATTCAGAACGGTTCTTTTTGCGTAGTAGGCAGGCAATTCTTCCACTTTAATGCCATATGCTTTGGCACGTCCGGCAGCCCAACCGCTTTCCCATATCTTACTGCCTGCAATCACGGCATCCGGATTCACCACGTTCACGCGGATCCTGTCGGGACCGAGCTCTGCGGCAAGCAGACGTGACATATGCTGCTGCGCAGCTTTGGCAGTTCCATAAGCCACATTGTTTGGCCCTGAAACGATACCATTCTTACTTGCGATATTGATGATGTCTCCGCCCAACCCCTGCTGACGCATGATCGCCACCGATTCCTGTGAAACCAGGAATTGGCCTTTCACCAATACATCCTGCAAAATATCCCAGTCTTTAATGGTAGTATCCGCCAATGGTTTTGAGATCGAAAGGCCTGCGCAGTTCACCACGATATCGACACCGCCATATTTCAGTTTGGCAGCGTGTAAAGCAGCTTTGATCTGCTGATCATCAAGGACGTTGGCCACTGTGGTATCCGAAAAATCCTTTCCGAATTTCGCATCGAATTCGGCTTTGGTCTCTGCCAATGCTTTTTCGTCGATGTCCGAGATCACAACGCATGCACCTTCCTGTAACAGTTTCTGAGCGATTGCCTTACCGATACCGCCTGAGCCACCAGTCACGAAGGCTACCTTCCGTGATACCGATTTCTCTTTCGGCATACGTTGCAGTTTGGCTTCTTCCAGCAACCAGTACTCGATATCGAATGCTTCCTGCTCAGGGAGCGACACATAAGATGAAATCGCTTCCGCGCCTTTCATTACATTAATCGCATTGATATAAAATTCTGCCGCAACACGTGCGGTTTGTTTGTCTTTTGCAAATGAGAACATCCCTACACCTGGCAGCAGGATGATCACCGGGTTCGGATCGCGCACTGCCGGGCTGTTGGAATGCTTGCAACGCTCGTAGTAAGCAGTGTAATCCGCACGGTATGCTTCGAATTGCGGACGGATGTGATCCAGAATTTCCGCATCAGCCGCTTCTAATTTCTCAAATGGCAGGTCGAGTACCAATGGGCGGATCTTCGTGCGCAGGAAGTGGTCGGGGCAGCTGGTACCGAGAGGTGCCAGTTTCTCCAGGTCATTACTTGCGATGAATTCCAATACGCGCTCGTCATCGGTAAAATGACCGATCATCGCCTGCTGGTCCGAAGCCAGACCCCGCAAATAAGGCGCCAGTTTGCCCGCTATCGAAGCACGGCGCTCTTGGGGCTCGCTTTCGAGACGTGCGCCACCGAAAACAGGACGGCTCTTGCCATAGTTTTCAGCCAGGTATTCCGACGCTCTCTCGATGGTGTCGAGTGTATTGATATAGGATTCGTAAGCCGTATCGCCCCAGGTGAACAGGCCATGCCCGCCAAGTACGATGCCACGGATACCCGGGTTGTCATTCAGAGCCTGTTCCAGTTGTAAGCCGAGATCGAAGCCCGGACGTTGCCAGGGGACCCAGGCCAGTTCTCCGTTGAATAGCTCCTTTGTGATCGCTTCGCCTTCTTTGGACGCAGCAATGGCGATTAATGCATCGGGGTGCAGGTGATCGATGTGCTTAAATGGCAACAAACCGTGCAATGGTGTATCGATCGAAGGCGCCTTCGATTTCAGATCGTAGATACAATGGTTGAACAACTCCACCATCTCATCTTCGAACTCCAGTCCGCGGTAGATGTTTTTCAGGCTATGCAGGCGATCCACATACAGACCGGCTAGCCCGCTTCTTGTTAAAGTACCAATATCTCCTCCCGACCCCTTGATCCACATTACCTCCACCGGATTGCCTGTCAATGGGTCCTTTTCGATCGTTTTACAGCTTGTGTTACCACCGGCGTAGTTGGTCAGACGAAGATCCGCACCCAACAGATTCGAACGGTATAAAAGAAGTGCAACCTGATCATCACCCAGGGAAGCCGCTTTCTCTTCGTCCCATAAATAGCTTACGTACCTGTACTGGCTTACTTTAGAACTGCTCATATTTGTTTCTTGATTATTTGTCGTTTTTGAGGTAAAAGATCTTATGTGGTGAAAGTGTTTTAGCAGATAAATACTACTCTGAACCTGAGCACAAGATTAGGAAACTTAGCTATGCACACCGTCCTGTTGTATCCTGCATGTTGAAATAATTTGAGATTTAATGTGAGAATTGGAAGTTTATCAATAAAAAAGGTCCGAACCATATATATAATAGTTCAGACCTCTGAGACGAAAATTTACCTTACTCGCCTATCGTTGAATTAACAACTTTTTCGAGTCACGGCCTATTTGGATGGTATAGATGCCGTTTTTTAGGGATTCCAGGCGCAAATGCCCGGTGTTGATTTTATCCTGTAAAACCAACTTTCCGGCTTGGCTAAAAACAGAAACCTGGGGATTACCTTCATAACCAGCGACTGTAATATTGTTTTGCGCGGGGTTGGGATAAATGCTTAACTGCGGTTGCTGCCCCTTCACGACAATGACTTTTGAATGCTCGGATTTACCGTCATAGTCCAGCTGTTTCAAACGATAGTAACTTGTGGCTGGTGCCGTGAGGTCGGTGAAGTGATAGAAATTATTTTCTTTCGTATCCCCATTGCCATCCACGAACCCAATTTTCTCAAAAGTCCTGGCATCCCCGCTCCGCTCGACTTCAAAACCTTTGTTGCTGATTTCGGAGCTGGTTTGCCAGGTCAGTTTATTCTGGGTCCCGTTCCGTTCGCCGTTGAATGAAACGAGGGTAACCGGAAGTATGACATGGCTATAATTATTACTCACCAGTTTCAGACCTGCAACGACGCTGTTGGTAACTTCTACCCGGTACGATGCCTGTTCCGTTACCATAATGGATTTGTTTCCGACATTGGTTGCGAAAAGCGACCCATTTTTATACCATTTATAGGTGTTGTTGGACAACGTCCCACCGACTTCCACGGTCAACTGGGCCGCGTCCCCCGGCACAAGCTGGACAGTTATCGGTACATTTGCCTGGCTCAAATAGCCGTCCAGTTTACTGATGTTTTCTTCCAGTCCGGCGAAGGTGAAGGCGTTGCTGCTTATGTTGGCCAATCCCGAAACCGGGATGTTTGCAAGGCTTGGCAGCGGCCCCTGAAAATGGTTGTACCGGATATCAAGCGTCGACAAATCGGTCAGATTATTAATGGCAGGAAATGGTCCGCCTAAATTTGTGCTTCCAATCATGATCAGCCTTAGCTTGGTCAGATTATTGATTTGTGCAGGAAGGCTGCCCGTGTATGGGGTATCACCCAACCACAGCTCTTCCAGATTGGTAAGGTTACCGATCTCAACCGGAATTGGGCCGTTCATATTTTCGTTTCGCAACATCAACAGCTTCTTCAATTTCGACAAGTTTCCAATTTCAGGCAGGATTTGGCCCGTCAATGAATAATTGCCGGATACTTCGAGGGTTTCCAGATTGACTAAACTCCCAAGCTGAGATGGGAATGTTCCTTTAAATTGCTGGATCAGAAACAATGCTTTCAATTTGGTAAAGCCTGTCAAAAAAGCGGGGAATGTAAAAGTTTCCGATGGGGCAAATGCTTCACGGCTGCCCAGGAACAGCATTTCCAGATCGACCAGATTCGCCCATTCCGACGGAATTTCTCCCAATGGCGTGACGCTCAGTTCTTTCAACTTGGTAAGGTTACCGATTACACCCATGTTGGTGATGCCAAACCTGTTTTCGCCGAGATACAGGTATTCGAGGTTAGTAAGGTTCCCAACTTCCACCGGAAGTTCACCCGTCCAGGCACCCAATTCCGCACCAAGGCCCGAAAGGTCCAGCGTGGTTAATGCGGTCAGGTTGCCCACCTCAGGAGCCAAGGTACCCTGAATCCCCAGGTGCTTCAAATCAAGCGCTGTCACACGGCCGCCAGAGCAGGTAATCCCATACCACCCGCAGGGGCTATCGCCCGGGCTGCCCGGCACGGCCCAATTTGCAAGTTCAGGGTAAAACTGCCCCGAAAAGTTGTTATAAATGGCTGCCAGGGCCAAACGGTCCGTTTCGAGCGTTTGACCTAACGATTTGATAGAAAAGAATAATAAAAAGACAAGTAGACACTTTCTCATAGCATTTACGAAAGGGTAAGCAGATTTAGATTGAGCTAGACGTTGAGCGGGCATCGGCCAGTAGAACTGACTGACGGTAGTTGTAAGAATCTTCTATATACAAAAGTAACCGAACGCACGAAGTGATCGCACATCGGTTACTTAAATTTATTGTAGCTTAATATTGACAGTACTACCTGCGGATCAATCACTTCCAGACAAGCCCCATATTCCGGAACAGGAACGCATAGATGTCCGCTTGGGTCTCCAATGCCTTTTTGGTATTGCTTGCGCCATGCCCGGAATTGGTGTCGATCCGGATCAGTAAAGGGTTAGTTGATGGGCCGCCAGCCTTTTCCTGCAATTCAGCGGCATATTTAAATGAATGCGCAGGGACCACGCGGTCATCATGATCCGCAGTTGTGATCATTGTAGCGGGATACTTCCCTCCTTTCCTGATATTATGAAGCGGAGAATAGGCGTATAAAACGTTAAACTCCTCCGCATTATCGCTGCTCCCATAGTCGGCGATCCAGTTCCAGCCGATGGTAAACTTATGAAAACGAAGCATATCCATCACACCCACAGCCGGAAATGCAACTTTGAACAACTCAGGCCGCTGATTCATTACTGCGCCTACAAGCAATCCACCATTCGATCCTCCCTGTATGGCCAGACGTTCTGGCGAAGTGTATTTTTCACGGATCAGGAACTCCGCTGCAGCGATGAAGTCGTCGAACACGTTCTGTTTTTTAAGCTTCATTCCCTGCTCATGCCATTTTTCACCATACTCGCTACCGCCGCGCAGGTTGGCCTGCACAAATACACCGCCCTGATCGAAAAACGGGATGCGTGTAGGACTAAACGCGGGGGGAAGACTCACGTTAAAACCTCCGTAACCATACAGGATCGTCGGATTGGTACCATCCAGTTTCAGGCCTTTTTTATAAGTAATAAATGCAGGAATGCGCGTGCCGTCCTTGCTGGGATAAAAGACCTGCCGGGTTTCGTAATCCGACGGCTTGAATGTAACCTCAGGCTCACGAAACACGGTGCTTCGCCCGCTGGCAATATCGTAGCGAAAAATAGTGGCCGGATAGTTAAAGGAAGTAAAGGTGTAAAATACAAAAGCATCCTCCGCTTCGCCGCTAAATCCGCTGGCTGCGCCCAGGCCGGGCATTTCGATCTCCTTTTCGGACTGTCCACTATCGTCATACACGTATGTGCGCGTTGTGACGTCTTTCAGATACGAGGCAAAAAGCTTTCCTCCCGCAAGCCCGGCGCCCTCGAGAGGCTCCTCCCGCTCCGGCAGTACGGTTTTCCAGGATTTTGTAGCCTGCTCAAAACGCATTACCTTACCATTAGGCGCATGTTCATTGGTTTCGATCAGAAAATCGTTGCCAATGTTTTCAATCACTCCAAAGCGGAAATCTGTAATCTCTTCCTGGATTGGGACAAAATGCGTGTCGCCCTTTTTCATGACCCATACCGCATTGCCGTCCTTCCCCTTTCCGCGGTCACTTACATTCAGAATAGCCCATGCCTCATCCTCGGTAGTTCCCAGCGTATGAAACCGCTGTGGATTGGCCGGATCTTCAAAGATCAATTTGTCCTGGCTTTGGAGGGTTCCTATTTTATGAAAATAAACCTGGTGGTTTTCGTTCTTTGCAGCCAATGCGCTGCCGTCAGGTTTTGGGTACCGGCTGTAATAGAAGCCGTCACCCTGCCACGCAGCACCCGACACCTTCACCCATTCCACTTTGTCCGGCAGCATCGCCAACGTGTGCATGTCCATTACCTGGTACTCCTGCCAGTCGGACCCGCCCTTTGAAAAGCCCAGTACCGCATGGGAACCGTCCCCGGAAAGGCTGAATACGGTGAGTCTGGTGGTGCCATCCGGCGAGAGCCTGTTAGGGTCCAACACCACTTCCGGCGTTCCATCCAGGCCTTTTTGCCGGTACAAAACCGCCTGGTTCTGAAGACCGTCATTTTTGTAGAAATAGAAGTAATCCCCTTTTTTCCTTGGTGCCGAATACTTGGGATAGTTATAGGCCTTTTCCAGGTCGAGGAATATCTTTTCTTTGAAGGGTATTGCATTCAAATAATCGAACGTAACCTCGTTCTGCGCCTTCACCCAGGCCGCCGTTTCATCGGACCGGTCGTCTTCCAGCCAACGGTAAGAATCGGCTACCTTGATGCCGTGATAATCATCATAATGCTCGTTTTTCCGGGTATCGGGATATTTCAAAGTCTGTGCATCACCGGGATTGGGTAGTGCCGAGGCTGTCATTAAAGTCATCAGAATAATTTTTGAATGCATATCAGACCGGCCATCGCTATTTGATGACCTCTATTTCCAGCGAGCTAGCAGCATCGGACTGGTGATAAATCGTGTGTTTGGCCGCTGTAAAGTCGGAATCCTGGGCCTTGTAAATGTTCTCGACGTATTTTTGTGGATTTCTGTCAAATAACGGGAAGGCGGTGCTCTGCACTTGCACCATGATCCTGTGCCCTTTTTTGAACGTGTGCAGCACATCCTGTAAACGAAATGTCAGGTCTGTCACCTTTCCCGCAACTACCGGCTCGGGTTTCTCAAAGCTGTTGCGGAAACGCGCACGCATTACTTCGCTCCTCACCATTTGCTGATAACCGGCCAGCACTGCTTTCGGATCCGGCATGTAGGCATGGTTCTTCTCGTCATCGGGATACACGTCGATCAGCTTCACGAAGAAATCGGCATCTGTTCCGGTCGTGCTGAATTTCAGCAGCGCAGTGATTTCTCCTCCCAGCGTGAGGTCGGCATCCAGTACGTCGGTTTCCAAAATCAGTACGTCGGGGCGGGTGGCAGCAAATCGCTGGTCCTCCGACATATATTCAAAGGGTGTGAATCCCGACATTTGCTTGTAATTCGCGGTATAGGGTACCGGCTTCAGGGGGTCGCTCTCGTATGCGGTTGCGGATTTGCTTTCCTTTGGTGTTTCAAAATCCAGCTTGCCTTTGGAATGGAAATACAGCTTGCGCTTTTCTGCATTGGCTACCGGCCACTTATCAAACGTCTTCCATTCTTTCTTGCCTGTATCAAACAAATAAGCCTCGGGCAAACCGGTTTTCCCGTCCCCGGCTTCTTTTAAGAAATGCCGGAAGAATTTTGCTTCGATGTTATTCTGGTAAAATGTGGCAATACTGTCGCCGAAATAAATATCATTATGTAAAGTATGCCCGGTTTCACGACTCCAGCGACCGTGCCCGAAAGGTCCGACCACCAAAGTGTTGTACATCGAAGGGTTATTTTTTTCAAGCGTCTTATAGGTATTCAGCGGACCATACAAATCCTCCGCATCGAACCATCCGCCCACTGTCATGAAAGCGTGCTTGACGCCTTTCAAATGCGGCAGGATATCCCGTTTTTTCCAGAATTCGTCTTTGTTAGGATGGTTGACGGTCTCCTGCCAGTAAAAATTCTGGCTGTAATATTTGTCGAAATTTTTCAATGACCCGATTTCCAGATTGAAGGTGTAACCGTCCGGCTTTGGCGTAAACATCTCACCCGCAAACCAGGACGATGTCGTAGGCTTAGGCGGCTTGATACCAAACACGGGAAAGGTCAGGTAATATCCCTGCGTAAATACCCCGTTGTGGTGAAAATCATCGAAAAAGAAATCTGCGATCGGTGCCTGCGGAGAGGATGCCTTCAATGCCGGATGACCTGCCAATGCGCTTGCCGTCGTGTAAAACCCGGGATAAGATATTCCCCATTGCCCAACCCGGCCGTTATGATTGGGGATGTTTTTCAAAAGCCATTCGATCGTATCGTAGGTATCCGATGCTTCATCCACATCATTTTTGCCTTTCTTCTGATCGATATGAGGTGTCATGTTCGTCCAGGTTCCCTCGCTCATATACCGCCCGCGTACATCCTGGTAAACAAAAATAAACTGATCACGCATTAATGCCGGACTTGGTCCCAACCGTGGCGGATAAGCATCCTGACCGTACGGCGCGACACTGTAACAAGTCCGTTGCATTAGAAAAGGATACTTTTTGTCGGCAGAAGCGTCCTTGGGCGAATAAACGATCGTATGCAGCTTAACGCCGTCCCTTACCGGGATATCGTATTCTGCTTTGGAGTAATTTTCACGGATGTACTTTTCATCCGACACATTTTGCGCATACACATGCTGAGCCAGCATGATGCATGCGGCGTACAGTATACTTCTGATCATAGTTTGTGATTATTTTCTTTTATAATAATTGAGCGTTACGCCGGACGCGTTGCCTTTTTCGCTTAAAGTGTAAAACCCGGTGTTTTCGTTGTCAAAACAGATAGCTTCTCCCTGTGGTTCAAGCGCCACGGTCAGCACCTTGTCGGATGACCTCGTAAGGGTTTGCCCGACTGCTTGCCCATTAGCCCTTTTCCAGTAGTAAACAGCCAGATAGGTCCGGATCACGATCTCACTGCCATCTTTGGAAATACTGCCGGCAGTGGCCAACGCAACACCCGGAACATTGCCTACCTTCTCAGCCACGATCGTCTCCGTGACCGATTGAGGATATGGCAATCTGTAAATGCCCGTACTGGCATTCTCTTTCGAAATCACGAATATGTCCTTCGTAACCGGATCGACCACCAGGGCTTCCGCGTCTCTCGGGCCATCAGGATAACTGAATGTAATCTTTTGCAACTGGGACTGATTGAATGCCATCCCTGTCCCCGTAAGCTCAGGAATACGGTAGATCGTATTGGTTGGGGTAACGGGTGCATTGTTATTACCAATGTCTCCTATATAAATATACGACACCCCGTTATCGGGTCCGGGCCCTACTGCTACTTCTTCCCAGTCGTGATTCGTGCTTCCCGGAACATTATATTGCTGTATCGTTTTCCCGTCCCTGCTGATGAGGTATAGCGAATTAGGCTGACCGGAATCCTGGTTCGTCCACAAGTAACCGTTCATCGTGGCACTGGCCGCCAGCCCCGATGCCTCATCGATCAGCCCGGGAGTGACTGGAAACCTTTCGGGTGTTGTTTCAAACTGGTCCGAATTTCCCGTACCCGGCTCGGGGTCCGGATCACATGAACAGGTAATGCAAAAAACAAGTGAAAAAAGAATCAGTGAGGCTTGCCCGCCCAGCCTGCCATATATTTTCATAAAAAACACTTCATGTTAGATTTGCTAAAAATACGTACTTTTGCGGCATTTATTATCAGCGACTTTCATTATATCAGTATTAAAATAGTTATATGTTACGTACACATACCTGCGGGGAATTAAGCTTAGAACATGTAAATCAAGACGTTGTATTATGCGGTTGGGTTCAGCGCGTCCGGGATAAAGGAGGCATGATCTGGCTCGACCTGCGTGACCGGTATGGCATTACTCAGCTCCTTTTCGAAGAAGGTAAAACGTCCGCAGAGGTGTTGGAAACGGCACGCTCTTTGGGTCGTGAGTTCGTAATTTCCGCGAAGGGTGCCGTTATCGAGCGTCTTTCAAAAAATGATAAGATCGCTACCGGCTCCATTGAAATCAGAGTCGCAGAACTCCAGATCCTGAACCCGGCCAAATTACCACCCTTTCTCATCGAAGATGAAACCGACGGTGGTGATGACATCCGGATGAAATACCGGTATCTGGACCTTCGCAGAAATGTGGTACGTAAAAACCTTCAGTTGCGGCACCAGGTTGCGCGTTATACCCGCGCATACCTCGACCAGCTGAACTTTATTGAGGTGGAAACGCCCGTTTTAATCAAATCCACGCCGGAAGGAGCACGTGACTTTGTAGTACCCAGCCGGATGAACCCGGGCGAGTTTTATGCATTGCCGCAATCTCCGCAGACATTCAAGCAGTTACTGATGGTAGCCGGCTTTGACCGTTACTACCAGATTGTGAAATGCTTCCGCGACGAAGACCTGCGTGCCGACCGTCAGCCAGAATTTACACAGATCGACTGCGAAATGTCATTTGTGACGCAGGAAGACGTACTCAATACGTTCGAAGGGATGATCCGTGAGCTTTTCAGCAAAGTAAAAGGCATCGACTTACCGGAAGTGCCCCGCATGACTTATGCAGACGCGATGCGCTTATATGGTTCGGACAAGCCGGACATTCGTTTCGACATGAAATTTACCGAGCTAAAAGGCGACGACCAGGATCTGACCTCGGGAAAAGGTTTTGGCGTTTTCGACGATGCCGGGCTAGTAGTAGGAATATGTGCGCCGGGATGTGCCGGCTACACCCGCAAACAAGTTGACGAACTGACTGATTGGATCAAACGTCCTCAGATCGGTGCCAAAGGGCTGGTTTATGTACGTTACAATACCGATGGCTCTATCAAGTCGTCCGTTGACAAATTCTACACCGAAGAAGATCTTAAAAAATGGGTAGAAGCGTTTGACGCTAAGCCTGGTGACCTCTTGCTGATCCTTTCCGGCCAGGGAGACAAGACCCGCAAGCAACTCAACGAGCTGCGTCTCGAAATCGGATCACGTCTTGGATTACGTAACCCGGACGAGTACCGCGCTCTTTGGGTAATCGATTTCCCATTGCTGGAATTCGGTGAAGAAGAAAACCGCTGGTTCGCGATGCACCATCCATTTACCAGTCCTAAACCGGAAGACATTGAGCTACTGGATAATAATCTGGGACTTGTACGGGCAAATGCATATGATATGGTGATCAACGGCGTTGAAGTAGGCGGTGGCTCCGTGCGGATTTTCGAGAAAGAACTTCAGAGAAAGATGTTCGAGATCCTCGGATTTTCGGCTGAGGAAGCACAGGAGCAATTCGGTTTTCTGATGAATGCATTCGAGTTCGGTGCACCTCCGCACGCAGGGATCGCATTTGGCTTTGATCGTCTTTGTTCTATTTTTGGCGGTGTGGATTCGATCCGGGACTTTATCGCGTTCCCGAAAAACAATTCCGGACGGGACGTGATGATCGATTCGCCGTCGGTTATTTCCGATGCACAGCTGAAAGAGCTGGCGATCGCAACTGTGTGAAAAATATGCCGCTAGCGTGATTCATCAGCTGGTCGTCATTGAATTATAATAAGATTTCGTAGTTTTACCCTCGGCATCAATTTTGTCCAGAACTCCAAACCGCTAAGATTTTTAGCGGTTTGGTACAATTAAATACACTGCATGCATTATCTATTCTCCGTAAAAAAATACATCCAACGTATTTTTTTGGTATTGATCGTTTTTGCCAATATCCAGGTATTCGGGCAAAATTCTACGCCTCAATTGCCCACGCAAACCACGGATCCTGCTCAACCCAAGATTGATCCATCTCAGATCTCGAACCAACAAGCGGTGGATTTCTATAATCAAGCGAAATCCAGCGGCATGTCTGATATGGACATTGAAAGAGCTGCGCTTCAAAGAGGTTATACACTGGATCAGATCTCGGCGATGCGCAAGCGGCTTTTGCAGCAAAAACCAGATCAACGGCAGGCAAACGACCCTAACCGTGACCGGATAGATGAGACCAGAGATCAGGATGACCAGGATGCGCTCGACGATGAATCCAATAACGAAAAGGACTCCACCAATAGCCGCAGGTCGAGAAGTGAACGGCTAAGCAGAACATTCGGATCAGCTTTCTTCGCGACAGCTTCTTCCACTTTTGAACCCAATCTTCGAATTGCCACCCCCAGGAACTACATTCTCGGGCCGGAGGATGAGATCGTTGTAGATATCTACGGAAATGCAGTAGATAATTTCAAAATGAAGATCAGCCCCGAGGGCACGGTGAAGATGCTTAATCTCGCCCCGGTTTATGTAAATGGTCTGACTATCGAGCAGGCAAGCGAACGTATCAACGGCAGGCTTCGGCAGGCGTATTCCAATTTGAATCGCCCCGGCTCAGGCACCTACTCGTCCATTACACTCGGAAATGTCCGGAGCATCAGGGTGATGATTACAGGGGAAGCGGCCCGTCCGGGGACCTACACGGTATCATCTTTGGCAACTGCATTTAATGCGCTCTCCATATCGGGCGGCCCAAGTCTGAACGGTTCTTACCGAAACATCGAAGTAATCCGTAATAATAAGATTATCAGAAAAATAGATTTGTACCGGTTCCTGGTAGACGCTGATTTGAAGGATAACATTGCGCTGCAAGATCAGGACATCATCCTGATCAGGCCTTTTGAAAGTCGCATCGAACTGAACGGAGAGGTAAAAAGACCAGGTATTTTCGAAGCAAAACAAGGAGAAGGACTGGGTAGTATCATTCGTTATGCAGGCGGCTTCACTCCCGAAGCATATACAAAGACCTTCACCTATCAGCGCAACACCGGGACAAACTATGTCATCGGAAGCCTAGATTCCAGTCAGGTTGAATCATTTGCACCCAGAAACGGGGATGTGTTCAATGTCAGGAAGATCCTCGAAATCGTCAGCAATCAGATCGAGGTAAGAGGTGCAGTCACTTTGCCCGGCGCTTATGCATTGGAAGAGAAATGC
The DNA here is from genome assembly GCA_965649915.1 of uncultured Dyadobacter sp. Classification (GTDB taxonomy): domain Bacteria; phylum Bacteroidota; class Bacteroidia; order Cytophagales; family Spirosomataceae; genus Dyadobacter. The sequence continues at coordinate 104,472 of CBFGMV010000015.1, forward strand.
AACACGGTTCTCAAACTGATCCAAACCGCACAGGGGCTCAGCCCGCGGGCCTTCCTGAACAGAGCTATTCTGGAGCGTTCAAGCGGTGATACCCAAACGGGCATTGTCGCCATCGACCTCAGAAAGCTCGTTAATCACGAGATTGAGGACATTCCCTTAATTGCCGGGGACATTCTCACGATCAAATCGGTAGAAGATCTCAAAGAATTCACATTTCTTTCCATTTCAGGCTCCATTATCAATCCTGGAAACTACTACTACTACAAAGACATCACCATTGCCGATCTGATCTTCCAGGCAGGCGGATATACCGAAGGTGGGATCCCCTATCGCATCGAGGTTTCCCGCCGTGTGAAAAACGACACGATCGATCTTCCGAGCTCACAAAATGTCCGGATTTTCACCATCGATGTGGCGGACAACCTGGTTTTGAATCCTGACGATCAGAAATTCAAATTACAGCCACAGGATATCGTCATTGTAAGAAAATCGCCCCGCTATGAGGCGCAAAAGGCAGTTACGATCCTGGGCGAAGTCAGGTATCCCGGCAGCTACACCATTATCAACAACTTCGAACGTATTTCTGATGTTTTTGAGAAGGTTGGAGGACTTAAACCGGAAGCCTATCTCGCTGGGGCCCGCTTCTATCGGGAGAGCGAACTGATTGCGATAGATCTTGCAGCCATTGTCGATAAGCCATCGCAAACCTCCAATTTGTTATTGCTAAATGGAGATACCTTGATTATTCCCCGGAAATCGGAGACGGTACGTATCCAGGGAGGTGTTCACAATCCGTCAGTCATGAACTTCGATCCTCGATTTAATTATGGTGACTACATTTCACAAGCGGGCGGATACACAGAGAATAGCATCAAAAAAAGAGCTTACGTGTCCTACCCCAACGGGAGAACGCATAGAGCAAGAAGCTTTCTGTTCTTTAAGTCCTTTCCAAAGGTTGAGCCTGGATCTATAGTAACCATTCCGTTGAAGCAAGAAATTAACCAGCCGCCGATGTCACGAGGCGAAAAATTGGCGCTGATATCATTATTTTCCACTCTTGCGATCGCTCTCATAAGAATTTTTTAAATCATGCCTGAAAGCCAAAAAATATCCGGTGGCAACGCACTTGAACTAAGTCTGAGCGATTTGGTTGCTTTCTTCAAAAAGTATATACTTCTCCTCATGATAGCACCGATAGTATTTGCGCTAATCGGCATATGCTACAGTTTTCTGCTGGCTAAACGATATACCGCGCAGACCATACTGCTTCCAGAGTATAATATGTCAAAAAACAACTCTTTTTTCAGTATGGCTATGGGAATGGAGAGAACCGGTGCTGAAAAGCTTGTTCCGGAACTCTATCCCAACATCCTGAGCAGCACCCCTTTTGGCCTGTACGTCCTCAAACAGCCTGTCACAGACAAATCTGGCCGCAAGTATAAGACATTGGAATCATATCTCGCTACAGATGCCGAGCCCGGCTTACTATCCAGGGTAATAGGCTTGTTATCATTTGGTAAAAAAGAGCCAACATCAGTGGCACCCAAGGCTCCTTCACTTCCAAAAGACATTCTGGTCCTTTCCCAAGGGGAAATGAGCCTGGCGGCGCGGGCAAAAAGCCTAATACAAACCACGGTGGATAATAAAAATGGCGTGATCACACTGGCTTGTGAAATGAAGGATCCGGTGGTCGCAGCTATCCTTGTGGATCTGAGCAGAAATTACCTGATCAACTATGTTGAAGAATACAGGACCTCAAAAACGGGCGAGCAAGTTACGTTTCTGGAAGAAAGGGTACGGGAAGCGAGGAACAGGCAGCAGTCCGCAGAATATTCCCTACAGAACTACAGAGACCGCAACCGAAATACTTTCCTCAATGTGGCTCGTATAGAGGAGCAGCGACTGCAAGCAGACTTTACGTTAGCTCAAACAATTTATTCAGATCTGGTAAGCCGACTGGAGCAAGCGAAGGTCAGGGCAAAAGAGGAGAAACCAGTTTTCAAAATCCTGGAACCTGTGAAGGTTCCGCTTGGAAAAAGCAGTCCTAAGAGACCTCTTATTGGCTTTGTCTTTGGTGCTGCTGGTGCCTTTATCACCTTATTGTATATCATATTTTTTAGAGAGAAGTATCATCGTAAGCTGCTTTGACGTAAGTTGCGCATTACGAGCAATGTTGGTTTTCAATTCAATAATCGCACTATTAAATAAATCATAATGAAAGTAGTATTGCTTGCAGGCGGCCTTGGCACTCGTCTTTCCGAAGAAACCGTGTTGAAACCTAAGCCTATGGTTGAGATCGGAGGAAGCCCGATTCTCTGGCATATCATGAAAATATATGCTTCTCACGGCTTCAACGAGTTCGTGATCTGCCTCGGCTACAAAGGATACGTCATCAAGGAATACTTTGCCAACTACTTTCTTCATCAATCTGACGTAACGTTCGATATGAAGGAAAACAAGATGGAAATCCACAATTCCCAGGCTGAGCCCTGGAAAGTCACATTGGTAGATACCGGCTTTGATACGATGACTGGCGGCCGCGTAAAAAGAGTGGCAGATTACCTTCGTAATGAACCCTTTTTACTAACCTACGGCGACGGTGTAGGTAGTGTCAATATACGAGAAGCCCTAGATTATCATCAAAAGAACAAAAAACTACTCACAGTTACTGCGGTACAACCCTCAGGCCGTTTTGGGGCCCTGAATATAGGGGATACAAATCTTGTACATTCATTTCTTGAAAAACCAAAAGGGGACGGGGCCTGGATCAATGGCGGCTTTTTTGTTTGCGAGCCCGGTGTCCTGGAGTACATAAAAGACGATAGCACAGTTTTCGAAGCAGGGCCCCTGGAAAACATCGCTGCCGATGGCCAGATGATTGCATATAAGCACCATGGTTTTTGGAAACCTATGGATACCCTAAGGGATAAGCAAGAACTTGAGAACTTATGGAATTCAGGACAGGCTCCCTGGAAAAATTGGTAAAAAGCTATCTATGGATTATCGGCATTTAGAAAAATACTACCGGGGGAAAAAAGTTTTCGTGACCGGGCACACTGGCTTTAAAGGAACATGGCTGATAAATTGGCTGAGCGTACTAGGAGCGCGGATCAAAGGCTACTCCCTGGAACCTGCAAATCAATTTGACTTATATAACAGTACGCAGGGAGCTTCTTTATGTGAGTCGTCGGTTTACGCTGATATCCTCAATGCAGACTTGCTCAAAGCGGAAATCCTTTCATTTGAACCTGATTTCATCTTCCACCTGGCTGCGCAGCCACTGGTGAGACTCTCCTACCAGCAGCCGGCACAAACATTCAGTGTCAATGCGATAGGGACTGCACACTTGTTGGATGGTGTCCGTGAGCTTAAGAATCGCTGTCAGGTTATACTGATAACGACAGACAAGGTCTACGAAAATAAAGAATGGCATTACCCTTACCGGGAGAATGACCGGCTGGGTGGATACGATCCCTACAGTGCAAGTAAGGCATGCGCGGAGCTGGTTATCAATTCTTATCGCAACTCATTTTTTAATTTAGCTGATTATCCAACACACCAGAAGGCGATAGCAAGCGCACGTGCCGGAAACGTGATTGGCGGAGGGGACTGGGCGAAGGATAGGATCATACCCGATATTATCCGTGCATTCCAAAAAGGCATTCCAGTGGAAGTTCGCAACCCGAATGCAGTGCGTCCGTGGCAACATGTACTTGAACCATTGGGTGGATACCTACACCTGGGAGCTAAAATGACGGACGATCCGATTGTGTTTTCAGACAGCTGGAACTTCGGTCCTCTCGCGGAGGACAATCTCACTGTTGAAGAGCTGGTAAATATCGCTGTCAACATCTGGGGTACCGGAGAATACAAAAACACGGCTTTGCAGGGACAACCTCACGAAGCGGGTCTGTTAAAACTGGATATCAGCAAAACTGTCAGTACATTAGGCTGGCGCCCTAAGTATAACGCGGCAACCTCGATAAAAAACACGATGGAATGGTACCTGCGAAGTACTGAAAAACTGAATGAGGCTGAGCTAGTGAAGGATCAAATAAGTCATTTCATCCATGATTAAAGCCAGGGTTTTGATCTTGGGTTCCACGGGATTTGTCGGGCAGAGTCTCGTCAGAGTTTTTCAGACGGATCCCGATATAGAGCTTATCTGTACTTCACGAAGGCCCGTTGAAGGCCAGCTGTACTTTGACATTGAAGATCCTTCGTCGTGGCAAGGTATCGTAGATGTGTCGCCGGATATACTCATTGAAGCAAGCGGATACGGGGTTGTCAAGAACCAGACAGATTTGAACACACTTTACAGCGTCAACTACCTCAAAAAGCGTGAGTTTTTGGATTATATCGTCGCAAAAACGACTGATTTATTCTGGATCCAGATTGGTACTGCGTTCGAATACAGCCTGGAAAAAGAAAGGCTATCGGAAGATAGTCCATGCTTTCCCAGAAGCCATTACGGGATCTCAAAATCGCTCTTTTCATCTTACCTTCAAAGTGTAATGACTAGCCGGTTCACAATTCTGAAACCCTTTGGGATGTTTGGTGAAGGTGAAGATTTAAGCAAATTTTTCCCTTTATTGATCAGCGCCCAAAAAAACAAGAAAACGATACCGCTCTCGGACGGACTTCAGTACCGGGACTACTTTTATGTGGATGATCTGGCTCTTTTTATCCTGAAAAAGATACGGGAGAAAAACTTATCCCAAATTGAGAACCAGGTTCTGAATCTGGGTTCTGGCATTCCCCGGCAGCTCCGTGAGCTTGCCGAGATGCTGGCAGCTGAGATCGCTGATTTCGACCCGGCTTTGTGGGCGTGGGGTACCATACCTCAAAGATCTGAGGAAAACCGCATATTTTACAATTCGTCTCAAAAAGCCGAGAGACTGGGCTTTGTTCAGACAAACCTGCAAGAAGCCTTGAAAAAAACGGTTAACTACTATTACGCTATATAACATGGACCATTTATTACAGCACCTCAGCAATATAGATAGCGAGATACTACACACGCTACTTCCCGCGATCCAGAAAAAAGTAAAAAAAGAAATCATTGCGGGGGAACAGTACATACCGGTTACCGGAAAAATAATTGACGAGGCGGATCTGCTGTATGGGATCGACTCGGTAATGGACGGCTGGTTAACCACCGGACGCTTTGGAAAGAAATTTGAGTTTCAGTTCGCCAAATATTTCGGTTCCAAATTTTCAGTTTTGGTAAACTCCGGATCGTCAGCAAATCTTTGTGCATTTTATGCATTGACGTCCCCAAAGCTGGGCGAGCGCCAGGTAAAACCGGGAGATGAAGTAATCACGGTTGCTGCCGGTTTCCCAACTACTGTAAACCCATTGTTGCAATACGGAGCAATTCCGGTGTTCATTGACGTCGATATTCCTACGTATAATATCAAAGCTGAACTGATAGAGCAGGCGGTAACTTCCAAGACCAAGGCAATCATGATCGCCCATTCACTGGGCAATCCGTTTAACCTGGACATTGTAATGGAGGTTGCGAAAAAATACAACCTATGGGTCATCGAGGATGATTGTGACTCGCTTGGAGCCACATACAGAGGCCGCAAAACGGGTACTTTTGGGGATCTGGCGACAGTGTCGTTTTATCCTGCTCACCACATTACAATGGGCGAAGGCGGAGCCGTGTTGATCAACAATCCAAAGCTCAAAATGATCGTTGAAAGCTTCAGAGACTGGGGACGGGATTGCTACTGTGAAACCGGGCAGGACAATACGTGCCGCAAACGGTTTGAATGGCAACTGGGAGATTTGCCTTTTGGCTACGACCATAAGTACACCTACTCGCACATTGGCTTCAACCTGAAAGTGACCGATATGCAGGCAGCGATCGGGCTGAGCCAATTACACAAAGCAGACCAGTTTGTACAAAAAAGAAGAGAAAACCATGCTCTTTTGTACAAAGCACTGGAACCGTTTCAGGAACATTTTATTCTGCACGAAGCAACACCGCACAGCGAACCAAGCTGGTTCGGTTTTATGGTGACCATCAGAGAGGGCAGCCCGATAAATCGCAGCGATCTGACTCAATATCTCGAAAACAACAAGATCGGCACGCGATTGTTATTTGCCGGCAACCTGCTTCGTCAGCCTGCTTATAAAGGTATCGAGCACCGCATTGTTGGTGATCTTACCAACACAGATATCATTATGAATGACTCGTTTTGGTTAGGGGTGTGGCCCGGACTCAATCAGAGCCATTATGACTACATTGCACAAGTAATCAGACAATATCTCACCACGATATAAACATGCGCTATTTTATCACAGGAGGATGTGGATTTTTAGGCTCTAATCTTGCAGCAGAGGTACTGAAAAGAGGAGAAGAGCTGTACGTATTCGACAACCTGTTCCGTCAGGGATCAGAGCAAAATCTGGCATGGCTTCGTCAACAAGGTTCGTTCAAATTCTATCATAGCGACATTCGGTCCTATAACGACGTTGAATATGCGATCAGGGATGCCAAACCCGACGTCGTTTTTCACCTTGCCGGGCAGGTTGCAATGACAACATCTCTGGCAAATCCCAGACTTGACTTTGAAATCAACGTGCTAGGTGGAAATAACCTTCTGGAATCTGTTCGTAAGTATTCACCTGATGCGATCGTTACTTACTCCTCGACAAACAAGGTCTATGGAGATTTTGATTGGATAGATTTCAAAGAAACCGATACACGCTACATAGTTGAAAAATATCCGCATGGATTTGCGGAGAACATTCCTCTGCATTTTCAATCTCCATATGGCTGCTCGAAAGGTGCGACAGACCAGTATATGTTAGATTACGCAAAAATGTTCGGATTACGGACAGTTGTGTTCCGGCATTCTTCTATTTTCGGCGGAAGGCAGTTCTCCACTTTCGACCAGGGATGGGTGGGCTGGTTTGTTCAGCAAGCCATGAATATCAAGTCCGGTAAGTTAACTGAGAATTTCACGATCTCCGGAAATGGTAAGCAGGTACGCGATATTTTGTTCGCAGATGATTTGATCAGCTGCTATTTTTCGGCAGTATCCAATATCGCAACAACAGCAGGTCATGCTTTCAATATCGGTGGTGGCATGGAAAATAGTCTTTCACTGCTTGAACTATTCAAAATTCTCGAAGAGAGGCTGGATGTAGATATGTCGTATACAACTCTCCCCTGGCGCCAAAGCGATCAAAAGGTTTTTGTTGCCGATATCTCGAAGGCCACAAGTACCTTTGCCTGGAAACCAAAAATTGACAAAAAAGGAGGTATTGACAAAATGATCGCGTGGGTTTCAGGCCTATAACCGATTTATGCTTGGTTCTGGACAGTACGATTTATACAACCTTCTGTCCGTGCCGCATTATTTAAATCCGAAACAGACAAATGGCTAAATCCAGCATTCTCGGGGTGGCGATACCTACTTACAAACGAGAAAACTACCTGCGAATCCTATTGGACACTATCCCTGCAAATGTGGACGTGGTCGTGAGTGACAATGGGGGGTTTACTTCGGCAGAATTCAAACAAGATTATAGTTCTCGCAAGTTTATCGGCTCTGATGTTGTAGTTAATATGTTCCAAAACTGGAACAATGCGATCAATGGGCTTGATAATGAATGGATCTGCCTGGCATCAGATGATGATATCTTTTATCCGAACGCATTTCAGGCATTCGACCAATATCTCGCCCAATACGCTGATTCGGAGATCATCATATTCGGGCACAATTATATTGATGAGACTGGTAAAAAACTGGGCAATTGGAAAGTTCCTGGCATTCTGGATCTGTCAGCTCCGCTAGGCTACAACGTCTTTAAGTATGGGGTAGACGCCAGACCCATTGCCGTTTTTTTTAAAAAGGAGTTGTTTCAACGCATAGGGGAACTCGATGTGGGCTATAAGATCACATCGGCCGACAGCGATTTTATTCAACTCGCATTACTTCATGGACGTGCACTGTTTGTGCCTGAGATTGTTTCCGGATACCGAATCTGGTCGCATAGTCTCACCAATCAATTGAACACCAGTACGGAATGGATGGCAGAAGTGACCAAATGGCAGGATAAGATAAAGCGAGAGTTACAGACACTAAATTTCCCCCCCCGGGAAATCAAAGAAAACACCGACGAAGTATTTATTAGGAATCTGCTTTCCGGATTGTTATCCCTCCGAGCTCAGCGAAAGGGAATCCTGGCATCGATCAGATACTTGAAACAGTTTCGATATCCACGTCACGCCACACTAACAACTCAATTAAAAATATTACAATGTCTATTAAAAACCGCATTGAACGTGTAGGAAGAGCGGGGAAATCACTATCGATCTCGTTTGTCAGTCAAATTACAACATCGATCGTTAGTTTTGTCATGGTACCGTTACTTATTCAGTACCTTAGTCGGGACAATTATGGTCTATGGGTAACGTTAATTTCGCTGATAAGCTGGATTTTGGCTTCGGATTTCGGAATAGGCTACGGCTTTCGGAACCGTGTCACTGAATATTTAGCAGACAACGACGGGACCAAGTTAAATGCCTATTTCAAAAACACATTTCAATACTATCTGATTATTACCTTTTTTATCATTGCATTTTTCATATATACGCTCAACACCAATCCAGTCCTGAGTAAATACAAATTATTGTCATTAATTATTTACCTGCCATACATCATCTATTTCCCTTTCAGCATAAGCAATCAAATATTGCAAGGCCTACGCTATGTTCACCTGACTGCAATCATAACCTTGATGAGAGCGTCGCTTTGGGCCCTGCTCGTCATCTCCATTATCAATTTTAGTAAGGAGAACAACCTGTTCATTATAGCGGTTGGTTATAGTATTGTCAATTCAATCGTAAATGGGATTGGGGTTTATCTCGCTTTTTCAAAGTCAAAAATTAGCATTCCCAGTTTTAAAACCCTGCTAACCCCTCCCCTTATTGACAAAACGCTGATAGTGGGACTTAAATTTTTTGTTCTTCAAATTAGCTCACTTTTGTTGTTCTCCATGGGTAATTACTATGTGTATTCCAACCTTACGCCCAACGACACTGCACATTACGACACAATAAATAAAATATACACTTTATATATGACCTTTTTCAATATGATCATCTCCGTATTCTGGTCTGAAATTGCGTTTCAGAAAGCAACGGGGAATTTTCAAAAATTGAGAGCCATATATAAGAAATTGCTACTGATATCTATTGTTGTTTCCCTCGGATCCTTTTTGATCGTATTCGTCGCACCTTTCCTGATCGCACTTTGGACAAACGGCAAAATTGTCGTTCACACCAAAGATTGCCTACCCTTTTCATTCATGGTAGCTATCCAGTCGGTGGCCTATTCGGGTGCGGTATTTCTTAATGCGTTTGAGAAGGTGATGCCTCAGGTTATTCTCGCCGCTATCAACATGGCCCTGATTTACCCTTTGATACAACTCGGCTTTAAACATAATACCGGCCTGGGCACTGTTCCATTAGTATCGGGAATTTTAACTATACCGGCATTGATTGTCTGCCACTGGGTCGCACTACGTTTGATAAAGTCCGATAACCTACTGCCGGTATGAGTTTCATTCTAAATCTGCTGAAAAGACTAGGGTACCGGTTGACATTTGGGCGGTTACCAAAATACTTGTATCGAATTGGCGAGGGAACCATCATGCAACCCCTTGGAATCAGGCTTGTATTTAAAACCAAAAGGGAAACAAGAAACTATGTCTCGGTAGGCGAAAAATGTGTGATCAGCGCCGATTTCATCTTTGAAACAGAAACCGGAAAAGTAGAAATTGGAAATAATGTGCACATTGGCGGAGCCGCTGTTATTTGTAAATCATCCATTATCATCGGCAACGATGTTACCATGGCCTGGGGAATTACCCTCTACGATCATGACTCCCACTCCATTTACTGGCAGGAACGACAAAACGACAACCATCAGTGTTACCAGGATTTTCACAACCACGGGGGAAACAACATCATGAACAAGGATTGGTCGCATGTCAAAACCAGGCCGATCGTGATCCATGATAAAGTGTGGATTGGCTTCGACGCCACCGTCCTCAAAGGAGTTACTATCGGTGAAGGAGCGGTTGTTGGTGCTAAAAGTGTTGTAACCAGGGATGTGCCGCCATGGTCCGTGGTAGCAGGGAACCCCGCGAGAGTAGTGAAATACATTGATCAAAAAATATGAACGTACTCATCATAGGCTCAAAGGGTTTTATAGGTAGCCATTTAACGACCTTCTACAAGGATAGAGAAAATGACAACGTCTTTGAGTGTGATGTCGTCGTGGACTATGCCCGGGAAAACTACTTTCTGATCGATGCCACCAATGCCGATTATCAGAAGATCTTTCGTGCGCATTCATTTGATGTCTGTATCAATTGTTCAGGCGCGGCGAGTGTACCTGCTTCAATCCAGGATCCATTGCGCGACTTTACGCTCAACACATACAATGTCGTCAAACTCCTGGATGCTATCAGGAGTAATCAGCCTGCGTGTAAGTTTATCAACCTGTCGAGTGCGGCAGTCTACGGCAACCCCACCCGGATACCGATCTGCGAGAGCGATGCGCCGCAACCGATATCACCCTATGGCGTCCATAAACTTCAGGCCGAGCAGATATGTAAGATGTATTACGATACCTACCGTATCCCCACTTGCTCGCTCAGAATCTTCTCCGCTTATGGCAATGGGCTGAAAAAGCAGATATTCTGGGATGTATTCCAAAAAGCATCAAAAAGCAATGTCGTGGAGATGTTCGGGACGGGTGAGGAAAGCCGGGATTTTATCCATGTCGACGACGTCGCGCAGGCGATCAAGTGCTGTCTTGAAAACGCGGCTTTCACGGGAGAATCGATTAATATTGCAAATGGAATCGAGACCACTGTATCTGATGCTACCAGAATTTTCCTTGAATGCTTTGGCGAGTCAAAGGAGGTACGATTTAATGGAGCTACCAAGCAGGGAGACCCGATAAACTGGCGCGCAGAGATTTCTGCACTGATGGCTATGGGTTATAGGCCAACAGTGCCAATGGGCGAAGGTCTTAAAAGGTATTACGAATGGATCATCCAACAATAGATAGACAAAAAATAGGGCTACTGTATCTGTCTACCTACGCAGCATGGGCAGGCGGTTTAATATACGTGCAGAATATCATTCGGGCATTAAACTTTCTCGATGATGATAAAAAGCCCGAACTGTCCATCTTCTATGGCTACGATTCTCCGATGGACGACGTCATCTCGATCAATTACCCCTATATTGCCTATCACCAGGTTAGTACTTCAAATAAGCTCGGAAAGCTATTTTATAGAGCTAAACGGTTACTGACGCGAAAATCTCCGTTTTTTGATCTGCTTCCTGAAATTGTTTACCCATACAACCCGCGGATCTTTTTAGGGAAAAGCAGAATCGATTGGATACCTGATTTTCAGGAACGCTATCTTCCACATATGTTTTCCCCTTCCGAAATTGCCAAAAGACAGCACCATCAGCAAAGCATATCACAGGCAGGGGGAACGGTAATATTCAGCAGCCTGAACGCAATGGAAGATTTTGTGAAATTCTATCCATCTCACAACTGCAAGCTTAGACTATTGAGATTTTCCAGCATTCTTCCCGATTTCCGGGACGTCGACCTGGATGCAGTAATGAAGAAATATGGAATAGGCAAGGTTTACTTTATGTCGCCCAATCAGTTTTGGAAGCATAAAAACCACCTGATTGTATTACAGGCTATCAACCTTCTGAAAAAAAAAGACCTGGATTTCAGCGTGGTTTTTACGGGAAGTCCGAGCGACCCGAGGAACAACGAGTATTTCCAAATAGTGGAACAGTATGTCGAAGCGAACGGGTTACAGAAATGGGTGAGATTTCTGGGGTTTATCGACCGGGCAGAGCAGTTGGCGCTCATGAGCAAGGCGAGGGCCATTATCCAGCCTTCCCTTTTCGAAGGGTGGAGTACAGTAGTAGAAGATACCAAGGCTATGGGTCAGTTCATCTTATTAAGTGATATACCACTTCATCGAGAGCAGATTTCCGAGAATTGCGATTTCTTCAATCCGCATGATGCCGAGGATCTTGCAGTTAGAATGCAAAAGCATCTTGAAAAGGAACCGGAAAAGGCGGCAGTTGACTATCAGAAACACATCAAGGCCTTTTCAGAAACGGTTCTCACTGCGTTAACCACTTGACGACATCGAAATGCACACGATCACTACCGCAAGTAATTTTCCAAAAATATCCGTTATTACGATCGTCAGGAACGGTGAAAAATACCTGGAAGACACTATCACAAGCATTCTCCACCAAACATATATAAACCTAGAGTATATCGTAATTGACGGAGCATCGACAGATGGCACTGTCGACATCATCAGGAAGTACGCATCACGAATCAATTACTGGACAAGTGAGAAGGATGATGGCATATATGACGCCATGAACAAGGGCGTCAAAGCATCGACAGGGGATTGGCTGCTTTTTATCAATGCGGACGACTTTTTGGCAAGCGACCAGGCAATCGAATCGGCTGTAAAATATCTGGTTTCATGCAGCAGTTGGGTTGCGTACGGCAACGTTATATTTCTTTCTGCGGATGAGCAGCAAATACATGGCCGGGAATGGAAAGATATTAAATACGAGTTCCAAAATATCGGTATGAGGCTTCCCCACCAGGGAACGTTTCATTCGAGGCAGCTATTTGCGAACAGGGGCTTTGACCCGACATTCAAAATCACAGGAGACTACGACCTGCTTCTTAGTTACCTTAAAAATCATGACGCGGTCTATTTCCCTGTGATCATTTCGAAAATGCGTGCCGGGGGCATCAGCGACTCTGTTAGCAAGGTCAAGCTATTCAAGGAGACCTATCGTGCTCAAATCCAAAACGGTGTGTATTCCATACCATCATTCAATTGGTTTCTCAACGCCTTCAAAGTCATTTCCATTAATTGGGTTATCCGAAATTTCGGAATAAACTTTAAAAACCGTATTAAGGCATTTGCTCAATGAAAATTACACTGATAAAGAGTCAAAAAGAAAACTTCCGTTGAGATTATCATGGTAATATATTTCATACTATATATCTTAATTTTCATTTGCGCGCTATTTGATTTGTTTATTTCTGATAAACCGAAGCAAGTATCATTGGCCATCCTGATTTCGCTCGGGGTAATCATGACATTGTTTACAGGTTTACGGTGGAATACCGGAACAGACTGGTTCAACTATCAATATTACTTTGCAACAATAGAAACCATTCCGTTTCTGAAAAGTGCTATGGAGCCGGGTTATGAACTGTTCGTCCGGTTGTTTAAACTACTGATCAGCAGAGAATACTCACCATTTCTGTTATTCTTCTCATTTTGCATTATTGCCTCCACATACTATTTCCTAGATCGTCACAGCCCCTATCCGATATTCTCCGTATTCCTTCTATTGTCTTACAGCCTGGTTGGAAGCGGGTTCGGTGTACGCCAGGATATCGCAATTTGCATCACACTTTTATCATTTTCATACATCCAGGAACGCTCTCTGGTTAAGTTTGCCAGTCTGGTTGTGTTAGCCGCTATGTTCCACAACTCAGCGATTATCTTCCTTCCAGCTTATTGGCTGTACACTTTTAAGTGGAACACCACCTTTGTCATGATTTGCGTTGTGGCCGTGGCCATAGCGGTGCTATTTTCAGATACCATTCTCTCGACATTCGGGAATTATATCGCAGCGCGGAAAATACAGACCTACATGGAGGAGGGCGACGAGTTTGCGGTTACGACACCGCTAACGATATTCAAATCGATTTCGGGCAGGCTTTTGATATTTAGTTTCATCCTGTGGTTTGTTAATTATGGCGAAAACGGGAACAACACTTTTAACGGTATTTTCAACGTATATGTATTTGGCATTATGATATTTGTGACATTCTCTCCGATCAGCGTGATATTCGGACGATTGGCCCGATATTATGACATTTATCAGATAGTGCTTATTCCACTGGCCTACCGACAGGGCAGTAGGTTGTACAAAGTTGTGTTTCTGCTGATCATGCTAGGGTTCTCCATCTTAAAATTCTCAACCGCTATATTAAATGACGAAGCAGGTGCTTTTGTTCCATACAAGTCTGTTTTAAGCGAATAATACACAACATGATATATGTATCCGACAGTTTGTCGATCGGCACACAACACGAACAATTCAATTCTTCTTTTCTAACGCTTCTCCGGCAGATCGAGCCGGATATAACATTTTACGCTGATAAGCGGCATAGTGATATCATTAAGCCAAAAGTACCGGGGCTCACTTTTGAAAATATTGAATTATACTCCAAAAGGGGAGGCATAAAAGAATTCATTCGGGCATATCATCAATTCAGATTAACGAAGAAAATAATTAAAGATGCCGAGGCTAATGGGGTAACTAAGTTAATTATCCTATTAATACACCCATTGGCCCATTATTTACTCAGGACATTTCTTGACACAAAGATCAATATATTCATTGTGACGCATGGCGAATTAGAGTCTTTAAAAGATAATAAAAGGTTCTTTAATAAGATCTGGGGATATTTTTTAAAAAGATCCTTACTAAGTCAACGCCTAAAAATACAATACATCATTCTTGGTGAGAGCATTTATAACAATCTCGTGGGAGTTCTTCCCGCTTTCAAAACACAGAAAAAGGCAATTCTTGATCACCCATATCCATTTCATGAAATTAGGCGAGATTACGCATCTAACCAAGCGATCACCTTCTCATCGCTTGGCGTTGCCACACTCCCCAAAAATTCACAGTATATTTTTTCCATCGCTGACCGCATGTCCGAAATGGTCAACACCGCCAGATACCGCTTTTATATTTGCGGAATGGTGTACAAAAACATGGAGAAGTACTTTAATGAGTGGGTAATCTATAACCGGAACCTAAATCCTTTAAGCCGTTCCGAAGTGGATCAAATACTCTCTGTGACAGACTTTGCATTACTTTATTACGACAATACACATTATTCTATGTGTTCAAGCGGTTCATTTTGGGATGCCATCAACGCGGAAATACCGATCCTGTATGTACAAAACGACTATATTGACTACTATTCGTCGCTCGTAGGTGGAATTGGTCATCGATTTGAGTCCCCAGAACAACTAAATGACTACATTGCCACATCTGGCAGGGAAAATTTATTTGATGCGCAATACCACCAGTTTATCGACAATGTCAGAAAATTGAAATACCAGCACATGAGTTATTCCAATTTAGTTAAACAACTGTCAGAGACAATCTTATGATTTAAGGCACGGAGGTCCTGAATGTTTTTTAGCTTGCGCTCCCAACCCGAGATTAACGCCGCAGGCTGCCACCATTGTTGAGCGTGGCATAGAAATTGGGACTGGACCATGCCCGACGCTAGCAGGATAACCAGCTACAAACATTCACTAATGGGCTCAAAATCAATTAATTGTTATGAAAAAATTGCTTTTTGCTCTAACCTTACACATAGCTTTAACCGCTTTTCTCTGTTTGGGCCCTGTGACATTGAAAGCACAGCGTGTGACACGCGCGAAAATGCTGAAAGACAGTGTCATGCGGTATGGTGTTGACATTGAACCATACCTTAAAAGCGTCACAGGCCAAAAAATCGTCGCGGATTTCAACTATGCCCCTTACATCAACCTGTTCCTGAAGAAGCACAGGTATGTAAAGTTCCCTCCCCTCAAGATAACAGTGGGCCTGGACAGCGCCTATGCCCGATACAATGCGCATCTTTTCCTAAATTCCGGAAACCGCGTCTACTTTCCGCCAGGGAGTGGTCTTGTTTGCCCTACCAACATGGCAACCAATGGAAATATGATTTATGTGGATACTCATACAAAGGACGTTTTCTTGTATGGCCTCAATTTGTATGGGAGTAAAGCAAACAAAAACTATGTCACTTCGCAATACGGCTGCGGCATCGCTCTGTATGCGCCGACCAACGTTTTAATCCATAAAACTACGATTTCCAAGAGCACCGGCGATGGCCTCGCTGTAAGGACTAACTGGGGAAAACAGAGTGAGAACATCGACGTTACTGACCTGCGCATAACCAATGCTTCACGAGCGGGAATGTTAGTTACAGGAGTCATCAATGGGACTTTCAAAGACATTTACATAGAAGAGACCGGGGAGAAAGTCAAGGCAAAGTCCGCCCCACCGCAGGTCGGGCTTTCGTTTGAACCTAATAACTGCGAGAGCAAA
>CBFGMV010000016.1:0-118154 GCA_965649915.1 uncultured Dyadobacter sp.
GGCGAAAGCGAAAAATTCCTGGCCGGCCATGTGTCCCTTTTCGGCCTGCGCCGGGCAACGATAAAGGATGGCCAGCATGGCGGGGAGGGACTCACTTTTATTCTGGACATAACACCATTTCTCGACCAGCTCCACCTGACGAAAGCCCTGGACACCGATTCTCTTCAGGTCAGCATTGTTCCGGACAAACCACTGCCCGACGCCACAGAGGTAAAAATTGGCCGGATCAGTATTTACCGACAGGCATTCTGAACCGACTGAACAAACGCTCATGATCTACAACGAGAAGGAGTATATGCAACTCCGGTGGTCCCTGACCGGCATCAGTCTTGTCGCCTGGATCCTGATCCTGGTCAGGCCGGCCTCATCATCGTCCTGGTGCTGCGGCGGGGATTGTCCAACACAACTCCAGATGGTCATGGCAGTCAATGCCCCCTTTCCGCAGATTGTGGAGGCAGTTTTTGCAGAAAATCCGCCCGGTTCCCTCATCGGGGACTGGGCATTGATGCTGCTGGCGATGATGACGCCCACATTGATTCAGCCTATCCACCACATCCGCGCCAACAGTTTTGTGCGACAACGGATGCGCCTCACCCTGCTTTTTGTCCTGGGCTATTTTGCCGCCTGGATAGCAGCGGGGGCCGCTTTCGTGACGATCATGCTTGGGGCAAAAGTTTTAATGCCGGGATCTTTCTTACCTGCCTTGCTTGTGGGGGTAGCCGCATTGATCTGGCAATCGTCGCCGGCTAAGCAGCGGAGCCTCAACCGGTGCCATCACCACAAGCCTCTGAGCGCCTTCGGTACCCGGGCAGACCGGGACGCCGCGGCAATGGGCCTCACCCATGCGGGCTGGTGCCTGTATTCCTGCTGGTCGGCCATGCTGTTCGCAATGCTCCTGCCCGCCGGGCATATGATGGCCATGGCGGTGGTGAGCGTACTGGCCATATGCGAAAGGCTGGCCCCGCCACGGACTCCCCGCTGGCAGTGGCGCGGTTTTGATGCTGTTTGGCGGTATGGGAGCTTGCAGCTACGCCGTTTCCGCAGGCCGGGCACAGCCAGCGCATGAGCTCCCAACCCTAAATGAGCAAAACCATGAATTTGTCTCCTGCCGCCGAATTGATAGGAACCGTACCCCATCCGGTAGCAATAACGGGCGGGGGAACCGATGTTCAACTTGCCATTACACCCGACGGGTTGAAAAAGCTGTCGGCTACTCACAGCGCCGCAACGGATGCGATTGCCAAGGGCCACATTTATCTGGCTTTGGAAAACATTCTGGGAACGAGGGATGCCACGATCCTGAAAATCTATGTCAGTTTTCGAGAAGATGCGCTCCGGGATGATCGATTGCTCACCGGAAGCGTCAGCCTTTTCGGACTCCGGAGGGCGAGTGCCGGTAAGGGCGACAACAAGGGAGCCGGTCTGGACATATTGCTCGACATTACGCCGACTGTCACCGGCGTTCCAGCTGTAAAAGCGGGTGAATCATACGAAATGCGCATTGGTATCGTCCCGGAGGCCGAGTTACCCGGCTCCTCCGATATCGTCATTGGCAAGATCAGCTTATATCTTGAAAAAAACGGCTGAATCAACCAAACAAATAATACAACATACCCATCAGAAGGCCCATCCCACCCCAGCCCAGCCAGATTTTCCGCCGATCGTAATGTGGTTGAGACGCATAGGTTTCGGTGAGTGTCGGCAGGGACGGCCGGCTCGTTTTTTCCGGAAAACACAAGGAGACGGCTACCATAAAAACCATCAGAATGGCCGTCAGCAGGAACGTCAGCAGCATAAAATGCGGCCAGAATGCCTTGTGCGGGTAATCCATGATCTGCATGATGCCGACGCAAAGACAAAGCACCGAACCCGCATACAAAGTGAGGTTGGCGGCTCTGCTCGTCGCCTTTTTCCACACGACGCCCAGCAGGAACACGGTCGTCAGCGGCGGAGCGAGGTACGTGCCAACCGCCTGCGATAGATCAAAGAGACCTTTATCGACCGTCGAGAGCAGGATCGACATCATCAGTGCAATCAATGACGAGCCAATGATCACTGCACGGCCCACAAGCCGGATCCGGGCCTGCGAAGCCGTGGGGTTAATGATCTTCGAATAGATATTCAATGAAAAAACCGTACTAAATGCATTGATCCCCACCGCAACATCGTAGATCAGCGCGGCAATCAACGCCGCCAGGGTAATACCGACCAACCCGACGGGAAGCAGATTGGCGGTCATCACCAGATAAGCGTGATCGGGTTTGCTCAGATTCGGGAACAGGATGAGGCAATAGATGCCCGGCAGCAAAAAGATAAAAGGGACTAGGGCTTTCAGAAATGCCACCAGCATCACTCCATACTGCCCATGCTGCATGTTCCTGGCTGCAAGCGTCTGCTGAACGATCGTCTGATCGGTACACCAGTACCAGATCCCGACTACCGGGTAACCCAGTACCACCGCATGCCAGGGATACACGGGGTCGCTGGTCGGGCGGAATATGGTCCAGAATTCCTTCGGCGAACGGCTGATCACCTCCTGCACCCCGCCGATCTTGTCTACCGCAATGACGCCCACTACCACCGCCGCTACGACGACGACTACCGATTGAAGCACGCCGGTTTTGGCGATCGCGCCGAGGCCTCCGATGGCTGTGAAGCTCGTAGCCAGGAGCGTCGCGCCGGTCGCCGCCACCCAAAAAGGGACTTCCAGTATCTGCGCGATGACGAGGCCGCCGGTAAGCAGCACAAAACTGACCGAAACGATCAGCGTGGAAATCATCGAATAGTAAGTGAGGAATGTAAATGAACGCTGGCCGTACCGCCGCAGCAGAAATTCGGGCATGGTACTCACTTTGGTTGCAAAATAATGCGGAATGAACACCATGGCCAGCAACAGCAGAAACCACCACGCCAGCCAGTCGAAATTGGCGGCTACCATGCCGGTGGTGTAGGCCATTCCGCCGTAACCCACCAGCATTACCGGGCTCACATTGCTGCTGAAAATGGACAGACCTACATTGTACCATTTCAGCGATCTGCCACCCAGAAACAGGTCACCGGCCGTTTGGATCCGCTGTTTCCTGGCAAAATAAAAACCCGACCCGGCGAGCACTGCGAGATAGAGCACGATAATGCCGATATCGATGTCGCTCAGGATCACTTTTTCACGCATAGCCCGTTACAATGTCTTTCTCCTGATCAGAACGTTGGGCAGGATAACCCGGATCTGTTGTTTTTGCATGATGGCCTGGCCCGCGAGCTTGCCCATCAGTGCAAAGTCGGTGGAATAGGTCGTGATATCGACAAATTCCTTGGCCGGCTCGTCATTGACCGACAACAAGCCCACGTCCGTACCCATGGTGAGCTTTTTACTCTTGCATTCCTTCAATATCGACCACATGGTAAAGTTATCGAGGGTGAAATAGGCCTTCCCCTTTTCAACCGAACCCGGAACAAACTCGCTGATGATCTGGCCCCGGACCGAATGGTCATGCAGGAACCGTTTGAATGCAAAGACGATCTCCTTCGGGTCCAGCGACTTGGGTGAATGATAGAAAATAATCTCGTCGAACTCCCTGATCCTGTCCGCCAGCGTTTCAAGGACCGAATAGGTTGATTTTTCAAACTCCTGGGCAATGTAGTTCACGTCACCGTCCAGTGGTTCGAAACGATCGAATATCATCAGGTTGGCGCGCGGAATGGTTTCCAGAATTTCCCTGGTCTTGCGGTGCGGAATGGGCGCCACCACATACATCCCGTATTTTCCTTTGATCTGAAAAAGTGTGCTTTCGAGAAAATCAATGCTACCGTGGTGAAAAAACACGTCCAAATGGACTTTCTTACCCAGCTCCTTTCTGAAATTCCTGTAAAACAATTCTTCGAACGTATCCAGATTATACATCAGCAGGGCCACTTTCATGAACTGGTCCGTCTGCGCGTTGGTCACGTAATATCCGATCCTGTTCTTGGACTCAACCACCCCCCTGTCCACGAGGTCGCCATATCCTTTCCGGATCGTCTCGCGGGAAAAACTCAGTTCCTGGATCATCTGGTTCACCGAAGGAAGGAGGTCATTCGGCGCCACGATCTTCTGGTCAATCGCATTGATGATCCCTACGACGATCTGGTCATGCTTGGAATAGGACGTTACCTCCCTCAATTCCCTAATTTTGTCAAATATGCTCTCCATTCGGTGGTAATTACTTCCTTCCGTTGATTAAAACTGATCTGTAAAACTAAAAACTTATTCATTACTAATGCGTGCCCCCGTAACCAGCGACAAACCGGTTACAGGGGCATGCAGATTAGTCGACGCGGGCCACCACTTGCCGGTTGGCTCCCACATGCACATCCAGGAACGAAACCGTGCGGGCACCTTTGACCGTCATCTGTGCCGCTTTCCGTTTGACGCCGTCCACGATAATGAACGGGTGCTTCCCGGTAAACATCGCCCGCCATTGAACCGGCGAAGCGCCCGAATTCCGGAATGAAGCTTTATTCCGGCTCTGCGTCACGGCTATTTTCCTTTGCAAAACGGGCAGGTTTTCCAACGTATTGGTATCCTCCTCCCTCCCGTTGAACAATGTACTGATCCGGTTCACACGCGCGTCCGCCTGTATGCCCATAATGCCCTGCACAATGCCCTGGATCGCGCCATAGGATACTTCCGGATACTCCCGCCGCTTCGTTTGCAGGTCGGTCAAACGCAGGACATAGTTCCGCACCTGCGGGGCGTAACCATATTGTCCCAACAGATAAGGGAAATAGGACTCGTTTTCGATGTTCCACTCCCGCGACAGGATCTGGTCGATCACCTTCCGGGTGCGTGTTGAATCATTCAGTACATCGAACCAAAGCAAAAATGTCTCTCCCTCGGTATAGCCCAATGCGCCCGCGGACGAATAGTACGTAAAATACCTGTTCTCCTTTTCGCTCCACCATTTCTGCTCAATGTGCTGCCTGTATTGCTCGCCTTTCGCGTCGTACAGTCTGGCTTCCGCCGCCTGGCCGTTCAGGCGCAGCATATCCGCATAGGTTTTCATGCCCCGCGAGAGCGCGGCAACGAGGTCCACACCCATTTTCAGGTCCCGCACACCTTCCGAGTAGGATGCGAGTCCCCGGCAGCGATGGAAGGAGTCTTCGTCGTTATACGAAGCCTGTGCATTGGGGTGCAGGGGCCGTGACAACAGGGAGTCGGGTTGCAGCACCCAGCGCCGGACGTACTCGTTGACCGACTTTTTGTGGAAGTTCGCAAACTCCCGGCCGCTCACGTAGTCTTTGTCGCCTGTCCAGAGATAGAGCTGCCAGGCCGAATGCAATACATCGAAATTGGCATTGAGATTATACCAGAACTCCTCGTCGTTCCGGTAATCGGCCGGTGCCGGCTTCCCCTCCTTGTTGATCTCCCAGTAAGAACACCAGTCTTTACTATCCGAAATATTTTTGGCGAACAATGAAAACATGTTCTTGTTGGCCTTCCCGAGCCCGATCATCTCGGCGGCCATGCTCTGGTGCGAAACGTCCCGCATGCAAAACGCCGAACGGGTTGGTAGAGCGGCTTCATACCACTCGCCGACAGGGTCGCCGGGGTTGCCGTGATGACTCAGGGCCATTTCCCTGGCCCGTTCAAAGGCGGTTTGCAAGGCGGTGTCTGTCGATCGGAATTGCAGCGCTTCGCTTTGTCCAAAACAGCCCTGGCTAAGCGTGAACCCTAATAAAGCTGTCGCAACGTATTTGATCATTACTTTTATTTTTGATTTAAAATACAATCTTTCCCGAAATCTCCTTTTTAAAGCCGTGGACCGCTCTTCAATTGTAATTGGGGTTCTGGGTCAATGCAGGGTTCCGTTGCAACTCAGTCCGGGGTATCGGGTAGAAATAAAGCGCAGGGTTCCATACTCTTTTCTGGACGGTGGTCTGCTGGTAGGAAAACGTGCCGTCGGCCTGTTTGGTGATAATCACGCCCAGGGCGTCTTTGGAGCCGGCTTCGGCAATGCCCCATCTTCTGATATCGAAATACCGGTGACCTTCGAAGCACAGCTCGACCCGTCGTTCCTGGCGGATCTTATCCATTAATGCGGCGCCGGAAGCCGCGACGGGTGGCATACCCGCCTTTTGCGCCCGCAGCCTGTTGAGATACGCCAGCGCTTCGCCATCCTCGCCCAGGGCCGCGCAGGCCTCCATGTAGTTGAGGTACATTTCCGACAACCGGAATGCGACCCATTGGGAGGCAGCGAAGTCCTGCTTTTGCCAGTCGACGGACTCATCCACCATTTTGCGGATCACATAACGTGTTTTGGAAGCATTCCAAGGCGAATAAGGGCTCTGAGGCGAATCGTCGCCACCTTCGAAAAACTGTGTAACCCTGCCTTTGAACTGCTGGTTGTTGGCCAGAACGGTTGCGTAGAAACGCGGGTCGCGATTGGCATACGGATTTTTGGCATGGACAGGGTTTGTCCAGCTGAATGGGGTGCCGTCTGCCATTTCAAATGCGTCGACCATCTGCTGAACCACATTGTAGGCGCTGTACCCTTCATACCCGTTGGGGCTCAGATCACGGCTCACGGTGTTGAATCGATCGGCGCGCGCGAGCCCGCTGTACACCCTCGCGAAAATGACTTCCGGGTTGAAAAAATCGAGATAGGTCTTATTGTACGTCCCATTGGCCGCATTACCGTGCAGGGCGTATGGAGTTGCTTTGAAGTCGATCACGGCTTTGGCCGCCTCTTTGGCCTGCTGCCAGAGCTTTTTGTCTCCGGCGGTGTTGAAATACGGGCTGGCCGCATACAGCAGCAACCGCGATTTCAATGCCAAAGCAGCGCCCGTAGTGGCACGGCCCCGGTCCAGATCCGCGGAATAAGTGGCTGGCAGCAGCTGCATAGCCTGGTCGATGTCCGACAATATAAAATCCTTCGTCTGCGACCAGGTAGCCCGTTGTTCGGTGAACGTCCGGTCGTTGACATCGAACACCTTGGTCACCAGCGGCACGCCACCGAATCGTTTCAACAGTTCGAAATAAGCCAATGCACGCAGAAAATACACTTCGCCTTTCATGGTGCGCACTGCTTTCCCGGTAGACGTGGTATCGAGCTGACCGATGTTTTTAAGAAACACATTGCAGTTTCGAACCGAGGAGTAGAGGTCTCCCCATCGGTTGAGGGACGATGCGGTCTGATTATCGGGTGTGGCCTCGCCCTGCACGTAACTGTTCTCATTGGTCCAGTTAAAATTGCCGTACAATTCGTCCGACTGCGCTCCCCAACCGAACCCGCCATCCTTGTAAGCCAGGACGGTCTGGTCGTAGATGCCGTTCACAAATACCTGGGCCAGGTTCGGATCTGTCCATACGTCGGTTTCCGAATAAGCATTCAAAGGTTTCAGGTCCAGCACGTCCTTGCATGCACCCATGACGAGCATGAGGACAACGATGGAAGCATTTACCCATCTATTTTTCGACCCGGGGATATTCCTTTGCAGGAAGGCCAGGCTGCGGTCAGTAATCGTATTTGATTGCATGGAGATCATTGTTTTGAATTAAAAGCTGATGTTTGCGCCCAGATTGACAACCCGCTGCTGCGGGTAATAATAGCCTGAGTTGTTAGGGATTTCAGGATCGAAGGAAGGCCCGAACTTGTCAATGGAAAACAAATTGCTGCCATTAACATAAATCCTGGCACTGTGCATCTTAGCCTTCCTGATCAGCCCGGAAGGCAGCGAAAAGCCCAGTTCGACATTTTTCAACCGAAGGAATGCCGCATTGCGCAGCCAGAAATCCGACGTGAGCGTATTAACCCCTCTTGACGCTCCGGTGGGGCCATTGAAGTTGCGGGGAAACTGGTTATCGCCCTCCTTCTGCCAGCGGCCGTCGAAGAATTCGGTCGCCATATTCAGGCCGGCAGGTGCCAGATAGGACTGGGCCCTGGCTTGTCCCTGCACGAAAACAGACAGGTCGAGGTTACGCCACGAGCAGCTCAGCGATGTCCCGTAGACCAGTTCGGGAGTCCTTACCGACGATTTCCGTACCTGGTCCAGACCGTTGATCGCGCCGTCGTTGTTGATGTCCTTGTAGCGTATGTCGCCGGGAGCGGTGTTGGCCGGGTGCGGACTGCCGTCGATTTCCTGCTGGTTCTGGTACAGGCCGTCAGACTCGTAAACCAGCCAGGAATCGATCGGAATATTGGTTTTTTGCTGATAAGCGGGTACGCTGGCCGCTTCATCCATGAATATCACCTTGTTACGGGCAAAAGTGAGGTTACCTCTCACATTGTAAGAGAAACTGTTCCCGATCGTTCCATTGTAGTAGGCATCGATTTCAATGCCGCGGTTCAGCACTTTTCCGAGATTCTGGTTAGGCAACGTCAGTCCCGTGTAGGCAGGCACGGACTCGCTGCGCGTGATGAGAATGCCCGACCGCATGGAACGGAAGTAATCGATGGTCAACCCCAGCTTTCCTTTCAGAAATTGCGCGTCCAGCGCCAGATCGGTGGTAGTGGCCACCTCCCAGGTGATGTCCTTGTTGGGCGTCGGTCCCGGCAGTAGCGAGCTGACCTGCGACGCACCTGGCCCCAGTGAATAGCCGTAGCCCGTGCCGAGCAGGTAGGTCTGGATGTAATTGAATGCCGAAACGACATCATTACCTGTTTTACCCCACGAGCCGCGCAGTTTCAGCTCGGTAATGCCTTTTGCATTGAAAAAATCCTCCTGGGAGATCCGCCAGGCACCGGAGAGTGCCGGAAAAAATCCATAGCGCCTGCCCTCGGGGAAGTTTTGGGAGCCGTCGTAACGCATGTTGTAGTCAAACAGGTATTTGTTTTTAAAACCATAAGAAGCCCGGGCGATGAAATTGTTTCGCCCTGTTTGGGCCGCTGTGGAGTTGTTCTGCTGACCGATCAGGCTGCCTGCCGTGAGCTGGTCCAGCGAGTTACTGAGGAAATTGGACCGGTATGCGCTGATCTCGTCTGCCTTTCCCTCGAAACGCTCATAGGCTGCAAACCCCTCGATGGAATGGTCGCCAAAGCGGTTGGCATAACCCAGCCGGATGTTGAGCAGGTTTTGTGCAAGCGATCCGCGCAGTTCCGATAAGCTTGGCTTGATCGAAGAATTGATCTGCGTGTAAGTGCCCGTCGCGCCATCGTAACGGAACGCCGGCGGCGGGGTTTTGGTGAAGGATTTGTTTTTAGAAAAGGTAAGGTCATAGGCATAATATCCATCCAGGAAAACCCCATCGGCTAGTTTTGAAAGGTCCCATTTAAAGTAGGTTTTCGTTTGAAGGAAGTCGTTGTTGAGCCGGTTATAACCCGCTTCGCCACTGGTAATGTAGATCATGCTGTTGTTGGGGCCGCCGCCGATACCCGGACCGACAAGTCCATTGGGATAAATGGGGACCAGGTAAGGATAGGCCAGCCAAAGCTCCCGGAAGATTGCCCCTGCATTGTAATTACCTACGGCCGAGTTCCGGTATTCGTTCCTGTAAAGAATGTCGACGCCGATTTTCAGGTCGCTGGTTACCGCGATGTCGACGTTCGCGCGGGCCTGCGCCTGCTTATAGTAGGCGGCATCCTTTTTATAGATCCCGTTCTGTTTCTGATACTGGCCGGAAAGGAAATAGGTCACCTTATCGGTTCCGCCACGCAGCGAAATCACCTGGTTGTGCTGCAAAGCCTGCTTTTTCATCGTGGCATCCCACCAGTCGGTGCTCGGATATGACAGCGGGTCGGAACCGTCCCGGAATTTCTGCAAAGCCGCGTCGGGCCAGGTCGGCTTTTGACCGATCATCTGATCGTACTCATTCGTTGCCAATGCATATTGGTAGGAGTTCAGCATTTGAGGAACCCGCGTCGCCTGGGTTAGCGACCAATTGCTGCCAATGGACAGCACCGGCTTGCCGGCCTGTCCGCGTTTGGTGGTGATCAGGATCACACCATTGGCCGACCTGGCACCGTAAATGGCCGCCGTAGCATCTTTGATCACCGTAAAAGACTCGATATCCGCCGGGTTAAGCCGCGCAAAGCCACCCGACCGGTCGGGGATTCCATCGATCACGACAAGCGCGCCGGTGCTTCCGAGTGTAGCCTTGCCGCGCACAAAAATTTCGGCATTGTCGTTTCCGGGCTCGCCGCTCCGGGTGTTAGCGATCAGCCCCGGCACCCGTCCGGCAATGGAATTGGTGAGGTTGGCGGCCGGCGACTTTGCGAGATCGCTGCCCTTGATCGTCGACACCGCCCCGGTGAGATCGGCCCGCGTTTTGGTGCCATAACCTACCACCACCACTTCGTCCAGGGCCTTGGTATCGGCTTCCAGCTGCACGTCCAGCTTACTTTTACTGCCTACCTGGATCTCCCGCGGCAGGTAACCTATGTACGAGAACACCAATATCGCGTCCTGCGACGGCACACCGATCGCAAATTCACCCTCTGCATTGGTGGAGGTGCCACCCTTTGCGCCTTTGATAATAACGCTCACACCCACCAACGGACCGGAAGCATCGGTCACCCGGCCCGAGACCGAAACCTGCGCGAATGCCGTCCCGGACCCCGCCAGGCACAGCAGCACAGTTAGAATGATTGAATAAAAACGGGTACAAAAAGCCATGCTGAAAAGGGGTTATAAGTGAAACATAATTGAACAGTGCAGGTTGGCTGCGTACAGCCAGCTCACCAGTCCTGTCTAATTTTTTATCAAAAGAACACAATTTTCAAATTAAACTATACTATTCTATACTATTTTATTTTTCATTGGTAAAATCATTCAGACAGAAGTTGGGTTTTGTAAAATTTGAACTAAAAATCATATTACAAGTAAAATTAGGATACTTATTCGATGCCAAGTCATCTGATTTTTTACACTATACTATTCTATGCTCATATTAAAATCAAAATTCCCCTGACACTGACAGTCACATAGACGCATACGGAAATCACCGACACTGGCCTGGCCTACCCCGGAGTCATTTTGAATTGGGAACACCTTTTATGAAGCATATCTTCTTTTACGGCGCATTAGCGCTTTCAATGCTTTCGGCGGTCTCTGATGAAGCACAACAATCACCGGATAGCCGCGGGAAGATTCAGGAAGGCGGCGCCATCGAATAGACAATCGGTAGCAGGCTTCCGCATCGCGACCACATTGAAATGAGCGGGGAGCCAGTATCGCTCCGGCTCGAATACGCGGTGGGACAGCCTGGCCGCCCCGCTTGTCAGAAGAACGGGGACAGGGTCGCGGACTCCGATAGTGTTGAACTGGAAGGGCGGTTTCCGGCAGGGAAGGCACGGCAAAATCCCGCAACGTTTAGCCGAGGCGGAAAGAAGCCCATTGAGGTTAAATTCAAACCCTGAAACCCATTGCTGACGTCTCGCAGGCTTATGACGCCGCCAGCAGCTTATCGACTTCCGGATACCCGGTCGGTAAAGGTATGTCGCTTGCATTGGCCCCGGCTTTGAGCAGAAGCGCTACGGACCGGGGCGTGCGCCTGTCCATCCAGTAGGAATCGACGCAGGCCCGGACTGCGAGCTGCAAAGGCGTCCGACCATTTGCGTCAGCCGCATCGACGGAGGCACCCGCTTCGATCAGCAGCTGAACCACATCAGGATGTCCCAGCCAGGCGGCTACATGAATAGCCAGGCTGTTTTTTGGAATACCCCAATAACCATCGCCGGTGGTGAAGGGTTCGTTCACCTCTACGCCCAAGCTCAGCAACTGTTTCACACCGGCTGCATTGCCGCCCGCCGAGAATTTTGAGAGCAGCATCCCACCCATGAAGATCACCTTCCCGGCAATGGCCTGATCCGTGCGAGCAATAGCCTCCACCCTTTCAGCGTCGCCGAATGCGCAAGCCTCGATGAGGCGGTCCGCACCTTCAAGGACATAGGAGATCCCCCGCTTACGAAGCATTTGGAGCACGTCGGCACGCCCCTCCCGCGCTGCGCGGGCAGCAGCGGTCATTCCCTCGCACGCCACACCTGGGTCCGCCCCGTGATCGAGAAGCAGGTTAATGAATGCGATATCATTAATGCGGGCCAGCGCGTGGTGGAGCGGCGAAGTGGTCCCCCAGATTCTGTTTGGGTCGGCACCGGCTTCCAGCAGGTACTTTGCGCCAGGGTAATCGTGCCAGTCATGCTTGCGGATTAGCATTAGCACCAGGTTTTCAGGTGTAAGCTGTCCTGTTTCAACCAAAGCCTTCATCGCTCTATTATCGTCGGTCTCGGGAGAATGGTACACCGCCTCGCCATCGTTGGGGTCGGCACCGAATTCCAGCAATAATCTCGTGAGACCTTCGTGATGGGCGACGCCCGCAGCTCCGTATAATGCTGTTTCAAACTCGGGGTAAGCGCCGGTCGTCCAAAAACCTGCATTCGGGTCGGCACCGGCTTCCAGAAGGATTCTTGCAGTTTTCAAAAAGGCCTCCGTGCGGTCCGGATGCAGCCGGAGGTATTTGGACATACACAAATAGACCAGCGCATTGCCACCATAAGGAGCCGCTGTGCTGGTGGCCTGAGCAGGGTCAGCGGCCAGAAATGCCGAAACAAGTTCTGCATGACCCAGAATGGCGGCCGTAAAAATGCTGGTACCGGAGAGTTCAGGGTATTCTCCCAACATCGAATCCGCCTCGGCCAGCGAACCATGCCAGATGGCCTCACGGATGAATTCGGTCTGAATGTCTGTCATTTGCTTAGTTTTCTGAGTTGATCACTGAACCGGACAATCAATTCTTTACAATATACACTGCATTCTGTTACTACCCATCCGTCGCCGGGCAATGCCCGTGCCGGAATTCCGATCAGCGCTTTCCGTCTTCCGGACTACCCGACCAGCCTCCTGTGCGCAAAAACGGCCGCAAGAATGCATTAACCAGCGTAAAAAAGATCGACTATTCGGAAAGAGAAACGTAAATTAGGCCCATTCATATCGATTTCAATGGCGCATATTCTCGACAATCCGGTCTGGCATGCATTGACCGCCCATAACCAACCACTCGGTACCGTGGCTGCGGCCACCGCCTTTTTCCATCCCGATGTTTCGCCTTTCGTG
The DNA here is from genome assembly GCA_965649915.1 of uncultured Dyadobacter sp. GTDB lineage: Bacteria > Bacteroidota > Bacteroidia > Cytophagales > Spirosomataceae > Dyadobacter. The sequence goes on from CBFGMV010000016.1 coordinate 13,027, forward strand.
GCCATTGAACGGCCCGAGCAAGGGCATTTGACGGATCTCCACAATGCCATTCATTTTGACAACGTCGTCATTTTTGTCTCCAATCAAAAAATGGAAATGCCCGCCCCGTGGAAGCTGCTGGCCCTCGTCGATGGATACCAGATGATCTACAACGGTCCGGCCAATCCGGTTTCGGAAGGGCCACCCATCACTGCGCTTACAAATCTGCATGTCCCGGAAATGCTCGCGTTGACAAGCCTCACCAATCCGGGCCCGTTCGCAAAGGAAACGATCCGGTTCGGCCATTACGAAGGCATATTCGCCGACGGCAAGCTGGTAGCGATGGCGGGACAGCGGTTACACCCGGAAGGGTTTGCGGAGATCAGCGCTGTGTGCACGCATCCGGAGCATTTGGGCAAGGGTTATGCGCGTCACTTGCTGCTGCGGCAGGTAAACCGCATTCAACAAAACAACGAAGTCCCTTTCCTGCATGTGAAGGGGGATAATGCGCGGGCTATCGGTGTGTATGAATCACTGGGCTTTGCGATCCGGACGGAGATCTTCTTTCATGTGATACAAAAAAGGGGCTAATCAATCGGAGCGGTATGCTCTCGACTCCGCGGCCGCCCCGACAAGTCAAGGGCGCTCGAGGGAATGGCCGTTTAATAAGTTGTGTTCAAACTGTTTGCTCTGCTACACCCTGGAGTTTGCATTATTCTCGTGATTTCGTGATTTTGAAGAAAGGTTTACGGCCCAACGCCCGCCCCTATACACATTTCTTCTACCTCAGCGCCGATCGATATGAAAAATCTCGCGATTTTCTTATTCCCCATTTTGCTAGCCGTTCAGTCGTGCGGGCTTAAAACTTCGGTCCTGTACGGTGAGCGTAATACCCATGGTGATGTGGCTGTAAAGCCGAACGGGCTGGCGGCGCTTACCCTCGGAACCGTAGAACCGAGGGATACTTTGTATCATGTAGTGCGTATTTTCATAGACCGGGAGGGCATTATATATCCTCCTGATCAGAGAATTCTGAGGGCCTTTCTGATAGGCAACAACTACTCTTTCCTTCCTTATCAAAGCCAATACGCGGATAGCGCGAAAAACGGGATCATTTCCTGCCTGAATCCCCGGTTTTACCCGCTCATATCCGCTGCCTACAAGCCCCTGCTGGAAACGTATTACCGCAAACATGAACTCACCACTGACGATTTGCATAATTTCAGGAGAGATTTCAATCGCATCTCACGGGATACGATCACGGCCAGACTGACACGCCTGATCCATGACTTTGGTTATCAAAACGTCACGTTTTTAATGGTCGGGTTCAATAACACGTTTGTCAACGATCACACTTCGCACAACTCCTCGGAGGCTAAGCTTGACTCTCAGATATGCAAAATTCAGGAAATCCTGGACGCTTCCAACTATCGCAGGATTATCCTGAAAGATGGTTCTGAAATCGTTAAAACCCTTTTTATAGAGGTGCATTGGGATGGCCGGTTCGTGAATGAAAAAGGCATTAAAACCGGATTAAACTACCAGCCTGCCCTCATATCCAGTTACAAAGCCGGGCTGGCACTCCGCGGAATCATGAGCGGGATAGATGCCCCGAACCTGGAAATCAACATGATGTCACATAGCTCAGGGGCTAATGTGATCTGCGAATCGTTGTTCAATCAGCGGTCGAAGGTACGGGCCTATGCCGCCAGCAAATCGGAGCTCTTTAAACTGCTTGAACATTGCTACCGCGACACATCCGGGTCTTATCTCACGCCATCCCAGTCAAAAGTGAATGCATTCCTGATGGAGGCTTCTTTGCCTGGAATAGAGACGTTTATGGATTATTACAAGCGCAATCGTAAAGACGGAAAACCGCTTGAAAGCGACAACTACCGGATCATCCTGGGATACAACGTCAACGACCCCGATCTTGGCAAGCGATTCGGCAAAAAATGGATCGGCAAACTGCTGGAAAGCGCCAACTACAACGGCCGACTGATCAACGGGATCAGCGATTCGTTCGGTTCGACAGCGCTGGGTGCACTGGAATCGGAGGTGATCCGCACGCGGGAGTATTTTCGCCGTTACCACAATGTCCAAAACTTTCAGCCTGTGAATTTTTCCTATAACCAGGCTAATGGCCACAAAGCGCCCAACACGTTTCATGACGTCGGTCTTTATTTGAACCTTCCCGAATACCGCAATGCGATCCATAGCCTTTACGGTTTGTAAGCCTTCAGGAAGCGCTCTCTGGCCTTTGCACTCCTTTTGTAGCTCATATTGTAAAACCAGTTGATGTACCGGATATTTTCAAACAGCTGGTTTGAAATCTGCAACCAGTAGTGCTCCTCGTCGCCATATCGGATCTTCCAAATGATGTTTTCATTCTCGGAAACGGGCGTCGTAAAAGTACCTCTGAATGGATCAAAACTCCTGACAGAGTCCGCAATGGTTTGATCGGTCAGTAATTTGTAGATCATCTTTTTATACCGGGGCTTCCATCCGGTAAATTGGCGCAGCATTTCTTTGCTCATGTCACTTTTAAACCTGCTACGGACGCGCTTCCGGTTGATGTTGAAGGGATCGTAAATCTCCATCACCTGGTGTTTAAGAAACGCCGACAAGTTTGCCTGCTTGGAGGAAGTCAGAAATGACTGGGCGGAAACCGGCAGACCAGCTCTCACGTACAGCGGAGCCGAAAACAACCTGAGAAATTGCTTGATGTTTTCCTGATCATTCCTCCCGACCGTCGTTCTCACGGTATCGAGGCTAGTCCTGACCCACGGGTCCGACAAATAGATGAAATACTTCCTTTGGGATATATTGTCTTTAATAAACAGATCATGGAAATTCTGGGCTACACCGCTCAATGCATTGCTGTTCCGTATGATGGCGAGGCTGTCCCCACTTTCCTTCAACCGTAATTGCTGCTGACTGATTTTTCCAAGGAGTTCCTGATACTTGGCCCTGGCACTTTTCAGTTCTTCCACCAGTGATGCATTGCCTGCATTGATCTGATCCTCTTCTTCCAAACTCTTCAGGTAATCTTTCAGATTGGATGTGATTTCATTGAAAGAGTCTATCAACTCACTGATCGGTGCACTTAAGTTCTTCGATTTGAATAACAGCTCGTCCGCCGAAATGACCTCCGTTGAATCGCCCGACGGGTTCTTAAAACCAAGCCTGTCAAACTTTAAATCCGCATATTTTGCCGGCAACTTTTCTTTAATATCACTTCTTAAATCTATATAACTCTTTAAGCCGTTCAGAAAATGCTGCTCCTGTCCCTTGTCAATTCTATCGATATGTTTCAAAAGCGGCGGCAGGCTATCCGCCACAGACAACACCGTCAGGCTGTTTTGCAGTTTTTCCAGATCGGCCCTATCGGACGATATTTTGTCGATCGTCTCCTTTATCTGATTTTTTTCTCCCTGCATGGCCGGCGTGAACGCATTGCCGGTCATCCTGTTAATGACGGCGGCCAACTGTACCCGTATCAGGCGTTTCCCGGCAGTTTGAGCCGCTGCCGATCCCTGGCCCTCCTCCCTTTTTACGATGTCTTTTTTTAAGGCGTCTAGCTTCACGGTATCGTCAGCGATCTTACTTTGGAGAGCCCCGACTCTCGTAGCTATGGCGTCTTCCCGAAATTTCAAATTTTCCTTCACCGTAGCGATGCATGCATGATAGTCGGGCGACTTGATACAAGTATCGATAATGCTGTTTCCTGTTTTGATTCCCGGAAACCTCCGGTAAACCCATGGCTTACCCGTAAGATAACTGTCATCGGGCCGGTTGGAAGTGACGAGGTTGAGAATTGCCTTATCCTCCGATTCGATGAACATGTCGTTCAGGCTCTCCTTGAGGGAATCAAGGGCCAGATAGTTCAGCGAATAGGTAGTTCTGTAAACAAAATCCTCGTTATTGACATTCTTTGACTCCGTCAGCGACAAACCGGAAATCCTGTTGCCGCTCTCGTCGATCCGGAACACCTTCATTTGCTTCGACAGGTTCAGGCTTACTTCCAGCGTACTGTTTTTGAGAATGAATAAATTGACAATGGAGGAATGTACCCAATCGAACCACTGACCGTCCCAGAAAGGTGGTTTATCGTTCCAAAAGCGATAGTTGGTATTGTATGGCTCTTTTGTTTCGCTTTTCAGCCTGATAATGGTCTTTTTTGTTTGGTCAAATCTGTCTTTCCCACGCAGACTATTGTCGACCACAAAGTCCTTACTCAATGCATCTGGAATCCCAACAAGTGCCCTGATCGAGTTTTCATGCATAACACTGGCACTATCAATCGTCGTATGATCGTGTTCGGGACAAGCGAATTTATTGAAATGCATATATGGCTCGCACACATTCTGAACATATCCGGGATAAACCACCATCTTAAATTGCTTGTCCTCCATGTGATAATAGAGTTTACAGTAATAAAAGAAGCCATCGTTATCATTCTTAAAATCGGCCTTCGTTTTATGTAAAACCTTGAAATCCAACTCCCTGTATCGCTCGCTGACAAACACTTTTCCGATCTTGTAGAAATAGGCGCTATCGTTTGAAATACTGACCGTATTATCAAAATCATAGAATCGATAGTAAAGCTTGTGTATCTGAATAAAAGGAGTATAGCTGTTTCTGGAACTATAATTGGTCGTCTTTTCAATCTCCGCCTGCTGGATGGAGCGCATAAAAACGCCTGCGCCTAGTTCGCTTGTCATCGACTGCATACGGGCCACAACGGCGGCGGGGCTGGTGTCCTCTCCGCGACAAACCGCTTGCAGACATAAAATCAGCAAGCATGAAAGAAGGATTGTGAATTTTCCGCTCATGTTACAATTGACTGTTTACACCTGCTCCGATAATGAACCGACCCGATTCCGCTGTCGGGTTAAACCAATGGAATCTTTCCAGCTCTATCTTATCCTTGCCTTTTGTGCTATGCAAAACAGCAGGATTATACCGCCGGGCATTCACTTTATGAATGACTTTCTTGGCATGGTTCCTGTTTTGCGGCCGTATGCCCTGCTCCCCGCCCTGAACGCCGAAGAACACGTTCAAACCCCAGTTACGGTAATCGTCGATCTGCGAGGACATCGAGTTCCGCATCGGTATGCCGATGTTGATGATCTTCCTTCCCTCGTTCAGCATCCGTTCACCGGGCTCCTGATTCACATACCGCGCATTCCTTGTCAATTCGGGCTTATTGACATCAAACTGTTCATTAATATCATATACATCCGGGTAATCGAAGAGGTCCCGCTCGAACGATCCTGTGTAAACGTCGCTGGCATAACTGATATGCCAGGGCTTGTTGTTCATGCGCTCCCGCTGCGTGTACAGGTTCGCGGAGAAGCGTAATCCGCCCGTGTAGTACCGGTCATGATGGTCCGCAAATTGTTGCAGGATGTATGGAATGACCATGTTGTCGTTGTAGAACAGCGCCTGGAACGACAGCCGGTTCTTTTGGTTCCAGTTCAGTGTGGCGCGGGCTCCGAGCACGATCAGCTGTTGCGACCTGTTTTTGGTGGTGTATACATTGTCCTTGTTGAACTTGGCACGGAACATGTTGACGTTCGACTTCGGCGACAGCACGAAATTTGATCCCAGCACAAACTGGAATTCATTATTGGCAAGAAAAGCACTGGAATGCCCTATTTTAAAAACGGGTACTTCCTCATAATGCGATTTCCCGGCAATACCCAGCACGTTGAGCGGCGTGATCACGACATTGAGTTGCGTTCGCGAGCCCTGCCGGTTCTTGTTCCCCAGCGCGTAACGCGTGCCCGCCAGGGTAAAGGCCAGATTTACACCCGGCTGAAAATCAAGGCTCCATAACAAATCTTCCCTCGTCAACCAGTACGCGGTAGCCAGACTAACCCCATAGCCGCCATTAAAAGAAGCGTAAACAGCCAGTTTTGAGTTGAAAACACCGGGAAATTTGTTTTGGGCAACCGCGGAATTGATGGTTACAAAAAGGGCTGTCCCACAAAGAAGTAGAAGTCTAATCATCCGGAATTGCTTTTATAAGAGAGATGGGTTTATGCGAAAATACTGAATATGGGATTGTAACTGGTAGAGTTCAAATACCTGATACAATGCGTACTATTACGTATTTATAACTACGCTTGCGCAGAACATCACAACGCTGTGGCACCAAACAAAAAAACGAGGCGGCTTTCGGCCACCTCGTTTTCATTTTGCCCCGGGGGACATTAAATTGTCACCCGGAACACCAGCGCTTTTTGCTTCCGATTCAGTGAATCCAGCCGATTCGCAGCCTAGGGCGCAACCTCCACGATCATCTCGATCTCGACGGCAATATTGGACGGCAGCGATGCCACCCCGATCGCGGAGCGGGCGTGTTTGCCGCTCTCACCAAAGACCTCGACCATAAAATCGGTAAAGCCGTTGATCACCTGCGGCTGCTGGCTCAGCGTTGGCGTAGAATTCACGAGTCCGAGTACTTTTATGACCCTTTTGACCTTGTTCAGGTCGCCGATCTCATATTTCAGCGAAGCCAGTAATGCGATCCCGCAGAGCCTGGCCGCTTCTTTGCCCTGCTCGACGGTCAGGTCGTCGCCCACCTTTCCGGTAATCTGCCCGCCTCCCGGCTTATCAGGCCCGTGGCCCGAAAGGTAGATCAGGTTACCCACCCGAACCGTGCGCAACAAGTTTCCTTTGGGTGCATTGAGCTTAGGCAGCACAACACCAAGTTCGGTCAGTTTCTTTTCGACGTCCGTGCGGCCGGCCTGCGCCATCCCCCGGCTAATCACCGCAAGCATTAGTACCGATAGCGCCGCAAAAAATGTTCGTTTCTTCATCATTAAAAGGATTTATACTGATTAAAGGCCAAAAGTAAGGATGATCCGCAGAGAAACAGATAAAATTATGCATCAGGTGACTTCTGAGGCGACATCCAAACCACCGGCGTTGCGGGCTTGCGCCGGTGCGGGATTATCTCTAACTTTGATTTATATAATAACAATACTATGTCAATCGGAACCGAAACGCTGCAACAGTTTTATGAACGAACCCGGCAGCCGGTACCTGCGGACCTTGCGTTGCAGGCAAATGTCAGTCACTTTAATGTAAAGCCGCGCACCTGCCTCAACCGGTTGACGCCTTACAACCGGCGCGACTACTACAAGATCTGTATGATCGTCGGAACGGGCGTGCACCAGGCGGACGACCAGAAAACACCGATCGAGGGCGCAGGATTGATCTTTTCGAACCCTTCCGTGCCATCCTCCTACGAGGCCATTTCCGATGCGCAATCCGGTTACTACTGCCTTTTCAATGACACATTCCTGCTGAACAGCATCCGCCAGGAGATCCGGTATCGCAGCCCGCTGTTCAACCCGGCGCTCCCGGCCGTCGTGCCCCTCATCCCGGGACAGACCGAACGGATCGGCGGCTTTTTTGGCGAGATGGAAGGCTTGCTATCAACCACATACACCTACAAATTCGATATGATCAGGAGCCTCCTGCAAATGATCATCCTGGAAGGCATTCGTTTACAGGGCCCTGTCATGAGCGAAAATACCAGCGACCGCCTGATCTCTCGTTTTTTTGGGTTGCTCAACCAGCAATTCCCGGTCGATTCCCCTGAAAATCCGCTGCGCCTCCTGACGCCGGCAGCTTACGCCGATCAGCTGAGCATCCACGTCAACCATCTGAACAATGTACTCAAACGGTCGACAGGCAAGACTACCCGCGAGATTATCCATGAACGCATTGTCGAGGAAGCAAAGACATTGCTTTTAAACACGGACTGGGACGCCGCGCAGATTGCTTACACCCTGGGTTTTGAATACCCCTCCCATTTCAACAAGTATTTCAAACAAAATACCAGCACCACGCCCCTGCTTTTCCGGGAACAACTCAGGCGGGCCAACTAATATTTGATTTGTATAAGCATTGCTTTGATTCATATTACCAGCATCTCTGCTCGTAAGCCTACTTTTGGGCCATTAAATGCTGGCATATGAAACATCTCAAAGAATCCAATAAAGCAATCAGCACCGTTCTGGCCTTCAGCCTGATCCCGATCACCGGTTTTGCACTCGATATTTTCATCCCGTCGTTACCGGCCATGAGTTCGGAGCTTCATGCAAGCCCGGCAGCCGTCCAGCTCTCCATTTCGATTTTCCTGGCAACCTACGGATTGGGACAGCTGCTGGTAGGCGGCCTGCTGGACAGTTATGGTCGCTATTGGCCACATATCATTGCACTGGCTGGGTTCAGCCTGGCTAGTTTCGTGATCGCAGGCACCGCAAATTTACCATTAATCTATGTCATGCGAGCGGTGCAGGGCATGATGTCCGCGGTGATCGTGGTCAGCAAAAGATCCTTGTTCTTTGACCTGTTTGAAGGCGAAAAACTGAAACATTACACCAGCCTTTTTTCGGTAATCTGGTCAGCCGCACCGATTTTAGCACCCTTCCTGGGCGGGTACCTGCAAACGCATTTTGGCTGGCAATCCAACTTTTATTTCCTCGGCTGTTTTGCGCTGCTGTTTCTGGCGCTGGAACTGATTTTCAGCGGCGAAACCATCGCATCGAAAGTGCCGTTCCGCCTGAGAACCATCGGTAATGCATACCGGGCGATGATCCGCACCAGGGATTTTTCTTCGGGACTGCTCGTGCTGGGCTTATCCTATGGCGTGTTGATGATATACAATATGTCGAGCCCCTTTCTGATCGAGAAGGTAATGCATTACCCCGCAACGGTCACCGGCAATTGTTCCATGATTTCGGGCCTGGCGATGCTGGCGGGCAGCTTGTTGTCAAAAGCATTGATTTCCAAACCCTTTTTCAAGAAACTATTCAGAATGGCGGTGATCCAGCTGGTCCTATCGGGCGGCCTTATTGTATTGACCTTGCAGATCCATAACCTGTACACCCTGATGGCCTATGTGATCCTGCTGCACGCGGCTTCCGGCTTCATTTTTAACGGCATGCTGGCGTACTGCCTCACCCGGTTTTCGCAATTCGGGGGCATGGCCAGCGGATTGACCGGCGGCGGCTATATCCTGTCGACCTCCGCATTCAGCTACCTGGTCGTGAAAATCATCCGGATCGACAACCAGGCGTGGCTGGGCGCGGGGTACGCCGTGCTGATCCTCGCGGTGCTGATCCTGATCATTCGGACCCAATGGCTCGAACACACCACGGAAGCGCATCAGAACACACCACAGGCTATGGCGATGATCACGGAATGAGGGCCTTTGAATTCCCACACAGCAAAGGACTTCTGACGGGCATCCATTTCCGTCAAGGCATTATCCTTGCTTCAAACCTCCGGGTATTACAAACTTTCCCGAGGCAGTTGTAACCATTCCTTCAAGCTGGCAGTCTTATAGAGGTGCAGAGGTGCCGGCCGGGCTACGGCCTGGTTTAGCCCCGCATTTTCTAAACATTCAAAATCGTTAGCCATGACCTTGAACAGACCAAAGCATTTGATCAGTTGGTACGGAATGCCATTACAACTAGCCAGGCGGTTAGCCCTGCTGTTTTGCTTCACTATTTGCCTCGCTCATGCGCAGCAACCCGGCAGCGACGGCGCGATGCCCGCCATGGATGATTCGCTGGCAGTGATGCGCTGGATAAGAGGCAAACACATTCCCGCGCTGGCGGTGGCGTACATACAGGACGGCCGGTTGAAGGAGGCCAGGGTATTTGGCGAAATACAACCGGGCGTCCCGGCAAAGCAGAACTCGGTATTCAACGTCGCTTCGGTCACCAAAACTGTCACGACGATGGTGACACTCAACCTGGTGAGCTCCGGGCATTGGAAACTGGACGAGCCCGTAGCGCATTACTTTACAGACCCGGACGTGAGAGACGATCCCAGGAGCCAGCAGCTGACTACCCGGGACATCCTGACACACCAGACTGGCTTTCCAAACTGGCGTTCGGAGCTGCCCGGCGGGAAACTGGCCTTCCAGTTCGACCCGCGAACCCGGCACCAGTATTCCGGGGAAGGATTTGAATACTTGCGTCATGCATTGGAAAATAAGTTTAAGCGATCGCTGGAACAGCTCGCCGATTCGATCATTTTCAAACCCCTCGGCTTAACCGACACGCATTATACCTGGCATACGGACTACCAACAGCGTTTCGCCTATCCGTTTGACGCCCAGGGAGATCCACTGGAAATCACCAAAAATACCACTCCCAATGCGGCCGATCTCCTGAAAACGACATTACCGGATTATGCCAGATTTATAGTTTGGATGCTGGATGGTGGTGGACTAAAAAGCGATTTGTATGCCGAAATGGGCAGCCACCAGGTTGTACGAAAACCGGATAGTTACATGGGCCTGGGATGGGTCGTGTATGATCCGGTTGGGGATGGGGCATTTGCATTGTCGCACGGCGGCCACGACCCGGGCGTTCATACGATCGCCATCATGCTCCCAAAATCACGGAAGGCGTTGGTGATCTTCACCAATTCGGACAACGGCATACAGCTCTATCCCGAATTACTCAGCCACTACCTGGGCGAGCAGGGCCGGGCTATTGTCGCGATTGAAACCCGAAAGAACCGCTGAGTCGTCGCGCATCCGACCTCCTTAGACACCAATTCGCTATCTTTGCAAATGAAGCATTCCAATATCTTTTGTTAGCAATTTCAAATTCGCCAGCCGACGCACTCTTCACACCGTTTGAAAAAGCTGTAACAGGCTATCTGATACCCGATCATTTCGCCTCCCCATTCGATTGCCCGCCGCATCCCCTTGCATTGCAGGCGGCGGAAATGCTTCAGGGGTATTTGCAGAGCCAGCAGGAATGGCAGCACAACTTTGGCTTATCGGATGAAGCCGGAACGGTCATCGGCAAAATGTTCGGTGTGCTGGTAGTGGAGACGGAGTTCCGGGAGGTCGGATATCTGGCGGCATTTTCGGGGAAGCTAGGCGGCAGCAACCATCATGCCCGGTTTGTTCCGCCCATCTTCGACGGCCTTGCCAGCGGCGGGTTTCTCAATGCCGGGATGACTGAGCTTTCCAGGATCAGTGAGGCGATCAGGGAACTGGAAAGGCAGGAAGACGAAACGTGCGACACACAGGTCCGGGACCTGAAAGTGCTGAGAAAACGGCATTCCGTTTCATTGCAGCATGAAATCTTCGATCAATATCACTTTTTGAACCAGGCAGGCGACCGGAAAAGCCTGCGCAAAATTTTCGCGGATGCTTCCTACAAAAATCCGCCTGCGGGTGCTGGCGAATGTGCGGGCCCCAAATTACTGCAATATGCATTCCTGCACCGCATGAAACCACTCGCAATGGCCGAGTTCTGGTGGGGTTTATCTCCCAAATCCGCCTTTTGGCAACATGGACATTTTTACCCGGCCTGCCAGGAAAAATGCGCTCCGATCCTGAACCACATGCTTAGTGGAACAGCCTAATGCAGTCTGGTAGCTAGGAAGTCTGCAGTGGCTCTGCCTTTTTTTCCTTCGATAAGCGGTGAGGCGTTTCGTACTCCTCGTAAAACTGCTTTTTTGAATCGTGGTAGCTGGTTACCCCACCCACCATGCTCAACGCCTTGATATAATACCAGGCCATATCCACCTGATACGGTTTGAAACCGCTGCGGGCGCTCTTGGGAAACAAATGGTGGTTGTTATGCCATTCTCCGGCGACAATGCCCGGCCAGAGCTGATTCACGGACCTGTCTTTATTGTTATAGTCAATGCCGTCCCGCTGCTTGTCTTCGCCTTTTCCGTGCCCTTCATAATTAAAGGTACGCACCCCAACCGCCCAGAACCCTGCCGCACCAAACAACGTACAAGCCAGTGCATGCCCTCCAAGCAGGTAGAATGCTGCATACCAGAACGACCAGTTGAGCACCCAGGCCAGAATGGCCCGCGCCGGGTGCTGGTAGGAACCCCACACGAGATACTGTGCATAGGTGTTCGCTTTGACACCGGTATGCTTCATCAGGGATTTCACACGCCCGTAGTCGGATTCACTCAGATCCCAGGCAATGGGCTGATGGTTTACATCCGCCAAAAAGCAATACAGAAACCCGCCCTGCGCATTATAGGGATCGCCCGGCTCATCGGATTTGGCGTGGTGGACGTGGTGGGAAACGACGTATATTTCTTCCGGAATCATGCTCACAGTGAGGTTCTGTGTGACAAAGCGCCAGAACTTATTCCGAAACGTGTATGCCCCGTGGGTACAGTAGCGGTGATGCCAGATCGTCCCGTGCGTGCCCATGATAAACATACTGTATAAAAAAGCGGCGAGCAGAAGCGGCAGACTGAAAAACTTGAAGATAAACAGCGCGAGGAACGGCACCATGAAAACCACCTTCATCCAGCTCATCAGCGAAAGCCAGTTCCGTTTGTCCCGTGTGATATTAAGCCGTTTGAAAAATTCCCTGAAGATCTCACCGGGCGTCGGCTTGACCAGATTTCCGGATTCATCCTGCCATCCATACGAAGGCGGCCGAAGTACAATGTCGATAAAAGCCATAGGAATAATGCGTTTCCGGTTAAATAAGCTCCTTTAATCTTGCTTCCGGAGCAATTTTACAACGGAAAAACCGGGCAACCGGCCAAGATGACGACACAATCATGTCGCTTTAACCTCGCAAAATACAATGTTTGGCGCGTTATCAAAGCAAATAAGGAAATATATCTTTTCACTGATGCTTCACTTTTTCCCAGCCGGAACTGCCAAACCCGCAGGTGCAGGTTTGGCAGTTCCGAAAAGTCTGGTGTTAAATTGACAGCCTGTGACCGGGGCGCCGACTTTTCGGATTGATCCCGGACCAGCTCATGGTATAGGCATATCTTAACTATTTCAAAACCACCGTACCAAAGGCCGGAAGCATCAAAGTACCATCCTTCGATACAACCTGGGCAGACTGGAACACCACCTTGCCCGATCGGTGCTTGACCGGTAGTTTTACCGCTTTTTCGCTGTCGCCGGTATTATGGATCACCAGCAGGTCGCCGGTGCTGTGCGGCCTCACAAAGGAAAGAATGCCCGCCTCACGAATGCCGCTGGCCGCCAGGTTCGCGGGCGTAACCTGTGCCAGTGCGGCCTGGCCGTGCCGTAACCGCAGGAGCTGTTTATAGTAATTAAAAAGTGAATGAGGATCGGCCTTCTGCGCTTCCAGGTTCTTTACTTTTTCGTCAGTAGAGAATGCAGGCTTCATCCAGGAGGTACGCATTTGATCTTCGTTTTTAGCTTTCCACAAAAATGGCTCGCGGATGTTTTCATCGGGTTTGTTTCCGAGCATTCCGATTTCCTCCCCATAGTACAGGTAGGGCTCACCCGGAAGTGTGAGTAACAACGCCGCAGCCATCTTCATTTTGGCCAGATCACCGTTTACCGCCGTTCCGATCCGAAGCTGGTCGTGGTTACCGGTGACGGTCGCATCCACAAAGTCCGGGTTTACTTTTTTGTACTCCGAATAGGTACTCAAAAGTTGTGCGACCAGATCGGATTGTTCTCCTTTGCCCAGGATCTTCTGGATCGCGAGGCAGGCATCGATATTGAAATTGGCCGGCAGCCCTTTGAAATACGGGGCCACCTTGTCCGGCGTCGTCCAGATCTCCCCCACCAGGTATACATCGGGCTTGTATCCCGTTACTTTTTCACGGAATTCCACCCAGAACGCCTGACTTTTCTCCGCTTCCCAATCCGGATAAATGTGCTTGGCGGCGTCCAGCCTGAAACCGTCGATCCCGACCTCCTGCAACCAGAATTTTGCGACCTCATAAATTTCGCTCCGCACCTTCGGATTATCGAAATTCAGGTCGGGCATACCGCTCCAGAACAGGCCATAATACTTTTCCGGCCCTTCGCCGGGTACTGTGTGCCAGGGATTCACCTCCCAGGAATCACCCGATTGCTCCCGTGTTGCAATGCCCAGGGAGTCAATGGCTTTTTGCGGCAGCCATACGTAGTAATCCCGGTACGGATTATCCTTCCCTTTTTTGGCTTCCAGAAACCAGGGATGCTGGTTGCTGGTATGGTTCACAACAAGGTCCTTGATGATCCTGATTTTCCTTTTGTGCGCCTCTGCGATCAGGTTTTTCAGATCTGCCAGCGTCCCGTATTCCGGGTCGACTGTCTTGTAGTCCGCCACATCGTACTTATGGTAAGTGGGTGATTTACAAATCGGTGTAAGCCATAGCGCGTCGATACCCAGGTCTTTGAGATAGTCGAGCTTCGCCGTGATCCCATTGAGATCGCCGATCCCGTCGCCATTGGAATCCGCAAATGAGCGGACGAATATTTCGTAACAAACGCCCGGGGGCTGTGTCGTCTGAGCCCGTGGCGCAGTTCCCCCGAAGAGGAACCACGACAAAGCCAGGCCGGTTTTTATAATCTGCTGAATGGTCATCGATGTGTTTTCACTTTTTGGTAACTGAATAGGAATAGTTACCTGCATTGCCCAGGTTAAGACTGATGATATAGGTACCGTCCGAATCTATTTTAATGTTGTTGTTATCCACTGTGTCGGGAATCCCGTCGGCATTGCCGTCCCCGTATGCGATGGCCCAGTCGTCGTTGGCCCGGAACTTGATCTCTCCCGCTTTTAAAGCCAGCTCCGCTTTCCAGATACCGTCCTTCGGGTCGAAGGTCATGTCCTGGTCCGCGTCCCAGCCGCCCTTTGTAGCCGAACCGATGACGCCCCAGGCTGTTTTTATTGAAGACCAGGTCAGCGCCGTCAGGTTTGCTTTGAGCAGATAATGGCCCGCACCGGTGACTTTCAGGTTATCGCCCTTGCCCAGTTTTCCCGGGCCGCCGGATCCATAGTCGCCCTCGTTCCAGTTGGGCGCATTGGTGAATTTGAACTCATTGCTCGCGTCTGGGAAATACACATATCCTTCATACATCTTATCATCCTTCACCGACACCAGCTTCGGCGCCTTGTCGGGAGCCCAGCCCTGGTGACTACCCGGAACATAAATGGCCGGGTAAACGATCACCACAAAGTAGGGCGTTACCTTCATTCCCGACACCGCCGAGATCGTGTTCATACGCTGAGCCGACGTACCGAGCGAGGATACCACGCGTGCTTCGATCTCAGCCAGCTGGCCCGCTGTCAGTTTCAGTTTATTGATCAGCAAACTATTGATTTCAGATGTCGTCAGCGACTTTTTCAACAAGCTTCCACCCGCAATTTCCGCCGGTTTCTGAAAGTTATTGCCTTTCTTGTCTAGCTGGATTGTGTAGCTGACCACACTCTGATAGCCATAGTCAACCGGCGTCCACGAAAACTGGACGGCTTCTTTACCGGCATTCTCGTTTGTCAGCACCAGTGCAGGCTGGCTCACCGACAGGACGGGTGCATTACCCTGGACGGCTATGGTTTTTATTTCGTCCTTTTCGCAGGCCGACAGCGCTACGACGGCTGCCAGTCCCAGAAAAGCAAATTGGATATTTTTCATCAGTTCTGTATAAGATTAGGGTTTGCAATCAGGTCCGTTGCGGGGATCGGGTACAGGTTGAAACGCTCTTCCACCCCTCTCCCATCTTTCACGCCGCCTTTCCACGGCCACACATAACTACCGGAAGTCAGCAGTCCGTAGCGGATCAGGTCGGTCCGGCGGTGGGCCTCCCAGTAGAATTCGCGACCTCTTTCATCGAGAATATCCCGGAGACTCACATTGGTAACATTCCCGCTGGCATTCCCGTAAGCGCGCTCGCGGAGCTTGTTGATGTAACCCACCGCGGTAGCATCACTGCCTCCTGTGCCGCCTCTTTTAACCGCCTCGGCATAGGTCAGATACATTTCGGCCAGCCTGAAAAGCGGGAAATCCACGGAAGAGAATGAGCCCCCCGCCGACGGAGCGGTGACGCCTGCCTTGGTCACATTCCTGAACTTGGTGATCGCCAGTCCATCGGTAAAAACAGCGGGGTCATCCATTTCCAGCTTGGTGCCAAAAAACATCGCACGCTTGTCCTTGCTGCCGCTGTAATCTCCAAAAAGTAAAGGCAGGTTTTTCGTCGAACGGTTACCGCCCCAGCCGCCATTGGGCACACCGAATGCAGGCGGATTCATGGCCGCATTGATGGCCGCATTGATGATAAAAGTGGTACCGCCGTTGTTCTGCGTTTTTACCCCGTCGTAATTGATGGATAAGAGCACCTCCGGGTTGTTCACATCGTTGTCGGCGAGAAAGAGGCTTTTATACTCCGGCATGAGCGCATAACCCGATTTGATCACCTTATCAGAATAGGTAACAGCCTCGGTATATTTCGCCTGACCTTTGCCCAGATACACCTCGGCATTGAGATACAACCTCGCCAGTAATGCCCAGGAAGCGGCCTTATCCACCCGGCCATACTCATTCTTTTTAGGTTCGGCGAGCGTCGGTTCGATGGCTTTCAGCTCGGATTCGATGTAGGCAAACAGGTCGGCACGCTTGATCTGCGGCGGGATGTATTTGCCGATGGGATCATTTTCGGTCACAAAAGGCGGATTACCGAACAAGTCGATCAGCACCCAGTACTGAAATGCCCGCAAAAACCGCGCTTCTGCCCGGTAAGTTCTGATCTGGTCGGCATCCTGGCCGGTAATGCCGCGTGCGCCGAGCTTTTCGTCCGACGATTCGCGGATGAATTCGTTGCAGACGGTGACGTGAAACAGGCTCCTGTTGTACAATGCGCCGAGCAATACATTGCCGGCCGTCCAGTTCAGGTTGTGGAAATCGGGAATGCCGGGGTCGTTCCACACGCAGGCAGCCTCGTCGGTCGGGAGTTCCTGGGCATTCCAGTAAAGCCTTAGAAAATCGGCCTGCCCGGGATCGATTCCCGCCAGATCGGATGTGGTAATGCCGGTATTGCCTGCCAATGCGTAGCTGCCATACACTTTGGCGAGTACCATTTTATAGTCAGCCAGCGATTTATATGCGATATCGGCCGTGATCGAATTCGTAGGCGAAAGATCGAGGTCCTTGGTGCAGGACAATGCCGCTCCCATTACCAACGCCGAAACCGCCAATGTTTGAAAAAACACTTTCATATTTCAATGAATTAGAAATGAATGAATTAAAAATCAAGATTCAGTCCCAGCACGAAAGTCCTCGGCCTCGGGTAAAGATTGTAGTCGATGCCGCCATTGACCTCGGGATCCAGACCTGTGTATTTGGTCCAGACAAACACATTCTGGCAGGTCGCATTGAGGCGAAGGTTCATTTTGTTCCCCAGGATCCTGCCTGCATTATAACCGATACCGACGTTGTCCATCCGGAGGAATGAGGCATTCTGCACATAGTAATCCGACTGGTACTGGTTATTGAAAAAGCCGGTTTTATAAATATCCGTGGTGCTGTTGCCCAGGATATTGTTCGGGTTCAGGATATTCCGTTCCACCCCGAAATTGGAGGCCACATTGTTGTACATGTAGTTGCCCAGATTGGCCCTCAGTATCGTACTCAGGCTCCATTTCTGGTAGGTGAGCTGGGTATTGAAGCCCAGCATTACTTTCGGGAAAGGTGATTTGTAGCGGTACTGGTCCTTCTGGTTCACCATTCCGTCGCCGTTCAGATCGGCATACACACCTTCCAGCGGCACGCCCTGCTGGTCGTAAACCTGCTTGAAGACATAATATGAGAATGTATTATAGCCCACTGAATGGATCTGAATACTTTGCCCCGTTCCGCCGGTGATTCCGCCGGTCTGGTTACCTGCAAATTCGGGATCGCTTACGGCTGTCAGGTTGGTGATCTTGTTGTCGTTATAGGTGACATTAAATCCGGCATCCCAGCTGAAATGCTTGGTCCTCACCGGCGTTCCGTTGATGGTAAACTCTACACCCTTGTTTTCAATATTACCTACGTTGGTCAGAATCTGGTTACTGAAATTGGAGCCGATTGGAATGGGCACCGTGTTCAGCAGGTTTTTGGTTTTTTTGAAATAAACATCCACACTACCGCTCAGCCGGTTGTCGAAGAAACCGTAATCGAGTCCTGCATTAGCGGTGGCGGTTTGCTCCCATTTGATGTTCTTGTCATAGGCCGCAGGGGCCGTCATGTTGTAGAACGTATTGCCAAACTGGTACTGCGAAGCATTGGAGCTGATCGAGTAGATGCCCAGGTAAGAGTAATTGGCAATGCCGTCCTGATTACCGGTGATCCCGTAGCTGAGCCTGAGTTTCAGGTCGGACAATTTGCTGGCCGAGTTCAGGAAAGACTCCTTGTTGATCCGCCAGGTAAGTGCTACGGAAGGGAAAACGCCCCAACGATTTTCCGGCGCGAAACGTGAGGAACCATCCGTACGGACCGAGCCGGCGAGAATGTACTTGTCGTCCAGGGTATAAATAAGCCTTCCGTAGTAAGAAATCAGGGTATTTTCAGGAATGTCATAATCGAATTTTGGCTGCGAACCTTCGATGATGTCCCCGTTCGCGCTGAAACTCGGATAGAGGTAATTTTTAGTCGAATTATTGTAGTAACCATAACCGGCCGTGGCACTGACGGTGCTCTTAATGCCCTTCAGATCCTTTACATAATTGAGGTAAAACTCGGCTACCTTATTGTTCCCTTTTTGAAGATACTTGTTATTCTGCCCCTTGGTGGTGAAGCTTTGTCCCGCATACTCGGGAACGAAAGTGGTCCCGTGGCCTTTGGAAATATCATAACCCAAATTGAGGTTGGCGTGGAGATCGGGCAGAAAATGGAACATATAATCGAATTGCACGTTCCCGAAACTGCGTTCCACATTGCCCTTGTTATCCTGCAAACGAATGAGCGAAACCGGGTTACGCGGCGCATTCGGATTGAGCGTCGCTACGCCGGCATCGTCCCTGGTAACCCATTCGAAATAACCTCCGAAAGGGCTGGTTTCGTCCATTACGGGCTGGGTAGGGTCAAATTGAACGGCATTGATAATGGCTCCCTGGTTGGCAAAATGCGAACGGGTGAGGGCACCTTTCAGGTTCAGGTCTATTTTCAGGTGTTTGTCAAACAGTCTCGGACTGATGTTCACCGAAGCCGACGGGCGTTGCATTTTGTCGGTGATCAGGATGCCGTTTTGCAGCAGATATCCCAACGAGACCCGGTAAGGCATGTTTTTCAACGCGCCGGAAATGCTCAGGTTGTTATCGGTACTGATGCCTGTGCGGTAAATTTCATCCTGCCAGTTGGTATTCGCTGTCCCCAGGATTGCCTTTTGCGCATCGGTACCATTGGCTTCGACATAGGCCCGGAACTCGTGCGCATTGAGCGCATCCACCATTCTGCCGATTTTGGAAACGGCCATCTGGGTGTTGAAATTGATCGTCGGGGTGCCGCTTTTCCCTTTTTTGGTGGTGATCAGGATCACGCCATTGGAAGCTCGGGAGCCATAAATGGCTGTTGCCGACGCATCTTTCAGGATCGTGACCGTTTCGATGTCGTTCGGATTGATGAGGCTCAGCGGACTGGGCGCGCCGTCGATCCGGTTGCCGCTCAAGGGCACTCCGTCGATCACGATCAGCGGATCATTGCTTGCATTCAGCGAAGCGCCGCCGCGGATCCGGATCGTGCTGCCGGCACCGGGCTGTCCGCTGTTGGAAGTGATCGAAACACCGGCCACCTTACCCACGATCAGCTGCTCGGGGCTTTGAATGTTGCCCTGCTGAAAATCCTTGGATGAAATGGAGCTAATGGAACCGGTGAGTTCCTGTTTCTTTTGAGAACCGTAACCGATCACGACCACTTCGGTCAGGTCGCGGCTGTCGTCTTCAAGCGTGATGTTAATGACACTCCGGTTTTCAGTGGCCACCTCTCTGGCCATTTTACCTACAAAACTAAAAACCAATGTAGCCTGCGCAGGGACATTGGAAAGCGCATAGCTTCCCGCTGCGTCCGTCTGTGTTCCGATCGAACTTCCTTTCACGAGGACCGTCACGCCCGGCAGTTCGGAGCCGTCTTTGGCATCGGTGACTTTCCCGGTGACCGTGATTTGCGCTCTCGCCGACGAACTCCCGAGCAGGAGTAACAGGGCAAAACAGAGTAGTTGTTTGTAATGCTGATTCATCTTACAGAGATAAATGATGGTTAGTTGCGTTGTAACATCCGATCATATCACAGGCTAAAATCCTATTAATTATCGAAATATTACTTGGCAAAAGTATCCCTATAAAACTGCCCTGTCGCTCCACTTCCCTATTCTGCGCTTTTTTTTGAATGGCGCACAATTCATCTTATAATTAATTCACAATCAATTAATTACAAAATAAATCATCGAACCACTTTATAAAATGGCACTTATTTATTTCAAAGTTTTAGGCGGAAAAAGTCAATTATTCGTCGAGCCGGCTCTCGTTGTAGTAGTCCCGGGGCGTCTGGCCGGTGATTTTCTTGAAGGACCTGTTGAAGGCGGTTTTTGAATTGAAGCCTACTTCGTAAGCAATGCTGAGCAAGGTATAATTCTTGAACTTCGGATTATCCACGCGCTTCTTGAACTCATCGATCCGGTAGGAATTGATGAAGTCGAAAAAGTTCTTGTCGAAACCGTCGTTGATTACCCTGGACAAAGTGTGCGGCGGCAGTTTCAGCTTCCCGGCCAGCTCGTTGAGGCTGAGTTTCGGGTTGGTGTAGGGCTTATTGCTAACCATGTATTCCTCGACCTGCGCACGGACCGCCTGCATATCTTCAGGTTGCTCGGACTTCTTGTCGGTTACAATCTCCTCGCTCTCTTCTGCCGGGGCCGGGCTCATTTCCCCAAAAATGGACAAAGGCTGCGGTGAAATCTTAAAGATCTCGGGCTGATGGATCGCGAAGTAGCCCACAAAATAGGTGATCATCGAGAAGGCCAGCCAAATGGCATCCACGCTCCGTTCAACGATCTGCGTCACATCGAACTCAAACCAGTGCCCCAGCCCCAGCATGACAAACAGGAAGTACCACAACCCCAGGCATATCGCCTGAATGAATAGCACTGTGTTGAGATAATGCAGGTTTTGTTCGTAGGAAAAATGGCTCTGGTATTGCTCCCTGTAAAACCGGAACGTGCGGCGGAACAGAAACCAGAAATAGGTGTTCCATGCCAGCGCCAGCAGCCCGGTTCCCATAAAAACCGCTATCAATTTCCAGTCCTGCATCATGAAACTCAGCTGCAACGTCCGGTCGCCCATGAGAAAAAATGGCAGGTAAACGAAACATTGCAGAATGGCCGGAAGGAACAGCATTACCTGCCTGACCGGCTTCTCGGACTGGTTGAAAAGCAGTTTTTGCAAATAAAAATAAAACAGCGGCACGTACAAAAACAGCACAAAATCCGGTATCAGCAGCAACTTTGTAAAAGCCTGCGCTGCTTCGCGGTAGCTTGCGATCGTACGCAAGAGGATCATCAGAGACGCTACCCCGATGGTGATAACCAGCCAGCGGTTGGCAGCCCTGTTGTAGTTTTGTATGGTGGGAATGGCGATGATCAGCAACAAACCCTGAAACACCGCGAATAGCAACAGCAGGTCATAGATCGAATAGAAGTGGAAGGACGCAGTGAGATCTTCCCAGCCATCGATCTCCACGTCTACGGACATATGGTTCACCTTGGAATCCCTGTAGATCAATCGGTTGGGCCTGGCCTTTCCGCTTTCCCGCCCTTCGATGGACTTCCAGTTTCCTCTCGTGAATTTGTACTCTACGGGATCCTTTTCAGTATGAATGGTGGTCCGGTATGTTCCGTCAACGTTTTTATAGAGTTTATAGAGGGGGTTGCCTGCCTCCCACTCATTAAAATTACCGGTGATGTACAGCTGCGCGTCATGCGGGGTGTTCTCGGGGAGCTTCTTGACAATGAAGGTATAAACGATCTTCTTTTCCCAGCCCCCGATCCGTATCCTCAGCAAATGCGGATTACTCATCCCAACGGGATCGTAAACCCTGTTGCGCAGCGGAGCCCCCGAGGAATCGCCTTCGACCATTGTCCAGTTTCCCTGGGTGACCTTGTATTCAAATTTGGCAGGTGTGTAAGGGAGTTCGATGAAATAAACGCCGGATTCATCTTTATTAAACCGGTAATCCGGGTCACCGGGACTCCAGTTGTTCAGGTCCGAGGCCAGATACAATGATGAACCCGGGCTAACAAGCGGCGGCGTTGCGACCACTTCGATACGCAGTTGTGCGAAGGCAGCATAACTTAGCAGAACAAAAAATAAAGTCGCCCTAAATCTGGTCATTCAGTGATCGCGATCTCCAACATCGGGGCTATCCGCGACTGGTTCAAATCGATTGCGGGCAAATTTAGGATTTTAATCTGATACTCCCGAGCAGCGCGTGACTGTCCCGGTATCAGGTCTTCTGCACAGCCGCAATGCCCAAGTTCTTTGGTGACTGTCGGACGTGACCAGTAGTAAATGTGGGTGATTGCTGTTTACGGCAACTTAATCATAATGCTCATCAGGGTGAAGTGCTTATTTCCTGCCCGGGTACGGCTCCTGTCTGCAACGTCACTCCCTGGACCTGAGCCGCCATTCCAGCTGTGCCTGGAACAACGATTTGGGCCAGACAGCCTTCCCCTGGGACTCATTCACGCCATAATTGACCAACCCGACCGCATGATCTGAGCAGAATCCGGCGAAAACGGGCCTCGCAATGGTGTAGTTCCTCCGCCGGTTCATATCCCAGAAATCATACGACTGATCCTTCTGGGAGCGATGGTAGAAGTTCCAGAACACCAGGTCCCTGCCGTGATGCGGATGCCCGGGCTCGGGCCCTCCGAGATTATAAAAAACGCCCCCGTCGATATCATCGAACAACGTGGCCATGGGTTGGCCTGAATGGCTGTCGATATTCTGGTCGGTCCCCAGCGAACAACCGGTAATGACGGTACCCGAAGCGCTGTAACCGACTCCCGGCCCGTGGTGCTGGGCCCCATTGAAGCGGCAATTTCTGATCAGCACGCCATATCCGGTCCGTGCATGGACCGACGCATGGCCCTTCTTGCCTTCGAATGTCAGGTTTTCGATCGTCACCTGGTAGCCTGAGCGGATGAAAATACCTTCGTTCCAATCCCGGAAGACGCAGTTCCGGACCCAGCTGTTTTTGACGTACTCAAAACCGATCGCTTCCCAGGCATAATCATGGATGGCATTCTTGTGATGGACAAATTCCTCGGGATAGTTTTTCCAGTTGCTGGTGAACAGGATGTCTTCTACCCCGCACTCCACGATCGGCGTAAAGGTTACGACTTCAAACGGATAGTCCTTCACCAATTTCAGGTCGAAATGCAGCGGATTGACAAACTTCACTTTTTTCCCTTCCACCTTTTCAATGGTATGTATTTCAAAGATCTGCATACCGCCTTTCGGGCCGAAAAGGCGTGTCCATTGATCTTTTAATGCAAGGGGCGAGAAGTATTCTCGCGTAAATGCCTCGCTCCGGTGCCGGATCACGACATCCTGCCCGGGTTTCAGCACCGAGGCATCGCCCACTTCTACCCAAAAAGTCTCCCTGGGAACGTCGGCGGCGATGGTGGTCAGGATACGGCTTTCCGTCTTTTCCGGCTTGAAAAGGAACTGGCGGTTATTGAGCCTCATTTTGTCCTGAAAAATCTCCGTCCCTCCTGCTCCGCTTCCGCTGCCTTTCAGCACGATGTTGCTGTGCGTAATGACGATCCGCTTTTCTGCGCTTTCGTCCGGGGCAATGATATACTTGCCGGGCGGAAAGAAAACCACGCCTCCACCCGGGTGTTTTTCCGCGTCGAGAATGGCTTTTTGAATGGCCTCATCGTCGTACCGGTCATCGTCGGGTACTGCGCCATAAGCCGTTACATCGAATTTCGTACGGCCGGAAACGTCGGGGAGCTGCTGGCCGGAAAAGTGATAGCCGGCATAGGAGAAATCCGGAATGCCCTTTGACCTTTCCTCACCCTTTGCCTGCTGAAACCCCTTCCAAAGTGCCGAAACATTAGCGGAAGGCGGACCGGCGAGGTCCTGCGGCTTGCCGCCCTGTGCACGACAATGCATTGTACCCAGCGCAAAAATGACAAACAACAGACTTTTTGTACCCATATTCAAAGCAGAGATGCGTGGCTTGTTCATTTTAAAATGCTCCCGTCGGTGGTAACATATGCATTGTCGATGGCGATGGTGGGGGAAGTTTGTCCCGCGCTGTTGCTGCAATAGTTGATCCTCCACTGATTGATGTAGATATCGTCCTTTGCATTGTTCGACGTCCGCCATTTCCGGATCGCATCCGTTTTCAGTATCTCGGCGCCGCCCATGTACACATGCACCTGATAGTCATTATCGATCGTGAGCGATACCTTTTTCTTTTCGTTCTGAGCGAAATTCAGGCCGGGATGATTGACGGGGACCGTAAATAAGGTAGTCGTACTGGTGGTGGCGTTGCGCTGCTGGAACCTTAAAAAACCGTTGTACTGCTTTTTATTCTCATCCACGGGCAGGCCGCTGGTCTTGCCTACCGGAAACCATTCGAACCGGATGTTATCGATGAAAAGGTTATCGGTGCGGTCAGGGTCACGGTTGAGCGTCCATTCATAGTAAAGCGTATTATCGGCCGTGGTGCTTCCCACTTTAATGGCATCTTTCGGAAAATTGGAAACCCAGCCCATCTGTGCCTCCATGCTCACCGGAACACGCAATTGTGCATCGGCAAAAGCCCGCTGCGCATACCCCCGCGCGGCGGTCGTGGAGTTGACGCGCGCTTCCAGCGCCCCGTTTTTAAGGGTCCCGGTACTGCTGTTCATCGTAAAGGTGTGCGAGGTCTTTTCAAATTTCTCAAAGTAGTAGGACGACACCCACATTTCACGCGAGCGGGTCTGCTTTTTACCGTTTACATCTACCTCGCAGGTAAGCGTGTAGCGGCCGGCTTCACGCGGTGCTTCCCAGGTGTTTTCATCGAGCCCCTGCGGCTGGGTGAGCCTTCCCCCGACGGTACTCCACGTGTAGCGGGCAGCCGGGAGGTCATTGGTGCTGACGGCCATCCATACTTTCACTTTTTGTCCGAAAAAGAACTCGTCCCCCATCGCGCTCAGTGAATCTATTTCGACCGTGGCAGGCTCCTCGCAACCCGTGGCGAACAGGAACATGCCTAATAATGCGGCTATTTGTAATCGTTTCATGTCTTGTTTGTTTGAATGGTTGAGGTCGGGTTATTCCAGTTTGAGTTCGGTTCGGGAAGGAAAGTTGAGCCACGAATCCAAAACATGAACGTACGAGCCATTGGAGGCTTTGAGGTTGGTGGTCCGGGCGGCTATCGGGAACTTGTAATGCGTGCTGAAATTATTGAACCCGATGGTCGGGGAACGATCGTTTTTCATCAGGTATAAATTCACCTTGGCCGTATCGCCCGTCGCATAGGTATCGTACCAGGTAGGCTCGGCGGGCAGGTTCGTCCACGACCAGGTGCCTTTGGCAATGTGATACAGCAACAGCTGCCTTACCTGCTCCTTGGGGAACTGGGCCAATGAAAAGGCCATCAGGGTGCTGTCGCCCGATTCCGGCTTTTGCGGGTCATAGTCCGGATTCGGCAGCCGGTGCGTTTGAAAATAACTAAGGTCGGTCTCGGTAGCGGAATTAAATGCCGTATTGGTCAGCAGCGCGTAGGTACTGTTGGCTTCGTTGTACCTGTCGGCAATGCCCGCGTGCTCGATGCCTTCCAGCAGAATGCTGAAAAGCTCCGGCCGGGATTTGATGAATTCCAGCGGCGTCATTTTCAGCTCATTGCTGTATTTCCCGGCTTCATCATCGTAGTCGTATTTTTTTTGCAGGTCAAGCCCGGCCAGTTCACAGCCCGCAAGCACGGTGCTTAATGCCAGGATTATGCCTAAAATGTATTGGGAACGGTTCATATCGTCTGATTTTTTTATTTAAAACAAATGGCGGAAGCTCCGCTATCCTTCTGTATAAGGCTTGTTCTGCTGACCTTTCAGGGCCGGATTCGCCTCAAATTCACGATAGTAGATCGGGAACAATGCTTTTCCTTCGTCGCCAAAGCCCGTGACGGTCGCGTTGGCGTCCTCCTGCCGTTGCCGCATCACCGGGTCCATGACTTCGATGAGCCGCTTGGTCCTGATCAGGTCGAACCAGCGTTTTCCTTCGCACATGAATTCCAGCTGCCGCTCTTTCAAAATGATCCATTCCACGGCCTTCTGGTCTGTTGCATTCGCTTCCACAGTGGCATCGGCCAGGTAACCGACCCGCTTTCTGATGCTGTTGACGATCGCCAGCGCTTCCTTGCCGCGTCCCAGATGGTTCAGCGCTTCCGCCCGGAGCGTCAGTACATCCGCGAGCCGATACACGGGCATTTGCACAAAACTCTCGTTGGTGGAAAGTACCTGCCAGTAATCCGCGTCGGCTGTGGCACGCGCCGGCGTTACCTGGCTGTACTTGGTACATTTTTCAGTGCCGCCCAGCGTGTAATGGTTATAGCTGATCGGGACGCGGTTTCCGTTTCGCCATATCTTCACGGTGTCCATGACATTCCAGAACCGCCCGTCTTTTCCCTTTCCCGAATAAAGCCGGTCGATAAACTCGTTGAATATCGTACGGGACACCTTATACGTGTTGTTCGTATTGGAGGCGCCTACCCTCTGCGCCCAGGAATTGGCCCCGTCGGAGAGGTCGGTGGACCAGTTCATGGTAAATATCGATTCTGGCGAATTGGCCGGGGAAGTAAATTGCTCTTTCCATGCCTTCTCGTCGGCAACGAGGGCAAAACTGGTATTGCCCACAAAGTAATCGGAGGCGGCCAATGCTTTGTCATATTCCCCGAACCACAAATGGACTTCGGTTTTTAAGGCCCTCGCCGCAGCCATGTTGAAGAAGAGTCGCCGCGTTCCGGCTACGTCCACACCCATTTTCGCGATAGCCATATCCAGGTCGGCCAGGATTTGCGCTTTAATGGTCTCTACCGGCGTCCGGCCTACGCGTGTCGCAGCCAGATCTCCGGTCCAGGGTTCGGTTACGAGCGGCACCGCCCCCCACACCCTGATGGCATAGAAGTACATGAGCGCCCGCATGCCGTGCGCCTGCCCTACTTGGTCGTTATAGTCCGCAGGCAGCAGATTAGGGATGCTGGGAAAACGCTGAATGGCGACGTTGCACCGGTCGATCACCTTGTACAGGTTTTCCCAGTCCCATTGCGATTGGGAAGCGTCGATGGCATTCATATACACCCGGGTATCGCCGTAGCCTGTGTTCCCGTAGTTGTCCGAACGCAGGTCTCCCCATTCCAGGTGGGCGGCCGAGCTCCCATTCAATGCACCCTGAAATTCGTCGTACAACCCGTTCATCCAGCTGCGCATATCGCCCTTGGTGGCAAAAAATGTTTCAGGTGAGAGCTCCGCCAAAGGAGTCCGATCGAGGTAGCCTTCGCATCCCGCCAGCAACAACAGGCATATTGACCAGATCAGTTTATCCAAATATTTAATCCTCATTTCAGTATTGTTTAAAGTCCGATATTGATACCAACCCCTATCTCTCTCTTGCGCGGGTACGTAGCTGCGTCACGTCCCGGCGTGAGCACGCCGCCCCCGATTTCCGGGTCGTAGCCGGTGTAGTTGGTCCAGGTCAGCAGATTGTTTCCGTATACGTACAGCATCACATTGCTCATCTTTGCCTTGCGTGCCCAGGCGCTGGCCAACTGGTACGACAGCCGCACATTTCGGAGCCTGATGAACGATGCATCCTCGATGAATGCGCTGCTCAGCTCGCGGTAGTTGTAGTTGCGGTCGTTACCGATCCAGTACCAGTCGGTGATCTGCCCGGGGTATTTCCAGCCTGTGCGCACGTAGTCGGGATGCTGGTTGTGCAGATTACCACCCCAGGAAGCATAGGAATGCATGAATTTGTTGTAGATCTTCCCGCCCCATCTCGCATACATATTGAAAGAAAGGCTCCATTGCTTGTAAGTGAACATGTTGTTCCAGCCCAAATCCCAACGCGGCTGTGCATTGCCCAGAAACTGCCGGTCGGAATCGTCGATCTTGTTGTCGTAGGTGCCTTCCGCATTGGGCAGGTTTTCCCAGATCACATCCCCGCCGCGGGCTACGATCCCATTGACCGTGATCTGTTTCACATCACCGGCATAGGCATCGCCATTCGGAAGCTGATAGCCCTCCACGGTAGGCTGGCCGTTTTGCCCGATGATCACATTGCCCTGAGCATCGCGGGCCACTTTGGGGGTCAACCTGACCGCATAGTCCGCAGAATATGCATTGCTGGCGTCGTACTGGTAAATGCCCAGCTGCTGATAACCATAGAAGTTCCCCGCAGGCATACCCGCAGCCACGTACCATACATTATCCTGCAAATAGTTCTCCCGGGCGAGGTTGGTGATCTTGTTCCGGTTCCTGGCCCAGTTGATCGTCGTTTGCCACGAAAAGTCCCGCGTCCTGGGAATGGGGTAACCGGAAACCGACAATTCGAGTCCCTTGTTCTCTATACCCGCCAGGTTCATTTTCATATTGGAATAACCCGTTTGTGTCGGCAGGTTCACCGGCACAATCAGGTCGCGGGTGGTTTTCACATAATACTCCCCGGTGAAGTTGAACCGCCCGCTCAGGAAATTCAGGTCAAGGCCGAAATTGGTGGAGCGCGATTCTTCCCAGCGCACATTCGGATTCCCGTAGGTACCCACCGCGCTCACGCCCGCCTGTCCCATGTACGGGTGCCCGGATTCGTATCGCGTCTGCGCTTCGTAGTAGCTCAATGCACGGTCGTTCCCACCGGTGCCATAGCTCACCCGGATCTTACCTTCGGAAAGCACCGGCGCTGTCCACAGCATGAAATTCTCGTCGGAAAACCGCCAGGCGGCCGACACCGAAGGGAATACGCCCCAGCGGTTGTTCTTTCCAAATTTGGAAGACCCATCCGCACGCAGGATGGCGTTCAGGATGTAACGGTCCTTGAATGAATAGCCCCAGCGGGTAAATGCCCCCACAATGGCATAATCCTGGGCGAAGGTTTGCGTTTGGGACAGGTTGAGTGTTCCCAGGTTAATGGTCGTCAGGCCGCTTTCGGTCACATATCTTTGTGCCCCGAAATCGAGGTTTTCCGTTTTACCGTTCTCGATACTTCCACCCACCATCGCATTCACCCGGTGGTTGCCGAAGGATTTGTTGGCCGAAAAATAGGCATCGCTGAGTACCGACCACCGCCACATCGTCTGGTCGCGCCCGGTGCTCTGCCGCACGTCCTCGCTGCCATTGGAATCCAGTTCCTTACCGACAAACTGGTTGTTCCGGCTCAATAAAACGTTGCCCGTCGCGCTTGCCCTGAATTGAAGCCAGCTATTGAACTGGTATTCCAGGAACTCATTGAAATTCCCCTCGTACCGCCGGGTAATGTTCTTGCGCTCGTAAATTTCCTGCACCGGGTTCCGCTGACCGCCCATTGCATAGATGGGAGCCAGGGAGCCGTCGGGGTACCAGACGATGTAGTCCGTGATCCGTTTAAGCGCCCAACCCAGCACATTGCCTTCGTTGATGTTGTTGGTTTTCATCAATCCCAGGCTCAGCCTCGTCCCGAATTTGAGTTTCTGACTAGCCTGGTAATCCACATTGATACGCATGTTGGCCTTGTTGTTGTAGCTCGTCAGGATCACTCCTTCTTCCCCGATGTAGTTCAGCCCGGTGAAAAATTTGATCTTATTACTTCCGCCGCTGATACTGAGCCCCAGGTCATTGCGGACCGCTGTACGGGTCAGCAAGTTCTGGTAGTCGTTGCTGGTGCTGCTGATGAGCCCAACCGAATCGGGGTTGGCATTGTACTTTTCGAGTACCGTTCCCCTCGTGGTATTATTGTTGAGCACGCGTTCGAACTTATTGACCTGCGGAAGCGTATTGGCGATCGTGTTATAGCTTCTCAGGTAACGCACATCGATGCGCGGCTTACCCTCTTCCCCCGATTTGGTCGTGATCAGCACTACCCCATTGGCGGAGCGCGAACCGTAAATAGCCGCCGAAGCCTGATCTTTGAGGATATCGATCGATTTAATGTCGTTCGGGTTGATGCCATTGATATCGGGGACGATCATGCCGTCGACAATGTACAAGGGCTGCACGCCGTCATCGGAAAAGGTGGAAGCGCCGCGGATAATGATGTTGCTGCCCGCGCCCGGCGCGCCGGAATTGCTGCTGATCTGCACGCCGGCAACGGCACCCTGCATGGCGTCGAACACGTTTACGGCCTGCCGTTCGGTAATCGTCTTTTCGGATATCGATCCTATCGCACCGGTAATGTCCCTTTTCGCCTGGCTGCCGTATCCTACCACCACCACTTCTTCCAGCGACTTATGGTCGGCCTGCATCACGATGTCGATCGTTTTGCGGTTGTCGACGGTCGCTTTCTGCATCACGTAACCGACATAGGAGAATACGATCACCTTATTGCTGCCCGGCACCTCGATCGAATAGATGCCGTCGGCGTTGGTAGATGTACCGGTTGTGGTACCCTCGATGAGTACATTCACTCCGGGCAGGACGCCGCCGCTCTCATCAGAAACCTTGCCTGATATCTTCACCTGCGACCACGTCGTGGACGTAGTCCACAGCAGCAAAAGCGCGGGCCACAGGTACTTCCCTTTTGCCGGATAGCGTACATTTAAATTCATAACAGAATGGTTAACGTTTAATTTATAACAGGGTTGAAAGGATAAGCACGAACACGGCGATGAGGGTCGTCACCAGAATGGCTTCGACCAGTTTCACTTGGATGACCCTCCGACTGTCTTTGTTTTTCAATATTTTTTGCAGCAAAATTTCAATACAATTTTACTGCCTGACTTCCCTTTTCGAGGTGGAAGAAAGGTTCAAATAGGTGGAAGAAATGCTCGGGAAGGGGATTTTTGCAGAATATTAGCGGATTAATGGCTCAATTCTCTGATTCGGACGCGTGCATGTACGCACTGGGGGATTTGCCGAACTGGCTCCGGAAGGTTTTACTGAAATGTTTGGGGTCGCTGAACCCTACCGTGAAGGCGACTTCGGAGATACTCATCTTTTTTTGCTGCAACAGGATCTCCGCTTTTTTGAGCCGGACCGAACGTACCAGGTCCATAATGCTGTACCCGGTCAGCATCTTGATCTTTCTGAACAATACAGGTCTGCTCATCCCGATCTCGCTGACCATTTCTGCCAGGTTGAAATCCGGGTTGGCGAGATTGTCCTCGATGAGGGCCATGAGGCGGTTCAGAAACAGCTCGTCGGGATGGGCGGTTTGCTGCACCACCGGCTCCATGCTGATTTTATGTTTGAATTTCTCTTTCAGCTCCTCCCGTGACCGAAGCAGGTTCTGCACGCGGGTAATGAGCAATTTCGGGTAGAAGGGTTTGGTCAGATAGTCGTCCGCGCCCGTTTCCAGGCCCGCTACCTGATGCGCGACCGTGTCACGCGCGGTGAGCAGTATCACCGGAATGTGACTCGTCCGCTGGTCTTTTTTCAGTAACCGTGTGAATGCCACGCCGTCCATGACGGGCATCGCCACGTCACTAATCACGAGGTCGGGCAGTATCCTGGTTGCCTCGTCCCAGGCAGCAGAGCCATTCTGCGCCTCAACGACCTGGTAATGCGGCAATAAAAGGTCTTTCAGGTAGGCCCGCAGGTCATCCTGGTCTTCCACGATCATCACCAGCGGCTTGTGGGAGTCCGCCTTCCTTTTACCCGTGCCTTCTGCCTGCTGCCCGGTTTGTAACGGCGGCACGTCTGGCAGGGAATGGCCACTCCTGCCGGAGATCTGCGATTCCGATCCGTTGACTACTATTTCTTCCTGCGCATACACTTCGCTGCCCATGGGCAATGCAATAATGAAACGGGTGAAACCGCCCGTTCCTCCGACCGACTCCCGGCTTTCGGCCAGAATGGTGCCATGATGCAGTTCGACGATGTTTTTACTCAATGCAAGCCCGATTCCAAAGCCCGATTCATGCCGCCCGGGATTATCGGCCTGGTAGAACCGGTGGAAGATCTTGTCGAGGTCATCGGCGGCAATGCCTATTCCATCGTCTTCCACGATGATCTGCCACATGGCCGGCCGATCATCTGTAACCCGGGTGCTGATGCGGATCTGACCGCCCGCCGGAGTGAATTTGACCGCATTCGCCAGCAGGTTATGGAATACTTTCTCCATTTCCCCCGAGTCAAACCATAGATCGCGGTTACCGGACGCAGGTTCGAAATGCAGCCGGATTCCGCGCAATGCCGCGAAGCTGTGGAATGAGTCGATGGTTTTCTGAAGCCAGCCGTTCAGGTCATGTTTTTGTACCTTGAGGCACACATTCCCTATTTCATGTTTTTGAAAATCAAGCAATTGCTCTACCAGTCGCAGCAAGCGGTTGGTACTTTCCTTCATCACATTCAGTTGCTTGCGTACGACGGGATTTTCACCGAATCCTTCGGCCAGTTCTCCCATCGGACCCATGATCAGCGTCAGGGGCGTTCGGATCTCATGGATGATATTGGTAAAGAAATTGATCTTGGTCTGATGCAATTCATTCCGCCGCGTCTTTTCCAAATGTTCCAATTGAAGTTCGTGGGCCAGCTGTACCCGGATCTTGTTGAACCTCGCCCAGGTATAAAGCAGTGCCAGAAATACGATCGTGTAGGCCAGGTATGCCCAGTTCGTTTTCCAGGGTGGCGCCAGGACGGTGATTTTCAGCTGTAAAGGACTCGAATTCCACAAGCCGTTGTTGTTAGCACCCTTTACCAGCAGGGTGTATTCTCCCGGTTCCAGGTTCATGTAGGTGGCTACAGGCTCATTCACGACATTCCATTCGCTGTCGAACCCCAGCAGCTGGTAGGCATACCGGTTTTTAAGCGCGTCGATGTAGTTCAATGCGGCAAATTCTATCGAAAAGACATTCTGACGGTGGTTGAGCGTAATGTGATCGGTGTAAGAAACGCTGTTCGTAAGCACCTCGTTATCCGGACCGGCGATCACGTTTTTATTAAACAATTTCAACCCGGTAAAAACCAGCGCCGGTACGTGCGGGTTGGAGCGTATGCTGTCGGGGTGGAACACGGCAATGCCATTGAAGCCACCGAAGTAGAGCATTCCGTCTCCGTTTTTGAAAATGGAGTTGGAAATGAACTCCTTACAAACCAACCCGTCGTTTTTGTCGTAGTTGATAAAAGTCCCCTTTCCGGTATCGAACCTCGACAGTCCGTTTTCAGTACTGATCCATAGATGCCCCCGCGCGTCTTCCCGTATGCCCTGAATGGTTTTCCCGGGTAATCCCGAGTTTTCATCGTAACGTCTGAAGGTGCCCTTGTCGGGATTGAAAAGATTGAGCCCGGTGCCCCTCGTGCCAATCCAGATTCGTTTTTTCGCATCTTCAAAAAGCGTGGTCACATAGTTTCCACTGATGGACTCCGGAGATTTGCCGCTATGGGTATAATGGACGAAACCATCCTTATCATTCAGTTTTTGTGCCAATCCTTTCGTCGTGCCAATCCAGATCCGCTTTTTTGAATCGAGGAGCAGGGATGTGGCGCTGTTGGAAAGCAAGCCTGCCGTGGAGCCATCGGCGAATTTATACTGGGTAAACTTTTTACTCCCCGGATCGAACCGGCAAAGCCCGCCGTGGTAGGTGGCTATCCAGAGATGCCCTTCCGCGTCCCTGACCAGATCGTAGATCCGGTCGTCGGGAATGGATGTGGCATCGTCGGGCACATTCAGGTATTGCGTGATCCGGTTTTCACTGATGTTCAGGTAGTTCAATCCCTTGATGGTCCCGATCCAAAGGCCATTGTCGCCGTCGTTCAGCAGACATTTGATCTTCTCGTTCGAAAGACGCTGATCCTTCGGACCATGGTCCTGGTAATGGCGCACCACCTTTTGCTGCCTGTCGACCAGGAAAAGCCCGTTGTCATCCGTGCCGAGCCAGAGATTGCCTTCCACGGCCGCTACCATCGGACCGGCGATCTTGAAGGGCTTTCTGCCATGCTCGTCCACGAGCCGCAGCGAGCCAAACTGCCCCGAAAGCGTATTGTGGTAATTTACCCCTCCGTAATAGGTTCCCACCCAAAAAGTGCCTTCCCGGTTCAGAAAGACAGACCTCACCGAATTGTCGCTGAGCGAACCCGCTTGTTCGGGCGCATTGGTATGCCGCGTGAAGCGCTGGCCGTCCTGGGAAACAACGAACAAGCCCGACATGCAGCCCACCCAGAAATTCCCCTGGTTATCGGGTTTGATCGTCCTGACCGACAGCGACCTGGTATCCAATGACCGGATCGGCTGCCAGGTGATCACCTTTCCTTGATTTTTATCAAAAACCGCGATCCCCTTCTTTTCCGTACCGATCCAAAGTCGCCCGTCTTTGTCTTCGGCAATGGAATTTACCCAGTTGGAACTGTGATGCCACAGCGAGTCATTTTTTTCCAGGAAGTAATGCTTTTCATCAAACTTCCCGGCCCCGGCGCGTGTGATCCGGGTAATGCCGACCGTGGTGCCGATCCAGAGCGTTTTGTCCCGGTCTTCGAATATCGTTTTGACATCATAATAAGGCAAACCACCCGGTTCCGGCCTATTTTTCATCAACCGCTCGAATTGAAACGGCCTTGCATTCCGCATCCGGTTCAGTCCCTGCCGCGTGCCCACCCAAAGATCGCCATAGGAGTCCATCAGGATCGATGATACATTGTTATTGGACAAAGAACGGGAGTTCGTACTGTCCCTGACGATCCTGACAAACTGGTCCTTCAACGCGTCATACAAGTTGAGCCCACCGCTCGTCCCCACCCATAACCGGCCCTTCCGGTCGGTCAGGAGCGAATTGATGGAGTTGGAGGAAATGGAGGTTTTATTATCGGGTTGTTTTTTGTAAACCACAATATTCCGCGAATCGTAGCGGTTCAGACCATCACGGGTACCGAACCACATGAAACCCCTCGCATCCTGTGTGATGGCGTACACACTGCTCTGAGAGAGGTTCTCCTCAATAGTCAAATGGCTGAAAATCAACGTCTGTGCCTGCGCAAAAAGACCGGATTCCACCAGGATCAGTGAAATGATAAGGACGATTTTAACGAAGCAGGAACGGGCCATTGTAGCAATGATAAAATAAAAGGAATTACTATAAATATATTGACGAGATAACTGGCAAACTACCCTTCAAACCTACCTCGTCACCTATCTTTGCCGCACTGCAATACCTTACATATGATGAATCAAATACTAAAAGAAAGAAGCAACGGCGTGTGCGAACTATGCAAATCGGGCGAGGGCGTGTCGGTATACCAGGTACTTCCCGCGGGTTACCCCAACGATGAAATCGTTGTTTGCAGGCCGTGCCTGGACCAAATCGAAAAACGGGAGCCAATGAACAGTGGTTACTGGCATTTTCTTTCCGATGCGATGTGGAGCGAAACCCCGGCCGTACAGGTGGTGGCCTGGCGGATGCTCAGCCGCATGAAAAACGAGACCTGGGCGGCGGATAATCTCGACATGATGTACCTGGAAGATTCCGTGAAACAATGGGCCGAAGCGAGCGGCGATCACGAGGAAAGCGCCGCAGCAGTATTTCATCGCGACGTGAACGGCAATATCCTGGCAAACGGCGATACGGTTGTTCTGACCAAATCACTGGACGTGAAGGGAAGTTCGATCAACGCCAGAATGGGTACTGTGGTCAAAAATATAAGGGTGGTGGAGAACAATACGGACCAGATCGAGGGCAAGATAGACGGACAGGTTATCGTAATCCTCACCAAATACCTTCGCAAGCAGGTCAGTTAATGGCGGGTTATTTGAAAACAGGAGGCTGTACCATAAGAAGCGAAACAGCTATTGATGTCATGTTGAGCGAAGCGAGCACCGCTATTGGTACATTCCTTCGACCGCTCCGGCGGCCCGGTTCCCTCAGGATGACAAGGCTTTTAAGGTGACAGGTGCTCAGGACGGCAAGAGCCTCAGGGCGACAAGGTGCTCAGGAGGACAAGACACTAAAAATGAGCACTTTGTCAGCCTGAGCGGAGTCGAAGGCAGTCCGAACGGCAACATCGCACATTCCTTCGACTTCGCTCAGGATGACAAGGCTTTTAGGGAGGCAAGGCACTCAGGAAGGCAAGGCAATAAAAATGAGCATTTTATCAGCCAGAGCGGACCGGGCCGCCGGGCGGTCGAAGGTAGTCCGAATGGCAACATCGTACATGCCTTCCAACCGGCCACACCTACCGAAGGTCCAGCATCTTTTTTAACTCTTCCTTTTTGCTCCGGGCAATGGGCAACTCGGCGCCATTGGTCAGCAACAGAAAGTCGCCGAACTCCTTTTTCCAGCTTTTGATGAAGGCTTTATTGACAAGATGGGATTGGTGGCAGCGAACAAATCCGTATGGCCCGAGCAAGTCATTGTATAGGAAAATAGGCTTGCAAACGAGCAACGCCTCCCCGTCGGTGAGGTGAAAAGTACTGTAATTATTCGAAGACTCGCACCGCACGATTTCGCTGGTCCTGACAAAGCGCGTCTCTTTCGCCGTCGATAATGCGATGCGTTGCTCTGCCGGCTTGGAAGCGTCTTCTAAAAAGTGCATCAGGTTTTTAAGCAGCTGATTCTGTTCTTTCAGAAGGTGTTGTTGGCGGGCTCTTTCGACAGCCGTTTGCAATTCATCAATCGCAACCGGTTTCAACAGGTAGTCCACTGCGGCAAACCGAAGCGCCTGGATGGCATACTGGTCGTAGGCTGTTACAAAAATAACCTCAAAGCGGCAGGCTGGCAGGCTGCGCAGCCAATCAAATCCGGTTTGCTGAGGCATCTGGATATCCAGAAACACCAGATCTGGCTGATGACTGTACAGCAACCCGGTGGCAGTGCGGGTTTCCAATGCCGTGCCGCAAATCTCCACTTGCGGGCAATACGTTTCGAGCAGGACCCGAAGGTTGTCCAGGTTGGGCTGTTCGTCATCGATCAATATCGCTTTCATCAAAACCAATGATTAAATGTGAGCATAATCTGCGCGCCCTGCGGCGCTGCATTACCGATGGTCAGGCTGAGCTGCCAGTCCTGGTGGAGTTGGTTCAATAGTTCAATCCGGTCCCGGGTGAGTTTCAGCCCTAACCCGGTGGCTGGCTTTGCTTCTGTCAGGCCTTTGCCGTTATCAGTGAGTTTCACGATCATCATCCGGCCGGACTGGCCTACCGTCAGCTCAATTTTCCCTTCCGCTCCCAGCGAAGCCACGCCGTGTTTGACCGCATTCTCGACCAGGGGTTGCAAAAGCAGCGCAGGGATGTTCGTTTCGTACGCATTGATGGCCGGGTCGACGGTAATGCTGTATTCAAATCCAAACCGCAGTTTCTCCAACTTCAGATAGGTGTCCAGGGTCTGGATTTCCTCGTGGAGCGCTATCTCACTTTTCTGACTGTGCAGGAGCGAATCCCTGGTGAGCCGGGCAAAGTCGGACAGGTAGCTGTTGGCGCCTTTGATGTCCTGCTTATTAACAAGTCCCTGGATCGAGTTCAGTGCATTAAAGATGAAATGCGGGTTCAGCTGGGCGTAAATGGCCTTTAATTCAAGTTGTAACCTGGTCCTGTTCATCTCCTGCTGCCGGGCTTTCCTGCGCTGCCGGATCAGCAAAAATGATAAAACCAATACGCTGGCCACCAGAATTCCTGCCAGCATGCGAACCTGCACAGTCCGGTACCATACGGCCACAATGTTGAATGCGTACTCGGTCGTGTGCGAAGGCTGGGCCGAATACCTGATTTTGATAACATACTGGCCTGGCGGAATGTCCTTGATCCACACAAAATTACCGTCATACGCATTGTGGCGCCAATCCGAGTACACACGCCCGTCGCGGAGGAGCTGGTATTCGATCTGCTTCCTGCCAAACACCCCGTTCTGCAATGCAAAGATCAGATTGGTGTTGGTGGATGGCACGGTAAGAACCGACGGAAAACTGCCCGGGGATTGACTATCGGGCAGCCAAGGCGATTGGAGCTGCCGAAAAAATTCATCCAGCGTTTCCGACGTATAAATACCCGTGATCTCAGGCCTGACCGACTCCCAGGCAACCAGCGAGGTGGCTACAATGCGGTTATCCTCCACTTTACTGACATCCATGATCAACAAAGCGCCCGGTCGGGCTTTATACCCGCCCAGATAAGCCATTTCCGGGAAGCCTGAACTTCGGATCACGGTGGAATCGGTGAACGAACTGATTTCGTTCCAGGGCACCAGGATCCGGTTTCCAGGGTATTCCGTAACGCGGAACCGGAATGCGTGTGCGTTTTGAGGATTAACGCCATGCAGAAAGAACTGGGCATTAGCGGTATCAAAAGTGGTACGGGTGATCATGTCGCGTGGCCGCAACCGCCGGAAGTAAGGGTCTTTCGCCAATGCATCGAAATGCGCGCTTTTCTCCCGTATTTGGCGGAATGCGTCATTTTCCTTGCGAATAGCCAGCATTAACGCAACGGTTGAGGGAGTTTTCCGGATCCCGCCCGGAAAGCTTTGGGAGTAATCGCTCCAATTGATCTGCGCCCTTGCCGGAGAAAGGGCCGCGATTCCGGCCAGAAGAAATAGGGTTATGTTTTTCATGTTGTCGAAGTTACAACGACAAAAAAACAGTTTTCGGAGGTCCTGATCGGAAGGAATGTGAATGCTGCCGGGCCGACTGTGAATGCTGTTCGTTGCGGCAAGAACTTACCAAACCCGACAATTCCGGTTTGAGTACTATTCGGCCGAGGGAACGCTACCCGGACAAGCCTCTTAATCAGCCATGAGCTTCCACCCTTCCTGCACCTTGCACCCGGCCCGCAGCATTGCCGACCCTACCCAGCATAATGGCAACTACAACCAGACACCCCATTCCGGCCAGCAGTCCGTTTTGTAATGCATGTTGGTAAGCCTCAAAAGAATCTTCGTAAAGGCTGTTGTAAAATACACCACCGATGAGGCCGATCCCCATTGCGGAGGCGATTTGCTGGAATGTGGAGAAAATACCGGAGGCAATTCCCGCATCACCCGTAGGCACATTATCCAGCACAATGTTCAGGAGAAAGGGCAACACGGCACCATTGCCGAAACCGTACAAACCAATGAGCGCAACGACGGTAAAAGTACCCGTCGCCCGGTCGAGGAGCAGGATGTGGAGCGCAAACGATACCATGATCAATGCCAGGCCGAGCAGCAGGATATGCTTTCCAAACTTCACCAGCAATTTCGAGGAGATGTACGACGACAGCATGAAGAGCAATGCGTGAGGAAGGAAGTACATGCCGCAGCGCAGCGCAGAAATACCCCTGCCAGATTGAAGGTAGACAGCAATCATCAGCAGGTAAGCTGTGTGCAGCATAAAATGGAAGAGCACAGCCGTCAAACCGACAGCAAAACCCGGCTGACGGAAGATCCGGACGTCCATCAGCGGTGTTTCATGCCGGTCCACCTGCCGTTTCTGATGCCGGAAGAAGATGACCAGTAAACCTGCGCCGCCTCCTGCAAGCAAAATACTCCATAACGGCCAGCCGGCTTCTCTCCCCGCGGTTAATGCGTAGATCAGCCCGCCAAGGGCAAGTGTGAGGATCCCCGCGCCAGGCAGGTCAAACTGCGCCGCATCCTGGCGGGGCGTTTCGGTCACATACCGGCGGATCGCCCATAGCGACGCGAGTCCGACGGGTACATTGATGAAGAAGATCAGCCGCCACCCGGCGACAATCCACTCCACTTCTGCCAGGTATCCCCCGAGGATTTGTCCGATAATGGCCGC
Organism: uncultured Dyadobacter sp.; assembly: GCA_965649915.1. Lineage (GTDB taxonomy): Bacteria > Bacteroidota > Bacteroidia > Cytophagales > Spirosomataceae > Dyadobacter. Next base: position 52,628 of record CBFGMV010000016.1, read on the forward strand.
GATACTCAGCGTAATGCCGTACCAGCCAATCGCCTTCGCCCGCTCATGCGCCTGCGGGAACAGCTCCTGGATCAGCGACAGGGATTGCGTGACCATCAACGCCGAGCTGGCACCCTGGAACAAACGGGCAATATTCAGTTGCAGTGGGGAAGATGATAAACCGCATAAACAGGAGGTAAGGGTAAAGCATAACATACCCCAGAAAAAGACCTTCTTCCGCCCCAGAAAATCGCCTGCCCTCGCCGCCGGGATCAGGAGACAGGCACTTCCGACCAGGTAACCCGCGATGACCAGTTGTACGTCACCCTGGCTTGCGCGGAGTTTCAGTTTAATGACCGGTATGGCCATGTTGATGATGAAAATATCAATGACATATAGCAGCGGTGCCGTCAGTATCACACACAGCACCAACCACCTTGAATAGGAGCTATTCATGGAACTTGGGATTATAGAATGGAAAGGAAGGATAGCGGGACTACTTGTTGGAGTTTTCCAAATTAAGGAGCCATTGTTTGCGCCATAAGCCGCCGCCATAGCCGGTTAAGCCGCCGTCAGCGCCAATTACCCTGTGACAAGGGATGAGGATAGAGATTTTATTCATGCCGTTCGCATTGGCTACGGCCCTTGTCGCCTCGGGGCGTGCGATGGCCTGTGCCTGCTGCCGGTAGCTCCTCGTCTCTCCGTACGGAACTTCCCGCAGCATCTGCCAGACCAGGTTCTGAAAGTCAGATCCCGGCGTCACCAGCGGGACCGTAAAGGACTTTCGCTGACCCGCAAAATACTCGCCCAGTTGCTGTTCCAAAAGCAGGAAATGATCATTTCTGCCTTGCATGATGGTCGCATTCAGAGCTTTGGACAACATTTTAAATTCGGTTTCCAGCATCTTCCTGTCGGTGAATTCCAAAAGACAGATCCCTTCTTTCACCGCACAGGCAAACATGGTTCCCAGCGGTGTTTCCAATCTTTTCAGGTCGATTACCTGCTGCATTTTTCCCCTGGCGGGCGAAAATCCAAAGATGTTTTTGAATGAATCACCAAAACCGCTGAGTGATTCGAACCCCGAATCGAAGGCCGCGGAAGTGACCGTGGCACCCTGCTGGATGTTTTTGAAGGCCGAATTAATCCTGAACATCCTTTGGTAGGCCTGAAACGTCATCTGATGGTTTTTCAGGAACCACCTTCTGACCGCATTCGGCTCCAGTCCCCGGCGCAGCAGGTCCGCGTCCCTGAATTTAATGGACGGATCTGCTGCGAGCTCGTCCATTAAAAGCCTGATGGCCTCCGGGGTCTGGTTGAGGTGCTCCAACGGCCGGCACACCTTGCACGGCCTGTAACCTTTCGCAAACGCTTCCTTGGAGGAGGTAAAAAACTCGACGTTTTCCCGTTTGGGCTTCCGGGCACTACAAGTCGGACGGCAGAAGATACCTGTTGTTTTAACCGCAGTAAAAAAAACACCCTCAAAACGGGTATCTTTTTCGATAATGGCGTGGTACATCTGATCGGCAGTGAGATTCATGCGATTACGTTTTTAGTGTTGACAGCCCAAAATTATCAACAGGAACAACGCACGACAACCGAAAAATTGACAACCATTTTTACAGTGGTCCCGGCTCCCTCATCTTTCTCGCCAGGTCCACCACATTGTTCACACCCATTTTCTCAAAAATGCGCGCCTTGTAGGTGCTCACGGTATTGGACTGGATATCCAGCTGGGCGGCGATTTCCTTTACCCATTTGCCTGCGATCAGCAGTTCGGTGATCTCCCGTTCGCGGCTTGAGAGACTTTTGGCACCAAACGGCCGTTTCCGCGACTGTTTGCCGAAAGTAACCACATTCAGCAGGCGTTCCTGCACAGCCGGGCTTACATAGCGGCTCCTTTTAACGACCGTCGCAATGGCTTTGGCAGTTTCTGCCTTCTCGGCGGTTTTGGGAAGAAAGCCGTTTGCCCCCGCAGCAATGAAATGCAGGGCATTCTGTTGTTCATCGGCCGCAGAGCAAATCAGGATCGGGGTTTCTGACTGAAATTTCCTGATGCGTCCCACCATTGCCGCCCCCTGGCTGCCGGGTATATCGATATCGAGCAGTATCAGATCGTACTGACCGCCGCTTATACAACTCATGGCTTGATCGAAGCTTTCTGCCTCGTCAATGGCCGTCTGACCATATAACTCGTGCAGCACAATTTTCATGCTCATCCGGACCAGAAAGTGATCTTCAACTATAAGGATGTTCATTACCTGGAAAACGTAAGAATAGTAAGACAACAAATAAAATGAATTGTAGTAATAATTCTAATAAAATCATACATCAAAAGCAAACTTTTATCCATATACGCATTCAGCCGCGGGCTGTTCCCGGGTTCGCCCATCCCGTGAGCAAAGGCGGGTAGCGGCTTGCGCCCCGTTCCACAACGCTCACAATGTGCGGCTTGCATAGCACCCAGCGCTTGCTGGGCCCGACCGGGCAACAAAAAAAGCTCCCGGGACTACCGGAGTGCGGCAGGTACCAGGAGCATGCAATTCCCTTTTAAATCAGCCTTGGGGGCCATGTGATCGCAGGCGCTGTAACGCGGCGCTATTTCCGCATCCAGAGGCTCCCGTTCTTAGTGACCAGTTTGGTCAGGTGCCCCGCGTCGGTCAGGGTTTGAAGCAATGCTTCGCTGCGTGTCCGATCCGTTCGGGATAATTCTGAAAATTCGCGGGATGTAAGTGTCGGGAATTGTGCGAACAATTTCTCCCAGGCCGGATCGATGGCTGTCGGCGTAGCGCCGGGCAGCAGCCCGATCAATGTATTTTCATATACCGTGAACGGCTTGGTTCCGTAGACCTTCTCCTGCCTACCCGCGGCGTTTGAGAAAAACAGGGTAGGAAAACCCCTTACACCCAGCTGCCTGGCCAGGTCCAGGTCCTGCCGGAAAAGTGCAGGCGCGCCATCGTGATAGTCTCTTTCGAACCGACCGGTATCCAGGCCGGTTTTCTGAGCAGCGGACAGCAGATGCTCCCATTTCGCTATATTCTTTTTTTGAAGAAATACCATTTCCCTGACTTCCCGCAGAAATGTCAGCGCCAGCTTTTCTCCCTGTAATTGAGCAGCTTTGAAGGCAATCGAGGGAGGATAGGACGAATCCAGCGGATCTTCCAGCCAGACATCACCGTCGATCGGCATATCGTAATGCAGGCTCACTTCGTCCCAGTGACCGGCGACATCGGACGGTTTGCTGATGCCTCCACTATTGTAACTCCAATCGGGAAGGAGGCCTCCCATGCGGTATTCGATGTCGAAATAAGCCCCGTAGCTGAGTTTGAGTTTGCGTAGCTGCGGTTCGATCCCCCAGCATGAAGAGCAGATCGGATCGGTAAAATAAATGATTTTTATGGCCTTTTGATGGATCTGAACGGGACCGTCTGCTGTTAGTGGAGCAGCAGTGCCAGGCATTTCACAAATACCGGACTCAATGTCGCAGAGAAGCGGGTTATTAGGTTGATTTTCCATAGATTGAGATTAAAAACGAACTGAATTGTTTTACAAAGTTCGCCTCACATTCATAATCAGTCAATTAGTCAGATTTTTCTGACTACCGGATGGCACTTACAGATCATGTCATGAAGAATAATGAAAACGAGCCTGGCGAATGCCCGGCGGAAGCTATCCTGAGACAATTGTCGGGCAAATGGAAGCCGCAGATTTTCAGAATCGCATTGCGCGAGCCGGTACGTTTCAATGCATTGCTCCGTCAGTTGGAAGGATCCAATAAACAGTCTATCGCTACTGCGTTACGGGAAATGGAAGAGCAGGAGCTGATCGAAAAAACGATCGTGAAGGAAAAACCCCTGCACATCGAATACACCTTATCCGGGAAGGGCAAGGCACTTGTGCCTATATTCAGGCAACTGGAAGATTTATCATAATAACTTCTTAACCAAAATTTTACACCTAAAAGGGCCATCCACGTAGCCTGAGCGGATAGCGCGGATAGCCCTTTTTGATTATTGCTGCACACGGTCAAGCGGCATTCTGCTAGTAGCCCGGGTTTTGCGTCATGTTCGGGTTACCCTCCATTTCCCGGGCCGGAATGGGCCATAGATAATCTTTCATCGAGAATGTCCGGGTTTCTACATTGACCGCCTTTTTGGTTTTGGGATTAATTGCCCCTTCGACGATCCCATTCATCACCTTTTCGCCGATTTTCCATCTTCTCATATCAAACAGCCGGCTTCCTTCAAAGGCCAGTTCGACCCGGCGCTCGCGTTGGTAAAGCTCCCTGATCTTCGCTTCGGAATTATAAACCGCTCCATTTACACTCGGCATTTTGGCCCGGTTCCGGATCTGATTAAGGTATTTGATCACGTCGGGGTCATTCCATTTGCCGCTTTCCACCAACGCTTCCACATACATCAGGAGCAGGTCCGCGTAGCGGTACACCATGTAGTCGAGTGACCCGCCTTTGCCTTTATCGGCCAGGTCGACGTATTTTCTGAGCCAGTAGCCGGTTTTGGAAGAATAAATGGCCGCCAGCCTGTTCGGGTTGTTGGGCGAATCGTCCCAGGGGTCCAGGTTCCCATAGTAGGTCGAGCCGGGATAGGCGATGGTAGCGTCCATCCGCGGGTCCCGGTTAGACCTGTAATTTGGATTCTGTTTGTAAATTTCCGCGCTGTCCGCACCAAGCTCCGTCAGGGTTTTGCCTTGCCTGGTTTCGTATGCATTTACCAGGGAGCCGGTTGGGTTGAGGCATGCATTACCGCCCAGGTAACCCGGCGCGCTCCGGTAAAAACTATCATTATTCCCGGCCTGCCTGATAAATATCCGTTCCTCGTTGACCTGCCCTTCATAATTGAACAGAGTTACATAGTTCGGATGCAGCTTATAAAGGTTCATATCAATAACCTGCCTGGCTGCGGCTACGGCCTGGGCGTACTGGCGGTTGTTGAGCAATGCCACGGTCTTCATGGTGTAGCAGGCTCCTTTGGTGATCCTTTTCACGTCGTTGATCGGATAGGCGGCGGGCAGATCCGCGGAGGCGGCATCCAGTTCTGCTACAACAAAGTCCACGATTTCCTGCCTTGAATTCTTTTTCAGGTCCGTTTCGGTAGGCAGAACGACCGTTGTTACGATAGGAACCTCGCCGTAATACAGAAAAAGGTCCAGGTGAAGCCAGGCCCGCAATGCCCGTGCCTCCGCAAAATACCGCTTCTTCAACCCGGGTTCGATCAATGCTTTTCCGGCGTGTTCCAGGAACCGGTTGGCGCGGCGGATGGCAATGTAATTTTCCTCCCAAACCGGCTGCACCGCATACCAGTCGCCGCCCCGCATTTGCGAATTTGCATTGCCCAGGGCGATGGTATTGACCTCCCCGAAGAAATTGGCATACCAGACCGCATTGTCGGTCATGCCCTCGAAGGTGATCCTGGTATTTCTCCTGTACTGAAACTGGCCCGTGGGCACCTGTTCGTAGATCGCATTGAGTGCCGTGTTGATCTCTCCTTCCGTGTTCCAGAAATTCTCGTCCGTGGTAGCGGTCGGATGGTCCTTGGTCAGGAATTCATCATTGCAGGAACTCAGCAAGAACAGGGTTAGCAATAAAATATAGGTCCTTCTCATAGTTCAGTTGCGTTTAGAATTTGACATTCAATCCTACGGTGAAAACCTTCATCATCGGGTAGTTCGCTTCGCTTCCCCTTGTTTCAGGGTCAAAGTATTTCATTTTGCTCAGCGTGATCGCATTCTGGGCGTTCACAAACACCCGGAGGTTGCTGATCCTCATCTTTTTTACCAGCTCCGGTTTGAAATTATAACCCAGCTGAATGTACTTCACGCGCAGGAATGCGGCGTTGGTGAGCCAGTAATCGGCGGGAAGGACATTGTTGCCCGGCGCGGGCGCAAGCCTTGGAAACATCGCGTCCGGATTCTGTGGGGTCCAGTAATCGGTCTGAAACTGCATGGGCGTTCCCCCGTCGAAATTGGAGGTCACATTCAGCGGTGTCTGATACCTTCCGGTGTAGTAGGCCAGGCTTTTGGTGAAACCATTAACCTGCGTTTCAAGCGAAAACCTTTTATAGGCAAAGTTCAGGTTTGCAAAGTAGCTGCCCTGGGGATTGGGATTACCTGATATGACCTTGTCGGCCTTGTCGATGTTCTTATCTCCATTGATATCCAGGTATTTAATGTCGCCGATCTGCTGTCCGGGCAATAGGGTCGCCCCGCCGTCGATGTCCTTCTGGGTCAGCAAGCCGTCCGTTTTGTATAAATAATAGCTATTGACCGGATGGCCAACTTCATTGATATCCAACCCATTGCCTCCAATATAGGGCCCACCTCGGAGCGATAGGATCTTGTTGCTGTAATACGAATACCCGGCACTGGCGTTCATTTCGAAATCCCTGTTGAAGGTCTTCGAATAGTTGAGCATCAATTCCCAGCCCTTATTGGATACCGAACCGGAGTTGATCGGGAGCGTAGCCACACCGGACGAAAGCGACAATGGCGGCGTGAGCAGGATGTTATCCGTTGTTTTACTGAACCAGTCTATCGTCAGGCCGAGGTTTTGAAACAGCCTGATATCGGTTCCGATATCCAGCATTTTGACCGTTTCCCAGGTAATTTCAGGGTTTCCGATCGAGGTTTCCGTCCCGTTCCCGCCATTGATCAGACTTTGATAACGATACAGCTCATTGACGTCATCGTTTCTGCCGTTGTTGCCCATCAGGCCATAGGAAGCCCGCAGTTTGAAACTGCTTATAAAACCGACATTTTTCAAAAATTCCTCATTATGTACGTTCCAGCCCAGGGCAACCGAGGGAAACGTTCCCCATTTATGGCCGGGACCGAATTTGGAAGAACCGTCGGTCCGCACCGTGCTTTCGAGCAGGTATTTATTATTAAAAACATAATTGAACTTGACGAAATAGGATGCCAGGTTCGCCTGGTCAAAATTGGAAATAAAGTTCGCCTCCCGTGAGAGCCCGCCTATCGCGTACAAAAAGTGCTTTCCGTAGGTTTGGGAAAACTCAAGATTGGACGACAAATAGTTGTAAGTGCTCCTGCCCACAGTGGAACCTTTGGAATTGCCATAGGTGAAAACGAGGTTCCCGGTGTAGTAGTCCAGAAAATTGTAGGAATTACGGTTATCCAGATAGCCATTCGAGTTGACACGGTACAGGTACTGGCCTCTTATTTTCAGCTCCGGGGTGATCTGCCATACCGGCTGAAAATTGATATTGATCTGGTCGGATTTGTTCTGAGCATATCCTCCCCTTTCCAGCTCGGCCATCGGGTTCATCATTTCCCCAAAATTGCCATAAGCCTGGTAGCCATCGTCTTTCAGCGGGTATTTCGGGACAATGTTCGGTGGTGTCGTGTAAACCAGGTGAAGCGAATTGCCGAACCTGACCAGTTCCGAGCGGTTTCTTCCCCTGGTGGCCACGAGGTCCAGCAGCATCGAAACATTTTTGGTGAGCGTAACCCCGGTATTGGCGCGGAATGAGAACCTTTCATAATCGCGCTTGAACGTCAACCCGTCCTGGTACAGATAGTTACCGCTCACCGCAAAGCGGGCCAGTTCATTGCCGCCCGAGATACTGACCGAATGGCTCTGGATGACGGGGTTCTTTTTCAGCATCAGTTCCGACCAGTTCGTATTCGGATAGCTGACCGGGTCGCTGCCTTCGATCGTCTTCTGGATGGTGGTCTCGCTGTAAGGTTCCAGGCCTCCGATGTTGGCATAAGCTTCGTTCACCATGGTCATGTACTTGGGCGCATCCACGAACTTGGGAAGATAGGTCGCATTCTGAACGCCGCCGTACCCGTCGTAGGTCACGGAGAGTTTGCCGGGAATACCTCTTTTGGTGGTCACCAGAATCACCCCGTTTGCTGCGCGCGCACCATAAATGGACGCTGCCGCCGCGTCTTTCAGCACGGTAATGCTTTCGACGGTGGTCGGATCAACGGAATTGATATCGAAAGGGACGCCGTCGACCAGGACCAGGGGCGACGAATTTCCGATGGTAGAAATGCCCCGGATCAGGATATTGGAACGATCCTCCCCCGCCATGCCGCTGCCCTGCATGACGGTGAGCCCGGTGACACCGCCCTGCAATGCCTGCGACAGCTGGGTGATCGGCTTGTTGGCCACGGCCGCTTTCACATCCAGCTTTCCGATCGCATTGGCCAGGTTCCGCGCTTTCTGCTCGGAATAGCCGGTAACCACCACCTCGTTCAATGCTGTGTTTTGTTCAGCTAGAGATACCACCAGGTTTTTGGAACCGGACACGACGATCTCTTTGGCGTCCAGGCCGATGAATGTAAAGACGAGCACCTCGCCATTCCGCACCGGGATCTCAAAATTCCCATTGACATCCGTAGTAACCCCACGCGTCGTGTTCTTGATCTGGACCGTCACTCCCGGCAATGCAACGGGCGGTTCCCGGTTGTCGAAAACCTGCCCTTTGATCATGAAACTACTGTCAGGAAGCGCACCCGAGAGCTTATGGTCGCCTTTGCCCGATGTTTTTGAATCGGTATTTTTAAGAGCGCCCCGTTTCAGCAGGATCGTGTTGCGGCTCGATAGTTTGAAAGTAATGCCCAGCGGTTCCAACATCCCTTTCAGAACAGTTTCCAGGCGGCTATCCGCATCGTGCACGGACACTTTGCGGTCGGCATCGATGATCTGGTGGCTGTAAACGAACCTTACATTGACCTGCTTTTCAATTTTTTCCAGTACCTGATCGAGTGCCATTCCGGTAACTGTTATTGATATACGTTGATTCAGGATATTCTGTTTGTCGGGGACCTTCGCCTGTGTAGTGCCCATCAGGAGAACGCCAAGTATCATTTGCCCGATCGAGACCGCTGCCAGACGAGCCCGGACCATGACGGTGTTTCGGCTTTTTTGCATAATTTTGAATTAGGTTTTGTGTTCTTCATATCAGAGTTACAAACCTCCTCCATGGCCATTTTGAAGCATACCCGGTGTACGAGACCGGATCATGACGACCGCATTGGAGATGTCAGTTGAGCCGGTAATGTCTTAGCATTGCCGGCTTGTTTTGCAGGAGACATTCTATTTCATAGGCATCGTTGAGTTAGGTGGTCAAGAATCGCTTTATTTTTCGCAGCCTTCGGAGTAAACCGAAACCACGCCGTTCTGCATATCGAACCGCGCGCCCAGCACCTCACAGATCATCTGCAATTTCTCCCGGATCGGTTCATCACCCAGCCGGGCCGTGATGTTACACTTCGCCGTGATTTCGCGATCAAACCGGATCGTCACACCATAGGCAAGTTCCAGGGCTTTGAAAACATCTTTCACGGGACTTTTCTTAAATGCAAAATACTGATTTTCAATAGGAAGCCCGATCAGCACAGGTTCATTTACATCCCGCTTTGCGAGTTCGCTGCTCTCCCGGTCGAGCGAGACGAGCTGGTTGGGGTTCAATGTCAGGCGGTGCCTGCCTGTGTCCTTGCCCTGGCTATGTACCGAAATTTCCACCGTCCCGGTTTTCACGACCAGCTGCACCTGCTTCTCTTTTTCGTTGGCTTTAATGCTGAAACTCGTTCCGGTCACTTTCGTCAGCATTTCGCCGGAGTAGATGTAAAAAGGCTGGTCCGGGTTCTTCTGCACCTCAAAAAACGCTTCCCCAAGCATGACTACCTCCCGCTTATTTGCAGCAAATACATTCGGATAACTGATCCGCGCCGCTTTTTTGAGTATCACGGAACTGCCGTCGGGCAAGGTCACCAGCTTCGCTTTTTCACCGGTATTGATGATTTCGGTAATGGCGACCCTTCCTTGCTGTGTGAGGATGGCATTGTAGGGTGTCGACGACAGCCGTTTCCAGTAGTACCCGCCAAAACCCAGCGTTAGCAACAGCACAGCGGCAACCTGGAACCACCTTCCTCGCCACCAGGCCCGGGCTTCTCTTTCGCGCGTCACATGGTCCAGCAGAATGGATTTCCTCGACGCAACCTCCTGCTCAGGAACATCGTGCAGTTCGCCACGTACCATGAGCAGTATCTCCCTGGCCTGTTCGATGTTCTCGGCCTGGGAGGGTGTGTTTTCGACGACCGTCCCCCAGTACGCATCTGCTTCACCTTTATAAACCCATTTACGGAAATCCAGGTCATCGACCCAGTCCTTCACCTCGAAGTTCTTATAATTATTCATGGAATTGTTAAAAAATCCTCTTCTGGCACGATGAGTGATCGTCTGCCATTCCATACCCATGACCTTTGAAAAAATTTCGAAAAAAAATTTGAAACCCTTCAATGAGGGCCTCAGACCACAAAATCGATGATCATCGTCAGCAGAATGGTTTTGTAGTTCCAGTACTTCCGGAGTTTCAGCAGGCCGTAATGGATGTAGTTGGCGACCGCCTGCCGCTGTAAGCCCATGACATGGGCAATTTCTTCATGGGAAAGGTCTTCGTAATATTTCAGATACAGGGCCTCCCGCTGCCTTTTGGGAAGCATCTCCATGCCGTTGACCAGGCGGCTGCTGTTCAGTGCTTCGGTTTCATTCACGATCCAGCTCAGCTCCGAAGTAATGTCATTCGAAAACAGTTCATCGTCCGCCGGCAGGCCCGAGAACCTCGATTGTTTTTTAAGCCGCGCGAGCAGGTTGTTCCGCAAGGACTGAAAGAGATAGGGCTTAATCGAGATGATGTGGCCCAGCTTCTCCCGCTTCTCCCAGATTTCCAGGAACAGGTCCTGTATACAATCTTTGATCAGATCCTTGTCCGAAGCGAACCGGGTGCCGTAGTGATAAAGCGCATTGAAATGGTGATCGAACAGGTCACCAAAGGCCGTAACGTCCCCTTCACAGAACATGGACCAGCGTTCGGACCAATGGGAATCATGTAAATATGCTGCTTGTTTCACGCAAATCCGGGACAAAACTTCACATCGATCCGCAAGAGACCACTTTGTATTGTACAAATATTTATAACTATCGGAATGTAAATAAGCAGTTTCACTGTCTCACAACTGTCCTGCGCTGTCTTGCTTTGTTTAAAAAACATTCCGGACCGTCCGGGACGGAGCCGAAGGACCGGGTTTTCATGCGCGCGTATTGGCTCGCAGCCAGGATGTACTTACCTTGCATGCTCCAAAGTAAAATCCTTTATGGCCGGTGTATTACTCAATACAGCTACGGTAAGCTGCCTGATCTTTTTAGCTGTATTAGCCATATCCAAAGAAAGCCGCAATTCCACGGGCTACCGGCTGCTCGGGCTGCTTTTCATCCTGCTTTCCTTTGATTTCGTAGATGAAGCGCTGGCCGCCACCGGCTCCTATTCCGGGTATCCGGCGCTGGCGGTGGTTTTACAACCCGTTTTGTTTGCGTTTGCCCCCTTGGTTTACCTCTCAGTATTTTACCTGACCACCGTTTCGCAACGATTGTCGGCGAAGCTCGTTTATCATTTTATTCCATACCTGATCGTACTCGCATTGTACCTGGACGGCTATGTGTTTACGGATCAGGATCAGGCAACACTGGCAACCATCGCGGCTTCAACGGGCAGTGAACCGGTGGAAATAGTATTGATATCCCTGTTCTTTATTCAGGTTATAGTTTATCAATATCACTCGCTTAAAACGCTGAACAGGCATCGTAAAAAGCTCCCGCTATTTGTGTCCAATTTACCGGACAACGATTACCACTGGCTTTTCAATGCGACCATTGGGCTCAGTGCATTATTTGCGGTATCTTTTGCGGAAGTCGTTTTTGATCATGGTCAGAAGTCTGCATTTTTCCCGCTCATTTATCTTTGCGGATTTTATTATGTGGGCATTCAGGTTACAAAACAAAAGGAAGTATTTGCTTTTCCGAAAGAGCAAAGCGATAGCTTTTCTGATTTACTGAGCGACGATCCGGTCCCGGCCACCCTGGAAGCATTTCCCGAACTTCCCGACCCGGATATTCCGAATCAAGCAGTTGAAAATGCAACACAGGTTAAGAAAAAAACGATCAGTGACGAAAAACTGGAAGCATACCAGCATCGGCTTTTGGAAATTATGGAACTTCAAAAGCCTTATATGGATAGTGAAATTACATTGCCCAAATTAGGAAAGATCCTGCTGCTTAATACCTATCAAACCTCTTACCTGATCAACAGCAGCTTCGGTGAAAACTTTTACACTTTCATCAACAGGTACAGGCTGGAAGAATGTAAAAGGATGCTGTCGCACCGCAGCTTCGACCATATGAGCATCCTGAGCATTGCTTACGAATCGGGCTTCAATTCCAAAACAGCATTCAACACCGCATTCAAGAAAAATACCGGATGCTCGCCCAGCGAATTCCGTGAGCTGAACTGCAAAGGATCGGCATAAACAAGTTCCGGTTTATCAATTTGCTAATAATCAGATATTTACAGATCTAAAAAAATCCATATATCGGAACGCTTGCCGTTTTGATGGCCGCTACTTTTGTGCAATCCATGATAACCCGATCCCGGGTTCTTATCTATTACCATACATGTTTAGCTATGAAAATGAATTTAAAGATTGCAGTCGCTTTATGCCTCTTGCTTTCGTGCAGGTTGTGTTATTCGCAAGACAAATTCGCCGTCGGGTTAAGGTTTTTGCCATCGGCCACCACATTTCGCTACAATACCGGCGTCCCCATTTTGGATTTTCTTAAAACGGCTCCCTACGATTTCCGGATACGGACTACGCAGGGGATCGGGCTGACGTATAATCCGGTCAGAAAACTAAGTGTTGGTGCAGATCTGCTGTATTCCCTGCAAGGCGGAGGCTATGAGCAACGAAAAACAAATCTGGATTATTTAAAAATCCCGCTCTGGTTGGGATACAATTCATCGCCGGAAAGAAAGCTTATTTTCACCGTACAAACAGGCATAGAGTTCTCTTATCTGATCCGGGCAAAAGTCAAATACGCCGACAATAAAACGACAAATATTGATCAGTATATCAATAAGGTAAGCATTGGTATTCCGCTGGCCGTTGGTGTCAGGTTCAAAATGTTTCATTCCTACCATGTCTCGACTCAACTCTATTTATCAACTGATATTCAGTCGATATCCAAAACGAACAAAGCATTTTCAGTTTATAATTATGTATTCCCGGGCATCCGGATCTCAGTTGATCGTCACTTTAATCGCATTACCAAATAGCTATGAAAATAATTACATTAAAATACCTCAAAATAAGCTTATTCATTTGTGCCGGATTACTTTATTCCTGTCGTGAGAAATCACCCGTACCTTCGACGGTTGAAGAGGCGGTTACCAATGCGGTTGATCCCTATATTGTGACGGGCGCCAATGTGGGTGTGATCGTAGGCGTAATCAGGAACGGCTCCAAAACCGTGTACAGTTTCGGAGAAAAGGAGCTGGGGGCCGGCGATAAAATTACATCCAAATCCGTTTTGGAACTGGCGTCGATTACGAAAACATTTACTGCAATTGCACTGGCAGACCTGCATTTGCGAAATAGTGTGAATCTGGATGATCCTATCGAAAAATACCTGCCGTTGCAGGTTAAAGTTCCATCCTACAACGGGACGAAGATCACCTTACGGCACCTGGCCAATCACACTTCGGGTTTTCCGCGGGCCCCGAAAAACATGGACAAAGAGGCTTTCAACCCGTATGTGGGCTACTCCGAAGAGAAAATGTATGAGTTCGTCAATGGTTATACATTAACCCGGGAGCCCGGCACCGAATTTGAATACTCGAATGTCGGATATGGCTTGCTGGGCCAGATCCTGAGTAATATCAACCGGTCGGACTACGAAAAGATGGTTACCGACCGCGTGCTCAGGCCGCTCGGGATGAAGCATACTACGGTCTCATTCACCAATGATCAGCTTCAAAACCTGGTACAGGGGCATTATGGAAAGAAAAAGGTCGATTCCTGGGCTAAATACATGGAAAACATCTTGCAAGGCACCGGATCGCTGCTATCAAACATGGATGATATGCTCGTTTATCTTGAGGCGAACATGAATTCAACAAACACCCCTCTCCGGGATGCCATCGCGCTGACCCACCAGCCTACGTTCCGGTACTCGGGTGATCATCAGGACGGTATCGGACTGGGATGGAGCCTCTTGACCACCGACAACCTGCACGTGATCTGGAAAAACGGAGGAAACGGTGGTTATACCTCTTTCATTGGCTTCGATAAGTCTACCAAAACCGGCGTGGTGATCCTGACCAACAGCTCATTGAACCCCGATCCATTCCAGACCCAAATGGGTTTTGAAATATTGAAAGCGGTGCAGCAGTTCCCGTAAGCCTCCGATTGTGGCTACAAAATAAGCCGGCACCGTACTCGCCGGCTTATTTTTAAAAATTTAACTTTGAATTCCAAAGTACTTTTACAAAATTTAAGCTTCAAAAGAACCATCACATGAATGCATTGAACAGTCTCGAAAGGTTCTACCGCGAAGCCAGGGAAAACAAATGGTTTCATTATTTTACAACTTTCTGTCGTGTGGCTTTGGCGCTCGGCTTTATTCCGTCGGGGATAGTGAAAATAATGGGCGAACGCTTCACTGCGTTGCCTCCCAATCATCCATTAGGCCATTATTTTGACGCGCTGCATCTTACCGGTTATTACTACACATTCATCGGGATCGGACAGGTATTGACCGCATTGCTGCTGCTCATCCCGAGAACCGCATTACTGGGCGCACTCATGAGTTTTCCGATCATCCTCAATATCTGTGTGCTGGCATACGCGGTTCGTTTCGAAGGAACCCGCATCACGACGCTCATGCTCCTGGCCAACTTGTATCTACTATGTTGGGACTACGATCGGTTGAAGTACATTTTGCCATTCAAACGGGACAAAACCGCGAAGGACTTCGCCCGACCGACGACGCAGACCAACCGGTTTCCGGTGCTTTTCTTTGGGTGTGTCGTTGCGATTGTGGCTTCCGTGATCGTAGTCAACCATTTTTTGTACAACATCCGGCCGGGTAATTCTCCGGTTGAATGCACCAATGGTTGTGCCGGCAACAGTAATCCGGAGGCATGCATTCATTTCTGTGATTGTATCTACAACCAGGGAAAACCGCTTCGCACCTGCTTGGAAGCATACGAAAAAGCTGACGCGGTCCGTCGCTAATGCGTCAATCGTTCGGTTGCCCCTCTCTCCTATCTTTCTTCCCGGCAGACGCATCCCTGCGTCTCATCCCATGCGTATGGGCAGCCGCATTACACCTCGCGGATGACATTATGATCCAGCACGTTGGCTGACACGGCCATCATTTTAATCCTAATTTAAGGTCATTTTAACTGCATTTAAATCTGCTCAGACCTCTTTTGGACAATATTTTTTAAAAATATTAATAATTCCCCTCCCCTAACGACCAATTCAATTACCGCCTGCTTTATGGCAAAAGGCGGCAGCTTTGGCTAATCGGGCCCGCATAGCCTCGCCTGTGCGGCCCCGGACTGGTAGTATTTAAAATCGAAACTTAACTAAACCTTTTTTGAATCATGAATCCCATCCGCTCTCCTGCCTTACCGGCAAGGACATCTTCTACTGCAATCTTTTTAGAAATAAACGCTTGATAAAAACTAACTAATTGATAAATGAAAAGTTATGTACAATGGCCCGTCGTTCGGTCGGGAAGGACTATGCGCGTAGTCCTGCTAAACCTGCTGCTGATTTTCCTGCTCTCCCATGCCAATGCCGGCGGCTTCTCAGCTGCCGACAAGAAAATTACCGGTAAAGTACTCGACCCCAAAGACTCTTCTCCGCTTCCCGGTGTAAACGTACTCATCAAAGGGTCGGGCACCGGAACTTCGACGGATGCTTCCGGCAATTACGAGATCGCCGTCCCTAATGAATCCAGCGTACTGGTTTTCAGTTTTGTAGGATTTCAAACGCAGGAAATCACGGTCGGCAACCAGTCTGTTATCAACGTGAACCTGGCTACCGACACGAGGGCGCTTAGCGAAGTACTCGTGATCGGGTACGGTACCGTCCGTAAATCGGACCTCACGGGAGCGGTTGCGACCATCAAAGGAGAACAACTGATGGACAAACCCGTCCCTAATGTATCCCAGGCCCTGCAGGGAAAAATTGCAGGCGTGGAGGTTAGCGTGAACAGCAATGCACCGGGGGCGGCTGCCAAAGTGCGCGTCCGCGGTACCGGCTCGATCAACTCCAGTCTCGACCCGCTTTATGTGGTCGACGGGGTTATCGGTGTGGACGGAAACTCGATCAACCCGAACGACATCGCCTCTCTCGAAGTGTTGAAAGACGCCTCCTCGACGGCAATCTATGGTGCAAGAGGAGCGAACGGCGTCATCATGATCACCACCAAGCGCGGCCGCGCAGGCGGGATGCGGGTCTCCTATGACGGCAATATCAATGTCAGTGATCTTTACCGGCACGTGAAAACATTGAATGCACAGCAATTTGTAGATGTCTATAATCAGGCGTATGCCAATGGCACAAAATTCGATCCCGCGGGAGGAACCTGGACGCCGCCAGCCCTCCTCAACCATGCCAACTTCCCATTGCTGTTTGATAACAATGACAAACCGCTGTACAATACAAACTGGGAAAAGGAGGTTTACAAACCTGCTGTTTCTAATAGTCATCAGCTCAATTTCCAGGGCGGTAACGATAAGACATTGTTTAGTTTATCGCTCGGCTACCTGAACCAGAACGGTCTCATGGCCACGTCTGCCTTCAAGCGGTACAATGTCAGATTTACGGCCGATACCGACGTAAACCGGTGGTTGAGAGTGGGTGGAAGCCTCTCGCTGATCAGCAGCAGACAACGCATGGTCTCAGACGGCAACGGCAGCCTGAATGTACCCCGCATGGTGTCGGAGGAGGTACCGATCCTGCCTGTGAAATATCCCGATGGCTCCTGGGCCGGCAACAACGATATCGCCGGACTCGAAGGCGGGCCGAACCCCGTCAACATCGCCCACAACCGGTACACGATCAACAACACGTTGCAATCCCTGGGTAATACCTACCTGCTGTTTCACATTTTGAAGGACCTGGATTTCAAAACTGATTTCGGATTCAACCTGCAATCCCAGAAGAACAACTATTTTTCTTCCCAAAACCTGGCGCACATGTCGGCCGATCAGGGCGGAGTTGCGAACATCAGGGGCTATCTGAACAATTACTGGCAGTCGGAAAACTACCTGACTTACAATAAAACGATCAATACACGCCACCGGTTTACCGCTCTGCTTGGCGCGTCGTGGCAGCAGTACAACCAGGAAACCGATTTTGTGGAAACCCAAAACTTCATCGACGATATTTTCCAGTGGCATACGCTGGGTTCCGGGTCGGTACGAAGTTCTTCCACCTCTGCCGACTACAAATGGACCATGAACTCGTACTTTGCCAGGGCTACTTATAATCTGGATGAGAAGTATCTCTTCACGGCCACCGGCCGGTATGACGGTTCGTCCAAATTCGGTGCCAATAACAAATACGCCTTTTTCCCTTCCGTCGGTGCCGCCTGGCGCATATCCGAAGAGGCTTTCCTGAAAGGCAACAAAACCATCACCAACCTGAAACTCCGTGCCAGTTACGGGCTTTCGGGTAACCAGGAGATCGGCCAGTACCAGTCGATCGCCCAGATACAGCCCGGCACCACCAACGCCACCAGCACTGTCCTGAATGGCGCATTGCAGTCCACGCTTCTACCCAGCTACCTGGGTAACCCCAATCTGAAATGGGAGAAATCTTTGCAGTTCGACGCCGGGGTCGAAATGGGGCTCGGAGAGAAGATCGACCTGACGGTCGATTACTACAACCGTGTCACGAAGGATCTCCTGCTGCAAGCGCCTATCCCATGGTCGGCGGGCGAGGTGAATGCGAACGTGTACCAGAACATCGGCTCGGTGCGGAACTCCGGCGTGGAAGTGAGCCTGAATACCACGAACATCGAAACGCGCAATTTTACATGGAGTACCAACTTCATTTTTGCTTCCAATGTGAACAAGATCCTGAAACTGAACCGTGGCAATGCCGACATTTTCCCCGGACCTAACTTTCTGGGACAAACCAATATCCTCCGCGTAGGCGAACCGATCGGATCGCTCTATGGTATGACCAGGCTCGGGACTTACAGCTCGGACGAAGCAGCACTGGCCGCTGAACATAATCTGAAACCCGGCGACAGAAAGTACATCTACAATGCCGACGGAAGCAACTATTACAGCATTATCGGCCGCACGACGCCTAAATGGACGGGAAGTTTCAACAGCACGATGAAGTACAAAGGCTGGGATTTCGCATTCAGTATCCGCTTCGTCGAAGGGTTGAACACCGCGGCGACTTTCAAACATTCCGTAGAAGACAGGCAGACCATCGCCAACAGCCTCTCCACCGTGCTGGGTGGCTGGACGCCCGATCACCAGAATACGATGGTTTCGCAAGTCCGCAACTACAAATTTGCACAGGATTCGCATTTTGATACCTGGTGGGTCGAAAACGGCTCATTTATCCGGGGCCAGAATTTCATGCTCGGCTATTCCTTCGAACGGCCTGTATTGGAAAAACTCAAAATGGAACGGCTAAGGTTATACGCCAGTGTGCAGAACCTGTTTGTGATCACCAAATATTCCGGATACGATCCCGAGGTTGACACTTTCAACTCCACTTACGGTTCCAACACCGGGTTTTCACAAAACCTCGACTTCTTCTCCAATCCCCGTCCGCGGGTTTGGAACCTGGGACTGACACTTACTTTTTAAACCGCAACTACAAAAGAGATATGAAAGTGCTGAAAAATATATTGGTGGCCGCATCTCTGCTGACCCTAGGCTCATGCAGTGACTTTTTGGAAGAAACACCAACGGGTTTCCTGACACCGGGTTCGGAAGTATCCAGCGGCAAAGTAGCCCGGGCCTATGCAAATTCTGCCTATGTCAATTTACAGGGACTCCTTGCCGGCCAGCCGTCGTCCTATGGCGGAAATACTTACAATTTGCTTGAATTCATGACCGGCAAAGCGAACAGCGACCTCGGACAAACCGGGTTCGTGAATTTCGAAAATCTCGGTTACACCAACACCTCGTTCTACTTTGATACCTGGTGGCAGCAAATGTACCTCGGTGTGGGCGCCTGTAACCTCGCCCTGCAGAGTATCCCCGGGATCAATGCGCCCGGGTTGACGGACGAGCAGAAGAACAACATGCTCGCGGAGGTACACATGTTACGTGCGCTTTACTATTTCTACCTCGTGCGGATGTACGGTGCGGTGCCCAGCGTAACGACCGTGCCGACGAGCCTGGATCTGAACCTGCCCCGCACGGCCGCGAAGGATATCTATGACAAAATCATCATTCCGGACCTGCTCGCCGCGGAAGCTTCTACATTACCCTGGTCCAATACCACAGGCATGGTTTCGATGTCAGCAGTGGAATCGATTTTGGCTGATGTGTACCTGACCTACGCGGGTGCGGCGATCAACGGCGGCCAGCAATACTACGCCGAGTCGGCTAAACGGTCGCTGAATGTGATCCAGAACGGCGGATTTTCGCTTTTCAAGAATTACACCGATATGATCAACCCGGCGAACAAGAACCTGGGCGAGTTCATTTTTCAGGTTCAGTTTGCGGCAAGCGTCCCGCTGACGAATCCGCTTACCCCGCTTACCATTCCCAACTATTCAGGAATTTCAAAATATGCGGATGAATACGGGTCGGTTTACCCGACGCCCGAGTTCATCAAATCGTTCCCGGCAGGCGACAAGCGCGTGGAGGAAAAGCAGTTTTTTTACACGACTGCGCCGAGCATTAAAACGGGCCAGCCCGTGAAGTTTAAAAACACGTACATTTATAAATGGTTTGATGCCAATGCGATCACGAATTCCATTAAATCGGATCTCAACTTCACGTTGTACCGGCTCGCGGATGTATACCTGATGTATGCCGAAGCGTCCAACCGCGCCGAAGGTTCGCCGAACAGCAAGGCCCTTCAGTACGTGAATGCGATCCGGGCACGCGCCAATCTTGCCCCTGTTGGCGGGTTAACCCAAACTGCATTCGAGCACGAGGTCTGGTTGCAACGTTACTTCGAGCTCTGTTTTGAAAACAAAATGTGGTTTGATATGCTGAGGACCAGAAAAGTACACAACGACGTGACCGGCAACTGGGATGAGTTTGTCGGCCACAAAACCGTTTTCGGCGCGACTTTCAGCGAAAAGCAGCTGCTATTCCCTGTTCCGAGACAAGAATCGGATGTAAACCCAAACTTGTTACCGAATAATCCGGGATTCTAGGTCCATAACCGGTCATTAAGTGCATTAAAAAAGGCAGCCGGGATTCGGCTGCCTTTTACAATTTTATGATCAGGTCTGATCTTTTCTTCCGTATGTCCTTGTTCAAGGCTTTGATTTCCTTTTCAATCTCTCTGATTTCCGATGCCGCACAAGTATGCTCCGCTTGCCTTCTTCTCAGGTCTCCTATATTTTGGTTAGTGACCCACTTCCAATAGTAGAATTTGATATGTGCATACACGAAGTTGTAGGTCGCGTTTAAAACAAACCCGATAAAAGGGCTGAATATCAAGATCCAGTCTTTTAGGATCGGATCTCTTATTTTGTTTGCTAAACTCGAAATAACAATGGAAACACCGGTTACCTTCGCCGCCTGCCTTTTCAAGGGAGCTGGCTGATCCGACAACTCCAATTGAATTAACTAAGAACTTCGCTAAGCCTCTTTACCTGGCCTTTGTTGTATTTGCGGGTAATCTGGGCGGATTTACCAGTCTTGATATTGATGACGGTTATCGCCTTATCGGTTACAACATTATAGAAGAACCTGACGATACTGGCTGATGCAATGGCTCCCGCCACCAGAATGACAATTGTAGAAAAGTTGTCTATTGCTTCCATCTGACGAAATCTTAGATAATAGTGTGATTGATAACCAAATGTACCAAGAAGTTAGCGAAAACCGGATCGGTCATCAACTTTTTTTTACAAAAATCAATCCGATTTCCTATTTCCAAACCAGCGTAGCCACAGCATTAGGATCAATTGTGTAACTAAACTGGCTCTCGCCCATCGCAACGGTGAATTTTTTATTATCCGTTCCCTGATTCAAAATTACCAGCACTTTTGAACCGTCACCATTGATAAACGCCACGTGTTCGAGCTGGCTGGAAGCGCTGAGGTTGCCCGACTGCACCCGGAATGCCCCGGGGCGGACAAATTTCGACATATGCGCTATCGTATAATACTCCACATTTTTGGTAATACTGCCATTGGATGCAATGGTCACCACGCCCCGGCAATTGTCGCAGCCCTTGTTTTTCGGGCCGTCGTTTTCGTCCAGTGCGATGTTCCATAACAACGCGTTTTTCGACCAATGGTTCGCCGTGCCGATGAAGATATTGGACATGTTCCATTTCAGATTGTCCGCAAAATTGGTGGCCCAGCGCCCGCCGGAGATCTCCGTAAAGTAAAGGCCCTTCTCCGGAAATTTCTGGTGCACCTCACCCATAGCCGACACATTTCCCCCATAAGCATGGAAGGCCGAACCGGCCACATACTGACTTGTTTTAGGGTCGCTCAGAATCGCGATTGGGTATCCGGGCCGGTCCCAGTTGTGGTCGTAAAGCAGTATTTTGGTTTTTATGGCACTGGTTTGAAAAAGTGGGCCCAGGTGATCCCTGATGAAGCCGTTCTGAGCCGCCGAATCCATGCCCATCGAGGGATAGGCCGCTTCGTGCAACGGCTCATTTTGCACCGAAATCGCGTCAATCGCAATACCTTCCTTCTTGTAAGCGTCGAGATATTTGGTAAAATAATGCGCGTAGCTGCCATACCATTCCGGTTTCAGACTGCCTCCTGCCAGTTTGCCGTTCGTTTTCATCCACGCCGGTGCCGACCACGGTGTCGCCATGATCCTGATCGCCGGCTGTAAAGTAACCACCGATTTCAAAACCGGGACCAGGTCTTCCTGATCTTTTGAAATGGAAAACTTGCTCAATGCAGCATCGGTTTGTCCGGCAGGCAGGTCGTCGTATGTGAAATCTTCCAGGGAAAAATCAGAAGCACCCATGGTAATCCGTAAATAGCTGATCCCGATACCGTTTTGCGGATCAAAAAGATCTTTCAGCAAGTCGGCGCGCTGCGATGCATTCAGCTTTTTTTGGATGAGATAGGCTGAGGAACCTGTCATAGCCGCTCCGTAGCCTTCTATTTCCTGCAATTTCGTTGAAAAATCAATGGTAATCAGGTTTGCAGCGGGGGTGACCGAACCCGTTTTCACAATGGAAAGCGCGTTTTCACTTTTGAGCAATTTACTTTGCTGGCCATTCGTAACCCAAACCGCGACCTTGTTTGCAGTCGTATCGGAAGGCCGTGGATTATCAGTATCCGCCGGTTTTCCGGAACAGCTGCTCAATGCGGCTGTCAGACAGGCGACAGTCGCTATCAGAAATTTTCTCATGGATTTGGTTTAAAATGAAGGTCATGCCAAAAACGGGCACATTACAAAACGCCCCCGTTCGGCATGACCTGGTTTGTTTTCCTAGTAACCGCTATTTTGTTTCAGATTGGCATTTTTATCGATCTCGCCCTGTGGTATAGGCCACAGCAACTTGGTTTCGGTGAGATTGTATTTCAGGCTGTTGCCTGCACCGTCCTTCACCGCTCCCATCACCTGGACCGCCCTTCCTGTGCGCAAGAGATCATACCAGCGCTGCCCCTCGAATGCAAGCTCCAACCGGCGCTCCTTTTCAATCGCCAGCCGCATTGCCGACTGGTCTGCTGCCGTGGTCGCGGCGAGTTTGGCACGCGTCCGGATCTGATTGACCAGGGTGCGGGCACCAGCCAGATCGCCCGTTTCATTCAAAGCTTCGGCTTTCAAAAGCAGTACGTCCGCCAGACGGTACATGATGATGTTCTGGGAAGCGTCGGTGTTGCGCATTTTGTACGCGAAGGGGAATTGCGTCAGTCCCCAGTATTTATCCGACCATTTGCCGGTTACATTGGCAGTAAAAATTGTGGATGCCTTTCGCACCACATCCTTTTCATCGTCAAATGCTTTCAACAGGTCGTTGGAAGGTGTGTTGAACTTCTTCCAGTCGGTACCATAGAACATGGACGAGCCCCAGTTTCCCCCGGTTGACCAGTCTTCAAAATTCAGTTCAAAGATAGCCTCCGCACTGTTTTCATGCTTACCATCCCAAAGGTCCTCGAAGTTGGGCAGTAATGTATAGCCCAGGGCGATCACTTTATCGGCATTTGTTTTCACCTTTTCCCAATCCTTCCTCGTCGCGTGAACCTTTGCGAGCAAGGTATGCACCGCGCCCGGCGTAACGGTCATCTTGTCGGGCCCTGTCTTGGGAACTGCCGGCACAGCCTCATCCAGGTCTTTGATGATCTGGGCATACACCTCTTCGGCTGAGCTTCTCGCCGGATAGAGTTGACCGTAAATCTCCTCGACATTGGATGAAGTAATAGTAGGCAGCTCATCCACTACCAGCGGAACATCTCCGTAAATACGTACCAGGTCGAAGTAAGCGCGCGCCCTGATGAACTTTGCCTCTCCGACCATCTGCGCCTTTCGCGCGTCCGACAATCCGCCAGCCGTCACCTTGGGTACATTGGCGATGATCGAATTGGCGCTCGCAATGTGGTTATACAAATACTGCCAGTCCCTGGCCGCGACCGCGTTGGTCGAGAGGATCCGGAATTCATCGACTTCAAACCAGGCGGCATTATCCGCACCCGCATAGGAGTTGTCGGATTGCCCGTCGCCCAGGATGAAGTAATCCATCACATAATATTCCGCCGAACCATTCTTGAAAATCGAATAGCTGCCCGCCAGTGCAGCCTCGGCACTGGCGGCGTCCTTAATGGCCGAACCCGCCGTTCCGGTCCCGCTTCCTCCCACCACGGTTTGAGAAACCGGCTGTAAATCAAGTTGATCCTGGCAGGCCAGCAGCAGCATCGACGAGCCCAGCAAAAGCGCTATATAATTGATCTTTTTCATGTGATTCCTGAATTAAAACTGAACATTAAGACCTGCCACAAATGCACGGGAAACCGGGTAAGTCCCGTAGTCGATCCCCAGGGTAGCGCCACTTGATGTAAATGCATTCACCTCAGGATCAAACCCTTTGTATTTGGTAAGGGTAAACAGGTTTTGGGCGGTCAGGTAAATGGTGGCCCTGCTCAACTTGATTTTATTCGCAAACTCCTTGTTGAGCGCATAGGAGATGGTCGCGCTTTTCATCCGGAGGAACGACGCGTTTTCGACGAATCGGGATGAGATCAGGGAGTTGTTCACGTTTCCGTCCGTGGCCCTGGGGATATCGGTGATATCGCCGGCCTTTTGCCAGCGTCTCAGCACCTCGGTCGACTGGTTCTTGCTGTCATACATCCCTTCCGTTTCCAGCCTTGAAGCATTAAAAGCCTTGTTTCCCTGCGAGCCCTGGAAGAGGAACGACAGACTGAAACTCTTGTAGGTCAGGTTGTTATTCATCCCGTAGGTAAACTTCGGCTGCGCGGAACCAAGCACAGTGCGGTCGGAAGGCGAGAAATTACCATCTCCATTGACGTCCTTGTAGATCATATCGCCGGTTTCAGGATTGACGCCCTCCGCAATGTATCCATAAAAAGTCCCCAAGGAAGCACCCTCTTGCAGAATGATGATCTGGTCGCTCCGTCCCTCGACATCCGCATAGCGATAGATCTTGCTCAACTGCAGTTCCTTGATTTTATTCCGGTTAAAAGCAATGTTGAAGTCCGTGGTCCATTGGAAATCGGATTTATCGAAATTAACGGTCGACAAAACGAATTCGAGCCCCTTGTTTTCCAGCTTACCCGAGTTCCTCGGCATGTAAGTGTAGCCGCTGGTATTCGGCAATGGTACATTCAGCAGCAGGTCATTCGTCTTTTTGAGGTAGGCGTCAGCTGTAAAAGTGACGCGCCCTTGCAGCATGCTCAGGTCGATACCAATGTTCGTTTGTGTGGTCGTTTCCCATCTCAGGTCGGGGTTGGGCGCGTAGGTAGGCGGCGTCACGGCTGGTCCGGAGGGTGGAACTGTCGGCGTTCGTCGCGTGTAGGTGTTCAGCCCGTAGGAGGCGTAATTCGCCAAACCTTCCTGGTTACCGTTCTGGCCCCATCCCCCGCGCAATTTCAGGTCACTGATGAACTTCATATCTTCCATAAACGGCTCGGCAGAAATGCGCCATCCGGCAGACACCGAGGGGAAAAAGCCCCATTGGTTCCCTTTTGCCAGCTTTGATGAACCGTCGGCCCTGAAATTGGCCGTGATCAGATACTTACTGTCGAAGTTGTACATCAGCCGTCCCAGGTAAGAATTCAGGAACCATTCCGATTGCTCGGTATAGGCGTCGGTGATTTCATTGGCCGCATTGATCGTTTTCACGACGCCGTCGGAAGGAAAATCACGTCCTGCGATGTAAGAGTTATTCCAGTTGTTTTTCTGGACCGTCGTACCGGCAAGGACCGAAAATTCGTGCTTTTCGACCTTCTTTTCATAGTTGAGCGTATTCTCCCAAAGATAGGTGAACGAGTTGCTCCGGGTGGCGTTCCCAAGCCCATGAGTGCTTCCGTTACTGCCCCAGCCTTCCGTGGTCCGGTAAGGGTCCAGATAATAGTCGTTGGAATGGTTCATGTAGTCGATCCCGAAATTGGAGCGTGCCACCAGGCCTTTCGCCAATGTCAGATCACCGGCCACGTTACCGAAAATCCGGTTATCCTTCGCTGCCTGCGTAGGCCCGTACATGGCGGCCAGTGGGTTATCCCAGCCGGCTTTGAGTGGGTTGGTCGTAAAGATAGTGCCTCTTACCGAGTCCTGCGCATACACGCCCATGATGGGAGGAGCACCCAATGCACCCAGAACCACCGCATTACGGCCCGCATTATTGTTATCCTTCACATCCCTGATCCTCGCATTGGCATAGCTGACATTGGTCGTCAGCTTGAACCAGCTTTTGATCTGATTGTCGAGGTTCATACGAAAAGAATACCGCTTGTAGCTTGCAGGCTTGATGATCCCGTCGTCCTTCGAAATGGCTCCGGACACAAAGTACCTGTTCTTGTCGGTGCCGCCGGAGAACGAAAGCTGGTAATTCTGGTTATGTCCTGTCGTAAAAACCTCCTTGTTCCAATCGGTAGTTTGGCTGCCCACCGTCACATTGTTGCCCATTTCATTCATCAGGTCGGCATACTGCTGCGGATTGAGCACATTGATCTTTTTGGCTATATTGGAAAATCCGTAATAGGCCCCGAAGCTTACCTGAGACTGATTGGCCTTTCCCCTTTTAGTCGTCACGATCACCACCCCGTTGGAGGCTCTTGCCCCGTAAATGGCTGCGGACGAAGCATCCTTCAATACCTGGATGCTTTCGATATCGTTCACGTTCAGATCCCGCGTATCCATGGTCGGAACGCCATCGATGACGTACAGCGGCTCGTTACCCGCCTGCACCGACGTGGCGCCGCGCACCCGGATGGACAATGCACTTCCGGGCTTTCCCGATGGCTGCGTTACCTGCACACCCGCGGCCTTTCCCTGTAATGCCTGGGCTGCCTGCAAAATAGGCCGCTCTTCGATATCTTTCGTATCCACCGAAGCGATCGACGTCGTGACATCGCCGCGCTTCTGAGTACCATAACCGATCACCACAACCTCGTCCAGATTTCTCAGGTCCGCGGTAAGCGTGACATCGATCTGTGTCTGGCTCCCCACCGTAATCTCCTGGGTGCCGTAACCGATAAATGAAACGACCAGCACAGCCTGTCCGTTGGGCACCCCGATCGAATAGTTCCCGTCCACATCCGTTACAGTTCCCGATTGCGTCCCCTTCACCAGAACACTCGCACCGGGCAGTGTCTGCTGCTGCTGATCCCTGATCACACCTTTCACGACAATATCCTGGCCGTGGGCCAAACCGATTACCGCGAAAATCATGGCAATGAACATCGTAACTCTCTTTCCCATAATTTGTTAATGAATTGTTGGTAATTTATTTGATAATTTCTAGGACAATTCCATGCAGCAAATTTAGGTATACTTTGGTAAAGTCAATGCAAAGATTTTTTCATAAAATGCTGTAAAATAGACACTTACGAACATATTGATACGGTTTAACCCCGCAACTGAAACGACCCGATTTGCCTGATTTACAAGCGATGAGAAGCACTTTTGCCGGAAACGAGATCGTGAAGCTGATACGCCTGCAAACCGGCAGGTTTTTACACAAAAAATTTGCCAGAAGCCGGCATCAGACCCCAAAATGGAAGCGGATGATGAAAAAATTTACGAGGGCGGTCAGGCGGGTTCCAGGGAATGGTCGAGGACCAACAAGCTCCACCCCTCGCCCGATTTGGATGCGGCGATCTCCTTGCGCCGGTCATGCATGACTTTTTTGATCCTGCTCGCATAGGCCCAGCAGGTGCTTTGCCGGATGGAAAGGATCTCGGACAACTTGTGGGAAGAAATTTTGCCTTTGGTCGTGTATATCAAAAAGACCATGTAAAATGCCTTATTGATCGGAATTCTCGTATTCTGGAACACAGTGTGTGATATAACGGATTCGTCGTAGTCACACTTCGCACACCTCCTGCTGTATGGGGTATGTCCATGAAAATAATGATCGTGCGAGCATTTCCGGCATTCGTAATGGTCCTTTTCCGTGTCATTACCCCATTTCATTCCCGCCAGGAACCTGAAACAGCTCTCATTGTCGGGATATATTTTACTGAATTCCTCAAAATTCACTTCCGTAGACATCACCCTTGCCTGGGTCACTTTCGCCACATCGGTATGTAACGCCTCATTATCCTTTTCCAGCAGCAGGTTCATTTGGAGGATCTCTTCTTTCTGTTTCTGCAACAATGCATTGACCTGGGTCAATTCCTGATTTTGCGCCTCGATAATCTCCGACTTTTCGAGCACTTCCCTGGTACGCTCCTGCACCTGCGATTCAAGCCGTACCGTCAGCGAATCTTTCAGCTTCTCATTCAATTGCATCTGATGAATGATCTGCCTTTGCGCCTTATCCTTCTTCTTTTTCAACACCCGTACCTTATCGCCGATCGCGAACGACAGGAAGATCATCTCGATCACAAAACAGATGCTCAGACTGTAATAAGTAACGACACCGAAGTTCAGTCCTTCGACATGCAGCATCAGTAACAATTTGTGTATGAACCCGATAGAAAGGAAAGTATATCCCAGAACGAAGAACCGGGCCGGGTGATACCCCTGCTTGTAAATGTAGACCCCGGTGTAAAAGGCCACCGCGAGCGGTACCAGCTCCACGAATTTGTAACTGAACCAGTTGGTGTCGAAAATAAAGCAGACGGCAAAGAAAAGCGTCCGCAATATCATGACCAGAATGATAAAACGATCCAGCCTCGGGGCTTTTTTATGGGTATAAAGCAGCGTTCTGGTAAACTGCAATGCAAAGACTGATCCCGTACAAGGCAATGCCGTAAGCGTACTGATTCCAATCGGGTGCATCCGGCCAGAGATACTGATAAGCGACACCGTCGATACACATCTCGAAAAGACCTACGCAAAGGTTGTAAAGGACATAATACAGGTACTGCACCTGCCGCACGGCCAGGTACATCATCAGGTTATAGAAACTGAAAACGAGTACCATCCCATAGAATATCCCGAAGATGAAGTATTCGTCCAGCGCATACTGAATAAAGCGATTGACGGACCTCAAAACGATGATGGCATCCGCCGTCTGGTGAGATTTTACCCGAAAGTAATAAGTCCCGTCGAACGCTGCATGGTTGGGAATGTTGAGTTCGAAGTTCTTGTGGGCATACTCCCTGTTTTTAAACGGCAGCTGGTCTCCCATTTGCCGCGCGCTGTAATTTCCATGTTCATCCGGCAGGAATGCTGTAATGTCGTCGATGGTTTGGTCGAAAAATTCCAGTATCCAGTTTTTGCCGCTTTCCGGGTTATGGTGGATCCTGATCCTGAACCAGTAAGTGGAGTTCAGGTTGTAGTTTTGTGGCGTGTTCGTCTGACCGGTCACGAAACGTTTATTCAACGCCGGGGATAATACCTGCTCCAACGTATAAGTTCCTTCCTTGTCTTCAAGGTATTGGATTTCCCGCCCGGCAAAAATGTGCTGGTCCGCCGTATCCGTTATTTTAACGCCGGATTGGGAAAATACCTGTCCCCACGTGCACACGATCAACGATAGGGCTAATCCGATAATTTTCAGGTATTTCCACGGAGCGAAAATGAATATTTTGAAGGTCATAGTGTCGCTATTTATCCTGGCTAAGGTCGCGCACAGCGGGAATGATAATTTGTCCGATCTCTTTCCAGCTGATGCTGTGGCTGCCATTGACGTCGGTCGGATTATGGTGTAGGGTAAGTACCAGCAGGTCCAGATCGGGCACGATGTACAACATCTGCCCCCCGTAACCAGAGGCATAGATGACCGGCAGCACCTGCTCTCCAACCGGAAATCCGCCGCGCCACCATTGATACCCGTAGCCCGCATCGCCCCCGGATGCATTGATAGGGAGATTGAATGCTGTGCTTTCCTTTATCCATGATGAAGAAACGACCTGTTTCCCCCGCCATTGTCCTCCGTCCAGCACCAATTGGCCTATTTTGAGTAAATCCCGCGGTTTCAGGAATAATCCGCCGCCGGTATGCACCTGCCCACCTCCCGACGACCAGGAAAACTTTTGGATGCCAAGGTCGGCAAACAGGGTTTGTTGCGCATACTGGTCAGCCGGTTTGCCGGTAGCTTTCAGCAGAACCCCGCCGAGCAGTACCGAAATGCCGCTATTGTATTCGAATCGCTCGCCCGGCCTGTCCGTGGGATCCGTTTTTTTGGATAATACATATTGATACATATCCTTACTTCCATTCATGCCGACCGCATCATTGCGCGGATCGCTGTAAGGGATGTCTTCCGTCCAATCCAGGGCAGCGGACATGGTCAGGGCATGGCGCAAGGTAGGAGACGCAGCGGCTTGGCTGGAATCCGCATAGGCAGGAAAGAAGCTCCGCAATGGCACATCCAGGTCTTTGATCAAACCTTGATCGTGGGCAATGCCTATGAGAAGCGAGGTTACACTTTTGGTGACCGACTGGACACTGTGAATCCTGTCCCGGCCACCCAGGTAAAAGTATTCTTCGAGTACTAACCGGCCATTCCGCGCGACCAGCAGCGCGTCCAATCCGTGGTATTGACCACGCAGGATCTGCTGGAACAACTCCTGCATGCGTTTCGGCCCGGGGCTGTTCTCACTCAGGTCCCCCACTTCCCAGCCATCGCCGAGGGAATCCGGGGGCGTGTATTGCCAGGTCAGCAATGCCTGCTTGTGTGAATCGATTCGCGCCGGTCGTTGCGATGACCATCGTTCTGCTTTCTCAAAACGCAATGTATCCGCTTTCTGACCGGGCACCCGTAACACCCCGTTGATCACTGTTCTATCCGCTGATATCCGTCCGTCAAATGTAGCACCGGCTCCAAGATCCAGTTTGATTGCAGAGTCTTTTACCTCAATCCCCGGAAGATCCGCCGCGATCATCACCTCGGCCAGCTCAAATCGTCCGCTCCACTTTCCAGTGAACAGATCATGCCGCAGTTCAAAATCAAAGGCACTTTTGAGATTGGGAACGGATTCAAATTCGGTGTGCCAGATACCCACCAGCTGCCGGTCTCCGGATGAGCAGGCCGTTCCGATTAGCAGCCACACCAGGGCCGCCAGGCATTTTTTTACCAGGTTACCAGGAATGGCCATTTAATTCTCCCATTTTTTCATTCTGGTAAATTAACACAATCCGATGAGAATAGCGCGGAGGTATGCGCTGGTTGCGTAACCGCGGGCACGGGGCATTGACATTTATTCCAGGACCTTTCCGGTTTCGATGGTTTGCGCCTTTTCCAATGTTTCTATCGTGCCAATGTCGATCCAGTAACTGTTGCCCAGCGGCACGGCGATCGTTTTACACTGGGCGCTCAGTGCAGATTGAATGAGCTGCCAGCCCTCCATAGGCTGATCCTCGGGAAGTAGTCTGAATACTTTTTTATTAAAAATATAAATCCCTGTATTGATTCGCAGTTCATAGGAGGGCTTTTCATAGAACCGCTGTACCTGCCCATCCAGGGTAATGTCCAGTACACCGTAAGGAATTTCTATCCGGTTCTCGGCCGCCAGAATGGCAAGATCGGCCGATTGCGAAAAGAATGACGAAAGGAGCGAGCTGACGTCGAAGTCCGAAAAAACATCGCCGTTGATGATCAGGAAGGAGTCATACGGCCAATCTTTTTTGAGCGTAATGGCCCCGATACTGCCCATTGGGGCCGTTTCATGAACATACTGAATCGAGAGCCCCTTGTCGTCACCCCTGCCCAGGTAGCCCGTGATCTGCTCCGCCAGATGCCCCACCGACACATGAAGCTCTCTCAGGCCGAAGCTGCCCAGGTGATCCGCGATGTGACGGATAATTGGCTTCCCGGCAACCTCCATTAACGATTTGTGTTTGCTTTTTGTGAATTGCTGCAAACGTGTTCCCTTCCCTCCGGCCATGATTACTACGTTGACAGGCCATGCATTTGGGCTGATTAGATCATCATTCATACCTATTGAGTCGTTTAACGGGTCCTATTGAGTTAAAAAGAGCGCAATCGTTTCACAAACCCGCTTCAACTGGCGGGAGGTAATGGAAGTGGAACAGGGCAGCATGATACCCGCTTCCGATATTTTTACGGTGTTGTTGTGTCGGGTTATGAAATGGTGGTTTTGGTACGCGGGAAGTTCGTGGACCGGCTTCCACAAAGGCCTGCTCTCAATCTTCCTTTCGGCCAGAAAAGCAACCAGTTCTCTGCTCCCCGGTACAAGCAGCGCCGGATGCCAGCAGTTCGAAGTAGTATGGTCCGTGATTTTCTGAAATCCGGTCCCGATTTCAGGCAGGTGGGCCCGGTAATAAGCGGCGATATTTTTCTTTGCGTCGATGAATCCGTCCAGCAATTCCATTTGCGCCGCACCGATGGCCGCAAGTGGATTAACCAGCCTGTAATTATAACCGACAAGGTCATGCAAATACTCCACCGGGTGACTTTTGGCCTGGGTGATCAAATGCCTTGCTTTCCGTGCGGCTGCCTCGTTGCTGGTCAGGATCGCGCCGCCGCCTCCGGTCGTAATGATCTTGTTACTGTTGAAGCTCAATGTGCCCGCGAAGCCAAATGTGCCCGAATGCCTGCCCGACTGGAAAGAGCCCAATGAACACGCGGCGTCTTCGATGATCCTGATCCCATATTCCTCTCCGATCTGCATTAATTCCTGCATATCGCACATGTTACCGAGCAGGTGTACGGTGACGAGTGCTTTAATCTGCCGGTTGTTTTGCTTCAGGTAACAGCGTCCGCCGGAGCTGTGACAACTGCCGCGGAGGAAGTCCCTGAGCAATGCCAGGTCCATTACCCAGGTGTCGGGATCAATGTCCATGAGAATGGGGTCCGCGCCGGTATGTTTAACAGCATTGGCCGTCGCAACGAATGTCAGGTCCGGAACGATCACAAGGTCACCCGGCCCGACATCGGCGAGCAGCAATGCGATCTGCAGCGCCGTTGTCCCGCTGCTGATCCCCACCGCATGGGCTGCGCCTGTGAATTCGGCCAGTTGCTTTTCAAACAGGTTCAGGTATTTTCCGCCCGACAACCAGTTGCTGTCGATGGCATCGGCGATGTACTGTTTTTCATTACCCGGCAAATTGGGCTCGCAAAGCGGTATGTAACCATTGTCCTCCGCGTCAGATGTTCCCATACTTTTTTCCATAGGGTTTGCTGATGACTTTGCCTTGTACCAAAGATGCGATCTCCCGAATGCCCATCGGAACCGTTTTAGTAATCCTGAACCCCAAAACGTCCCGTATTTTATCGCAATTCACTTTGTAGTCGCGGGGATCGTTGACGACCGACTGATAGGTCACTTGCAGAGACGGGATCACCTTTTTGATTTCCTCCATCAGCATTTTCTTGGTGTAATTCTGACTGGTATCACCCACGTTGAATGCCTGGTTAGCAGTCTTTTCCCGGTCCGAGACCAGCGCTATTTTGACAGAGTTGGCCAGATCGCTTACGTGGCAA
Source organism: uncultured Dyadobacter sp. (assembly GCA_965649915.1). Classification (GTDB taxonomy): domain Bacteria; phylum Bacteroidota; class Bacteroidia; order Cytophagales; family Spirosomataceae; genus Dyadobacter. The sequence continues at coordinate 85,694 of CBFGMV010000016.1, forward strand.
TAGGGACGCCAGAAGTTTTCACCGTAAATGAGAAGGGGTTTGCTGAGTGCCGCGTCACGGGTGAACTCGTTCACGGTCAGGTCGAAACGAAGCCGGGGTGAGACGCCATAGACGGTTGAAAAGCGGAGAATGATCCTGGTAATGTCCGGATCATCGAACGAAAGGAGATATTGTTCGAAATTCACTTTCGTCTCCGAGTAGAGGGAGATGGGGTTTAATGCACCCTTTTCATCCAGCAATGTATCGGCATCAGCCATTTTTCCATAGTTGCTGCACGTAGAAGCAAATACGAACTTACTGACGCCGGCTGCCTTGCAAAGCTGGTACAATTGAACGGAGGCATCCCAGTTCACTTTTAACGCCTTTTGCGGATATTTCCGGCAAGGCGGCTCCCCCACTACCGCAGCCAGGTGACAAACGTAGTCGATGCCGGCGAGGGCAGCCTGAACGTCCTGCTTACGAAGCAGGTCCCCTTTGATGAACTGGAAACGGGGATGTCCCCAAAACCCAAGCAATGCATCCCCTCCGAAAGAAAGGTTGTCAAACGCGGTAACATGGAAACCTTCCTGCAACAGATTTCTGACCAGTTCGGAGCCAATGTATCCCGCGCCGCCGGTTACCAGCACTTTCTTTTCGTAGTAATTATTCATAAGCATAAACTTTTAAAAAGGAATCGATCAGTTTATCTACGATGATGTCGGGCGACCATTCATCAATTATCTTCTTCCCATTGACACCCCATTCGGTGAATTTTTCTGTATGCTCCATCAGGAATTTTAGTTTCCGGGTAAGATCGGCCTCGTCGAACGGATTGAATTGAAAGCCGTTGTGACCATCGACCACCAGGTCGGGAGCGCTGCCGCAACGCTCCGAAACCAGAACAGGCATTTGATAAACCATGGCTTCGTTCGTCACAAACCCAAATGGCTCGAAAGTGCTGGGAAGCACCGCCACGTCGGCCAACGTGTACCGTATCGGGACTTCATACCATTCACACGGTTCCAGAAAGGCGACACGCTGCCCGACGTCCTCGTTCGCGATCGCCAGCAGCTTCTCTTTCTCTTCTCCCTCCCCGCTGAGGATCAGGCCCCATTCATGGCCATTCGCAGACTGCTTCCGGGCACCATAAAAAGCCCTGATCAGCCTGTCCAGGTTTTTCCGCTCTACGAAGCGGCCGGCGTACAAAAAGTTGTACCGCTGTAATCCCAGCTCTGCCTTCCGCTGTTCGCGCAGCGGAAACTCCCGGGTGTAGATAGCGGAAAGCGCATCGTTATCCACGCCTACGTTTTTGGTAGTGAGGATCCTGAAAGGCTTTACTTTTAGTTTAAGCGCATAGTCGGCCGCCTTGCTGCCGAGACAAGCGAGTCCATCGCATTGCCGGAGAAAGAACATTTTCATGTACTCTTTCCACCAGATCCTCCGGCGGCTGATCTCATTACTTTCGAAGTCAAGTACGATGCGTATGTTCCTGAGCTTGCAATAGGCAAGCACTACCCAGTAGGAAGGGTCATAATAGCCATTCAGGTAGAGAATGTCGGGCTGATACTGCATAATCTGCGACAAAAGACTCCTCGTTTTTTCGCGTGTGCCTATGTCTTCGATCGCCTTGGCGGGGAACAGCACCTTATGCGGATAGGTATGCACGGTCAGGTCTGCCTTCAGCGCCAGGCGGCTGCGCTCGCTGTATGCGAGCTGCAGGACGTAAAATTGTATCTGCTGCTTTTGCAATTTTTGATGCAGACCAACAAAAATCCTTGCTTTGTAATGCGACCAGAGAATATTGTGGATTGCAAGAATCTTCATGAGTTGTCAGTTAGTCCCGGTATGATCTCAATCCAGCCATTAGCACATTGACGCTCCTTAAAATAGAAATTTAATCTATTTAATTTTAAATATCATTATTAAGTGGAGCGGTTACTTTCATTTTCACCTCTTCCCCGCCATTAGAAATCTCCGTTTGGATTGATCTGAATGGATTTAATAATATCGCATGATTTTCGGGCAAATCAGAAAGCCAACCTTTGATCTTTCAGGCAGGCCGGATTTTTGCCTGCCATTGCCCGGAGAAAAAAAATGCGAGGACAATGACAGAACGAGGATCACTATACATCGGAACGAGCGGTCTGGTTTTACCTTACAGGAACAGGCAAGCCTATCCGCCGGACCTGGAAGGACAAAGCCGGATCGCTGTGTACGGTACTCTTTTTAATTCCATAGAAATCAATTCCATCTTTTATAAGCTGCCGCGGGCAGCTACCGTCAGCCAATGGGCCGGCTCCGTCGACAGCGATTTCCGGTTTACATTCAAACTTTGGAAACAGATCACCCACAGCCCATCGCTCCGTTTCGAGGAGGCCGACGTCCGGCAATACTTCCAGGTCATTGCGGGTGCAGGGCAAAAAGCGGGCTGCATCCTGGTTCAGTTTCCGGCGTCGGTAAAGCCTCATCTGTTCGACAGGGTTGAATCACTGCTATCGGTTCTGCATGTGTATAACAACGACAAATGGCCGGTTGCCGTGGAATTCCGGGCGACGGCCTGGTATTCGGAACGGACCTATGCATTGTTGAATGCGTACGGAGCGGCGATGGTCTATCACGACAAGTCAGGCAGTGTGTCACCTCAGCCCGATCTCGACGCCGGCCATATCTATCTTCGTTTTCATGGCCCCGATGGAAACTATAAAGGGAGCTATGACCCGGGGCTGCTGTATGAGTATGCGGGTTATGTTTCCGGGTGGCTCGATGCGGGGAAAGCAGTTTATGTTTATTTCAATAATACAATGGGCGCAGCGCTCGACAATTTGCGCACCCTAAAAAAGTTTGTGGATGAAAACCTGAGCGATGCGGACTGATATGGGGGCTTGTTCTGGAAAGTTATCCCCAATTCCCCAAAAATCACACCACAATGATCCAAAATCACCTCGGGAACAGATTTTGCAGCGAAGCTCATATTTTTTGTTTCGAGACTTCATATTAATACTGAATGGCCACTACGCCCATCACGCACGATGTTATATGGGAGCACCTCAGTGAAGGTGTGCTGCTGCTTGACCCCACAGGCAAAATCCTGTCCTGCAATGCGGCCGCCAGCGCCGTTACCGGCTATCGGGAGGACGAAATCAGGAATGAACCTTTTCACAAACTCGGCAACGATGATCTGGATGTAATCAAATACCAGTACGAGCTCGACCAGGCCCTTCAGAACAAGAAACTGGTGGTGGAAGGATGGAAAATGACGAAGGATGGCAACAGATATTGGTCGGAAACATCCTACGCGCCTGTTTTCGACGCCAACGGACATTCGGGCTTCTGTGTCGTCCTGCGCGACGTTTCAGAGCGAAAACAGGTCGAAACGGATCTGCTCAAAAGCGAGGAGCGGTACCGCCTGCTGGTCGAAGCCGTCAGGGACTACTCCATCATCATGATCGATCCGGAGGGCCATATTGTAACATGGAATGATGGTGGCGGATTGATTCAGGGTTATACCGAAAGTGAAGTTCTGGGAAGGCATTTCTCGATATTTTATACTACCGGCGATCTCTTTGATAAAAAGCCGGAGCGGGAACTGGAAATTGCCCGGCAGACCGGTGCCTACCGGGAAGAAGGCTGGCGGGTCAAAAAAGGCGGATCGCTGTTTTGGGCGAGCGTGGTGCTGACTGCCCTGTTCAACGACCAGAACAAGTTCATCGGCTACTCCCAGGTGACCAGGGATCTGACCGACCGGCTGCAAAGTGAAGACTCCCTGCGGCAAAGCGAAGCCCGGTACCGTTCGCTGGTCGAGCAGGTGGGTGATTATGGCATTTTCATGCTGGATACCAAGGGAAGGATCATCAGCTGGAATGAGGGAGCCAGACGGATCAAGGGCTATAATGCGGAAGACGTGATCGGCAAATACTTCTCGATTTTCTATCCCCAGGAAGACATTGTGGACGGCAAGCCGCCCCGGGAGCTGCGCATCGCGCGCACGACGGGAAAATACGAGGAAGAAGGCTGGCGGCTGAGAAAGGATGGCAGCCGCTTCTGGGCCAATATCGTCATCACGGCGGTTTACGATACGGAACATCGGCTGACGGGATTCTCAAAAGTCACACGGGACCTCACCGAGCGGAAATTGGCGGAGCAAAGTCTTCAGGAAAGCTCAAATAAGTATCGGCAGCTGGTAGAGGAGCTTTGGGCGACCAACAGGCAATTGTCGGCTGCCAACCGCGAACTCGAACAATTCACTGCCATCGTTTCCCACGACCTGAAAGAGCCTGTAAGGACTGTCAAGAGCTTTTTACACCTCATCAATCAACACATTAACCAAAAAAAATACGAACTGCTCGATAAAAGTGTCGGCAAAAGCATTCAGGGTGCCCAGCGAATGCAGGACCTGATCGATAACCTGCTGCATTATTCACAAATCAGCAAATCAGATCTGAACCGCGAACGGCTCGACCTGAAAGATGTCGTAGTGGAAGCACAACAAAACCTGGAAGAGGCGATCCGGAAAAGTGAAGCGAAAGTAAGTATGGATATCCGTTCCCACGATCTGTTCGGCGACCGGGTACAGTTGGTACAGCTGTTTCAGAACCTTTTGAGCAATGCCCTGAAATTCACGGATGGGAAGGCGCCGCAGGTGACCGTGCGGTCGTCATCCGAGGAAGGGCTTACCACCATTGCCGTAACAGACAATGGGATCGGAATTCCGGCTGAGCACCTGGAAAAAGTGTTTGGAGTTTTCAAGCGGCTTCATTTCCCCGCCCAATATCCCGGCACCGGCGTCGGACTCGCGATATGCCGGAAGGTCGTCGAGCGCCACAACGGAAAAATCTGGGCAGAATCGCAACCAGGACAGGGTGCCAGCTTTTATATTACATTACCCGAGAATAAACCTGCCACAATATAACCGTTACAACCATGATTAAACTGGCCGTAGTTGAAAATGATGATGACGAGCGCTTCTTTATGATCGAAGCTTTTGAAGCCTTTGGTAATTTCGAAATCGTGGGCCAATTCGCGAATGGTGATCAGCTGATGCAATGGCTGGACCATGGACCGGCACAGCTGCCGCAACTGATTATCACTGATCTGAACATGCCCGGAAAAAACGGGTACGACGTCATATCAGAAGTAAAGGATAGGTACCCGGACATTTGGGTTATAGCGACCTCGACGTCGTCCATTCCGGCGACACGGGATAAATGCCGCAGCCTGGGCGCTCGGGAATTCATGGTCAAACCCGATGTATTCATCGCATATGACCGTTACGTGGACCGGGTCTACGAACTGGTAGGGCCCGAACTGGCTGAAAATTAAACGAAACAATTCATCTGTAACATTAGTCCTGTTCCTGCGCTGCCGAGCATCGCAGGAACTTTTCGTTTGGTCCGACCAGGTTCAAACCGGCGATTATAAAAAACCCGCAAAAAAAAACGGAAGACACTAAGGGGGTATTTTCTAAAAGTTGTCTTCTTATTTAGTTGACCGATTCAAAGAATAAATTGTCCGATTCCATATGAATGACGATCCATTACCACAGACATCCGTGAGCGGCGACGAAGGAGTTCCGCTGCGGAACTTCGGATCGAACATCCCGGTAACGAACGGACCGCCGGACTCGGAATGGGTGATCCGGAACGGTTTCGACCGGAGCGCCAGGTATGGTTTTGAGCTGTTGTTCAAACGTTATCACAAAGTATTGTGCAGCCACGCCGCACGGTTCGTATACTCCGAAGCGGTAGCCCAGGACATCGTGAGCGAGGTTTTTTGCAAGCTATGGAAATCGAAAGCATACGAGGGCATTAACACCTCCTACCGTTTTTACCTTTTCCGGTCGGTCAGGAATGAGGCTTACAACTACATCCGACTCGAATTTCAGCCGATGGAACAGCTGGAAGCTGCCGAGTACCAGGTGTCGGGAAATGGAAATTTGCCCGATATGATCGCACAATACGAGGAAGTGTTGCAACGCGTCGAAAGGATTGTTCACAGCCTGCCCCCGCAATGCCGTAAAATCTTCCTGATGAGCCGCTTTGAGGGCAAGAAGTACCAGGAAATCGCAGATGAGCTCGGTATTTCGATCAAAACAGTTGAGGTGCACATCAGCCGCGCGCTGATATCGATGCGTCAGGGTTTAAAAGAACATTGGATTTAATATGGAACCAACGATCAGTAAAGAGGTCATATTCGATCATTTTGCGAACAAAACTTCTCCATTGCAGCGCACAGCGATCGAGAACTGGCTGACCGACACGGACAATGAAGAGCTTTATTACCAATGGCTGGAAGAATGGGAACGCGGTCATCTGCAATACAATGCGCAAAGCGAAGCAGAGCTCACACGTTTTTTTTCGATCGTCGACAACTATGAAATATCCGGGCCTCAGCGTGAGGAACACATGGGTAATCGCTTCGGGAACTGGATCAGAAAGCACGCCGGGAAAGTCGCTGCCGTCATCGCCTTAGCAGCCGGACTTGCCTGGTACAACCGGGACAGCATCCGGTACACCTCTTATCAAACGGCTTATGGAGAAATCCAGAAATTTGAATTGCCTGATGGCAGCAGTGTGAAGCTCAATGCAAACTCCCTGCTGAAAATCCCGCGGTGGAGCTTTGGCAGAACCGAGCGTAATGTCTTTCTGAAAGGCGACGCCAGTTTCAATGTAAGGCATCTTAAAAACCACCAGAAGTTCATTATCAGCACTCCGGAGCACTTTACCGTGGAAGTTTTGGGTACCGAATTTACGATGTCGGCCAGGCAGTTTGGTTCGAAAGTGGTGTTGACCAATGGTAAAGTGAAACTCACCTATGAGGCGAACTCAGATGCCAGGGAGCTCATCATGAAGCCCGGGGATGTCGTCAAACTCAAAAAAGACAAGCCCATGGAGGTCACGCGTACCGAAGCGCCCGAAAGCTACTCCGAATGGGAGAACAAAAGGTTTGTTTTCGATGAAACCACTTTGGAAGAAATGGCTTACCAGCTGCACGAAACCTATGGTCTGGAAGTCACTTTCAGCAACCAGGCCATCGCCGGCAGGCGACTGATGGGCTCTTTCAAAGGGACTACCATAGATGAATTCCTCCAATCCGTGGCAGAAGTCCTCGATCTTTCCGTAAGCCGTGAAAGCAACAAGGTAGTGTTCAGCGACCGCTGAAAATTGAAATAACGGGTCAATTACCCGAAGGCGTTCCGGACTCCTTCGACGAGTTCCCGTATTGTCCGATCCTTTGTAAACACAACCCTACTATGTCCAGAAGTTTACACCTCATTTGCCTTTGGGGATTTATCCTCGTTCTCCATCTGCTTTTCTCCTGTCCGCTGGCTGCGCAGGTATTGGCCATGCATCAGCTGCCGGTACAGAACGACGGCCCGGCAGCCCGGCCGTCCCAGCCATTGCTCCTCAGGGACGCCTTGAAAGAACTGAAAAATCATTTCCAGGTCGACATTCTTTTCGATTCCCAGGCTACCAATGGCATGCAGGTCCTCAACTTTCGCATCAATAAACAATGGAAACTTGAAAAGAACCTGGATCAGATACTAACGCCGCTGGGTTTGACCTATAAGAAAGTCAACAAGAGCTCATACCTGATCATCGATAAGAATTCCGGCTCAAATCCGGCCAGGCCCGTGTCCAGTACTGCTTCCACCGACAACCCGCCCGCAGCGCACACCGCCCTGGCAGGGCAGGTCGCCCGCGAATGGACCAATGGCCCCCAGGCCAGAACGGACGTAACCATCTCAGGCAAGGTAACCGACGACTCCGGCGAACCCTTGCCCGGTGTCAGCATTATGGTGAAAGGCACGCAGCAGGGCACCTCCACCGATGTCGCGGGGGAATACAAACTGGTGGTCGGCGACCTGCCGGTTGCCCTGGTATTTTCCTTCGTCGGTTATATGCCCAAGGAAATCCAGGTCACCAGTTCATCGCACCAGTCCATTGCCCTGGCCACGGATACCAAATCACTTGAAGAGGTAGTAGTAGTAGGATATGGCACCGTGAAAAAAAGTGACCTGACCGGTTCGGTTTCCAAAGTGAGTGAAGACAATATCAAAGCCACCCCTATCGTGTCACTCGACCGTGCCATGCAGGGAAGGGCCGCCGGGGTACAGGTGATCACCAACTCGGCCAAGCCCGGCGGCAGCGCGACCATCCGGATCCGTGGCTCGGGATCGGTCAACGCCAGCAACGATCCGCTTTACGTAGTGGACGGCTTCCCAACCGATAACCTCAACTCCATCAATCCCAGCGACATTGAATCCATTGAAATCCTGAAAGACGCATCGGCGACGGCCATCTACGGATCACGCGGGGCCAACGGCGTGGTACTTGTGAGCACCAAAAGAGGGGCAGCAGGGAAAACGGTCGTGACTTACGAGGGCTACTATGGCGCGCAGTCGGTGCGGAGGACTATTCCGCTGCTCAACGGACAGCAGTTTGCGGAGTTTGTGAATGAGGCCCAGGTCAATAACGGCGGCGCGCCTCATTTCGACGGCTCTTCCGCCGACCGGCCGCTGCCGGCGGAAATCGGCAAAGGCACCGACTGGCAGGAAGCCATTTTACAAAAAGCACCGATCCAGAACCACCAGCTGGGTATTTCGGGAGGATCTGAAAAGTCCAGATATGCGATTTCGTTTGGTTATTATGGTCAGGACGGCATTATCAAAAACTCTGATTTCAAACGTTACACGCTGCGTTCGAACATAGATTCCGAAATATCGCCGCGCATCAAGGTCGGCCTCACATTTCAGGGAGCTTATACCCAAAGCAATGACGCCCAGACCGAGCCTACGGGAAACCTTTCATATACCGGTGTGATCAGCGCGGCGCTTAATTATTCGCCTACTTTCAAAAAGTACAACAACGACGGCAGCTATTACAAAAACCAGGGCCAGCTGAATGGCCTCGGTGCCGATAATCCGCTTGCACTGGTGTACGAGTTTACCAATAAAAACGCATTGATCAGGCTCCTTGCGAACTCCTATGTAGACATAAAGATCGCGGAAGGACTGAACCTGAGAAGCAGCCTGGGGGCCGACCTGCAAAGCTCCCGGCTCAACTATTATGTGACCAGGAATGCGATCGTCGGTGCGAGTGTACAGGGAAGCGCATCGGTGAACACTACACAGCGGATCAACTGGCTCAATGAGAACACATTGAACTACACGAAGTCGATCAATCCCAAAAATTCGATCAATGCATTGGTGGGTTACACGATCCAGGAGATCAAAGGAGAGAATGCCGTCGCCAGAGCCAATACGTTTTCAGACGATTTTGCGGAATACAACAACCTGGGGGCCGGCTCCACACTCATCGCCCCTACTTCGACGGCCAATCAATGGGCCTTGATCTCCTATCTGGCTCGCATCAATTATGGTTACGACGACCGCTTCCTGCTGACGTTCACCGGGCGCAGGGACGGTTCCTCCCGATTCGGACCGAACCGCAAATTCGGCTTTTTCCCCTCGGGTGCGCTGGCCTGGAAGCTGCATAACGAGAAATGGATGGCGAATATGCCCGCCGTCTCCGAAGCCAAGCTCCGCACGAGCTACGGGTTGTCGGGCAATCAGGAAATCGGGAATTACAGGTACCTGGCCAACATCAGCGCCACGCCCTACGTCGTCGGAGGCGTGCTCAACACGGGCTCCGCCACGGGCGGCATTGCCAATCCCGACCTGAGATGGGAGCGCAACGCACAATTCGATATCGGCCTCGACCTGGGATTGTTCCGTAACCGCATTAACATTTCAGCCGATTATTATTACAAAAAGACTTCCGATCTGCTCTTCGACGTGGGTGTGCCGACATCCTCAGGGTTTACCACCACCCTCAAAAACATTGGAAGCGTACAAAACCAGGGCGTCGAGCTGTCCGTCAATACCATTAACATCGACAGAGCCGGTTTCAGATGGAATTCCGAGTTCAACATCACCTTCAACCGAAACAAGATCCTGACCCTCGACGGTCGCCGTGAGTTCAGGACCGGGTCTGATGCTACCATTTCCAATACCTCCCAGAACCCCATTTTGCTCCGGGTAGGCAGTGAGCTCGGCAACTATTACGGGCTCGTTATGGACGGAATATTCCAAAATAAGTCGGAAGTTGACAATTCGGCCCAGAAAACCGCCAAACCCGGCGACATCCGTTACGCCGACCGCGACGGGAACGGCGTCATCAACGACGACGACCGGGATATCCTGGGCAATGCCAATCCCGATTTCTTCGGAGGCATCAACAACACACTTACTTACAAGGGCTTTGAGCTCAATGTATTTGTCCAGGGCTCCTATGGCAACGAAATTCTGAACTACGGGTCGTTCGACCAGCTCAATTTCACGGGAGGCAACAACCAGTCGGCCCGGGTGCTCGACCGCTGGACGCCTTCCAATCCCAGCAACACCATTCCGAGAGCCAATGCGGCCGGCGGTTCGCGGCTGTTGTCCTCGCTTCATGTGGAAGACGGATCCTATCTGAGGTTCAAGAATATTTCAATAGGTTACAACCTGCCTTCCAATTGGCGGAGCAAATTCAAGGCGCAGGCTGCCAAAATTTACGTTTCGGCCCAAAACCTCTTCACAGTGACCAGCTATACCGGCTACGATCCGGAAGTGAACCGCTACGGCAGCTCGTCGTTGAGCCAGGGTATCGATTACGGCGGCTACCCGGCAGCCAAAACCCTTCTTGTAGGACTTAATCTGACTTTTTAAAAGTTCTCCCATGAAATTCAAACTCATTTACCTCCTTCCGGTAATGCTGCTGGCCTCCTGCGAGAGCAAACTGGACCTGACTCCGGTCACCAACCTGACCGACGCCACCTACTATAAAACGGCGGAAGACGCCAAGGCTGCATTGGGTGCATGCTATGCCGCCATCGGCAATCTGGATCCGTTTGCAGACCTGGTCAGCACCGACGACGGTATCCCATTCCTGACCGGAGCCGCAGACAGGCCCCAGCTCTGGCGCTACGAGATCACTTCCGCAAACTCGTTCATTGCCTTTTATGCAGGCGCATTCAGGGGTATCAACCGGTCGAACACCGTGATCAGCCGCCTTCCTTCCATTGCGATGGACGAGACACTCAAAGCACGCTATGTGGCGGAAGCACGCTTTCTGCGCGCGGTGCATTATTTCAACCTGGTGCGCTGGTACGGTGCCGTGCCGCTGGTAACAACCGAAACTTCCTCCCTCGACGGGTTGGAGGTTGAAAGGGTCCCGGCGGAGGAAATCTATAAGTTCGTCGTTGAAGAACTGGCGGCAGCGGAAAGCGGCCTGCCTGCAAAATATCCGGCCACCGACGCAGGCCGCGCCACCAAGGGAGCCGCTATGGGTATGCTGGCGAAAGTGTATATCACCATGGCCGGAACCGATCGGCAATCGAGCTACTGGAAACTGGCGGCCGACAAACTGAAACAGGTTATCGACTCCGGCATATATGATCTGTATCCCAATTTCGCCGAAGCATTCTCGCTTGCGGCAAGAGGCGGAAAAGAGAATATTTTCGAGGTGCAATACCTCACCGACGTGCGCGGCCACGGCTTGGGCAGAGGCTATGGCGTACGCAGCGCCCTCATATACCCGAGCGGAGGAAGCGGCATTGCCCGGCCGACCGAAAGTTTGTTCAAACTCTATTCTGACCAGGATGCCCGAAAGGCAGTCACTTTTCTGACGTCCTACACTTACAACGGCTCCACCGTGGAGTTGTCCGTCACCAACCCGGATTTCACCAAGGCCACCTCCTTCCAGAAACTTTGGGACAAAACCGCCAAGACCAGCGGCGGCGAGGGCACCAGTATCCCCATTCTGCGCTATGCAGATGTGCTGCTGCTGTATGCCGAAGCGCTCAATGAGACCAGCAACGGCCCAACACCGGAAGCATATGCCGCGTTGAACAAAGTAAGGACCCGGGCACGGCTCGGAGCCCTGAGCAACCTCTCCTACCAGTCATTCAAAGAAGCCGTATGGCTTGAACGGCGTCTGGAACTCACCTTTGAAAATCACCGGCGCTTCGACCTGTTACGGACCGGAAAACTCATCGAAGCGGTGAAAGCCGAAACCAGTTTTAACCGAAATCCGCAGATTCAGTCCTACCACCTGCTGTTTCCGTTCCCGCAAACCGACATGGACGCTAACCCGAAACTCCGCCAAAATGAAGGATATTGAATTCAAACAGCAATGGAGGCTGTTGGCGGCATTAGGAATAGCGGCGACTTTGCTGACCGCCACCAGTTTTTCCGGGAAGCCCGTCGCCAACATTCCCATCCGAAAGATAGCTTCCGGTAAAATCATCCACCGGTTCCACGACACCTCTCCCATCAGCCCTTCCGGCCGGTACATTGCCTTGTTCAGGATTCCTTTTGAAGACCGCTACCCTGAGCCCGGAGAGTCCGGGGAAGTGGTACTCGTCGACCTGACAACCGGTAAGGAAACCGTCGTGGACAAATCCTATGGCTGGGAAATGCAGGTGGGCGCCAACGTCCAATGGGGCGCTTCGGACCATGAACTGTTTTACAATCAGGTAGATACCAGCACCTGGAAAGGATATACCGTTCTGCATGACCCCATCCGTCGCCGGTCACGAAAATGGGAAGGTGCCACTTTCATGACCACACCCGACGGTAAAAAAACGGCGAGCCACAATATGACCAACTCCGTGTACGCCCAGTCGGGCTATGGTGTGATCCTTCCCGAGCGGTACCGGCATAAAAATGTCGGCATCGTGAGTACCGATGGTCTTTTCGTAACCGATGTCGCGAGCGGCAAAACGAGCATGATCGCTTCCATCCAACGGATCTTTGACGAAGCCAAGCCCAAAGTCGGGATCGATGACCCGGAAAAGTACGAGATATACACCTTCAAGGCGATGTGGAATGCGCAGGGTACCAGGCTGATGACCTGCCTTATTATCCGTCCGAGATCCGGCGGCCCCCGCAAAGTAGCCCTCATTACCATGAAACCCGACGGCACTGATATCAGGACTGCGGTTACCACCAGGCAATACGGCAAAGGCGGTCATCACATGGCGTGGATGCCCGACGGCCAGCATTTCTCCATGAACCTGGAAATCGACAGTACGCGTTTCGGCCTGGAACTGATCACCGCCAGATACGACGGGTCGGAACTTAAAACCGTATTCTCACCGGGTTCCGGCCACCCCAGTTTTCACCCCAAAGGATTACCGCTGATCATCACGGATGCCTATCGCCACGAAGTAAGCGTGACGAAGGACGATGGGATCGTGCCTATCCGGCTGATGAACGTCAAAACCGGCGAGGAGACCGTCATCGCCAGGGTGAAAGTCCCCGATGTGAAGGATAACTCGTTCCGGATGGATGCCCACCCCACCTGGGACCGCACCGGCAGGTACGTGATCTTCAACGGATACGACGACAACAGCAGGGGCGTCTACATCGCCGATCTTCAAAAAATCATTGACCAAACAAAACCTTGAACACTTGTCCCGGACAAGTATAAAACCAATGCTCTTATGGACAGGCGTAAATTCCTACATCTGACACTCCCTGCGACAGGCGCGGTGCTGCTGACCAATTCCCTGCTCAACCAGCAGGCCGTGGCCGAAATCAGCCGACAGTTCGGTGGCGGCACCCCCATTGAAAGCTACGATATCCTGATCAACGGCGCGGGGATGTCGGGTTACTTTGCGGCCCTGCATGCTGCCTCCCTGGGTAAAAAAGTACTCCTCGTCGAAAAAAGATCGAGCCCCGGTTATGAGTTTGCAGCCAAAAGCAGGTTATGGATCGATGATGCAGGTTTTGACAGCCTGCGCCCCGATCTGCAAGACCTCCTTTTACCCGCGCAGGAACAACAGGAGATCAAGAATACCAGGGGATCCGGCCATGGAAAAAGCCGGTTGGGAAGTGAGATCGCCCTATTCAAAGGAAGCATACGCAAAGGGATGGTACGAAACCTGCTTCTGGGCAAGGTAGACCTCCTGCTGATGACCGATACCTGCGGACTCCTGGAACATAAAGGGCAGGTAAGCGGTGCTTTGCTGGCTACGAAGCAGGGTGTGTTTTCGGTTAAATGCAAAAGTTTTATCGACGCTTCGGATCAATGGCTGTTCAGCAGAAGGCTCGCCGGGCAATCGCTCCGGATCAAGGAGGCAGGGTTTGTCATTGAAGTACATAAGGTGAACAAGCCTTCTTTCAAAGAAATAAAAACAGATCCGGCGTTTGGCCTAACCCAAAACAAACTCACGATGCACCCCGGCAAGCTGGCCGACGATCAGGCATTCCTGGCATTCGATTATCCGGCTGATACCGACCGGCCTGAGGAAGTGGAACATAAGGCCAGGCAAATAGCAACGCAACTCGGCACCAGGATCAAAACCCTCGGGAATGGTCTTGTCAATGCACAGATCGTCCAGTACGCGCTGGAAACATCATTCCGTCTGGCCGACGAGACGGCGCCTTCCACCGCATTGAAAGGCCATTATCTCCTCCATAGCCCGCCTCCCGTTTCGGCGGCGGCGATCCTGGATACCGAGAAAATGGCCCGGGAGCTGGTGGATCGAATAAAAATCCAGGCGCCGGGCCCTGCTCAGAACCTACTGCTGCCGGGCAGGAAGCTGGCCATCAAAGAAGTACAATTCGGAGATATCGACGAGCCCGGCTTCCAGGTTCCATTGCAAATGGTGAAACTGGACTGGATGGCCGCCATTACCTCTAAAATACAAACCCAGGTGGTCGTCGCGGGAGGTGGTACCGCAGGCGCACTTTCTGCGAAGGGAGCAGTCGACAAAGGCGCCGACACGATCGTTGCCGACTATTTCAACGACCTGGGAGGCACCAAGACCATGGGCGGCGTCATGGGTTACTACCATGGCGTGAAAGAGAATGTATTTTTCAAAAAGCAAAACGACGAAGCGGAAAGACTCGCGCTTGAAGCCAACATGAGTAAAAAAATCGGCAGGCAGATCTATCATCTGCAGTCGGTCGTGGACAAGGGCGGCCGGTTCCTTACCGCTTCGATCCTCTGCGGCGCTGTAAGCCGCGACAATGCCGTGAAAGGTGTGGTTGTATGCCGGTACGGCCAGCTCGAACTCGTGCTGGGGGACGTGACGATCGACGGAACGGGGGATGGTGACGTGGCTGCATTCGCAGGCGCCGGTTTTCAGATCGGCGATTCCCGGATCGGTTATACGCAAAATTACAGTCAATGGGACATTCCCGGTGCAGGCAAGCTCCCTTCCGCCACCAACCGCGACTACGACATTCTCGACAACCGGAAAATATCCGAACAGCAGCGGGGATTTTTCATTTCCCATTACGAAGCGCATTTCTATGACTTCCATCCCTTCCTCACCGTCCGGGAATCGCGCAGGATCGATGGTATATACAACATTGATCTGATCGATTGTGTCGAAAAACGGCATTTCGAAGACGTACTGGTACTTGCCAGCAGCGACTTTGACCCGCACAATGTGGCTTCGTCCGAATACAGCAAATGCGGCTTTTTGCTTCCGCATTCCAACGACATCACCGTCGAGATCCCCTACCGGTGCATTGTACCTCAGAAATTGGATGGTCTGCTGATATCCGGCCGGGGTTTCGGGCAGAGCCGCAATGCATTGCAATTCACCCGGATGACGGCTGACCTCCTGGTGCTGGGCTACATCACCGGCCAGATCGCTGCGGATGTTGCCTGGAAGAAAATCCGGCCGAGGGACTATCAGGTTGCAGCCATCCAGAAAGAATGGGCGGCACTCGGCTATCTTCCCCAGGAATATCTGACCAGAGCGCCGGGCGACAAACGAGCCGATCCGCAGGAAATCCAAAGACGTGTGAAAGAACTCGAATCGGGCGCGGCTGAATACCTTTATGAATGTAGCCGGGTGGAAAAGTCGCTGATCCTTCCCCTGATCAAAGAACGCTTTGCTAAAACCGACCGCCCGGAAGCGAAGCTGCTACTGGCAAAAATGCTCGCCTGGTTTGGGGATGGAAGTGGCAATGCCCTCATCGGCGGCGAGCTGGCCCAGCTTTTCGAGCTCGAACAGGAGGACGGCTACCCGAAGGGCTACATCGACGACTACGACAATATCCGGGGCAGGGAAAAGAACAAACTGGAAGGACTTTTCTGGAAAATCAACCAGAATATTGCATTGCTGGGCATGTCAGGAAATGGCTCCGAAAGCAAGACGGTCCGTCATATCCTCGAAAAAACCGGCTCCGGCGGCGGCATGGTGCCGAGGACCAACGACTATTTCAACGAACGCATCGATATCAAGTTCGTCCCCTTCCATAACCGCATCCTCAGCTTGTGCATGTACGCGGAGAGGCTGCCCGACGAAGCCTTCGTCTCCGGCTTTGAAAATCTCCTCAACGATCAGAACGTAGGCGGCTTTGCCACTTCCGAATATGACAAAGTACGCTGGCGGGTGCATGGCGGCTCACTGGAAATCAGCATCGCGGCGGCAATGGCCCGCTGCGGCGGCCGTAAAGGCTTTGAGCTCCTGAATACCTACCTGGAAGACCTGCATTTCAATTACAAAACTTTCGCATTGAACGAGCTTCGGGAGCTGACACGCAAAGAATGGGGATATGACCCGGACCAATGGAAGAAACATCTCGCCGGCCTCTCTTACCCACGGCCTGTGAAAGCGCTGCGGAAAAGTATCGAGATATAATTAAAATAAACGTACTTACAGTCGTATCAACCTGATTATGTGCCGGAAACATCTGCTATCGCTGCTGGTCGTACTTCTCGCCGGGCCGGTGTTGGGGCAGGGAATGGAAAAAACGTATTACCGTAGTCCCGGCCTGGAATCGCTGACCGTCCATTCGGGCGCGTCACCATGGACGATTGAAAACGACGAGGGGGAGCTGGTAGCCATCCAGGAGTACCGCAGCCCCGACGGTCTTATTCACTGGTACCGGCGGGTAGCTACCGAGGTGTGCCTCACAGGCGACTGCCGGCCTATCGAAGTGGGCATTTTCTGGGATTGCACCGGCGATTTCGAAGGGCTGGAGGTTTTTAAAGAACCATTAACCAAGACGGATCACAGTGATTTCACCACCTGGGATTACCGCAAGCTTGTGTCCATCCTGAAAAACGACTGGTCGCCCTTGCGTGAGTACGCATTGAGCGAGCTCGTGGATGAGAAAAAAGAGGAAGGTGTGGATGCCGTGACCGGCGCCACCAAGCGTGAAATCGCGGAAGCCGCCGTTGAGAAGGCCGTGTATACGACACACACGCTCTGGCACCTGATCCACCTGGGCGAGAAAGAACAACTGGCCAAGCTAACCGCTCGCCGCCTGTCGGAGGGCCCGCTGCTCGACAACCTGCTCAGGCCCGGCCGGGCACGGTACCAGCCATTTCTGCTCGACCTGTTCGGACAGGGCCAGCTCCCGCAAACCCCGACGACCGAATCACTTGTTTTTGACGCCCTGGCCAACACGACCGATCCCACGCTGAAAGCCCCGGCTCTCGCCGCGCTGCGTTCCCTCGACCTGTCGTCACCCGAGGTACAAGATCGTTTTGCAACCATTTATCAAACCCAAAACCCGGCCCAGAAAGCAGAAATACTCACGGTAATCAAGCCTGCTTATCCGCTTTCAAAGGCGTGGTACGAGGTGTTGGCCGCAGACCTCGACGCATCCAACCCCTGGATGGCCCCGAAGATCCTGTCTGTTTTAAAAAACAATCCATACCAGTCCGAGAAAGTGATGGAAATGCTTAAAAAGTTGTCTGCGAGCGACATTGCGGTTGTTCAAAAGGCAGTTCAGGATTTCCAGGCTGCACAAAAAATCCATAAACAATGAAGAGAAGAGCGTTTATTCAAGAAATGCCGTGGGTTGCGGGCCTGCTGCTCGGTTCACTGGCTAATGCACAGTCCGCCGCGCCGAAGGTCGTTATCCTGCGATCGTCCTGGCAAACCGTCAACATCGGCGACATCGGTCACACGCCGGGTGTGCTCGCGATCCTCGAAAAGTACCTGCCCAATGTGGAAGTGCGCCTGTGGCCGTCCAGTGTGGCCAATGGTGTAAAAGAAATTATTGCCAAAAGATTTCCGAAAGTCAGTATCCTGGATACCCCCGACCTGGTCCGCAAGGCATTTGCCGACGGAGACTTCCTCCTGCACGGATCGGGCCCCTCTCTCGTCGCGCGCAACGACGTCAGGAAATGGAAGGAGGAGACCGGTAAACCTTACGGCATTTACGGCATTACCTTCCCCGGGATTTACGGCACTCCGACGGAACAACAGCTCGCCTCGATAAAAACCGATTCCGAACTGCTCTCCAATGCACGATTTGCCTTTTTCAGGGATACTCCTTCACTGGAATATGCACGTGCGCATGGAGTCAATTGCCCGGTCATGGGATTCGCCCCGGATGGTGCTTTTGCGGTGGATCTCGTGGACTTCGCCAGGGCGGACGATTTTCTCAAAGAGCATGGCCTGGAAGCGGGCCGGTTCCTGTGCGTGATCCCGCGCCAGCGTTACACACCCTATTGGGAAGTAAAGTCCAGAAACACACCCTATGATGCATTCAAGGATCAGCGAAACAATGAAATGCGGGAACATGACAATGGCCCTATCCGGGAGGCCATGCTCGCGGTCCTGGAAAAAACGGATTTGAAAATACTCATTTGTCCCGAAGACGAAACGCAGGTGAAGCTGGGTAAGGAGGTCTTGTTTGACAAGATACCGGATCAGTACCGGAGCCGGGTGGTATGGCGCGACCGTTACTGGCTGACCGACGAAGCTTTGAGTACCTATCTTCGGTCGGCAGGCCTGTTCGGGCTTGAAATGCACTCCCCTATCATGTCCATCGGCCACGGTATCCCGGCCATTGTCGGTCGTTTTAGCGAACAAACCAGCAAAGGTTTCATGTGGCGCGATATCGGCCTCGGCGACTGGCTTTTCGACATGGACAAGCCCGAAGAGGTGGCCCGCATTACACCGGCCGTACTCGCCATGGCACAAAATCCGTCGGAAGCCAAGAAGAAGGCATTGAAAGCGAAGAAACTAGTGGAACGCCGCCAGGAAGAAACGATGAAAATTTTGAAGAAAACACTTGGATAGCCCCGGCAAATCCAGGAACAATAGTGATATCTTACAGCTAATTCCGGAAAGACAGGTTTCTGAAAAAGACCTGAATAAATCCTAAACAAAACTGTAATTTATGAAATCCGAGGAATTGAAGAACCTGCAAGCTCCGCTTAAAGAAAAATACGTCTCCGACCCGGATACGGCCATAATTACCCTTCGCGCACAGGGTGAAATCGGAGAAGGAATTTCCTGTAAAGTGGAAACCGGCAGAGCACTGGTGGAAGCCGGACTACACCCGGCCACGGGCGGAAACGGTATGCTCGCCTGCTCAGGCGATATGCTTTTGCAGGCATTGGTAGCGTGCGCAGGTGTGACGCTCAGTGCGGTCTCGACAGCAATTGGCGTCGAAGTAACCGGCGGCTTCGTCCGGGCAGAGGGTGATCTGGATTTCCGCGGGACCCTGGGCGTGTCAAAAGAGGTGCCCGTAGGATTTAAAGAAATACGACTTTCTTTCCAGCTCGAATCCAATGCAACACCGGAACAGATTCAAACCCTCGCAAAACTGACCGAAAGGTATTGTGTCGTTTACCAATCGCTCGTGCGGGGCATTAATGTCGATGTTCGGTTTGAATGAAGGAGTAAGATTATCTGCGTTGTCTTACCCTCATGTTGGTATTCCAGTTTGGTTTATTGACCCGCTTTTAAGCTTTGTATCCGCTGACGGCGAAGGCAACTCGTTACAAAGCGCCTACAACGCTTGTAGATGCTCAGATATGAAGTCGAAGATACAACCATAAATGTAGGCCAAATCCTCTTCGGAAATACAATACGGAGGCACCAGATAAAGGATGTTACCCAGAGGCCGGGTCAGGATATTTCGTTCCAAAAAGTAATCGTACAGAAGGCCCTGCACCGGGTTGAAATAAGAACTTTCGTTTTCGGTTTGCCATTCGATGGCCAGTATCGTTCCGCATTGTCTTGCTATCAGGCGAGCAGGGTACATGCCGAGTTTCCCTATAAATGCGGCATGTTGGCGACAAATCCGCGAGATATTTTGCTGCGTGGATTCTTCCAACAACAAATCCAGGCTTGCCAGTGCAGCAGTGCATGCCAGCGGGTTAGCCGTAAAGGAATGTCCGTGAAACAGTGCTTTTGTTTTATCGTCAGAATAAAAGGCATCATATATTTCCTGCGCACAGGTGGTCAGTCCCATCGGCATTGTTCCGCCGGTTAACCCCTTAGAAAAACACATCACATCGGGCTCAATGGTCAGGTGATCGGCTGCAAACAGTTTACCCGTCCGGCCGAACCCTACGAAAATTTCGTCCTGTATCAGCAGAACGCCTTTTGACCGGCAATAACGCATCAGTTCCGACAAGTCGCCGGCGTCGTGCATCTGCATTCCGCCTGCGCCTTGTACCAGCGGCTCATATACAAAGCAGGCCAATTCGTGCGCATGCCGATCGATGACCTTTTTGAGCTCAGGCAAATTGCCTTTCTCAGGGGTATCAATAAACAACACCTCAAAAAGGAACTCGCCGTAAGGAGCGGTCCAAGTGCCCCGGCCGCTGACGGACATGGCCCCGAATGTATCGCCGTGATATCCGTTGCGAAACGCCATGATCTTGCTTTTCGGGACACCCCTGTTTTTATGAAACTGGATACACATTTTCAGAGCCACCTCCACCGCCGTAGAGCCGTTATCGGTGTAGAATACCTTCCGCTGATTGCCGGGCAGCAATGCTAATAGTCTCTCCGACAGCTCAATCGCCGGCAGATGGGTAAATCCGGCAAAGATGACTTGTTCCAGTGTTTGCAGCTGTTCCGAAACTTTCCCGGCAATGTAGGGATGCGAATGCCCGTGCAGCGTAACCCACCAGGAAGAAACCGCATCTATGTATCGCTTCCCGTCAGCATCAAACAAGTACGCCCCTTCCCCTCTGACGATGGGTATCGGCCGTGCGGTCTTCATTTGCGTGTACGGATGCCAGTTCACGTCCTGGTCCCGTCGTATCAATTCCTCTTGCATAGGCTCGTTTAAATGCCCGGTTAGCGCTCGCTGCGCAATCCCGGACTTTCTTTTGTGTTAATTTCAAGGGCAACCCGGCGGATCGATTCCCTGCTTAATGACGGTATTTCCGGGACCGCTATTACCATCGTTTCCGCCGGGGCGTGTTTTTCCAGAATGGCCTTCGTCGCGGGATTGAACGGCCCATTCAGCACCATATAGGTAATCGGTATGTTTCGGGACACCAATGCCCCGACCGATAGTAAGGTATGATTGATACACCCCAGGTAATCCCTCACCACCAAAACCACCGACAGCCCCAAGCATGCAATGAGATCGATCATGAAATGCTCGTCGTTGAGCGGGACCAATAAGCCTCCGGCACCTTCCACGATCAGCGGTTGACGGGTATCGGGCAGCCCGAAATCACTGAGCCGTATCGCACGATTCTCGACGGCGGCCGCCTGGTGCGGGGAAGCAGGGAGGCCGAAACGAAAACGCTCCGGATGTATATGCAAGTGACTGTCGATCCATTCGCCCACCATCATACTATCCGACCGAAGCAGGTCCCCCGACTGTACCGGTTTCCAATAATCGGCCTGGAAATGCTGGGCGAGCACGGCCGACACGACCGTCTTGCCAACGCCTGTACCAATACCGGTAACAAACAGCCCCTTAATAGTATTCATATTGATTGATAATAGCACACAGCTCGTCTATTTCCTGATTCGAATTAAAAGCGTGAACGCATACGCGCAAACGTTCGGCACCTGCCCTGACTGTCGGAGCAAAAAGCGCATATGCCAAGATATCGGCCTGCTGCAAATCCCTGGTCGCCTCTCTCAACTGATGTGTAGAAGAGAACCGTATAACTTGAATCGGACTGGCTTCCTGAGAGATACCCGACAGCCCGTAGCTCCTGAAATGACGGATACGCTCTTGCAGGCTCAGGGCCGGCTGGCTGTGTTTAGCCAGATAATCGTATGCCGCTCTAATGCTCAGAACCTGTATATCAGGCATTGCCGTGGAGTAGATGAAGGGAGAAGCAAAGTTGATCAGATATTCTTTCAATAAATGGTTGCCCAATACCGCGGCTCCCTGCACGCCCATCGCCTTCCCGAACGTGACGACGGTCGCCAGCACATCCCGTTGCAGATTGGCCGCATGCACCAGGCCCATTCCAAAGACCCCCATCGCATGCGCTTCATCCACTACCAACCCTGCGCCATATTTCGTGGACAAATCCACAATGGCGCTCAATGGCGCGAAATCACCATCCATTGAATACAAACTTTCCACCGCAATGATCACCTTACCCTTCGCTCGTTTCAGTAAATCCTCCAAATGAGACAGATCGTTGTGCCGGAACTTCCATTTCTCGGCCTTTGACATCAGGCAACCGTCATGAACGGACCTGTGAATCAGTTCGTCGACCAGAATCGTGTCGTGCCTGCCGGCAATGCAGGAAAACAGGGCGAGATTGCCCTTATATCCCGAGGGAAACAGCAAAGCGCTTTCTACCTGATGTGCCGCCGCTATAAAATCTTCCGTTTGCATTGCCATGAGGGAGTTCCCGCTGATCAGACGGGCCCCGGTAGCTCCCGTCAGGCACCTGGCATCGGCAGTCGCCGATTTTAAAATAAAATGCTGAAAATCAACATTTGACGACAAACCCAGGTAATCATTCGACCAAAAGTCCACACCCGGTGCTACTGACCTCAGCTGACGAACATTCCCATCCTGCCTTCTCTTGTCGAGGGCCTCACGCCACTGCAACTCCCACGTATTCATGACCTGCAACTTCTGTGGATATCGCATTAAACCAGCCCTCAAACAGCCCGGCTTCTATGGTTAAGAGGTGAGCTGCATGTTCCTCCCAGCGCGGATCAAAAAGCGCCAGCATGGTGAGCATTTCTTCCAGATGTCCCTCTTCCTCTGCGATAATCGACTTCACGGAAATCTTCGACCGCTGGGCCGTGAGCACATCCTGATAGGCCGGATACAGCGCATCGGCTCGTACCTCAATGGCGTAGGTCACAAACAGGTACGATGCGTATTTCAAACCACTTCCAACCAGTCCGAAGTGTTTTTTCAGGTAGCGGGAGCATTGCATATCCAGGTTGTGCAGGTAATGTCTGGTATAAACCGGGGCGAGCAATTCGAAAGACTGCCCATCCCCATCCAGTTTCTGGATCTGCTTTTTGAGATAGTAGGCATGGCGGTGCTCTTCGGCGGCATGTTTCAGCTGCACGATACCCACACGCATTGGATCCTCACAGGCAGAGATCTTTCTTGCACCTGCATTCTCCATAAATGAAAGGGTATTGAGCCACTTTTCATGCAAACCCCTGTCCAGGACAATCTTGGTTAGTATTTCTCTCATCGTCTTTTCTTTGCGACGAAAGTAATAGCTCCATGGCAGGCCGGCAGGTGCCAGTTTCAAGATTGGGGGTAGTCCGGCATTCACGCATGCCGGGAATGCTCACCGGTTGATATCGATTTCATAGGTAAAACTATCCCCCCGGTAGTAGCCCAGGTTATATTCAATGGGCCTTTCGCCAGGATCCAGCACCAGCCTTTTCCTGAACAGGATGGGTGAGCCTTTAGGAATATGCAGCTGGTGTGCGATATGCTCGTCGGCTGCAATGGCCTTGATCTGCTCTTTGGAAACAAATGGAACGGTGGCGTAATCCTGCTCCATGATTTCGTAGAGGTGGCGCGAAAAATCCTCTTTACCTGTGAGCCCCACACGCGGGTGGAAGTAAGAAACGAACAGAACGAACGGGCCGTCCGCCAGACCTCTCAGTCGTTCGAGCCGCAATACTTCCTTATCCTTCTGAATCCGGAGCATATTGGCCACATCGCTGCTGGCTTTGACCCAGTCGATCCTGATCTCAAAATTATGGAAATCCATCCCCTGGCTGTTCATTTCGGAACTGAAACTCACCCAGTTGACGAGCTTGGTACTCACCGTGTTCTTGATAGTGCGGGTACCTACGCCTTTTTTGCGTTCGAGCAGGTTTTCATTCTGAAGTTTGTTGGTAGCCTGGCGGATGGTATTACGGGAAATGCCCAGGCGTTTCGCCAGTTCCACCTCTTTGGGAAGCATTTTGCCATTTTTATATTCAGGTAGCTCGATCAGGGTCCGGAGCAGGTTTTCGACCTGAATGTGCAGCGGTAACGGACTGCTATGGTCTATTCTGAACTCGATCGGGTCTGCTTCTGCGTTGTGCTGTATTTCCATACGCCAAAGTTAATAAACTCACCATTTAAATCTCTCCCGGACAATCTCTGCATTTGGCTAATGCGACCTGCGCGGTCCGACCTGCGCGGCCCGACCTACGCGGCCCGACCTACGCGGCGCGACCTAAAACCGGGGGCCGGGCTGGAACTTCTTGCCGTCGGTAACTCCTTTCCACCGGTCGGTGCGGAAGGGAATGGCAGGTAGTCCGGCTTTGTTGAATAAATTGAGCTCACCCGGATTGTCGCTCCAAGCGTAGCGGACTGCCACCGGTGCAGGAACGTTGTCTGAAAACACCACGACCTGATCGCCTGTAATGCGCCCCAATGCCCAGTGAAATTGCTGATCTGCTCCGGCTATCTGAAAACCTTTTACAAAACCATACTTGTCCGTCGTGTGGATGCCGCCGGCAACATAGCTGATCACCGCCTCCCTCCCATGGATCTGCATCTGGCTGAATACCGGCCCCTGTGCGTCAACTTCGCGATGATACACCGTTTTCAATGCGGCCATTGCCAGCCTTTTACCGACATCCTCCTTCTTTTTCGGATGGATATCGTCCGCTTCTCCCAGGTCGATGGCCGTGGCCATGGCGGTGTTGGGGAGCTGCAATGCCATAGCCTGTGCTTCCCTCAGTTCCGCCCAGGTGCTTTCCTTCGGTTTAGGCACCTCCTTCATATAATTGGCCAGTTGCACGAAAACAAACGGCAACTTCTCGTCATTCCAGTTCTTACGCCAGCTCCGGATCATCGCGGGAAAAAGCGAGCGGTATTCTTCGGCCCGGTCGGCATTGGCTTCGCCCTGGTACCAGATAATCCCCTTGATCGCCAGATTCCGCAGCGGGGCGATATTGGCATTGAACAACACACCGGGGGATGAAAAGGGCGTCGCGTCGGGCACGATTGGTTTCGGGAATTTCGCGGCATCGATAGCGATGTCCTTTTTGTAAACCCATTTACCCCATAACACCGGATTGCCCCAGAACGCCGAAGTGGTGAATCCGCCTACACCGCCGGTATCAAAAACCCGCACCACCAGCAGGTTGTCTTTGGGTTTCAGCAGCGACACCGGCACTTTGTAATTACGATGGTTGTGCGCGCCAAAGGTCTCCCCTACTTTCACCCCATTGACCCAGGCTATGTCGTAATCGTCGATTTGGGCGAGTTGGAGGTTGAATGTATCCTTTGTTTTGCCTGGATCGAAATCGAATGTGGTCTTCATCCAGACTGCCCCGTCGAAATCTTTCAGCCCGGGTTCGTCCTCCCAGGTGTTGCCCGCCAAGGCAATGGGTTTCCAGTCGGAAAAATCGGTTCCCGGCAGGTACCACTGCCCTTTGACGCCCGGCCCGGCGTAGTAATGGCGGCTATACCACTTCTTTTTATATTGCTCAAAATCAGCATTCAATTGCGCAAAACTCTTTCCTGTACGCACGGTCGGCCCCATTTCTTCCTGAAAAACCGGGAATTGCGCCAGCGATTCGTTGCTCATCCAGGTCTCGACCGACGTAGCACCGAGGTTATCACTGATCAGCCCGATGGGCACATTCAGGTCTTTGGTCAGATTTTTGCCGAAATGGTAAGCTACCGCCGAAAACGTTTCGATATTTTTCCAGCTTAGTTCCTGCCAGCCTATGCCTTTGAGATCCTCCCGTCGCTGGTAATCCATTTCGGTAAGTACCGTAAAAAACCGGATCCGGTTTGCATGGACGAGCAAAGTGTCGGTTTCTTTAAAACCCGTTTGCTCCACTTTCCATTGCATATTCGACTGCCCGCCGCAGACCCAGACGTCGCCGATCAGCACATTCGAAAACATAAGCTCGTTACTTCCCTTCACCTGTAACGCATACGGCCCGCCCGCAGGCAGCGCATCCAGTTGCACCAGCCATTTTCCATTTACATCCGATTTGACCGTTTTCACATTTCCGTTCAGCCCCACCTCCACCTGTTCACCCGGCGCGGCCCAGCCCCAGACCGGAATAGGCTTGTCGCGCTGCAATACCATATTGTCCCGAAAAATCTGCGGCATCCTGACCTGACCGGCCGCTAATAAGGCTTGCAGGAGCAGGGCGATCATCGCAAAGACCCTTCGACCGCAGCGGCGGCTTCGGCGTTCAGGAATACATCTTAACGATTTGAATTTTAACACTTTACAACATACATTAATACTCAACTAATCAATTCTAAATAATCGAATCCCTCACATAAGCCTTCAAAGTAGCACATCTCTTCCCAGCCGATTTACCAAACGGAGCGATGGTGTAGGCCGGGACGTTCGCAGGGACGATGAACGTCTCCGCATAATGGATCACATAAGGTTCAAAAAGTCCCTCAGGGCTTTCCACGACCACTTCCTCCCCTTCCACGAGGTTGATCACATTCAGGTTTCCGTGCGTGTAGTGCGTTACTTTGGTATCAAACCAATGTCGCCGCGTTTCGATGAACTGGGAAGCATACAGGCCCGTGGATTCTTCCTGCACGTGGTCGTCCGCGGAAATTCCGGTGATGTTATTGAAAAGATTTTCCTTCACCCAATCCTCATCGCGGGTCCAGTCGATCACGTTTTTCCCGTGCTCTATATTGATGGGCCGCGGCTTGCCATCAAGCCCCAGGCGCCCCCAATCCCACAATTTGAATGTAAAAATATAAGGAGTGGCAGATATTTCGAGCACCACGGCATTCTTTCCGGAGCAATGGATGGTACCGGCCGGGATCAGGATATGGTCATGCTTTTTGACGGGCAACTTGTTTACATATTGCTCCGCATCAAAATCCGCCGATCCGGTTTGCGCTTCTTCCAGGTCTGCAATCATCCGCCCGGCATCGACACCCTTGTGGGTACCCAGGTACACACAAGCATCGTCCTCCGCTTCCAGAAAGTAATAACTTTCGTCCTGCGTATAGGCCATCCCAAAGTGCTCCTGTATGTATGCGCGCGTCGGGTGCACCTGCAAGCTCAAGTTACCGCCGTCCATGGTATCGAGGAAGTCGAACCGGATGGGAAATTCGGCCCCGAATTCCCTGTAAACCGATTCGCCGAGCAGTTGCTCGGGCCTGGCCAGGACCAGGTTAATGGAGGGAAGTTCAAAAATGTGTTCGCCGATTTTGAAAAGCAGGCTGTTTTCTTCGGGTACGCAGTCGAAACCCCAGGCATAGTTGACCTCTTCCCGGTCCAGGTCCACCACTTCTTTGAGCCATTGCCCGCCCCAGGGGCCGGGATCGAAAAACGGTACGACCCGGAATGGCCGGTTCACGGCTTCGTTCAATCCCCGGTGATAGGTCTCCGCACCAACCATTTTGGGTTCAGCGAGGATATTGGCATCGATGAAATAGTCGATCTGTGCGAAGAAACTCATTTTGTGACGGTCGAAAACACGCCAGTCCAGGAAATAGCCCTGTTTGTATTTCAATGCAAAACTTTCGTCAAGGATATTGACTCCAAAGTTGCCTGCTTCGTTGCGCTTCATTCTTTTCTGGATCTCCCATCGCGCCAGGTCGGCGTAGATCAGCAGATCGGCGTCGGCAAAAAGAGCGGCCCCTTCCCCACAAACCACTACGATTCCCGATTCCAGCGATTGCAGGCGTGCCCGCTCGGCATTGAGATTGCCCATATCAAAGAAATCCGTGATTTCGAGGCTGTTCATTTTCCCGAAAACCTGATCATCCGTCACAAATGGATACACCATGGCGCCGATTTCACCCGGCGTTTTAAGAAAGTCACGGGTATTGATCAACGTTGCACCCGGCAAATTTCCCTTTAATGCATCCCAGACCTCCTGCGCAGCGACGCCGTGGTATAAATCTAGGCAGATCACCGTTTTGACTTTGTTTTTAGTTTCAATCACATGCTTCACTTCGCGGAAGATCTCCGCCCATCCCACCAGGCACTGGTCTGATGACTTACTTACCTGAACAAATGGAAACTTGTCGTAATTAGAACGCATTATCAGTATTTTTTTGATTTAATAATTCACATACCCCCAATATTCCGGCATGCTCGGGTTGCGACGCCACGACGAGCTCCACGTCGGTAGAGTTGATCCAGGCGTGCTTGTCGATCATTTGCCTGATGTAGGGTAAAATAATGTGGCTGCTTTTCATAATGCCGCCGCCGAAGATGACCTTTTCGGGGTCGTAAGCGTGGATCAGATTGATCACACATAATGCCCACACGCTCAGGCAGCGGTCTTTTAATTTCATGGCTAACAGATCACCTTCTTCGGACAACTGAAAAAGATGTTTAAAATCAATTACTTCCAGAGTCGCCAGCTTGCTTTGCCGGAAACCTGGGGAATTCTGTGCGATCTGGGTGAGTACCCAGGTCGAACTTTCACTTTCGACGCAACCGATATTCCCGCAGTTGCATACATTTCCCTCGAAATTGATCGTGGTATGCCCCCCCAGGTTACCTCCTATAAAATGTTTCCCGCGCAGGGGCGCGCCATGCACGAGCACGCCGGTCCCTACGCCTGTACCCAGGGTCACCAACACCAGGTCCGAGCTTCCCACGCCTGCCCCCTGCTTCCATTCGCCGATCAATGCGGCCCTCGCGTCATTTTCGATCACGATAGGCACCCCGAATTGCGCGTCTGCCCAGGCATTCAGGTCGATCTGCTCCGCCCCGGGATACTTTACATATCTGGACAAAATGGCCCCGGTATACGCATTGACAATACCCGGAAACGCGAAGCCAATGCCGGTAAGCCGGTAATCATCGCTCACCAGCAGACCTTTGATCTCCCCGACAATGTCCTTTAATCTTTCCTCGAAAGTCGATCCGGAAGCGGCATCTATATTCCGGTCCGCCAGGACTTTCCCTTCCGAAACAAGCCCGAGCTTGATCCGGGTCCCTCCAAAATCGACTCCAATGGTGATGTTTTTCATGTGTACTTTGGCTTTCGGCGGTCGGCCATCGGCTTTATTTTTGTTGAACTACTGCTATTGTCGTTTTGTGGTCCTAATCACCGCCTCGTCCATTGTCGCTCCGCTACCAGCTCCGCTCGATCTCTTCCAAACTTCTGTTCTTCGTTTCGGGGATATTTCTGAGCGTGAAAATCCAGATGATGACCGCATTGACCATAAAAATCCAGAAGGTCGTTGCCCCGCCAAATCTTTCGAGGAAAAACGGGGTGAGCTGCGTAATGACCACCACGCCGATCCACAAAACCAGCGTCGCCAGCGACATTGCGATCCCGCGGATCTTCGTCGGGAATATCTCCGACATCAATACCCAGGGAATGGGCCCCAGTGAAACCGCAAAACTGGCAATGTACCCCAGGATGAAAATGAGCAGCCATGGCCCCTGGTCGAAATGGAAATGGAAGCAAATACCGGTAGCAAACAGGCAGACGACCATCCCCGCCACGCCCCAGATCAGCAAGCTGCGCCGGCCTGCCCGGTCGATCAACCAGATGGCGACCAGCGTAAAAATCATATTGACCAGTCCGATAATGATCGTTTGGGTAAATGCCGACTCCGCCCCAAAGCCGATGCTTTTGAAGATTTCCGGGGCGTAGTAGATGACCGCATTGATGCCGGTGATTTGTGAAAACAGCGCCAGCACCACGCCGATCAGCAGCGGCTTACGCAATTTGGTATCCATCAGATCTTTGAGGCTGCCTTTTTCGTCGCGCATACTGTCGGTGATTTCCCTAAAAATTTCAAGCGAGACCACTTTTCCATTGATCCTTTCCAGGATTTGTTTGGCCAAACTCTCCCTGGACTGTGCTGCCAGCCAGCGCGGACTTTCCGGTACAAAAAACAGCAGGACAAAAAACACGAATGCCGGGATTACCTCCGAGCCAAGCATATAGCGCCAGCCATATTCGACATTCCATGCTTCATCGCCCGCCTGGCTGATTTTGAGGTTGATAACATATATTGTATTGATCCCCAACACAATAGCCAGCTGATAAAACGTCACCAGCCTGCCGCGTAGGTGCGACGGGGCGATCTCCGAAATGTACATCGGGCAAAGCATCGAAGCTGCGCCTACCCCGATCCCGCCGAGCAACCGCATGATAATGAAGGTTGTGAGATCGTTGGCAATGGCAGAGCCATAGGCTGGCACGGCAAAAAGTACCGCCGTACCGATCAGCACTGCTTTGCGCCCGTAACGGTCGCTGAGAAAGCCCGCGGTCATCGCGCCGAGCACGCAGCCCCAGATCGCGCTGCTGGCAGCCCAGCCGACCATCAGCGGCGACAGGTTGAACTTCGTCTGCAGGTATCCGATCGCTCCCGCAATGACCGCCGTGTCGTAGCCAAAGAGGAACCCACCGAATGCGGCGACGCTCGTAATGAGAATAATGTACGGAAGGTTGTTTTCCGTAGGCGCCGTCTTTCTTTCCTGGTCGATCATGCTCAAGGGTTTGTGGATGAAGTTTGTTCTTTGAATTTCACCCGGACGAATCGCGGACGGTACAAATTGGGTTTCTTTTGTACCACGTCGAAAAACTTGAAACTGTTGACATTATATGAAATCAACAGCTCGCCCGGTGCCGACAATGCCGGGTGCGCCTTGGCATTGTAGGTAAAGAGATCGGGGTCCTGTATGTCCGCCGATGTTTTGTAGAGGACGATCCGCGGCCCGAACGGTCCCACGGGCGTAGGACCAACCTGCATGCAAATTTCCGGGAAAAGACTGCCCAGCTGATACACCAATGCATATTTCCCTTTCGACAGCCTACTCACACTCAACTCATTGGACACCGAATCACTCAGCGCTGCCACAGATTTCACGTCTTTCGACCAGCCGTTACCATTCCAGAACTCCCACTGATCAAACGCCCCGACCTGCGCTGGTTTTACACGTGCCGAAACCAGCTTTTTGGTAAGGCCTTTGGTACCATATACATACACAAAACCGTCCGGTTCCGCCTCTCCGGCCGACGCGCTGTTATTGAATATGCCCGCGCCGAAAGAAATGGTCTCCTCCCCGCTTTTGTAATTGTTGAACGGCAGTTCGGATTGCTGCTGGTCGGAATAGGGAAAGGGGCTGCCTGCCGGAATGTGGATGAGCGCATTGCCGGTTTCTTTAAATGGGAAGGCGGAATTATCGTGGGTATTGGTGATTTTGTAGGCAAAAATAAACAGGTCTTTGTTCGCATCCGGGTTAACAAAACCATCACCCAGCCAGAAATAGGTATCCTTGTCCGGCTTGTCGGTTTTCGGGGTAAAAATAGCTTTGTACGCCCCATTCTCCTTCGCCATCCGGAAAGCGATGTGCGTGGAATCGGGTGTTTTGTCTTTCAGCAATGCCGTGGAATTGTTGATCATCACATAGCCTGGTTTCAGCTTGTCGCCCGCAACCTCCCCAATCATCGTGTCGCTGAAAAGGAACAGGAGGCTATCGCCTTGCTCCGAATCTTTTCCCGAAAACGGTATCGCAAAGATGCCATCCCCGCCAAACCAGCCCGATTTTCTCAGAAATAAATTCGTCCATTCCGGGGCAGGCTCGGCAGTAAATTCCTTCTCATTAATCTCCCGGTCCATCATAGCAGGCTTATCCTCAGAGGATTGCGGGCTACAAGAATACAGGACTGTTATGAAAAACAGGATGCAATATTTCATCAGGGTCAGTTTTTTGTTTAAAGATAATCTAATATGTCTATATGTATGAACATAGTGTCGTGTTATTTCGGGCCTGCCTTATAGGTGTACAGGAATGTTTCAATGCCCAGTCCCAAAGCGGTGAGGTCTACGGTCAGTTCCAGCTTCATTTCATCGGTCGTGAGTGAGCGTACTTTATAGGTATCCACCACCTGCGCCGGGTTGAACAGTCCGTGATAGGTAATGGCCAATGTTTTCTCGTCAGCGCTCAGCGCCCATTTGTCATACACATTGAACCCATCGAACTGGCAGCTGCCGGTGGCGGTGTCGGTACCATACAAATAGGTAAGTGTACCATCCTGGTTGAACAGGATCGCATTGTCCTTTTCACAGTCGTTGATAACCTCCTTGTTCTTCTCGTTCACATGCAGGATTGACGTGAGGTTCCATTTCTTTTGCGGGATATTGTCCCTGGGCGAAAGGGTGACCTGCATGGTCAGATCCGAAACCTCCCTGGCTCCGGATGCATTCGCAGCTTCGAACGAGAACCCGATAAGCTGGTCCACGTCGGTACTGAGGGTGTTGTAGGTGAAAGTGTAAGTGAAGGAATTCCCGCTTGCATTCACCGTCGTTTCGCCACCGGTACCATAGCTCGCATCCTCGACCAGGTTTTTGGTCTTC